>JAFQPM010000025.1 GCA_017411745.1 Clostridia bacterium | reverse complement strand
TTCACGAATTCGGTCACTTTATATTTGCAAAACTCTTTAAAGTCAAGGTTGAGGAGTTTTCTATAGGTATGGGCCCGAAGCTTTTTTCCAAAAAGTTCCCCCTCGTCTCGCCCATCATAATCCAGACGGGTTGAAATCTACGGAGAGGTTGACTTTGGACTGTCCGTTTTTGCCGAAGTCGGTGAGTAGCTTTGAGAAGAGCTCACGGCTACGGCGGTTAAGTCTACATTTGATGACGATCCGCATGCGGTATTTTTTCTCGACCTTATAGACGGGCGACTCGAAGGGCCCGAAGACTATCATTTGAACGTCCTTGAAATCGAGGACGGCAAGCTTATCTATTTCCTGCCTTAGCACCTTTGCGCTGACGAGCACTTGCTTTTCGTCAGCTCCTGTGAGTGTCAAAAGCGCGATGTCGCAATAGGGCGGGAAGACGAGCAGCTTACGGAGTCTGATCTCCGAGGCGTAGAAGGTCTCGTAGTCTTGCTTGCAGGCGAGCTTGATGGTATCGTTATCGGGATTGTTGGTCTGAATTATTGCCGTTCCCTTTTTCTTCGATCTGCCTGCGCGTCCGATGACCTGAGTCAGCATTGAAAAGGTGCGCTCGTTCGCGTGATAGTCGTCCATATAGAGTGACATATCGGCAAGCAGGACTCCGACGAGGGTCACGTCGGGAAAATCATGCCCTTTTGTAACCATCTGTGTGCCGAGCAACACGTCACCACGGCGCTCCTTGAACTCCGTGAGGATCTCGTCGAGCGAATTTTTCGCAGAGGTGCTGTCGGCGTCCATTCTTAAGATCTTTTTGTCAGGGAGAAGCTGTTCGAGCTCCTGCTCTATCTTTTGCGTTCCGAAGCCTATCTTTACCAAATGCTCGGAGCTACAGGATGGACATTTTGCAGGAACTGCGGTCTTATATCCGCACCAATGACAGAACAAAAAGCCGTTATCGTAGCCGCCGCGGCGGGTGTGATAATTCATTGAGATCGAGCAGTTGGGACAGACGAGCGTCTCGCCGCAGGATTTACAGCTGACCGAGGTATTGTATCCTCGGCGGTTCAAAAACAGAACGGCCTGCTCGTCGCGGTCTGCCGTGTTTTTCAGTTCTTCCTTTAAAAGCGTACCGATCGGCGACTGATTTCCGTCTTTGTGCTCGTTTCGCATATCCCAGATCTTGACCTCGGGAAGCTCGGCTCCGCCGTAGCGCTCCTTGAGCTTTACAAGGGTGTACTGACCGTTCACAGCCTTGGTATAGCTCTCTATCGATGGAGTTGCGGAAGCAAGCAAGAGTACTGCGTTGTTCTTCGCACAACGCCATCTTGCGATATCTCTCGCGTGATACTTTGGGGATGTGTCGGATTTATAGGTGGTCTCATGCTCCTCGTCGATGATGACAAGTCCGAGATTTTTAACGGGCGAGAAGATCGCGGAGCGAGTGCCTATGACGAGGTCTGCCTCACCGTCTCTGATCCTTGCAAAAGAGTCATATCTCTCCCCTGCCGAAAGTCCCGAATGGACGAGGGCGATCCTGTCGCCGTAGCGCGAGTTGAAGATCTTAAGCGTCTGCGGTGTCAACGCGATCTCGGGAAGGAGCATAATAACGCCCTTGCCCTGCGCAAGCGCTTCGTCGATCGCGCCGATGATAACGCTGGTCTTTCCGCTTCCCGTGACCCCGTGGAGCAATATTGCTCTCGCTTCGTTTTCATCAAGCTTGGATTTTACTATATTCAACGCCTCGGTCTGCTCGGCGTTGAGCTTATATTCGATCTTTTCTTCGATCTGTGAGTCGTATGATTTTCTCCATACGCGTCGCTTTTCAAGCGTTATAAGTCCTTTTTTGACAAGTGCATCAAGCTGCGCCTTGGTTACCTCAAGCTCAGTTATCAATCGATCTGCAAATATGGGCTCGGGAGATTTTAAAAGCTCTCTAAGTATCGCTTTTTGTTTTTCAGAGCGAAGCTTTGTGCTTTCAAGCAAGCTCTTGCACTCCTCGGCATCTATTGCAAGCGCGTAATAGCTCTCGCACGCCTCGGACATAGTTTTGCCCATAACGAGCTCCCTGCGCACCATACCCTTGGCAAGTAGCTTTTTCGTTGCGGCTTCCGCAACCGCTGCCCCGAATTTTGCCTTTAAGGAATCAAGGCTTTTTCCGCCTGTGGAGCACAGATAGTCGTACACGAAAAGATCGCCCGGATCAAAGCCCGAAGATGCGTTGGGACCCTTCGTGCCGACGGCGTAATAAAATTCCGTCATTTTTCCGAGCACGCTCGACGGCATAACGCATCTTACCGCCTCGCCGAAGGTACAGAGCCACTGCTCCTTCATATACTCGCAAAGAGAAAGCATCTCGCCATCAAGACCAGGGCGGTCGGAACACACCTCGGCTATCGGCTTTGCCTCACGAAACGATGGACAATGCAAAAGCTCCTTGACTACCGCCATTTGCTTGCGATTGCCTCTGCCGAACGGCACGGCAACGAATCTACCTGCGTATATCTCACCGCGAAGCTCAAGCGGTATAAAATAGTCGTAGGTGCAGTCGATGCAGTACGGATTATCAAGCAAATAAACGCTTGCGTATTCGTAGGTCTTGGTTTCCACGCGCTTTCTCCTTTCTGTTGTTTGTTAGTCTTTAAGTCCTGAAAAACATCCGTCAAAAAAGCCGTATGGCGCCGCCCGAGATCGAGCCGCGCCTACGTAATATTAAAAATCAGTTTTCCTCGGACTCTATCTCGTCCTCATCGTCGCCTGCGTCTTCTGCAAACATCTTCTTGAAATCGATCGGCTCCTCGACTGCCTCTTCTTCCTTGGCGGTCTCGTAAACATAACCCTCGGGACGACGAACGATCACGTACTCTCCGTCGTGAATTCTTCTGATTGCGGTCTTGACCGCCTTTTCGTCGCGAAGCTCCTTGTTAATAAGCGTATTGATGGGCTTATCGGTCTCCTTATTGCCCGTCTGCGACTTCTCGGCATCCTCTCTCTGCTTAACGTATTCGTCGGTGACGATACGCGCGCATCTTGCGGTCGCCAAGGAAAGCTCGTAGCGGTTATACTTGCCCTTTGTAAGCTCGTTGATCGTAGGATAAAGCATATAATTTCTCCATTCTGCCGCCTTTGCGGCTCATATAATTTTCAAATTTATGTGTTTTTGTGCGTTACTCGTCCTCGTCCTCGTCGTCAATGACATCGGAATCGCCGGAAAGTCTGTTTGCGACTGTCTCGGTCTGAAGCGCGGAAAGTATCACGTGGTCAGAGTCGGTGATTATTACCGCGCGAGTCTTTCTGCCGCAGGTGGCGTCGATAATTCTGCCCGTGTCCTTGGCATCCTGAATAAGCCTTTTGATCGGTGACGATTCGGGACCCGTCAGGGTGATTATTCTGTGGGCGGCAACCATATTGCCGTATCCTATGTTGATGAATTTCATATCCGTCCCCCACTGTTATTCGATATTCTGCACTTGCTCGCGGAGCTTTTCGATCTCGGTCTTGATCTCGACCACGAGATGCGCTATCCTCGAGTTGCCGCATTTAGAGCCGATCGTGTTCGTCTCGCGGTTCATTTCCTGAATGAGAAAATCAAGGCTTCTGCCAACCGGTTCCTCACTCTTAAGGTAGTCGTAAAACGCGCAGAAATGTGATTTCAGGCGAACTATCTCCTCGTCGATCGCGGCACGGTCTGCGTATATGGCACATTCGGTCAGAATTCTGTTTTCGTCGACGGTGACGTTGTTGTCCGCCAGCACCGCCTTCAGCTTTTCTTCAAGACGTGCGCGGTAACCGTCTATATCCTCTGCGGAAAGGCGCTCGATCTCGGCAACGTTTTCCTTTATGTGCTCCATTTTGGCGCACAGATCGGCTTCTATTCTCGCTCCCTCAGACGCTCTTGCTGCTATGAATTTATCCGCTGCGCTATCAAGCACGGTTTTGAGCTCGATCCAGTCCTGCTCGATATCGTCCTCGGGCTTTTTGAGCACGAAGACCTCGCGGTCACGCGCGACCTCCATAACGGTTATCTCTCCGCCCAGTGAAAAGGTTTCCTTGAGTTCTTTGAGCGCGGCGATATATTTCGCGGCATAGTCGACGTTGACTGTAATTTCGTTTTCTGTCGCCTCGGCAAGCTCGACGAATATTCCAACGTCAACCTTTCCGCGCGAGATTCCTTTTTCCTGCAGATACGGTTTGATCCTTTGCTCCAGAGGAGAATATATGCGTGGGAGCTTGACCTGACAGTCGAAATATCTGTTGTTTACAGACTTTATCTCAACCGTGACGTCCTTACCGCCGATCTGCGCTCTTTCTCTGCCAAAGGCAGTCATACTTTTAAGCATATCGTTCCAATCCTCCGCCTTGTTGTCATTTTGGGGCGGATTTCAGAAGTATTTTTCGGAAAACGGCGAGCGTTGTCGATCGCGACCTTCCGAAAGACATATATATTAATTTTAATATATTTTTATCTTATTGTCAAGAGTTTTTTCAAAAAACGCGTTGTTTTGCAAACAAAAAATACACGTGCAGGTCGCTTTGTCGACCCGCACGCGAAAAGTTTATTCTTTATTTTTGAAAACGAAGATCTTGCTGAAAATATAATTGCAAACGATAACGATGACTGCGGCTACCACCTTTGCGCCGATCTCGGCAAGATTCCATTCCCTGCCGAAAAGCAGCACTGACGTCATAGCCGGAATTAGCTTCGCGAGCGCCATCGCGCCAAACAGAGTGACCGCAAAGTCAATGAAGAACGTAACCACTCTGCCCGCGGAAAATTTGACGAGCTGGACTCCCATCGACACGTTCTTATCGGCATCGGTAAACACCCACTTGCGATTAGTGAAAAATGCAAACAGCACCGCCGCGATCCACTGTATTATCTGCGCCGCAGTATATGCCGCCACGTATTTTCCGCTGCTCGTATCCTCAACGGGCAGACCCATCGCTCCCTTCAGCGCCCAAAGAACGCCAAAGTACACGACCCAGCCAACCAGCGTTGTCAGCACTCCGAAAATGAGATACAGCAATATCTCGCGGTATTTTTTGCAAAGTTCTTTTATTTTGTCCATTTTATTTTTCTATCTTGAAGGTGGTTCCCGAGCGATCGTCGATAAGAGTAACTCCCTTGTCGGCGAGATACTGACGGATGCGGTCTGCCTCGGCAAAATTCTTTTCCTTCTTTGCCTGCTTTCTCTTTTCGATAAGCTCTACTATCTCTGCGATGAACGGATCGCTAACATCGTACGCCTGCTCTGCCTGTGCCTTTTGCTCCTCTTGCTTTTTGGCTGTTCTTACCTTTTCCGCCGCCTCAAGCATACCGATGCAGAGCACGGTGTCGAAATCTGCAAGCGCCGCGAGCTTGGTCTTGCCGTTGGTCCTTGCCTTGAGAACGTCGTAGACCGCAGTAACCGCGAGAGAGGTGTTTAGGTCGTTGTCCATAGCCGCGCGGAACTTTGCTTTAAGCTCTGCGAGTGCGACCTCGTCAAGCTCGCCGTCGTTTTCATCGAGCTGAGCGATCTTTGCGATAAGCTTATTATATGCGATCGTTGCGTTGTCGAGGTTTTCGTATGAGAAAACGAGCGATTTGCGGTAATGCGACTGCAGACAGAAGAAGCGGTAAACGAGGGGATCGTAGCCCTTGCTCTCAAGCAGGGAGACGGTCAGAAATTCGCCGCTTGATTTCGACATCTTGCCCGAATTTGTGTTAAGGTGATAAACGTGGAACCAATAGTTGCACCACTTATGTCCGACGAAAGCCTCGGACTGCGCTATTTCATTAGTATGGTGCGGGAACTGGTTATCTATACCGCCGCAGTGGATATCAAGGTATTCGCCGAGATACTTCATGCTGATTCCCGAGCACTCGATGTGCCAGCCGGGATATCCGATACCCCAAGGAGAATCCCATTTGAGCTCCTGATCGTCGAACTTGGATTTCGTGAACCAAAGAACGAAGTCAGCCTTGTTTTTCTTGTTGTCGTCCTGCTCAACGCCCTCGCGCACACCGACCTCGAGGTCGTCCTCGGTGAAATCATTGAACACGTAGTACTGCTCGAGCTTGGAGGTGTCAAAATAAACGTTTCCGCCCGCGACGTAAGCAAAGCCCTTGTCAAGAAGTCCCTGTACGAGCGCGATGAATTCCGCGATACATCCCGTTGCGGGCTGTACGGTATTGGGAACCTTTATATTGAGCTTCTTGCAGTCTGCGAAAAACGCGTCGGTATAATACTGCGCGATCTGCATTACGGTCTTTTTCTCGCGCTTTGCTCCCTTGAGCATTTTGTCCTCTCCCGTATCTCCGTCGCTCGACAGATGTCCGACGTCAGTGATATTCATAACGCGGTTAACGTCGTAGCCGACATAAGAGAGGTATTTTTCAAGCACGTCTTCCATAATGTACGTGCGAAGATTTCCTATGTGTGCATAGTGATAGACGGTAGGTCCGCAGGTATACATGCTGACCTTTCCCTCCTCGCGAGGCACGAATTCTTCTCTTTTTCTCGTTAGTGAATTGTAAAGTAACATATTATACTCCTCTGCCGCCAACGGCGGCATAAATAGTTATCGGTGAAATTTGCCGCAAGGCGAATTTCGTGCGTGAAAAAGCAGGTTTCACTTCAAGAAGGAAGCAACTTTCACGCTGACTCCTCTGCCGCCAACGGCGGCATAAATAGTTATCGGTGAAATTTGCCAAAAGCTATCGGAGAATTATCCGATCAAGTCTGCCATTTCCATAAGCCTATGGGCACGGCTGACTATCGTTTTTCCAAAGTTTTCTCTGACGGCACGGTCTCCGGAAAGCGCCCACGCGGTTACCTCAACGTCGAGGATCCCACAAAACTCGCTCTCTTTTATTCCCTTTGCGACGTCGCTCCAATCAACGCTTCCGTCGAAGGGGATGAGGTGTGCGTCCTTATGCCCACCGTTATCGTGAATATGTAAGACCTCGATCTTGTCTTTAAGTATCTGCATCTGCTCAGACTGCTTATATCCGCTTATGTTAGCATGTCCAACGTCCCAGCAAACTCCTATCCCAAGCTTTTCGGCAAGCGCGGAAATATTCAGAGCGCAGGAGCCGTAAAGATGATTGTCCGGGGCTTCTTTTTCGCTTGGCATATTTTCAACGCAGAGGCGAACTCCCTTGCTCTTTGCGTACTCGACCACGGGAGAGAGGAAGGCAATATTCGCTCTCACCCAATCGCCGTACGTTTTTTCGGACGAGTAGAACGATATGGGGTGAACGACCGCACGGGAGATTCCCATAAGCTTTGCCGCGCTGATCCCACGAAAGAGCTCACGGGTATATTTTGCCATCAGCTCTGCATTATTCGGGTCGGGCATATAGAAGGAGAGATGACATACGGGTAGGCTGATGCCCTTGCTTTGCGCCTTACGGGCGGTCGAATACAGCACCGACTCCCATGAATCATCATATCTTGAAAGCGCTTCAAACGACATGTCGATTGCGCCAAGACCTACGGTCTCAAAAAAATCGACCATAGACGAATAGGAAAAACGTCCGTTTGGATGATCCTCGTATATTCTCGACGGCGCGCACAGCGTGACCTTTTTCACGTCAACCTCCTTTCCTTTGCGGCAAATTCCCGCAAAAAACAGATTTACATTTTATTATATCAAAATTTTGCTCATTTGTCAATCGTTGTTGCGGCTTTTTTTGCCTCGCAGACGATTTTTGGGAAAAACGCGCTCAAAGCGCCTTTATTCATCGGTTCTTTTTTGCTATTTGACTATTGACTTGAAAGAAAAAATGCGGTATAATGTAAGGGTAAGATGGCGTATTATCGTTATTTAGAGCTTCAACACCGTTTATTCCGAAAGGATCAAAAATGCAAAATTTTACTCTGTTTACTGCCGTTCACTTCGGCGACAACGCGCTTTCGCGCCTTGCCAAGCTCGAATACAAGAGCGTTTTCATAGTTGCCGACCCCTTTACCGTTAAAAGCGGTCTGATCGGCAAGATCACAAGCCCTCTTGATTCGGCAAATATTAAATATACCATTTATTCGGACGTCGTTCCCGACCCCTCAATCCAGAAGGTCGTTGCGGGCGTTACCGCGCTTATGACTGACAAGGCCCCCTGCATCATCGCGGTTGGAGGCGGCTCGGCGATCGACCTTACCAAGTGCGTTCGTCAGTTCGCTAACAAGATGGAGCCCTCCTATTTCCCGAGATTTATAGCTATACCGACAACAAGCGGTACGGGTAGCGAGGTCACTTCCTTTGCGGTCATTACCGACACAGAAAAGAACGTCAAGCACGCGCTTCTCGATGATAAGTTGCTTCCCGACGAGGCAATACTTGACGTGGAAATGGTCAAAAGCGTTCCCGCTTCGATCACCGCGGATACGGGTATGGACGTGCTTACGCACGCTATCGAGGCATACGTCAGCAAGAACGCTAACGTCTTTTCGGATATGTACGCGAAAAAAGCGACGCAGATCTGCAAGGATTATCTCGTTCGTTCCTACAAGTTTGAAGAAACGAACGACGTTGAGGCCAGAGCACAGATGCACGTGGGATCCAACCTCGCAGGAGTTGCATTCAACGCGGTCTCGCTCGGACTTAATCACGGCATGGCACATCAGCTCGGAGCACAGTTCCACATTCCTCACGGACGTGCAAACGCGATCCTGCTCCCTGCTATAATCAGCTACAACAGTGACGTTACTCACCAGACCCACTCGATGACCGAGCCCACAGAGATCGCGAAAAAATACGCGAGCCTTGCCCGCCGTATCGGAGTAGGAAGCTACAACGACATCGCGTCGGTCAAGTCGCTTATGAGCTATCTTGAAGAGTTGAGAGTAGAGATGCACGTTCCGCGCTCGATAAAAGAAGCGGCGCCCGATCTTTCTCGCGAGGAATATATGTCGAAGGTGGTGGCAATGGCAGACGCCGCGCTCGAGGACAGATGTACTCCCTCGAACCCCAAGACCCCCAACAAGCTTGATATCATCAGACTTTTCGTTGAGATCTTCGATCACGAGGATTGATGAATAAAATTAAAGACCGATCCACATAAAGAAATTACCTCCCGACAGATTTTTTTAATCTGTCGGGAGGTAATTTGTTAAAAAGACTTTATCTTTTCAGTACTTTTTTGCACCAAGTGCGTTTATTGCATTTTGGGCACTTTAAGTATCGTGTCGTTCCGCTATGCATCGCCCACAGTGCTTCTGAATAGGTAGGCACAATTTCGTGACCGCAATTTTTGCACTTGTAAGCCCCCACGCTGATCTCAAGATTTAATGCGTAGAAGCACGGTATCAAAAATACAATGCAAATTCCAACAATTGTAACGAGCTGCCATATTCCCTCTGGTATGAAAAATGCGGCAATTAAGATGCCGGCAAACAGGGCCGTCATGCTTACGATCAAAATTGCCCACATAGAAGACCATATCTTTTTGTTTTTCTTTTCCAACTCTTTTGCCATATCAAGCAAAAGCTGTTCCTTTTTTTGATTGTCGTTTTCCATATTGATTTTCTCCCCACTTAATAATTCATTTACACTGATGCCGAGAATCTCGCACAGCTCAAGCATAATGGCGGTATCGGGCATTGCCTTGCCCGTTTCCCACTTTGATACGGCTCTGTCTGTGATCCCCAATCTTTCTGCCAGTTGCATCTGTGTTAAGCTTGATTTTTTTCTACGTTCGGCAATAAATTTACCGATTTTAACTTGATCCATAGTAATCTCCATTCTGCCGCTGACGACAGCACAAATAGTAATCGCTAATTTTGCCGTAACGGCAAATGTTACGCGTGAAAAAGTATATTTTAGACGGAAGTCGTTTTCACGCTATCCTCCTTTCGCCTACAGTATAACCGCAAAAGCACATAAAATCCACACACCGTTGGTTGAGTGAGGAGAAAACAACCACCGGTAGAGTGGATTTCGTGTCGGATTTTTGTTTTTCGTCTTGTTTACGGAGTAATTTTCCTGCACTCGAGGTAGAAGCGTTTATCTGCCGCGTGGCCCATCGAGAAGGTCTTGCGAGGCAAAGCACCATCACAGATGACGGTCTTGAAAAGCATATTCTTCGTCATTCCGTCGAAGGTGATGCCAAGGGTGTTGTCCTGTCTTGTCAACGCTTTTACGGTTTCGATGCCGTGAATATAATCTACGGTCACCTCGGGGTGAGCCTTACCGTAAATATCAAGGAAGTTTTGCACCGTTCCGACCGCAAGCTGAGCCTCGGCGCTCTTTACCGTGTAGGTTTTTATGATCTCGCCGCCCTGCCAGAGATCAATGATCTGCTCCTCGGCGTTGCCGTGAAGTGCAGACAGGTAGTCGGCAAAGGATCTTGTAAAATCTTCCTTATCGACTCCGAAAAGCACTCTGTATATCGGTTCAAAATCAAGTGCTTCGTCGTGCAGATTGACGATCTCGCAAAGTGCGTAGCGTGCGGGGTGGACGCTTGCCGCCCCCTCGCCGATCTCTCTCTTGATCTCCTCGTAAAGCGCCTTTGCAGACGCCAAGGAGTGATTTCCGTCACCCATGGCAAAAAGCAGAGGAGCTGCTTCGACTCCGTATTTTTTATTCATAGCTTCAGCCGTGGCAAGCTTATCAAGCGCCGTATTTATTCCGTCAAAATCCTCGGGAGAGATAAAATATCCTTTAACGTGTCCGCTTTCTGCCATAAGGTCAAAGTCGTATGCCTTCGCATAGCTCTCTGCCTTTGACGAAACGGGTTCGATGACCGTACGATCGGGATCGTCGATAAGTATCATAATATGCGGCATTTCAAACGCCGCGCCGCGACGGATAGCAACTCTTGGCGGTATGCGCTCAAGCACCGTGCCCTCGGTAGCGCGCGTCAGGGTCTGCGAGCCCTTTGAATAGTCGTAATCCTCGAGGTCGATCGCGCCTACGATGCCTCTGCGTACTCTGCCGTCCGACTGCGTGCGCTCGAGATATATCATGGAATTCTCGTGCTCACAAAGGTGATTTGCGAGATATTCGTGCATTTTTTGATTGATCTTTGGAATCATCTCATTCTCTCTGTCGAGGAACGCCTCGGGAAGCATAAGCTCGAGCGTTGAGGGGCTGTTGCCGACTAGCTCGTACGCTTTCTCCCAATATTCAGACTCGCTGGTATACTGGTCGCAGGCGACTGCCGACCATTTCGTGCCGTCGATCTTATTAAAATCGGGCAATAATATATTTGATGGATAAAGATATGTCTTCATAAAATCGGTTCCTTTCGGGAGGTGGAGTCAACACGATCCTTGCATTGACCTTTACTTGTATTTTACCATAAAGAGCCCCAACAATCAAGCATCTTAATAAAAAATCTCAAAAAACGCGGCTTTTTCGTTAATAAAAACACCTTTTTGCGCTCTGAAACTAACTTTTTATTGATAATTGCTATTGACAAAAAAGCCGTTTTTTCATATAATATAGTATACATTGTCGCTTACAGACGAGAAATTGATATTTTTTGTTGCGCCACGGCGCAAGAAAGGCAGATAAATATGAGTCTTAAAGTCGTTAAATTCGGCGGATCATCCCTCGCGGACGCGCAGCATTTCCGTCAGGTCGCCGAGATCATAAAAGCCGACCCCGACCGCAGATACGTCGTCCCCTCCGCGCCCGGAAAGAGATTTTCCGACGATACGAAGGTGACCGATCTCTTTTACACTCTTTTCGAGCTGGTTCGCTCTCACGCCTCCAGCGACGTCATCGACGCTCATTACGAGAAGATCAAGGAGAGATACAATTCAATAATTTCCGAGCTTGGTCTTAATTTCGACCTCTCGGGCGAATATGAGTACATCAAAAACGCTATCCTGCACAATTCGGGACGTGACTTTGCTGCGAGCCGCGGCGAGTACCTCAACGGTCTTATTCTCGCAAAATACATCGGATTTGATTTCATCGATGCAGAGAACGTGGTCTACTTCCGCGAAAACGGAACCTTTGATGAGGACAAGACCAACGACATTCTTTCCCTCGAGCTCAAGGATCACAAGTACGCCGTTATTCCCGGATTCTACGGCATCGCTCCCAACGGCACTATCGTGACTTTTTCACGCGGTGGATCAGATATCACGGGTTCTATCGTTGCGCGCGCTGCCGAGGCGGATCTTTACGAGAACTGGACCGACGTTTCGGGCTTCCTTATGGCAGACCCCCGTATCATCAGCAATCCCCAACCTATCGACACGATAACCTACCGTGAGCTTCGCGAGCTTTCCTACATGGGCGCGACTGTGCTTCACGAGGATGCGATATTCCCCGTTCGTTACGCGGGTATTCCGATCAATATCAGAAACACCAATCACCCCGAGGACAAGGGCACGATGATCGTTTCGCAGGCTTCAAGCTACGACAGCGAGCACGTCATCACCGGTATCGCGGGCAAGAAGGGCTTTTCTGTTATCACCATTGAAAAGGATATGATGAACTCCGAGATCGGCTTTGGCCGTAAGGTGCTTGAATGTCTTGAGGACAACGATATATCCTTCGAGCACCTTCCCTCCGGTATCGATACGATGAGTGTTGTAGTATCCACCGCGCAGTTTGAGGCTCACAAGGAACGCGTGCTTCAGGCAATCACCCGCCGCACAAAGCCCGACAGCATCAGCATCGAGGACGGTCTTGCTCTCGTTGCCGTTGTTGGTCGAGGAATGGTCAAGGCAAAGGGTACTGCGGCAAGAGTTTTCTCCGCTATATCGAACGCGGGAGTCAACATCCGTATGATCGACCAGGGCTCTTGCGAGCTTAATATCATCGTTGGCGTTGAGGAGCACGATTTCAACACTGCGCTGGGCGCGATCTATAATGAATTCGTAAAATAATTGAACACAAAAAGGAGAAGGGCTTTCAAACCTTCTCCTTTTTGTATTACAGTTCAAATATTTTAACCGATCTTATCGCGCTTCCCTCCTCGCGCTCGACTATTTCGCCCAAGGCGAAAAAGTGACCGTTCTCGGAGCAGACGCGCACTCTTTGACCGATCTTGAAATCGGTCTTTATTTTTTTCTGATAGATCGGGCAACCGTCACGGAATAGCTTTTCAAAAAACGCGGGTAACTTTGCCGAGTCAAGCTCGGCAAAGAGTCGTTCTGTCGGTAACAGTAGCTTTTGGCGGTCATCTTCCGGCATTTTCTCTATCTCGTCAAGCGTATGACACTCGTCTATTGACATTCCGCAAGCCTCCGTGCGCTCAAGGGTTGCCATGACACCGCCGCAACCGAGCCTTGCTCCGATGTCGGCACAGAGCGTGCGGATATACGTGCCTCCGCTGCAGGTAACCGTCAAAATATAGTCGGTCTTGCTTTCGGTTGCCTCGCAATAAAGGGAAAATACGGTAATATCTCTCGCATCGCGCTCAACGGTCACTCCCTGCCTTGCTAAGTCATAAAGCTTTTGACCGTTAACCTTCAATGCCGAATACATGGGAGGTATCTGCTTCAACTCTCCCACAAATTCACGGCATACAGCCTCTACTTGCTCGGCAGAAGGAATATCGTCGCTTTTTGTCAAAACCTCCCCTGTCACGTCCTCGGTGTCGGTTGTCAATCCAAGACGCAAGGTCGCCTTGTAGGTCTTTTTATCCGACGAGATATACTCGCAAGCCTTTGCGGCTCTGCCGACAAGCACGACGAGCACTCCAGTTGCCATCGGGTCAAGCGTGCCTGCGTGACCGACTCTCTTTGTATTGTAAAGTCTTCTGATCTTGTTTACAACATCGTGGGAGGTCATCCCTGCCGCCTTTTTTATCGCAAGAACTCCGCCCGGCAGATTGTCAATTTCGGAATGTTTCATTTTGCCTCGATTCCCCTACTTTTCTTGCAAGAAAAGTAGGCAAAAGAACTCCAATTAGGATAGTGATTTTGGATACGGTTATTAAAATCTTACAATTGCAGAATTTATCGTAAAGCCCTTTTCCGAAAAGTTCTTTTCGTACTCGGTCATCACATTGCCCTCGGCGCGATCGCTGTTGTGGAGATCGCGGGTCATCCATTCGACCGTCAAGCCGAACTCGGCAAATTCCTCGAGTGAAAAGTCGAAAAGTCCTACGTTATCGGTCTTGAAGATCAAAAGGCCGCCGTCCTTGAGTAGCTTTTTGTACTTCGCGAGGTAATTTCTGTGAGTCAGGCGGCGCTTTGCGTGACCTGCCTTGGGCCACGGATCGCTGAAATTGAGGTATATTCTATCGAGGCATTTTTCGGGAAACCACTCCTCGAGATTGTCGGCGTTACCGATGATGAAGCGCAGATTGTCAGGTCTTGAGTCCTTGCAAGCCATCGCCTTTTCAAGCGCGAGGCAGCAGACGTCTCTGACTCTTTCCATCGCGATAAGATTGATGTCGTGCTCGTTTGCGGTAGTGCCGACGGCAAAGTTGCCCTTGCCGCATCCGATCTCAAGGCAAAGCAACTTTTCCTTATCGGCAAAGGGCTTTTTGGGATCATCCTTCAGCGTTTCGGGGGCTTCTATAAGTAATTCTGCACAGGCGAGAATCCTCTCGTCGCCGTGCTTCTTTTTTCTCATTCTCATATTCTTTTCCTGATATTTTTGATTTATCTTTTCTCGCTGTTTTACTTTTGGGAAAGTTTTGAAAGGGTGTGGGGTGTGGGGAGAGGGCGAAACTTTTTCAAAAGTTTCCCCTCTCCCCACGTGCCGCCTTATACATTAAATCTGAACAGAACGATGTCGCCGTCCTTCATTACGTATTCCTTGCCCTCGCTGCGAACGAGTCCCTGCTCCTTTGCGGCGACCATATTGCCGCAAGAAACGAGATCGTCGAAGGCGATGACCTCGGCTCTGATAAAGCCGCGCTCGAAATCGCTATGGATCTTGCCTGCCGCCTGAGGCGCTTTAGTTCCTCTCGTGATAGTCCACGCGCGGACCTCCTCGGGTCCTGCGGTAAGGTAGCTGATAAGACCGAGCAGCGAGTAGCTTGCCTTGATGAGCTTATCAAGTCCGCTTTCCTCGATTCCCATATCCTCAAGGAACATCTGCTTTTCCTCGCCCTCAAGCTCTGCGATCTCGGACTCGATGCCCGCGCAGACTGCGATAACGCCACTCTTTTCGGTCTCGGCAAATGCCTTGAGCTTCATATACGCCTCGTTGTTTACGGGCTCTGCGGTCGCATCGTCCTCGCTGACGTTTGCAACGTATATAACGGGCTTCATGGTAAGCAGAGGGGTATCGTAAAGACAAGCCAGTTCGTCGTCGGAAAGCTCCATAGTACGCGCGCACTTGCCCTCCTCTAACGTCGCGTAGATGCGCTCAAAGAGTGCGAGCTCGCCCGCGAGGGTCTTGTCGCCCTTCATTGCCTTTTTGGTTCTGTCTATTCTTCTTTCGACCATTTCCATATCGGAGAAAATGAGCTCCATATTGATGGTCTCAAGGTCACGCATGGGATCGACCGAGCCGTCGACGTGAATGATATTATCGTCCTCAAAGCAACGGACTACGTGAATGATCGCGTCACACTCACGAATGTTGGACAAGAACTTGTTTCCAAGTCCTTCTCCCTGCGACGCGCCCTTAACGAGTCCCGCAATGTCTACGAACTGAATGATCGCGGGGGTGTATTTCTTGGGGTCGTACATTTTTGCCAGCACGTCAAGGCGGCTGTCGGGTACGGTGACAACGCCCACGTTGGGCTCAATAGTGCAGAAGGGATAGTTTGCCGATTCTGCGCCCGCGTTGGTCAGCGCGTTAAAAAGAGTTGATTTTCCTACGTTTGGAAGTCCCACTATGCCGAGCTTCATATAAAAATTACCTGCTTTCCGTAAAAATACGCATAATTACCTATTATAAATACATTATAATACATTTTTGCGGATTTTTCAAGGGGTGTTGGAGAAATTAGCATCAAAGATTTGTTTTTTTAAGGGTTTTCACTCGCATAGAAATCAGACACTTTTGCTCGAAAATGCGGCACACGAAACAATTTGTTAAAATTTCGAGGTCAAAATTTGAATTATTTTTTAAAACGGTCTGAATTTTATTAAAAAAATCGATAAAATTTTTTAAAAACTACTGTACAAATCGAATTTTTTGTGGTATAATTATTAACAAGAATTGAAATTTAATCTGTTTTCGTGTGTCGACAAATTTAACGGCATTGAAAATTCGTTCAAAATTCAGCCATTTTTCACATAGATTTCCTACAGGCAGTCTATAATAGAGTTGAATTACAACGGTAAGTTTATGAAATCGCACAAGGCAGATCAATCGGAAAAACCAACTTTTACATATTCGGAGGACACAAAAAATGATGGATACTAAAATTCTCGTCATTGAGGACGAGGCGGCGCTTGCCGAATCTATCAAAACATACTTTGAAAACGAGGGCTACGAGGTCAAGATTGCAACCGACGGCTCTGAGGGTATCAATTTCTTTAAAATGTATGATCCCGACATAGTCATTCTCGACATCACCCTTCCCAAGAAGGACGGCTGGCAGGTCTGCCGCGAGATCCGCGAGAACTCTTCCAAGCCGATCATCATGGTCAGCACCAAGGGCGGAGTATTCGACAAGGTGCTCGGTCTTGAGCTCGGCGCGGACGACTATATGGTAAAGCCCGTTGACAACAAGGAGCTTTCGTCGAGAATAAAGGCGGTGCTTCGCCGTTGCCAGTCTCACGTTCCGCAGGCGGACGACGAGGTCATCAGATTCGAAAATATTGAGATCAGTCTTCAGAAATACGAGCTTAAGCTTCGCGGAAGAAGCGTGGACATTCCCCCCAAGGAGCTCGAGCTTCTCTACTTCCTCGCTTCCAACTACAATCGCGTATTTACCCGCGACCAGCTTCTTGACAAGGTCTGGGGCTTCGATTA
Organism: Clostridia bacterium; assembly: GCA_017411745.1. Taxonomy (GTDB): domain Bacteria; phylum Bacillota; class Clostridia; order Oscillospirales; family CAG-272; genus SVTX01. The sequence continues at coordinate 58,486 of JAFQPM010000025.1, read as the reverse complement.
TCTCGGCGACTCCCGTACGGTAGACGTTCACATCAAGCGTCTGCGCGAAAAGCTTGAAAAGGCATCTGAAAAATGGGTGATCAAGACGGTCTGGGGCGTTGGCTACAAATTCGAGCTTGTCGACTGATATTAAAATCAACATCATTACGCCAACCTTGAATATGGGGTTGGCGTATTATTACAAAGGTACCTGAAATGAGCAATACATACAAATCAAACTCAAGCTCTCGCACAGAGCAAAAAAACGAACGCATCAGAAAAAAGAGCGAGCGTATTTCGGCCAAGGGAAAGAAGATATCCGAGCGAAACGCTCACACGTATCAATTTTTCGCCGAGCCGCAGGTTGAGGTTGAGCCGACCGATCATACGGTCGAGGATACGTCTGCCGTCAAAACCGTGCGTGTGATCAAGGCGAGGTCAAATAACGGATTCGGTGCCGCCGCGATACTGTCTGCGATCTCGATACTTCTTTTGATCGCGATGACGTCCGCGCTTATGCTCGGTCTTTTTCCTTCCCCCGAAAAAAGCATCGTTTTTATTCCAACTTCTACCAACAATGACGTCATTGACGGTGACGCTTCCCCCGACACCATAAGCAAGGCGATGAGCTCCGTGGTGGTCGTATCGGCGGAGTTGGCAAGCGGAACGAGCACGGGCTCAGGATTCATAGTTGGCGTCTCCGAGGACAAGTCGTACGACTACGTAGCGACGAATTATCACGTCGTTGCAGACGCGAGCGAGATCTACGTAAGACTTTACGAAACGGGTGATTACGTTTTGGCGTCGCTTGTCGGCTATTCGTTTGAGGACGATATTGCCGTTTTGAAGATCGCATCCTCGGGGCTCTCCCCCCTGACGCTTGCAAACTATGCGACCTGCCGCGCCGGAGACAAGGTTTATGCTATGGGAACTCCCGAGGGAGAAAACTTCTCTTGGACGGTTACTCAAGGTATAATCTCCGCCGTCGACAGAATTCTTTGGATATACGACGACAACGAGAACCTTGAAAAAACGATGCGTGTCCTTCAGACCGACACTCCCGTCAATCCCGGAAACTCAGGCGGCCCGCTGATCAATGCGCGAGGCGAGGTCGTGGGCATAGTATCAATGAAGCTCGGAGAAAGCGAGGGAGTAGGCTTTGCTCTTCCGATCGACGGCGCTATTGAAATAATCTGGGCTATTATCGCTACAGGCAGCGCGGACGGTATCGAGTCTTCCATTTCCAACGAACGCGCCTTTTTGGGAATAACCTGCGTAGGCGTAAAAGAAGGCCACTGGTACAAGATCTCGTCTGACAAGATCACTGAATCCGACGCTATCAACGGCTCTTTCCGCGCAAAAGCAAGCGGAGTTTACGTGCTTTCGGTATCGGTCGGCTCTGCCGTTTACGGCAAGCTTGAAAAGGGCGACATCATTACCGCGATCAACGGCTCGAAAATATACAATCTTGCCCAACTTTCCAATATACTTTATGATTTTAAGATCGGAGACGAGATCACCTTGACGTATCATCGTGGCGGTCAATATCACTCTGTATCTGTTACTCTTGGCGGTCAATCTTGATTCGCTTTGCCAAATCGCATAAAAACACGGAGCGTGTTGACACGCGCTCCGTGTTTTGTTTTTTATTGTATCATTACCTTTTGCTTTCCGACAACAAAGTGTGCGAACAAAATCGCACTCAATATCAGCACGAAAGAAATTGCGAACAATACCTGCTGACCGTAAACGGTATATCCAAACAAGGTGTTATTATTCGCCTGAACGGTTGCCAATATTTTGCCTCCGACAAGCGAAGCTCCAAAGCCAAAAACGCCCGAAATGCAGTTTTTAATAGCTGACGCTTCGGCAAAATAACGGCTGTCAACGTAGCTATACGTGACGTTGATGAAATTTCCCTCTACGCCTGCCATACATACGTGGAACAGCACGGTATGTACGATGATGAAAAATCTCGTCTCGGGGGTCGCAAAGATTCCCGAAAAGAATGCAGCCGCGGCGATGACAAGTCCGAGCTCTATTCCCTTCGCAAAGGTGCGCTTGTCGCTGTATTTTCCAAACGGCTTTGAGATCAGGGCGCGAGCAAGACACGCGGCGATATTGATCACCTGTACGACCGTCATCGTATATGCCAGATCCTCGGTCTTATAGGTGCCAAGAAAGCCAACCGTCATAAACCTCGCGCAATTCCAGAGGATTGCAAGAATAATAATATTGCGAAAGCTTTTATTTCCCAAGGTGTTCTTCAAGATCACGCGCATCGGCACGCTTTCTTTTTCTTCCTGCTTGGGCTTGATCTCGTTTTTCATAAGCAAAAGCATCGCAAGATCGCAAACAAAAAACGCCAACACGGCGATCGCGATAAAAAGGAAGCTTCCCTTTGCGTTCCCCGCCTTTTCAAATTTATCAACGGCAATTCCGACGGTGATAGATACCACCACGCCAGTCAAGAGCGACAGCATTTCCTTGCCCGAATTAAATCTGCCTCTTTTAGTTGGCTCAACGAAGGAATTTCCCCATCTGTAAATAAGTGTGGAGACCATATAATTGCCAAAATACGCTATAAGTATGCAAGCCACCGTCAAGGCTTTTCCAAGCGGCTTTGAAAACGGCATAAACGGAATGAGGAAAATAATTACGCAGACTATCTGTCCCAGCGAGTGAAAAAGCACGGCAAAGCGCTTGGTGTTGGTTATTTTCCTGATAACGAATATTGAAATGATCTGAAACAGAAACGCAAGCGTAATGAAGGACGACAAAATTCCCGTTTCTGCATCGGAAAAGCCTATCGAAGTCAATAACTTCGCAAGGAGGCTGTCCGCCACCATAAGCGATGCGAAATACTCAAAGGCACATTCCCATCTGTATGCGGCACGAGAGCGCTTAAACTCACGCGACTCGTATAAATTTATATTTTCTTCCATAAAATCCTTTTGTTCTCTTAATTTACCCTCCCCGAGAGCTCGGGGAGGGTTCTCTGATTATAATACGTATTCATCCATTCTCGCCTGAATGCTCTTGGCGATCTCCTCGTCGGAGGCTACCTTTTTCATAAAGTAGATCTTGCCGTTTTCGTCCTCGACAAATCTATTGGCATCCGCTTCGAATTTTTCGGGATCTGCGTTGTAAAATTCAATTCTGCCGGGGACGGTCAAGGAATAGAGATCTCCCTCTCCCTCAAACGCGAACTGAACGGCAGTCAAATCGAAAGTACAGTTGAATCCCGGTCTTGGAAATCCCTTTGTATAAAGCTGATATGCCTCGACTATGGGATTGTTCGGGTGCTTTTCCGCCGCCTCGGGAGAATATCCCGTCAATATTGATACACCGATGTGAAAATCCGAGAGGTACATGGGCGCAGGGCAATTTTCAAAGCAGTATTTTGCCGCCTTGTAGTCACAGAACACGTTGAACTCTCTTCCCTCGGGTAAAATCGAAGCCATAGAAACTACGGCGTGTATCTTTTTCTTGGCGAGCTCTATTCCGCTAAGGTCGCTGTACTTATCGGGACCACTCTTAAGAAAGTCCGCAAACGCGTTGAACATTCCAATAGTTACCAGCACCACTCCGTCGTCCTCGGCGTTTGCAAGCAAACTGCGGTAGAAGGAAACGTGGGGCAACAGCTCAAGCGTGCCGTCGTTATATTTCTTTGAGTATTTTTCCGCGATATATTTATTATATTTCACGTGCACGGGGTTATCAAAGCTGAAAAATCCCGGCTTGGAATACATACCTATCTTAAAATCAGGAGCGTTGCAAAACTCCTTTACGGCGTCAACAGTCGCACTTCCGTAAGTATTTGACGTACAGTTGCAGACTCCGAGTATCGAAACGTTATTTTCCTTTGCATAGGAAAACAATACCGCAAGCGCGCCTACGTCGTCGCAATCGGGACCTATATCGGTGTCGAGAATAATGCTTCTGTTTTTCATTTTTAAGGATTCAAACATTTGATTTCACCTCGTGATAAAGTTTTTTTGCTCGTCGATGCCGAGGGCTTTTACCAACAAAGCAAGACTAACTATATTATAATACACAGATGCAATTCTGTCAACAAAAAAGCCAAAAAAGCTCTTGTTTTTTGAAGAAATCGGGAAAGCCGTGCCGTGTAGCGAAGCTTCCCCGATTTGACCCCCTATCGCTCTTCTCGGAAATAAGAAAGACCGAGAGATGCGGGGGGCTGATTTTCTTTTTTGTTTCTCATGCTTGTAATAATGAGAACAATGATGGTTACCACATAAGGAAGCATCTGAATGATAGGCATCATCGGCATGCTTACGCTGATGTAATTATAGAGAACGTAGAGCGCACCGAAAAGGTACGAGCCCACAATACCGACCGAGGGCTTCCAGGTTGCAAAAATAACAAGTGCTATCGCAAGCCAACCTCTGTCACCGAATCCGTTGTTCGACCAAACACCGTTGGTGTAGTCCATAACGTAGTACAAGCCTCCAAGTCCCGCGATCATTCCGCCGATGCAGGTGGAAAGATACTTATATTTCGAGACGTTGATTCCTGCCGCATCTGCCGTCGCGGGATTCTCTCCGACTGCGCGCAGATAAAGTCCTGTGCGGGTCTTTTTCAGGAATATAGATGCTACGACCGCGAGAATTATCGCAAGATATACCATAAATCCATAGCTCAAGAAGATATCTCCAAACCACCCGAGATCGTCGGCAAAGGGCAATGTTTTCTTGAACACCTTTGCAATCTTGGTGAGTGCGATCGAGGGAACCTCGCTGTCTACAAGCTTGATCAAAGAGCCGCCGAAGAAGTTGCCGAAGCCCACACCAAAGGTAGTCAGGGCAAGACCCGTCACGTTCTGATTTGCTCTGAGCGTAACCGTCAGGAAGCAATAAAGCAAGGATGCCAGAAGCGAGCCCAAAAGGCTTGAAAGCAGCGGAATAATGATCGCAAGCACAGGATTAACCGTTCTTCCCGCGGAGCTTTGATAAAGAAATCCGCCGATAACGCCCGAAATGCCGCCGATATACATAATTCCGGGAATACCGAGATTAAGATTTCCCGATTTTTCGGTCAAAATTTCTCCCGTTGAGCCGAAAAGCAGTGCTGTTCCCTGCAAAATAGCACGCTGAATAAACAATACTATTGGAAATCCGAAGATCATTCCAGCACCTCCTTTTCGCCTTTCTTTACAAAGAACTTATGGTTCTTATTTACGTTGATCTTATACTGTACGAAGAACTCACATCCGATGATGAAGAAAAGAATGATTCCCGTAAGGATCTCTCCGTAGGACTTGTTAAGTCCTAGAGCAGACGACATCTCCCCTGCTCCAAGATCAAGGAATACCAGCAAAAACGAGGTCAATACCATAATTACGGGATTGAATTTTGCAAGCCAGGAAACCATGATCGCGGTAAATCCGCGTCCGCCGACAAGATCCGCGTCGATAGAGTGCGAGGTCGCACCAACAAGCAAAAATCCGATCAGACCGCAGATAGCACCGGAAATAGCCATAGTACGAATAATGACCTTTTTTACGTTTATTCCAACGTAGCGGGCAGTATTTTCGCTTTCTCCGACTACGGAGATCTCGTATCCCTGCTTGGTCTTCTTCAGATAGATATACATGAGCACACAAAGTGCAGCTACGATAACGATATTGAGCAGATACTGTACACCAAAGAGGTTTGGCACCCATCCGTGAACCAATATCGTAGGACCTACGGTGTTAGATCCACTCTTGTCCGCTATCTTCAAAAAGCTTTCAACCAGCTGGATCGCAACGTAGTTCATCATAAGCGTGAACAAGGTTTCGTTTGTTCCCCAGAATGCCTTGAAGACTGCGGGCAGCACTCCCCACAAAATTCCTGCAATTATACTTGCTCCAAGCATTATAACAATAAGCAGCCATTCGGGAACGCTTCCGCCTATCCAGAACATACAAGCCGCAGTTGCAAGACAGCCTATAAGCACCTGTCCCTCTGCTCCGGTGTTCCAGAATCTCATTCTGAATGCGGGTGTGACAGCAAGAGATATTCCCAAAAGCACCGCGATCTCCTGCAGCGTGACCCAGGCTCTGTCGCCGTTTCCAAAAGCCCCGTCAAAAATAGAAGCATATATATCAATGGGGTTTTTTCCCGTGACAAAGACCGATACGATTCCTCCAACGATAAGCGCCAGCACTATCGCCGCCGCACGAATGCCTATCGCCTGTATAAGCGGCAGCTGTCCGCGCTTGGTTATATGGAAAAGGGGCTCGCGCTTCTTTTGGTCCTTGTGACCGTCGGGCTTTACATCTTGAACCGCCGCTTCGGTCTCGTTTACACGATCGATATTCTCACTCATCGCTAAGGCTCTCCTTTTCTTCAGAATTCGTACGGGATTCCCGATCTTCAAAAACAGAGGTGGTTTTGGTCATAAGCAGACCCAATTCTTCCTTCGTAATAGTTCTCGCATCGACTATTCCCGTGATCTTACCCGAGGCAATTACCATAATTCTGTCACAAAGATCCATAAGAACGTCAAGATCCTCGCCGACGAACATGACCGCAACGCCGCTTTCCTTTTGCTTGGTCAAAAGATTGTATATGGTGTAGGACGAATTGATATCAAGTCCTCTTACGGGATAAGCCGCCATAAACACCTTGGGCGCGGACGCGATCTCGCGTCCTACGAGCAGCTTCTGCACGTTACCGCCCGAAAGGCGACGAACAGGAGTGCTCGTGCCGGGAGTAACGACCTCAAGCTCGTCAATGATCTTATCGGCAAGCTCCTTCGGCTTCTTTCTGTCAACGAAGACCGTGCTCTTTTCGTATCCGCGCAGCATCATATTGTCGACCGCGTCCATATTTCCTACCAGACCCATTCCAAGTCGATCCTCGGGAACGAATGAAAGTCTGATTCCAAGATCTCTGATCTCGGCGGTAGTCTTGGTTCTCAGGTCGATAAGCTCTTTACTTTCAGGTTCGATATAAGAAATTTTTCCGCTTTCGGTGGGCTGGATTCCCGCGATCGCCTCAAGAAGCTCCTTTTGTCCGCTTCCCGCGATACCCGCTATACCCAAGATCTCTCCTCCGTGCACCGAAAAGCTGACGTCCTGCAATACCTTGACGCCGTATTCGTCCAAGCAATTCAGCTTGTCTACGACAAGTCGCTCGCCAAGACCAAGCGCGTCTGTTCTGTCGATGTTGAGCGCGATCTTCTTTCCAACCATCATTTCGGTCAGCTCGCTCTCGCTAGTCATCGCAGTCTCGACCGTACCGACGTACTCACCCTTACGCAAGACTGCAACTCTGTCGGACAGCGACAAAACCTCGTGCATCTTATGCGTTATAATAATGATGCACTTTCCATCGTCACGCATTCTGCGGAGAACCGCGAAAAGCTTGTCGGTCTCCTGGGGAGTCAAAACCGCCGTGGGCTCGTCAAGGATAAGTATGTCAGCGCCGCGATAAAGCACCTTGAGGATCTCTACCGTCTGCTTTTCCGATACCGACATATTGTATATCTTTTTCTCGGGGCTGATCTCAAAGCCGTATTTATCGGCGATCTCGGCGATCCTTGCCGACGATTCCTTTAAATTGAACTTTTTTCCGTCCTCGATACCAAGAACAATATTTTCGGTCGCAGAGAAAACGTCTACCAGCTTAAAATGCTGGTGGATCATTCCGACTCCGTATTTGAAGGAGTCCTTGGGCGACAGGATCTGCGCCTTGTTGCCGTCAATATAGATCTCGCCCTCGTCAGGATAATATATTCCCGAGATCATATTCATCAGCGTGGTCTTGCCGCTTCCGTTTTCGCCCAAAACGGCAAGTATCTCTCCGTGGTGGACCGACAGACTGACGTCGTGGTTTGCCACAACGGCTCCGAACCGCTTGGTTACGTGTTTTAATTCAAGTGCTATTGCGCCTTTCACAGCGTACCTCCTTGCAGCATACGTTTTTACATTTTAACGAAATATTGTATTTCAACAATACACCCTTAAAATACAAAAACAAAAATCAATAAGGGCTGTCGCAACCCGTAATTTTCAAATTGCGACAGCCCTTGCTGTTAGTTAAACTTATTCTCCAAAGTTGGTGTTGAGGTTTTCAATACCGTCTATAAGAATGTTGAAATAGGGAGCCGAACGATCTCCGGACTCGTTGAAGTAACCGTCCTTGATAGCCTCGGTGTCGGGAGTGAATGCATCGTCAGTATCAACGTCTGCCATGTATGTGGTCAGCTTCTCGCCGTTAACGGTGATATAGTTGTCCTTGGTAACGTCAAATACGTGGAGAGTGCCTGCCTTGAAGTCTGCAATAGCAGCCTCGATAGCCTCAACAGTTCCCTCTGCAGCAACGTCGAGGTTGATGCCGGAAAGAACTACGGAGCCTTCCTTGATGCCGCCGCACCAGTCGTCAGCGATCTCGGTTCCGTTAATAACGGACTCGATGATGTATACGTAGTAAGGCGCCCAGTTGATAGCGGAAGAAACGATAAACGTATCGGGGCAAGCATCGTAGGTGCTGCCGTTGTAGGAAACGTTCGGAACGCCCTTAACCTCACAAGCGGAGGGAGCACCCATGGAGTCTGCGTGCTGGGAAATAAGAACACAACCCTTAGAAAGAAGCGCATTTGCAGCCTCCTGCTCGAGAGCCTCGTCGTACCAAGAGCCGGTGTACTGAACTTTCATGGTAACGGAGGGACATACGGACTTAGCACCAAGATAGAAGGAGGTAAATCCGGACATAACCTCAGCGTAGGTAAATGCACCAACGTAACCCATAACTGCCTCGTCAGCAGTGATCTCGCCTGCTTTTATCATCTCGTTGAGCTTCATTCCTGCAGCGATACCTGCAAGATATCTTCCCTGGTAGATGGAAGCAAACGCGTTGTGGAAATTGTCAAGACCTGCGGTGTGAGCCATGGTACCTGTAGCGTGGCAGAACTCAACCTCGGGGAATTCTGCTGCAGCCTGAAGCATGAAGGGCTCGTGGCCGAAGGAATTTGCGAATACGATGTCGCAACCCTGGCTTGCAAGATCCTTTGCTGCAACGTAGCATTCGTCGCCTTCGGGGATCTGAGTCTTGATGATAACCTGCTTATCGGTGAGTCCAAGTGCGGCCTTTACAGCAGCAACTGCCTTGAGGAAGTTGTTGTCATAGGTGGAGTTTTCATCATGCAGACAGATGAAGCCGATCTTGAAATCTTCGGGGATTTCAACGCTCGAGCTGACCGCGGGGGTAGGAAGGGGAGACTCGCTGAGTCCCTTGAGCTCGTCCGATCCGGTGTCGCAGGAAGCAAATACTGCGCAGAATGTTGCGATCATTGCAGCTACGAGAACGAGTGAAAGAATTTTCTTGAACATGTCCAATGTTCCTCCATAAAAATTTTTATTTTTACCCGGGAAAGCTCCCGATTGTAAACAAAAAAGCAGTTATATCAATAACTGCCGATAATCCGCCCGTTGCGGAACACCAATAGTCGCGCATTATGCCGCGCGGTAGAGACTTCCGAGCCTTCGAGTGCGTATCGCACTCTCTCATTCGGGATTATATCGGTAGTTTGATATTAAATTTTTTGATATTTAGTCGCAAAAAACGACTCCGCCTTCGACACTCATAGAAGCAACTCTTGCCAGCGATTCGACCCTTACACCCATTTCGTTGCGGATATAATCGCCGCCGCCCTGATATGCCTTTTCGATGATTATGCCTGCTCCGACGACCTCTGCGCCTGCGTTCTTGGCGAGAGTTATCAGTCCCTTGAGCGCACTTCCCTTTGCAAGAAAATCGTCGATGATAAGCACCTTGTCATCCTTACCGAGAAATTCCTTCGATACGATCACGTCGTAGGTCTTTCCGTGGGTATAGGACTCGACCTTGGACGAATAAACGTCTGCGCTTATGTTGATCGACTTGGATTTTTTCGCAAACACGACGGGGACGTTGAAATGCGTGGCAACAAGACAAGCGATGCCAATGCCCGACGCTTCTATCGTAAGGATCTTGTTGATGCCGCAATCGCAGAAAAGTCTGTAAAATTCCCTTCCCAGCTCGCTGATAAATCCTACGTCTATCTGGTGATTTACAAAGCTGTCTACCTTCAGCACGTCGCCCTCGAAGATTTTTCCGTCGCTGCGTATTCTGTCCTCAAGAAGTTTCACATCTGCCTCCGCTTGACCCTGTCGGATCCTGTTAAAATATAATTCCTACACCTATATGCGCTCACAATTTTCAATCGTCAAAAACCACAATTAACCGCGTTTTTTTGCGGGTTAGTTGGTCAATTTTACACAAATCCATCACAGACATCTCACAATTTGGACAAATATCGCTCTTGAAAATCAAAAAAGCCTCCGATCTTTCATTTTTTGACGGTATTACCATTGACTTTTTCGGGAAAATGTGTTAGAATAACCATAGGATATTTCGTCTGCGGACAAACCATACTTTATATAGGAGAACATTTATGGAACAGAAAATCATTGAGATCATCGCAGAATATCAGGGACGTCCCGTTGAAAATTACGGCGTTGATCAGAAATTCACAGAAATGGGCCTTGACTCGCTCGACCTTGCAGAGCTCGTTATTCAGCTTGAAAACGAGGGCTTGACTGTGGAGCTTTCCCCCGAGATCAACACCCCCGCAAAGCTTGCTTCCGCTATCAAAAACAGTTGAATCACAAAAAGAAGCGGTCTGCTATCTCTTCGCGATAGCAGGCCGCTTCTTTTTTTGTTTATTGATCTCGGCTTGCAACGTCAGCGCATACTGACCTTACATCTTTTCTTTTATCCTGATAACCACTACAACAACGACGGACGTCACGCTGAGTGCCGCAAGAGAAATGCAAGCCACGTAGAAAGGAACCTCCGAGCCATTTTCTTTTGGCTCATCCTCAGATCCTCCAACGCCGCCCGGGATCATTGTGATCTCGGACTTGGACTCGTCCTCACTCTCCTCGGTGTCCGTTTCACCTTGTGAAGACTCTTCAGTGGTTTCTTCGGTCGATGACTCTGTGATATCTTCCGAAACACTTTCGGTCGTTTTCTCATCGGGGTTTACGTATTCCGGTACCGTTTCTTCGGTAGTTTCCTCTACCGTGCTGTCCCACGGAGGTATGAAGATATCCTCGGTTGTTTCTTCGGGGTCTTCTCCCCAATACGTATCCCCGATCATCAGCGACGACAAAGCAAATGTCATTCCTTCTGCCGCTTTCGCGTCCTTATAAAACATAAAATCGGATATTTCCAGATAGTATCCAGCTATGCCTTTGGTGCACCAGTCTACTCGGAAGCCCTTGAACGTTTTGTCTCCATCTTCTCTATTCCAGCCGTATTTCAGACCGGTGTTCTCCTCAAGACCATCGTCTTCTGCCATATCAAGAACCATAGTGTTCCACGTCACCGCGCGGTTGTAGCTCGCCTGTGCCGAGTGACAAACATACTTCTCTGCTCGTATCATTTCCATCAAGCTTTGGGCAGAGCCCGTCAAGGTAAACAGCTCCATAACCGAATTAGCTATCTCCGGCGCGCTGTACCTTATGACCGTATATCTGAACTCGTCAGTTGTAAGCGCTTGCATTCCGTTGGCTTCCGTGTAGCCAAGATAATCGAACATCGCCTGCGGATCGTTAGGTTCTCCGTCATCGACGTATCTGTATATAAGGTTGCCTTCGATTGCGTCGATTTTAGTATTAAGTGAGTTGCCGTGGCAAAAATATGCAACGTCCAACTCCTTGAAATCCGAAAGCGTCTGAACGGGAGAATAAATATCCGTCATTAAATCAAACGCGGCATCGTAGACCGCTTGTGCGTCATCCGAAAAAATGATCGCCGCGATCTCGCATTTTGTTCCGACCGCATAGTCGCCGCCCTCAAGGTAGTCCAATCTGAATTCATATATGCTTCCGCCCCAGCCCTCTTCGTCCTTCATATCAAACTCCAAAAACTGCCATCCGTTGCCGAAATAATAGGGAGAGGCTTCCCTTGCGTCTTCTCCCAAGGACATGCTCTCGTCCCCACGAGCGCTCGTATGATAGTAAATTGAGAAATTAGTATAGGCGTCGATATCGGCGCGTGCTAAAACCACGACGTATCGGGTCGCTCTATATCCTTTAACATCGAGATAAACCATTGTATCGTTGGTCTCTTGACTTACGGTAAGATCCATAACGGATATGCCGTCGCGCTCAACAAGCTCCACGGCAGTATTTGAACCGGGATAAGTCTTATTTACAAGCTCATCCCCACGCAATATCACAGTCGACGATCCTTCGCTATTATCCTCTGCGGCACCCGAAGTGCTCTCCTCTATACGCGCGTTATCCGCAAATACGGAAAAACAGGAAAATATGCCTGCAAGCATCAAAATCGACAGAACTGCCGCAACTATTTCGCAAATCCTTTTTTTCGCAACTTCCTTGTTCATTGATCAATACCTCATTTGAATTTTATCAATCAGATCCGACTCGTTCAACGCTCGAGCCGCAAATAAAAAAGCAATTTGTTTTATCTTCAACGATAACGTTCTTGCCAAAATACCCGATCTCGCGAACCGTGACGTAAAAGCTATCACGAATCGGCAACGGCACTATCACCGCATATTTTCGGTCATTTTCCGCTTCCGCGGGCAAAATCCGAGACGCCGTATAGGTTTCGGTGAAATTTTCACAGCTTACCGTGATCTCGAAGCCTGCGGCAACCTCGTTTTTTTCAAAAAAGCCAGAAACGCACACCGAGCATTGTGTCTGGAAAGCGTTTTCAAAATCGATCCACTGCACCGACACGGAGTCAAAGTCTTCAACTTTGTTTTGCTCGCTATCTTGCGATCCGTTCAGGTCAAGCAGCTCGGTCGCGCCGTCAAAGAAAAGCTCGCTAAATCCAGAGTCGGTCTTCCCGTACGCCGACTCGGGCAAAACGCTTATCTCGGATAAAAGCCCGCCTTCTGCCTTCTCACTCAACTTTGTTTCGTTTATCGAAAAGAAAAATCTGCACAAGACACCCTCAAAATTCTCGTCGGCATCGACAAGAATCCGCAACGTGCCGTTTGAGTCGAAGCAAGAAACGGTTACTTTCTCTCCAAGTGCGTCGCTCTTTGCAAACGTCAAGAACGACAGCAACTCAGGATCATACGAAAGCGTTGCCAATATGCCGCAGGCAGACCGCGACGAGCCCAAAGTCACTTCCACGCAGCCGCCTTCCTCCGATAATGAGGCGTCCATAAACAAAGAGCTTTTTTCGCCGACAAGCTCCACCGTTTCTTCATCAAAAGCAAGGCAATCTGACGCAAGCGCCACTAGTAAGAAAAGCACTACCGCGAAGAATGCTAAAATTTTTTTACATATCTTTTTTAAATTATATCTCATATTACCGTAATTGTCAAGCGATCGTTTAAAATATTGCGTTATTCGTCAAAAACTGTTTTGGACATTAAAGCGGATAACGCTGCCCTTTTGAAAATTTATTGCCGTTCTTTGCGTTATATTCCACACATTACCTAAAAAATAAAGGATTGAAAAGCAACGCCGCGGGACAAACTAACTTTGCGTCAACCTGACAAGATCAATTTGGCGCAAAGAGACGAATACGGAGCACAGGCTATGTTAAATAAAAAAATCATAATTTCCGCATTGGCGCTGACTATGTGCACGAGTGCCTTGTTAGCATCTTGCGGAGTAAACGACAACACGTCGGGCGACGACACAGGCAAGGAAACAACAGTAGAAACTACGAAAAAAGCCGCTAACGACAGCGTCGCAGGCGAGATCGGCAGCAATGTTGGAGATATGGCAGATGATATCATCAACGGCGCAGGAAACATCGTAAGCGATGTAGTCGACGACGACAACCGCGAGGATGCCACACACGGAACCGAAGCGGAAAAGGACACAAGTGCAAGCGAAAACTCCAAGCACCACAGAACACCTTACGGAAAATAAGGCTTCGAACAAATTTTAAAAATACAGCCGTTTGTCTTAGAACAGGCGGCTGTTGTTATAGCGCTTGTAAAATAAGTTGACAAAACAAATTCAACGGGGTATAATTAAAATATAATATCATCGAGGAGGCTCGTTTATGATAAAAATACACGCAAATTTCAACGAAGTCTGCGGAAGGATCAAGCCAATGCACGCAGTCAATAATATGCCCACCGTGCCGACGGATTGGGGATACGATCTTTTCGGCAAGCTTCGAGATGCACACGTACCGTACGCTCGTTTGCACGACACGGGTGGCTACTTCGGCGGAGCGCACTACGTTGATATTCCTAACGTTTTTCCCTGCTTTGACGCCGATGAAAACGACCCCAATTCTTACGATTTTGCATTCACCGACGCGCTTCTTTCCGAAATGTGCGCCAACGGAATAAAACCTTATTACCGTCTTGGTGTTTCTATTGAAAATCATCAATACATAAAACCGTATCACATCTTTCCGCCGAAGGATTACGAAAAATGGGCACGTATATGCGAGCATATCATCCTTCACTACAACGAGGGCTGGGCAAACGGATTTAAAATGGGCATCGAATACTGGGAGATCTGGAACGAGCCCGACAATCAGCCTGCCGTTAAGGACAACGTGATGTGGAAGGGCTCTATGGAGGATTATTTCAGACTTTACGAGGTCACGTCAACGCATTTGAAGAAAAAATTTCCTCATTTAAAGATCGGCGGATACGGCTCGTGCGGATTTTACGCGATAAATTCGGTCGACGTGTCAAGCATCGCAAATTCGTCCTCGCGAACCGAGTATTTTATTGAATTTTTCGTAAAATTCGTTGAATATGTACGCGACCGCAAGCTTCCGCTTGACTTTTTCAGCTGGCACAGCTATGCGGGAATAAAGGATATGGTGGAATTTGCCGAATTCCCGAGAAAAGCGCTCGACGAGGCGGGATACACGAGCTGCGAGATACATCTCAACGAATGGAACCCGAGCTTTCATCTGCGCGGTACGGCAGAGGACGCAGTCAACGTTCTTGCCAATATGATCGCTATGCAAAACGCCCCCGTAGATATGTTGATGTATTACGACTCCAACGTTATGTCTCCTTATTGCGGTCTGTTCAATCCGATCAATCACGGGGTTTTTAACACTTACTATTCTTTTTATATTTTCGGTCAGCTCTATACGCTTGGAGAACAGATCGAGTGTTGTTCCGACAATGACGGCATTTACGCTATCGCGGCACGCGGAGAGCAAAGCGCGGCTCTTGCCATAGTCAACCGCACGGGTGAAAATCAGGAGATCTCTCTAAATCTTGACGGACTATCGGGATATTCCGCGAAAACCTACGCTGTTGACGAGAATAATCTTTTCGCGGAGACTAACGAGGATCTTTCTATCTTGTGTATGCCGCCAAACAGCATAAAATTTATTAAATTTGAAAATTTTTAAACCTATAGCTTGTTATTCTATTGCTCGTTGATGCGCATTCCGAAGTTTTCCCAAAAATTTTTTTCAACAACTATTGACACGGGTGTTTTTGTGTGATATAATGTAAACTGAATTATTAGCAGGTAGCTTCGCTGCCGCAAGCATTGAGACACAAGCACGAACAAATACTTAATAACAAACGGAGATGTATCGAAATGAAAAACGAAAAGCTCGTATACTCTGCGCCCTCGATCAAAGTGGAGCTCGTAGATGAAGACATTCTTACCTTGAGCAACCAAGGCGGAGAAGTGACCTTTGAAGACGTAACCGGATGGGAATAAAGGTGAGGATTTGGAGTTGAAGAAGCGACCGAGGAACAAAGTCCGGACAAAAAGATCCGCCAAAACTTGCTGTGCTTCTAAACCGAGAATTCAAAGCAATATGTGCACGGAAGGCAACCCGCCTTCCGTGCACTGCTTTTTCCGGGCAGTTCCCTGCTCGATTTTTCAAGCATTAGGGTTTCGTCTCGTGCGAAAGCCCAAAACGTTTAGCTGGATGTTGACAAAGTTTCTCGAGGCGCTTCTTCGCAAGCGCTTTTTTATATGGAAGACCTCATTTGCCTTGTCTTCCTAAATTCTGCTTAAAAGCTTAAAAAGAGGTCGAAATTCGAAGATATTTCACCTTTTTTCTGAAAATTGTCATATATAATATGTAAATTGTGCTATTTTTTTCAAAAAACCCTTGACTTTTGCCCTGTAAGGTTGTATAATATTTAGTACAGTGCGTCGCACGTCGAAACAGATTGTATTTTTGACTTAGCGACGCTTCATTTATTCCATAAGAGGTGGGTTATGAAAAAATTTCTGACAAAAGTTCTCGCCGTACTGCTTATCTGCTTGTTTGCAATATCGGGATTTAATTTCTCGATAGTCGCAGCGAGCACCGCCGATCTCGGCGAAACGCTCTCGGCAATGAACGTCGAAGCATCCGGCAAGGTGTCGCTGATGTTTTATTTCAAGAACTTAAGTAACGTGTCCTACTTTAAGGTCACCGTTCCAAACAAGGACGGCTCAAGCACCACAGAAGTGGTTGAAAAGAGTTCCCTTAGATACGACTCTGTCAAGGACAGATATCTGCTTAAGGTGCCGCTTGCCGCGGCTCAGCAGGCATCCAAGGTCTCGGTCCAGGCATTCAACGCAAACGACGTCGGAAGCAAAAAGATCTACAACTATTCTATCAAGGACTATGCCGACAAGCTGCTTGAGCTTGCAGGCACAAACGAGGCATACTTTCCCGTAGTTGCCGCCGTAAAAAGCATGCTCAATTACGGAGCTATGGCGCAGATTAACTTCGGATATAATCAGGACGTTCTCGCCAACGAGGGTTTGTATTACAGAGGCACAAATCCTCTCGACGATATGTCTTACGAGGATCTTTACGGAATCGAAGCCTCAACGTCGTCTACCACGAACGAGAGCGTCATAAAATTCACAAGTGCGAACGCTTATCTTGAGGATACCGTATGTCTCCGCATCTATTTTGAATACAACGGTGCGTTAGATCCCAAAAATCTCATAGTCACGGTGGAAGGAAAGCAGTATGAAAACGAGATAACGCAAGACGAGCTCGGAAATTATTACATACTCATAAACGATATCCCCGCAACGAAATTCAACCATAGATATGCGATAGTCGTAAGTGAAGGCGGAGACAACTATGCAGTAATGAACTACAGCGTGCTCAACTACCTTCAGAGCGTTCTCGCAAGCACGGACAGCGTAGCCCTCAAAAACGTTGCGTACTCGATGTTCTTGTTCTACGTTTGGACCTCTGAGTACGCAGGAATCGACGTTTCTACCGCAACGCACGCTCAAAATTGCTTGCACGACCGCACGTATATCGACGCACATCGCGGCAACGCGTTCCTCTGCTCTGACTGCGGAACGCAAACGGGCACATCGGGTGCGATCAATCTGGGTGCCAATTCCACCATCACCACGACCGAGGGATTGGACTACGTTGCAAGCGGATACGACACCGCGGCGGCGGAAACCGGTCTGCACGTTCCTGCAGGAAATGCACTGGTAATTTCAGGCACAGATATCTATAGTGCAACTACGACGAACAGATTCCATCTGCACTACTACGCTTCGGTTCCCGTTAAGCTTACGATGACGTATACTTACGGTCCCAACAAGACCGATTACACCGCAAATGAAGTATATTATATGGAGGCGGGCGAAAACGTTTTCTCCGCGGTCGAATACAGCTTCCTTGCTTCGAATGGCGGCGGATCGGAGCAGGATAAGGTCACAAAATACGGACGAAACGAGTACTTTACCCTCAGCAAGATGACCATTGAGCCTCTCATAAGCGGAGATTTTGATTTTGCACTGTTTAATTACAGTGCGGAAACGGTAAATCCCTCTTTGACTCAGGTTGCTTACAACAACAGCAAGACCTGCTATTTGTCTTACGTGCAGGATGCACACTACAAGCTTGGCATCAATCTCACCTGGGGAGGCGCTATATCCGAGCTTTACGATCTGACCGCAAACAGCGGAAGCATCAACTCGGGCACAAACCTTATCAACGCGAGCGATACGGGCCGTCTTATTCAGCAATCCTATTACGGAACTAACGGAGACAGCGATCCCAATTATACTCCGCACTGGTGGAAATCGAGAGACGATCTGCCCTATGCAAAGTGGTCCTACAACCCCGTTCAGGGCGGAGATGCCAATAACAACCAAAGCCGAATCATCGACTTTGAGGTGGGCAGCGACTACATCTACGTAAAGGCTCAGCCTCTCGACTGGGCAAACTACGTTGCCAACGCAGACGGAACCTATACCCAGACCGATTCCCGCTTTACCTTCTGCTATATAGAAAATCGCTATACACTCAAGGGCGACTATATTCAGGTCGACAACAGAATGGTTGACTTCTCGGGATACAATCATCCCTACACCACGCAGGAGCTTCCCGCGTTCTATACCCTCGCTTACCTTGATGACTATTATTGGTATAATGGCAAGGATCCTTGGAATTTGACAAGCGGAACCGCAAATTTGACACGCGAAGATAATCTTCCATTCTGGGGGGACACTGCGAAGTTCGCTGAAACCACGTTCAATTATCAAGTGAGCAACACGGAGACCTGGGGCGCATTTGTAAGCGAAAGCACGCTGTACGGTCTCGGTATGTACGTGCCCAATATAGACACTATAAAGGGCGGAAGACTCGATGGATCGGAAGAAAACAAGGTGGCGGACGCAGCCTCGGGTTACACCAGCTACTTTGCTCCGCTGAAGACCCTTCAGATAGTCTGCTACGAACCGATCGAATACAGCTATCTGCTCTGCGCGGGCACGCTCAGCACCATCCGTACTACGTTCTACAACAACAAGGACTTTGCCAGCAACTATTCGCTCAACGAGAATTCCATTTCCCAGAAGATCCCCGACGAGATCAATCTTGAGTATATTGATTTCTCGAACGAAACCAACGCATTGTTCATTCGCGATATGACCAACTCGATCTCCTCCTTCGACGCATCCGTTGGTGCCGTCAGACTCGACGTGACCGCGGGAGACCCGTATTTCCATCTCAACTACTCGTTGTACGACACGGTCTATACCGCAGACAACTATGATTATATAGAATTTGAGTATATGATCCCTGCAGGCGTTGCGGGCAGAGTTTATCAGGCACAGCTCTTCTACTGCGTCGGTGACGTTGTGGCTGTTGACGGTACCTACAATTATTTCCCCATCAACCTCACCGCAGACGGTCAGTTCCATACCGCAAGGATCAATACGAGCGACCTCGGTGCCGCTTGGACGGGCAAGATCAATCAGCTACGAATCGACTTCTTACATGAGGCGGCAGCGGGCGACGTATTCTACATCAGATCCGCAAAGCTTGGACGGGCAAATTCTTATCTTCTCAACGCAGGCTTTACCGCAGACTCTCTTTCCTCGCAGATAACCGACGGATACGGCGAGCACGATAACTCATCGCTCTCCGCAACGGTTAACACAGGCTACGTGACCATTACGAAATCCAATGCAAACGGCGCATACTTCACCGTTCGTTCAAATACCGAATCGACTAACAACGAAACGGGTCAGTATCTCGTTATGAAGTACAGAACGAACAGTGCAAGCCTCAAGAATTTCAATATTTTTGCAAGCACCTCCGAATATTCCGCCAAGGACGGAGCTGTCAGATTTGAAAATTCACACCTGATCTCCGACGGAGAGTGGCATATAACCTATATCGATCTGTCGCAGATGAGCTCCGTAACTCCTTCTGCTGACGGAAAGTATTATCTCAAATATTTCAGACTCGACATGACCGAAGCGATGGCTGTTGGGGAAACGATCGATATCGCCTACGTAGGTCTTTGCAACGCAGACACGCTCAAGATGCTTTCCGCAGATAGCAGTTTCGGATATCTCGAGAGCAACCATAGGTATCATTTCCAGATAGATTCGCTTACCAACGGCACGACCGACTACGTTACCAACGGATTCGTGAATTCAAGTACGATGCTTTCGACCTCCGTTATGTCTACCAACGACAAGTGGCAGCTGGCAATAAGCAACGGTTGGATCGCGCTCGACAACCCCACCGAGCTTGCGGGACTGTACTATCAGGTAATTGACGCAAAGGGCAATCACAGCGCATGGATGGCTGCAGACGGCGCGTTGATCGAGCCTGAGGATACGCTTTTGCCGTACGTCACCAGCGATCCTACGACGAACACTTATACCGATCCCACCGTAAAGAGAGTGTCCTATAACTTTGATCTCAGCGACTTTGGCGGACAGGTAACCGTTGTCTTGGCGGCAGGATTTTACGATTCCGCAGTAAACGGAGGAGTATCTATTCAGACTCTGTGGGAATTTAACGTAGATCTTCCCACGTTTACTCCTCAAAGCACCGTTACGAATGCGACCAGCATCGGACATATCGTAGGTGACAACAATATCACCGCCGGCTTTTCCAACGAAGGAAATCTGATCCTCACAAAGGAACAGAACGCATCGGGCGAGACCTACATCTCCTTGTTGATCAACGCGGAAACGGATGCTGCCAAGGTGGCAACGGGACAATATCTCGCGATCAAGTACAGAGGTAACACGTCGGGCACTGCATACTCGCAGACCTATCATCTCTACGCAAGCACGAACGTTTACGCCGCGCAGGACGGCGGCAATCAGCGCCTCTCCAATAACAAGCTTACAGTCGATAACGAGTGGCACGTAGCTTACTTCGATCTCTCGCAGATCAGCGACGTAGCAAAGGCTGCTGACGGAAAATATTATATCAACTTCGTAAGATTTGATTTCTTGACAGCTCTGCCCGCAGGTGATAGCATAGAGATTGCGTATATCGATTTGTTTGATGCGACATGGCATGCATCCGTGGATACATTCTATTTCTGCCAAAATAGCGATTACAGCGACTTAACAACGTACTCAGACTGCCGCACCAACGACACGGAAGGAAACTCCATTACAAACGGAACCAACACGTATACGTCCATTGGTCCCGCCAACTACATACAATGGGCGAACGGCTGGATAGCCGTTGACGGATACGACATCTCCGGCTTGTCCTGTAAGATCTACAACGCAGACGGCACACTTCTTGATACCATTGAATGCGAGCTGTTCGCAGCGGAAGAAGGCGTGGTAAGTCACGTTTCAAACAATATGCACTATGGGGAACGCACAGTTCCTTACAGACTAAACGGCAACTCAAACATTATCTCCCTTACCGACTACACAGGACAGACCTTAACCGCGGTTTACGAGGTAAGCCTGGTTGGTGTACGAGAGGCAATAGAAGTAATCAGAATTGACGTAGTCGTTCCCTAAGCTTATCGGCTATGCGTAAATAAACGATCCCACAAAAACCCGAGTCCCGCTTCGGCGGGGCTCGGGTGAAAATTTAAAAGGAGCTTTGCTTCGGCAAAGCTCCTTTTTCTGTTGATTTACTTCAAAATTCTTACTCTTATTACACCTTCGATGGCTTTGAGCTTGTCAAGAGAATCGGCACTTGCCTCGCCCGTGATATCAAGAATGGTGTATGCAACCTCTCCGCGAGATTTGTTGGTCATATTCTCGATGTTGATCCCCTGCTCCGAGAAGCAGGTCGTGATGCTCGAAAGCACTGCGGGAACGTTCTTATGAAGCATACAGATCCTCGCGTCGCCGCTGCGAGCCATTGAGATCGCGGGGAAATTGACACTGTTACGGACGTTTCCGTTGGTAAGATAATCGGCAAGCTCCTGCGCTGCCATGACCGCACAGTTGTCCTCGCTCTCCTCGGTGGATGCGCCAAGGTGGGGGATCGCAACCACACCCTTGACATTTATTACCTCTTCGGTGGGGAAATCGGTCACGTATGCGGCAACTTTTCCACTTTCAAGTGCTTCCTTGAGGTCTGCCGCGTTCACAAGGTCTGCGCGAGAGAAATTCAAAATTCTGACGCCGTCCTTCATCTTCGCGAGGGTCTCTTTATTGATCATTCCCTTAGTCTGAGGGGTGGAGGGCACGTGAAGGGTGATATAATCCGCGCAAGCGTAGATATCGTCGTACGTAGCCGCCTTGGTTACGTGGTGATTGAGGTTCCACGCAGCCTCTACCGACAGATAGGGATCACAGCCAACCACGTTCATCCGCAGATGCACCGCAGTATTTGCTACCATTCCGCCGATCGCGCCAAGTCCGATAACGCCAAGGGTCTTGCCTGCGATCTCAACGCCCGCGAATTTGCTCTTGCCCTTCTCTACCTGCTTTGCCACGTCCTCGGTCAGAGTGCCCGCCCATTTTACGCCGCCGACTACGTCTCGCGACGCGAGCATAAGTCCGCAAATAACAAGCTCCTTAACGGCGTTAGCGTTAGCCCCGGGAGTATTGAACACGACGACGCCGTGCTCCGTGCACTTATCTATCGGGATATTGTTGACTCCCGCGCCTGCTCTCGCAATAGCGCGAAGCTCGGGGTTGAATTCCATATCAAGCATATTCGCAGAGCGCACCATAATTCCATAAGGCGCTTCTACGTCCTCGCCTACGTTGAAAAGCTCTCGGTCAAGCTTATCCGTGCCGACCTTGGCAATTTTGTTGAGTAATTTTATGTTTTTGATCATAACAACGAGCTCCTTAATAGTTAGTTTGTGTGGAGAAAAGGGCGCTTTCTTGAAAGAAAGCTTGGCAAAGAACTTGCCGCCTTGGGTTCTAACTGTGGTGGATATAACCTGTTTTCAGCAAGCTGAAAACGTTGAAATTTGACGAGTCAAATTTCAACCTACTGAGATACAGCTCATCTTACAGTATAGAATTCAAAGGATATTGCTTTTTTGTGATTTATTTTAAGGCAACAAAAGCCTTATTGGAAGTTTCTTTGCCTACTTTCTTTTCCAAAGAAAGTAGGTCGCCGAAGGCACGCAGCCCTCGCAGCCCTCGCAGCCCTTGCTTCCCTTTTACGCCTTAGGATTTTCCTCGGCGAATTTCTTCATAAACGCGACGAGCGCTTCAACTCCCTCGTAGGGCATAGCGTTGTAAATGGAGGCTCTCATGCCGCCGACGCTTCTGTGTCCCTTGAGGTTTTTGAGTCCTGCTTTAGCCGCCTCACTTGCGAATTTCTTGTCGAGGTCTGCGTCGCCCGTAACGAACGTAACGTTCATCAAGGAGCGCGACTCGGGCTTGACGGGTGCTACGTAGTAGCTCTGGCTATCGAGATAATCGTAGATAAGCTTGGCTTTCTTCTCGTTCATTTCCTTCATGACGTCAAGACCGCCCAGCTGCTCGATCCACTTATAGACGAGCCCTGCAATATATATAGCGTAGCAAGGGGGAGTATTATACATAGAATCGTTGTCTGCCATGGTCTTCCAATCAAGCATTGTGGGAATGCTCTCGTCGGCATAGCCGAGCAGGTCCTCGCGGACGATTACAAGAGTAACACCTGCGGGAGCCATATTCTTCTGCGCGCCTGCGTAGATCACGCCGAACTTAGTCACGTCAACGGGCTCGGAGATGATGCAGGATGAGAGGTCCGCAACCAGCGGAACGTCTCCCGTTTCGGGGATATAGGGATACTTCGTGCCGTATATAGTATTATTGAAGCAAATATGGAGATAGGATGCGTCCTGATCTACCATATCCTTGGTGATCGCGGGAACGTGGTCGAAGTTATCGTCCTTCGTGGTAGCGATACACTTTGCGTTGTAGCCCATCTTCTGCGCTTCCTTGTACGCCTTGCCCGAGAACTGTCCCGAAACCGCGTATAGTGCCTTTTTGGCGGGCTTGAGATTGATCAGATTCATAGGAATCGACGAAAACTGCGTGGATGCGCCACCCTGAAGGAAGAGCACCTTATAGTTGTCGGGAATATTCATCAATCGGCGCAGATCTGCCTCTGCCGCCTGAATGATCGCCTCGTAATCGGGAGAGCGATGACTCATTTCCATTACAGACATTCCCGATTCGCCGTAGCATACAAGCTCTTTTGCCGCCTGCTCAAGCACGGGCAGGGGAAGCATAGAAGGACCTGCTGAAAAATTATAAACTCTGTTCATAAAAACCTCCGCAACACAAATAAAATAAATTAGTATCATTATACTACGATTAAAAAAATTCGTCAATAGGTTTTAGCAAATTAAAGCGGTAAATTTCGCAATTTTGGACATTTGACAAAAAGATTTTGCTTTGCGGTAGATTTTTAGGCAGAATTATATACAAAAAGCATCCCTCGATTAAAGGGATGCTTCTAATTTAAACGTATTTATTTTTTCTTGACCGTTATATCGGGCTCGACCGTTTTACCTGCGTGATCGACCACGCAGAACGCATTTACAAATCCACGCGTTATTTTGGTGAGAAATACGCTCAAATTTGCACTTACCGTCGCCATTTTCGCCAGAAGAACTCCTGCGGATGCACCAAGCGCGATTATAATTCCGCTTGCTGAAACGAGCGAGGTCGTTATCGCGGTCGGGTCAATATAAAGCGCCTTGAGGTCAAGATTTACGACCGTATTAAACATATTAAAGATCATTTTCTCGCCTCCTGTTTCTCAACGATCCGCTTTAGGATATACTTTGCGCCGACGGGGTCGGAATGTCCGACGTTATAGACTGCCTTGTGAAGCGCCGCGTCTATCTTCTTTTCGTATTCTGTCGATCTCTTGAAAGTGTCCTTGACGATCTCGCCGATATTTTTGACATCGCTCTTTTCGATCGACATACCTATCTCGTCACGCAGGGTGATCTCGATTGGCGTGCAGTTGATCTTCTGCCAGTTCTCATTGAGAACCTTCATCTTCGTATTGACGAAGAGCGTAGGGCGCTTGGTCGCAAAGCTGAACTCAAACGAAATTCCCGACCAGTCGGTGATCATCAGATCGGACGAATAAATTGATTTGTTGCTCGAAAAATCAAGCTCAAAGGTAAGCCCGTCGCCGATCTTATCGCGCCAGCGCTCGACGGTGGCGTTCATTTTCTGGCCAAATCTCTTTACGTACTCGGGGTGAGGACGGACGGTGATGTGATATTCGTCGCAAAGAAGCTTCTCAAGCATCTCATCGATGCAGCTATCAAGAATATTATCCTCGTTCCACGTGGGAGCGATGAGTATCTCGCATCTGCCGCCCTGCTTATGAGTTTTTCTCTCCGCCTCGCCAAGCGGAATGAGATCGTCAACGAGAGGATAACCAAACTCTACGTATTCCTTCTGCGGAAGTCCATAGACCTGCACGGTCGCCTGTACCTCTCTCTTTATATGCTCACCCGCGCAGAAGATCGTATCGAACGCGTCAAGCGAGCCCTCTTTCATTCCCATGTGCATACTCATAAGCGCGTGGGGGGCGTAAATATACTCAATGTCCTTCTTCATCTTGGACTTTTTGAGATAATATTTATCAAGATCGGGAGTGGTCATAAGACAGATATCGCACTCGAGCTTAAGCATCAGGCTTATCGTCTTTTTAAGTCCGATATAGTAGGGCTTGATACGTGGATTTTTCTTCGCGACCTCGAAAATGACGTCGTCGGGGTCATTGGTGACGTAATGTATCACCATGTCCGAGCGCGAGAGCAATTCCTTTATAATTCCCTTGAAATACTTGTAAAATCCACTCTTTTCCGAGTAGATAACGAGGTGCTTGTCTACTATAGAGAAAAATTTCTTATAATCCGCATTTTCGCGGCGGCGGTTTTCCTTTTCCTTCTTTTTCTTCTCTTCCGCGTTCTCGTCAAGCTTAAGCTCGGCAAGCGCCTTGCGGCTTTCCTCCAGCGCTTCGTAATCGACGTGCTTTTTCGGATTTATAACGACGTTAAGAATGAGAAGCTGGACGACCGAAAGAATATTTCCTGCCATCCAATAAAGCGCGATACCCGTCGGCACAAAGCAACCGAGGTAGAGCGAAAGACAGACCGAAAAGATCATCGTGCCGTATTTGTTGCCGTTTCCCTGCTCGTGCTGAAGCACGTTTGCCTTGTTCTGTGCAAAGCAGAGAACCCAGGACGATGCCGCGGCAAGAAGAGGAATCAAGGTATATATTCCCCACACAGCCGTCGGTATAGTGGCAAGCTCAAGACCCAAAAATCTACTGTCAAACGCCGCGATCTTATCACCGAGCCAAGCGAAATTCTCGGGAAGCCTGTAGCTACCCGCACGTATCGCTTCGATAAGCGACAGCTCGTATGAGGATGATTCGAGATTCATTCCCGCTGCCTCTGCCATAGCAATAATATCGGAATTTCCGACACCAAAAAGGTAAGTCAAGGGGCGATTGATGATATATACAACTCCAAGCAGAAGAACTATCTGCAAGATAAGCGGCACGAGCGTGAGCATCGGGCGGTATTTTGCTCTTTTAAAGAGCTTTGACTGCTCGGTTGCAAGCGTCTGGCTGTCACCGTTATACTTGACCTTGAGCATATTCATCTCGGGCTGTATCTTGACCATCAGGATCGAGTTTTTGTGTATCCAGACAGAGATCGGTAAAAGAACCAGCTTCGTGGCAAGCGTGAAAAGCAGGACGGCAAGACCGTAATTGCCAAGCAGCTGCCAACACCATTTCATCAGCGCTCCAAGCGGAACGCAGATGTAATACAGTACGTTATTCATCGTTTTCTCCAAGTTTTATTTGTATATCTTTTCAACAACCTCGCGGCTCTCGATCGACCAGTTATCTCTGTTCCTTGCCGTTCCGACTATCTTATAGGTAACTATCTCGTCGGCGCGGGATTTATCTTCACGCGTGACCGAAAGCTCGAAGAGATATCTTCTCTCTCTGTCCACTCCCTCGGGAATATCAAAGAAGGATTCTCCCGTCTTGAGCGATTTAAGACCCTCGGACTCGTATATCGTTGCCCAAAGCTCGTCCTGTGAGATCTGCGCGGTGCTGGTCTTAAGCGCAGTTCCGCTGTCGCCCGATCTCTTGAAGAGCATAGTAGTAACTCGCGTGCCGTTGTCGCTCTTGCTTGCTTCACCGATAAGCTTGGTATCGCTGAGCGCGGCGGGGTGGTCGCCCGTAATGACTATCGTAGCGTCGTCATAAACGCCAAGGCGCTTCATTTCTTCGATATACTCGTATATGATGGTAAGGCTCTGCTTGAGTGCCATCGTGGTGTCGTTCTTTTCCTTGTCGTTTGCTGCTTCCCAATTAAGATTGTACTTTACGGGGGTGTGGCAGCCGTAGATGTGAATAAAGCTGAACTGTCCCTTGCTTTCGTTCTTTACAAAGTCGTTTTCGGTTATATAATCGTAAACGTTCTTCATATCGGCGTCGTAAACGTCCTCATCCGACTCGTAGACGGCGTGTGCGTTGAAATCGGGGGTGCTCATCTGTCCGACAACATCCTTTGCCACAAAGGGTAAGCAGGTGCTGAGTGACAAGCGGATCATATCGCGCGAAAGTGCAGTATTGCTGTCTATTTCATATCCATTCACGCCCGACATATTGCCGACATAGTCGGACATATAGTAGGCGTCATCGTACGCGTAATATTTCTCTGTGTATATGTTAACGTCATAGCCCGCGTTGTGAAGATTTTTCATGTGTCCGCCGTCGGTATATACCTCCTTGAAGAACTCAAGTCTGCTATCCTTAAAATCGTTCTCCTTGCCCGTCAATATCGACGCGATAGCGGGATAAGTACGGCAATAGAGGCTCGTGTAATCGTTGTAGAAGGTAAATCCGTCAAGCCCCTCGAGAAATTCGGGATCGGTCGCTTGAAGCTTTTCAAAATATCTCACGTCAAAGCGGTCGATAAGGAAGAACACGATATTCTTACCTTCCGAAAGCTCGTTGAGGTTTTCATAGGTCAGCATATTCTTCTCTCTGTGCGCGCTGTCGGAAGCATCTCCCTGTTCAGTCTGGGAGCCAAGATCAGTGGCGATAGCGATGCATCCGATCGACTGCATCACGAGCACGGCTATAAGCACGAGTGCAGTTGAAACGAAAAATCTCGCCTTGTTCTGCTTTTTTAGCATAATTGCGGCGGCAACAGCACCTGCGATAACTATGACCCAGATAAGCGCGTTGAGAACGGTTGCAAGCGGTCCGACCTCGGTCGTTCCGACACCGTCACCTGCAAGCGCATTTACACCGAGATTAAGGTAATATTTTTGCGCGAACGTCAACACGGTCAAAGCCAAAACGACTGCAGAAGCGATATCAAACGCTCTGCCGTCGAGTATCATAAGAAGAACGAAGACAGCAACCGCGACTGTGACCGAAATTGCCGCAACATACGGCAGAAAATCTCCGAGCGCGAAGGTAAATTCACTGATATTTCCGCAATATGTCTCAAACGGGCCGAAAAAGCAGACCGTCAGAGGTGCGACAAAAGAAAGAAGCAGTGTTGTAAGGAGCTTATTCTTAAACGAATATTCTCTTTTGCTCTTCTGCTGAATCTGCGTCTTAGACGACGAGCGATTCTTCTTTTTTGATTTCTTGGTGCTCATTTATTTCTCCTTCTAAAAAGCCTGCTTTCGAGGCAAGCCGGTATGATCGGATAATGGACAAATTCACTATGTCCTATGAAAATTACATTCCGTTTTATTATACAACAAAGAGATCGATATGTCAATGACCATTATGTTAATTTTGTAAGCGCTATACGGCACGTGCCGCCGAGGGCCTTATCCTTTTGCCCGATTTTCGCATATACTGTGGTGAAGGGCGTGTTCCCTTAAGTTAATCGCCGGACTTGCGTGCCCTTCGCCCAAATGAAATTTCCGCAAGGATATTTTTGTTTCTATGTTTAAAGTGCCGTTATCTGCGGCAAAAATATTCCTGAAAGATAAGCTCGCCGCAGAAGGCAACAAAGCGAAAGGAATATTTGAAAGATGATATCGAATATAAAACGAGGAGATATATTTTACGCCGATCTGAGTCCCGTGGTAGGAAGTGAGCAAGGAGGTCTGCGACCGGTACTTATAATTCAAAACGATATAGGCAACCGTCACAGTCCCACAGTCATTGCCGCTGCCATAACCTCGCGTATGGGCAAGGCAAAACTGCCGACTCATATAGACATTCATGCCGACCGCGTCGGTCTGGCAAAGGATTCGGTAATTCTTCTCGAACAGATAAGAACGCTCGACAAACGAAGATTAAAGGAAAAAATGGGACATCTGGACAGCGCGGTTATGTCTCAAGTGAACACCGCGATTGCCGTTAGCTTTGGACTAGGAGGTATGAACAACGTGCCCGCGGACTATTCCCAATCCTCTGCCGCCGTTGCGTCAACGGCTTTTTCTGATGACGATCACAATCCAAGCGTCCTCGGGTGATCTTGTTTTTTCGGGCGACTCGCTGTATTTTTACGCGAGTCGCCCTTTCAGATACATTGCTCAAGCATTTTTCAACAAAATTATTGTAAAAAGTTTTATCTTGCTATTGATTTTGGCGCTTTTGTGTGGTAAAATGTTAATGTAGAATAAAAATAACAGCTCGGGTTATTTATATTAACCGAGCAGAAAAAGGTGATAAAATGGCTCTTGTAAACACAAAAGAAATGTTTAAAAAGGCATACGACGGCGGATACGCTATCGGTGCATTCAACATCAACAACATGGAGATCGTTCAGGCGATCACCGAGGCTGCGGGCGAGCTCCGTTCTCCCGTTATCCTTCAGGTTTCCGCAGGCGCACGCAAGTACGCAAAGCAGGAGTACCTTATGGCTCTCGCTAACGCGGCTATCAAGGACAGCGGCGTTGATCTCGCGCTCCACCTCGACCACGGCGCAGATTTTGAGATCTGCAAGGCTTGTATCGACGGCGGATTTACCTCGGTTATGATCGACGGCTCTCACCATTCCTTCGAGGACAATATTGCTCTTACCAGAAAGGTCGTTGAGTACGCCCACGAGCGCGGCGTTGTCGTTGAGGGTGAGCTCGGAGTTCTTGCAGGCGTTGAGGATGACGTTGTAGCAGAACATTCCTCCTACACTCGTCCCGATGAGGTTGAGGAATTCGTAACCAAGACCGGAGTTGATTCGCTCGCCATCTCGATCGGAACATCTCACGGCGCTTATAAGTTTACTCCCAAGCAGTGCACCAGAAACGAGCAGGGCATTCTCGTTCCTCCCCCTCTCCGCTTCGATATTCTTGAGGAGATCGAAAAGAGACTTCCCTTGTTCCCCATCGTTCTTCACGGAGCGTCCAGCGTTCCCCAGGAGTACGTTCAGGAGATCAACTCCATCGGCGGCAAGCTCCCCGATGCTGTGGGTATCCCCGAGGAGCAGCTCAGAAAGGCCGCATCTATGGCTGTATGTAAGATCAATATCGACTCGGATATCCGTTTGGCTATGACCGCGGGAATCCGTCGCGTACTTACCGAAAAGCCTGACGTCTTCGACCCCAGAGCCTATCTCACCGTGGCAAGAGCAGAGGTCAAGAAGATGGTCGCTCACAAGATACAAAACGTTCTCGGTTCTGCGGGAACCCTTTGATCTGAAAAAGCCAAAATTGAGGATCAAGCCCGCCGAGCTATCGGTGGGCTTTTTTGAATTAATATGAAGTTTACCAATAAAATCAAAACCAACTGGCATGACACGGATGCTCACCGCAACGTGCGCGCAAGCAAAATAGTCGAATATATGCAGGAGACTGCAAACGCACAGTGCGAGTCCTCGGGGCTTCCTCTCGAAAAGCTCCGCGACGAAAGAGGCCTTGCCTTTATCCTCGGCGCGCTTTCGATCAATATCTACTCCCCTCTTCACGCATACGAGGAGATAGAGGTCCGAACCTGGTGCAAGGAAGCAAAAAGCTATATATTCAACCGCTATTTTGAGATATATCGAGGAGATGAAAAGATCGCCGAGGCGTCTTCAACCTGGGTGCTCATAGATCTGAATACTAAAAGCATGGTCCGTGCAAGCAGCTGCGAATTCATGTCAGGTTGTTTTTATTACGACGACCCCATAGATCCCTCGATCCTTCCCCCTAAGCCGAGGCTCCCGAAAGATGCCACGCTGTATGAGGTCGGAAAAAGAAAGATCGTATACTCCGATATAGATTACAATATGCACATGAACAATACGCATTATCCTGACATGATATGCGATTTCCTTGAGGAAATGACCGACGAGACCTTATCGTATAGAGTCGCATCACTTGCGCTTTCTTATATCAAGGAGTCGCATCTCGGTGCAACCCTTACAGTATATCGCTCTCAAATTCGCGAGGACGATACGGTTGACATCCGCACGGTAAACGAGGATATGCAGATCTGCCTTGAGGCGTCTGTTCGGTTTGCGCGATCTGATATGATTGAAATCCGCGATTGATCCGAAACAACTTGAAATCGTATCCAAACAACTCCAAATAAAAATTAAATAAACGAAAAGGAGAAACATTATGTTGACAAACGCATTTATTAT
The DNA here is from genome assembly GCA_017411745.1 of Clostridia bacterium. Lineage (GTDB taxonomy): Bacteria > Bacillota > Clostridia > Oscillospirales > CAG-272 > SVTX01. The sequence goes on along the minus strand of JAFQPM010000025.1, from coordinate 27,244 downwards.
CGCTGCTCTCGTGCTTTCCGCTATCATCATGATAGAATCCGTGATCTTGGTAATACTGATTACAAAAATTGCTATGCGCAATAAAGTATCAGGCAAAAAGACCTCGAACAACACAAAGCTCAACACCGTCGCACTCTTTCTTCTTGCGGCTTTTCCCACAGGACTTTTGGCGGCTTGTATAGTGCTCTTTATCGAGGTCGCTCTCCTTCTTTATGCAATAATTTTCTGCTTGATAAAATTGAGAGCGCGCGTATCCGACGAAGCCGCCCCGACAAAATACGAACCTGAGCCCGAACCTGAACCCGAACCTGAGCCTGAACCCGAGCCTGAGCCTGAACCCGAGCCGCTTCCGGAAATAGAAATTCACGAATCCATAACCGTAGAAGAAGCTCATGATGCTATGGACGACTCTGTTGCGGCAACGCTCGTAGAGATCCATCACATAGAAGTTGAAACTGCTGAAGCTGAGTCCTCAAACGAGCCCAAAACATTCTCCAAAAAAGAAATAATCAATATTGACACTCTTTCGAGCAACTTCAACTCGGGAGACACAGTCAATCTGGACACCCTCAAGGAAAAGGAACTTATACCCAAAAAGACTGACTACATAAAGGTTCTTGCAAGAGGAACTCTTGACAAGCATCTTACCGTCGAGGCAAATGAATTCTCCGCAGACGCTATTAAAATGATAGTTCTCACAGGCGGAAAGGCGATCAAAGACGAATAAAGTTATATCATAAAATGGCTCGCCATCACATTAAAGTGATGGCGAGCCATTTTTTATATTGTAAAAATACTCAAAAAAAGTTCATAAAAGCTATTGACAAACGTTGCCCTCGGTGGTATACTGTCTAATTGTTTGGGCTTTAAACACCATTGCTTTACATAAACCTATATGAAGGAGCTTTTATGAACAGATCTCCGGCGGCACATCGCCATCATATTTCCATATCGCACATTCACACGCTTTTACATCACACGGCAGCTTCGATAAAACATTTCGTAGCAACGAACACCGTGCTCGTGATCGCCGCTACGCTTGCGATAATGTCTTGCTTTTTCGTTACGCCAGACGCCGAGTATATCGGATATTTCGACTTCAAGACGCTGACATGTCTTTTTTGCACGTTGGCAGTCATTTGCGCTTTAAAGAATCTCAGATTCTTCACAATAGTTGCGCGCAAGATAGTCAAAACCGCGGGCAACACGAGAACGCTCGCCATTTCCTTGGTATATATAACCTTTATCGGCTCGATGTTCCTTGCCAACGATATGGCACTTCTGACTTTTCTGCCTCTCGGCTATATATCCCTGACCGCAACGGGCAAGGAAAAATACATGGCGGTGATCTTTATTCTGCAAAACATAGCCGCAAACCTCGGAGGTATGCTGACACCCTTTGGCAATCCGCAAAATCTCTATATATACACCAAGTTCAACATCCCCACGGGAGAATTCATGAGCGTTATGCTCGTTCCCTTTGCTTTGTCGATACTTCTTTTCACGGGTTGCTGTCTTTTTATCCCCAAAGAAAGCCTTGAATTGAACAGTACCGACGACGACAAAATAAATTCGGGACGCACGATATTTAATCTGGTCCTTTTCGCTCTCGCGATACTCACGGTGTTCAGAATAGTTCCTTACTATATCTGTCTGCCCGTCGTGCTCTTTTCCGTGCTTTTCACAGACAGAGATGCACTCAAACAGGTAGACTATCCCCTTCTTCTGACCTTCGTTTCCTTCTTCTTGCTTGCGGGTAACATATCAAGGATCGATGCAGTCAACAACTTTTTCTCCAGCCTTCTTCAAAAGGACACCCTGCTTACCGGCGTTCTGTCCTGCCAGATCATGAGTAACGTTCCTTCGGCTATATTGCTTTCGGAATTCACAGATAACTGGAGAGAACTTCTTATAGGTGTAAACATCGGAGGAGTAGGAACGCTGATCTCCTCACTCGCAAGTCTAATTACTTTCAGAGAATACACTTCTCACGTCAAGGGAAAAACACTTCAATACGTCGGTCTGTTCTCGGCTTTCAATTTCGGATTTTTGATAATTCTGACCGCCATTATGATGATAATAAGATAACAAAAACGATCTTTGCGATATATCCGCAGAGATCGTTTTCGTTTAAAAGACGGTGGAAGAATTTATCTAATAAATATTCGTTTTTTTGTTGACTTTTCATCAGATATATGCTACAATGTTCGTTGCAATAAAATTTTCAAGGAGGATAACATGACTTTAGAAGAATTTCTCACTAATCTGGTTGCTAATATAGTAAACTGGGCAACAAATACGGGAATCAAGATCATAATCGCTTTGATCGTGATGTTTATCTCGTTCAAGATTATCAACGCCGTAGGCAAAAAGATCGCTAAGATCGGCGAAAAGAAAAACGCGGACAAGACCATTATGAACGTTCTGGTATACGCATTTAAGCTCGCGCTTAAGTGTCTTGTGGCCGTTTGTCTTATCGGTTATCTCGGCATCGACACCAGTGCGATCACCGCACTTATTGCATCTCTGGGCGTATGCATCGGTCTTGCTGTAAACGGCACGCTCGCCAATCTCGCAGGCGGCGTACTTATTCTCATTACCCGTCCCTTCAAGGTCGATGATTTCATCGAGGCTCAGGGCGTTTCGGGCACGGTTTCGGATATCCGTATAACCAGCACTAAGATCATCACCCCCGACAACAAAGTTATCTACGTTCCCAACGGCACTCTTGCTAACGGAAATATCATCAACTATTCCGAAAAGGAAACCCGCCGCGTAGATGTCGACTTCTGCATCAGCTATGCTTCCGATGCTGAGAAGGCAAAGGCTATTATCACCGAGATCTGCGAAAAGCACGAGCTCGTTCTCAAGGATCCTGCCGTTTTCGTAAGAGTTGGAGCACACAGCACATCGGGACTCCAGATCAAAGCTCGCGCTTGGGTAAACGGCGCTGATTATTGGACGGTCTTCTTTGATCTTACCGAAGCCGTTAAGGCCGAGTTTGACAAGAACGGAATCGAAATCCCTTTCAATCATCTCGACGTACATATCAAAAACAAGTAATTATCCAAAGTAAAAAACACGGAGTTTTTCAACTCCGTGTTTTTGTTTTCTTAAAGCTCAAGCATCGAATCGGATTCCTTCAATTCTCCGCCCTTATAAATAAGCGTCTTGACCTCGTATCGACCGAATGACAGCGACAGGGTCTTATCAAACACTCTGCACTCACATTCAGCGCCTTCTTTATAGTTGTTTATAAGACGGATCATATAGCTGCCGTCCGCAATCATTCTGAACGCGGCGAGCGAGATATTGTTGTCGGAAAGCTCGATGGGGCTATGCTCCTTTTTCTCTCCCTTGCCGTGAGGATACGCGTTGAGAGTATACGGCTTCTGGATAAATTCAGTCGCCATTCTCTCAAGCTCTCTTTCCTTACAAACGGCGAGTCTGAATGAGAACTCGTGTCTGCCTGTGTCGAGGTAATAATTAAATCTTTCTTCGTCGATGATCGGCAGGTTTCCTACGGGGTGAGCGCAGTATACAGAGCCGTTAAGCAAGGTCAAATAGAGCTTGCCGTTCTCTACCGAGCAACCGTAGGTGCCGTCCTTGAATACGGCGAGAACCTTTCCGTCCGATTCAACTCCGCAGAATCTGTGTGAGCACTGCTCAAGATCAAGCTCGTATTCCTGAGTTCCGAAGGAGGTCTGACCGATGAAACGCTGAACGGCGGCTGCGGGGATCTCGAGCTTAAGTCCCTTGCCCGCGTCGTTCCAGCAAACGTTAACGGTGACGTCAACGTAATCGTAGTCCTTATAAAGCTTGTAAGCCACGCGGACCTCGCTCTTGCCCGTGTCGTAAATGCTCTCAACTGTCGTCAAAAGGTCTCCGCGCTCGACAACGCGCAGAGAGGTTTTGACATCGGCGTACTTATAATTCTTGCCGACGGTCTTCATATGCCAACCCCACGGGTCTGCGTTGTCCTCGAACATCACTGGAGCGAATGCGCCGCCAGATAGGTATTCCTTGCCGTCAACCACAAAGGAAGTAAGGCAGCCGTTTTCTTTGTCAAACTTCGCGGTAACGCCGCGTCCGAGATCGAACTCGGTCTGGGGCGTTCTATCGAGGAAGGTCTTTTCCTTCTTGCTGATGACAACGTCAAATCTCGTAAGCGACATAGGATTGAGCTCTGCCTTGATAGCAAAGCGCTTTCTTCTGTCCATATTGATGGTAGAGCCTTCCTTTACGGTCTGATAGGGGACCTCCTTGCCGTCCTTTATGATCTTGAAGTCGTAAGCCTCGGTATCGGAAACGATGCCGTTCAAAAGGAAGATCTCGCACTCGAATATGCCGTCCACCTTATAGGGCATCGGGTTGTAGACGAACACGGGATAGTCGCCGGGCGCTGCCTTTTCGTATCCCGAGAAAAGATCGAAAAACGCCTTGGTAAACTGCTTATCGAGGATCTCCATAGCATAATCTGCCTTGCGCAGACTGCTCTGCTCTCCGTCGAAAATACTGGTTCCCGACAAAACGTCGTGGAACTGCACTGCGCTCATATTCTTCTGCGCTTCGGCAAAAGCCTTGTGGTCGTACTTCGTTCCGCACTCACTTGCCGCGTAAGCGCAGATCTTTTCGGTCACTACAAGCTTGTTTTCAAGCTCGGCGTACTTATGCTTCAATCTACTGTCGGAGGAGTAGCACTTAACGAAGCAAGGCTCGAGCGCCTTGTTGAACTCTGCCGTCGAATCAACTCTCGAGAAGAATGTCTCAGGGGTACTATGGATAACAGTGACACCGTTTTTCTTGCTTTCCTCGATATACTCTTTTATATCGCCAAGGTCCTTTCTCGAAGCGCCGCCGCCGTGGTTGCCAACACCCCAGAGAGCGAACGCAACGTCGCTTTCTTGCCAAGGGATGAGCTTACGCTTGATATCCTCAACCGCACTTCCAAGCTCCGAGCAATATATAGTCATATCCTCGAAACGTGACGCCTTGACCTTGCTTCCGTCAAATCCCACCCAGTTGAAGACTCTGTCGGGCAGCTCCATCAGCCCGGGCATCGGTCTGCAGAAGATATATCCATCATATCCACACTTTTTGAGGATCTGAACAAGCCCCTGCGTGTGACCAAATGAGTCGAAGTTTACGGCGACCGTCGGTCTTACGCCAAATTTTTCTTTGAAATATGAAAGTCCAGATTCGATCTGACGAACAAAGCCCTCGCCCGAGGGAACGGTACAGTCGGGCTGAACGTACCAGCCGCCCATAATGTGCCATTTGCCTGCCTTTACAAGCTCGCGGATGCGCTCAAAGAGCGCGGGGTCGTGCTCCTCGATCCATTCATACAGAAGTGCCTCGTTGTGACAGAATATGTAGTCGTACTCGTCTGCCAACTGCGCCGCGGAATAGAAGGTTGCCAGCGCCGCTGTTGCTCCCTCGTTCCAATCCCACTGCCATACGGGGTCGAGATGCGCGTTACAGATTAAATGCAATTCTTTCATTTGGTTTCTCCTTTGTGAGTTGATATATCATTATATTAAGATCAGATGTTTTTCGCGAGCTTATGTCCGATAAGCGCCAGCTCTCGCTCAAGGCGGTCTCGCTCGTCGCCGTGCGGAATATCCCAAGAAACCATAGTTTCAAAATTTAAAACTCCGTCAAAGCCGATCTCGGCAAGCGCGTCGGAAAAATCGTCCCAATCTATCGTTCCCTGCCCGGGAATTCGGTGAGAATCTGCTGTACCGTCGTTGTCATGGACGTGCAGAGCTCCGAGATAAGAGCCAAGCGTTCTTACTGCGTCCGCAGGGCTCTCTCCGCAGAAATTGCTGTGTCCCGTGTCGAGACAAACGCGGAATATGTCGCTGTTCGTTTCCCTGTTCATTCTCTTGACGAAATCAAGGCACTGGTTTGTGTGATTGATGGGGAGCTGAGGAAAAGGCAGATTTTCGATATTAATATGTTTTACTCCGTATTCCTTGGCGACCTCGGCAAGCTTGCCCATAAACTCCGCGTTGAGATCGCGCATAAGCTCGGGATTCTCGGGGCTGTTCTCTCCAAACGGCATGATCGCGTGAATGACAAGGTCGGTCGCGCCGATATACGCCGTTCCTCTCATCGCCTTCGACGCCTTTTCGAGCTTTATTGCTCTCTCCTCGGGAGTGCCGCACTTGACGGGCATTTCCCAAGGCGCGTGTGCTTGATTTACACGTATTCCCTCTGCCGCTATAAGCGCCCTTTGCCTCGTCAGCTCTTTTTCAAACTCGGTTTCGGACAGATTGAAAAAATCTGTGTCCGTGTGGATGAAATTTGAATAATCAAAGCAATCAAATCTGTGCTCCCTTGCCCGTCTTGCGCCCTCGGTAACTCCGTACTGCAGATATGCGGGGGATTCTATTCCTATTCTCATATCATATCTCCTTACTAAAGCAGTTTTTCATAAGCGACTCTTTTATCGCCGTCCTTAAGAAATATCGTGCCGCAATGAACGAAGCCGTTTTTCTCAAGCATCCGCCTCATAACAACGTTACCCTCGTGCGTGTCTATTCTCAAGGATCTTTTGCCAAGAGATGTGGCAAGCTCGGCGGCGTAAGAGATAATTTTTCCCGAAATGCCGCTGCCTCGGCTTGATAGCGCAATCGCGACGCGGTGGATCGCGAGATACCGTCCCCTTTCGTCGCCTGTCAGCCATTTTCCGTCGAAAATTTCATCGTAAGTTGGCTCACCGTACAAAAGTATGGCGAACGTCGCACAGATTTTTTCGCCGACAATAACGCAATAGGACTGCTCTTTATCTATGTCTTGCTCGATGACCGTTTGTGACGGATAGCCATTCTGCCATTGGTCGATCCCGAGCAAAGCGATCGTTTTTCTCGCCTCGGAAAATATCGGCATAATGCTCTCGAGGTCTTTTGTCTCTGTTTTTCTGATGAAAGTCACCCGATCATCCTCCGTAAAAACATTCTTACATCATTAAACCCATTGTACTATAAAGACAAATTTATGTCAACAAATATCGCGAATAAAATTTTTAAATTATTTTTTGAAAACCTATTGAAATTTGTTTGAGTTTATGATATAATACTAAGGCTGTGATGAAAAAACAGCAAAATACAGGGGTATAGCTCAGTTGGTAGAGTACTGGTCTCCAAAACCAAGGGTCGTGGGTTCAAGTCCTTCTGCCCCTGCCAAGAAAAAAGCCATTCGCGTAAGCGGATGGCTTTTTTCAGTGAAATTCGCCTGCGGCGAGTGAAATACTCCTTCGGAGCGTGAAATATGCTTCGCATGTGAAATGCGCTTCGCGCGTGAGGAGGCGAATTTTATTTCACATCGACCAAAGCCGTAGGCGGCGGGAGATATTTCACAATTTCCGCCAGGAAATTATTTCACATTTTGCCGCAAGGCAAAATATTTCACTAAAGATCAAAAACTCAGAGTACCACTCCGAGTACGCAAAAAACTATTTCACATTCGGCGCAAGCCGAATATTTCACTTGAAAAGCTAGCGATTTTATGATATAATAACGGCAGAAAGGCGGTGTTATTATGGCAGATTCAAAGCTTCGTGACCTATCCACAGACTTTGCGGTTAAAGTTATCAAAATGTGTGACGGCATAAAAGGTCACTATTCTCTTGTCAATCAGTTGGAACGTTCCTCTACTTCGATAGGTGCCAATATTCACGAAGCGAATTATGCTCATAGTAAAGCTGACTTTGTTGCCAAGTTTCAAATTGCATTGAAAGAGTGCTATGAAACGGAATATTGGCTTAAATTATTTGTAAAATCAGAATTACTTGACCGAGAGATTGCAAAAGATTTGTATAATCAATGCGGAACGATCCGCAGAATGTTGATCGCCTCCATCAACACAGCAAAGGAGGGCGCAAAATGAAAAAGATATTAGGTTTTATCGCTAATATTCTTTATGTCGGTATGGTGATTTGGGATATTATTGAAATTTTAGCTATTCCGGCATTATTTCTCGTTATAGGTCTGCTAAATTCGTTTTCATGGCAATATTACGCGATTGCAATTGGAGGATATTTTGCATTATTCATCATTTTGGAAATCATCTTACATTTTGTATTCAAGGCTTTGGATAAAAAATATACTCCTCTCATAGAGAGAAAACTCGAAAAACACTTCAATAAGTTTTCAAAAAAAGAATAGTTATACATAGCTTCGTTTGCAAGCATGGAGCAGCACCCCGGAAGATAGCGGTCAAGTGCAACTCCCATCATCGCCAAGGGATAAGTCTATCCACCGACCAAAAACCACGGATCGTTTTTGAAAAAACTTGCGCTACGGCGTGATTTGGATGCGAAACTACAAATTGGTAAAACAGTCCCAAAACAAAAGGGATGGTCGTTGACCATCCCTTTTGTTTTGGCAAGTGTAGTATGGTTTATGCAGAACGCCTCCGCCAAAAATTGCTTGCAATTTTTGTGCTAAGGCTCTAAGTCCTTCTTTCCTCGCCTTTTGGGTTCCGTAAAGCCGGCTTTGACATTTCGAGAGATACGAAGAAACGGGTTGAAATATTAATAAATTTGTGATACAATTAAACTATGAAACAGAAAGGCGGTGCCATCATGACAAAACAAGAAGTTTTACAGTATGCGCTTGCATTGAACAGTAGTGATAAAAATTATACTGTGACTGTTGAAGGCGATAAAATAATACTCGAAGCAAAATATCGCGGCAAACACTTGAGAGAGTCAACGTTTCGCTGTGTCGCACAGTTAAAGGATGATAAAACCTATACTGAAAAAACTTATGACTTTGACGGATACCGCAGACAATACGGAGTTCGAAAAAAAGCCGTTTCATACTGCTCGGATGGGTCAAAAGAGGAGTTTGACTCGGAAAAGGTAAGGCAAATCTTGCATAACTATCTTGAAAGCTGCGGATACAAAAGATCCAAAAACGGTTTAGTTATTGCCTTGTGTATTACCATTCCCATAGTTGTTACAATTTTGATTGCGCTCGCCGTTATCATTTCATTGGCATCGGAATCCGACTTTGTTGACACAAACGGACCTGATAATTATGCCCTGACTGAAATAACGCGTGACGACATTTTGAACAAAGGTAACAACTACAGAAGCTATATGTCATCGCAAAGGTATTCGGGATACCACACAAACATCGTCGGAACGAGGCTTAGGGATTATGATTACGATCATATCAGTAGGTCGTTCGGAAAATTACACGGTATTGTAATTCTTCAAGCAACCAAAATATCGGGAAATACCCTTACTCTTAACATCGACAGCTCCGTGGAATCAGGAAATGCCGAAATAGTAATTATTATCGACGGAGAATACTATTGCTCGGTTGACGTTAATCAATCTCGATCTATTACTCTGAAAGATGTTTCCAACAAGGAAGTAATCGTTAAGCTCGCGGGCGAAGGAGCAAAAATAAAAATTAACGTTAGTCGCATCTATTAATAAAAACCAAAAATTCAAAAAGGTCACATTATGAAAATATCAAACATTATTGCATCGGCAAATGAAATAAAAATACAGATCCCCGGGCTTTCTGTCAACGCAAAGGCAGTCGCAAGAGCCTTCGTGCCGCTGGTCCACGGAAACTCAAGGGATAACAAAACTCCCGGCAGGCTCGTTTTCCAAAGCTCCGCGGCACAAGGCGACGAATTTGTTTTACCAAGATATATAGACGGTTACGATCTCTCGATCTGTCGCTTTGAGGTCGGAGTCGACGGTGAAAGACTCGACGGCGTGCGCTACGTCACCGACCTTTCCGGCGATTTTTCAAAGGACAACTTTGAATTCACGGTCAAAAAGCCCGTGGGCACGTGGGTGACATCCACCGAGGAGGACATGGACCTGCTTGGATTTGGCTGTATGATGAATGAATTCAACACCGCATGGATACAGACGGTCTCCCCCAAGGAAGACGACGTCGCACACGAATGGAACGGCAAGACCTACTATTTTGACCGCGAATTTATGCAGCTTTACGATGAGCTCATGCTTCCCTGCGTAAAGCGCAAGATCCCTTGCCTGATAAGACTTATCAACCGATTCAGCTACCGCCTTTGCGGCTCTGATGATGGGCTTGTCAAGGTCATCGGCCACCCCGACTACGAGCCAACAGGATTTAACGAGCAGATGAGCGCGTTCAATCTTCGAGACGAAGCAGGACTAAATATGTACTGTGCTTGCATTGACTTTCTCTGCGCGCGCTACGCTGACCCGAAAAGTCCTCTGTTCTGCTCCACTGTAATGGATATCGGCAACGAGATAAACGCACAGAACACCTGGCACAACTGCGGCAGAATGTCTTGTGCCGACTATATGGAGGAATACACCGAGCAGCTGCGGTTGGCGCATCTGATCGCACGAAAATACAACGCAAGCTTCCGAGTTGACGTCTCCTTTGACCACAATTTTGCCGACCATATTCTCGAGCCCGACCGCATGCGCCACTATCCCTCGCGCGACTGCCTTGCTTATCTCGCGGCTTATTGCAGACGAGACGGAGATTTTGATTGGGGCATCTCGGCACACCCCTATCCCGAGGATCTCTCCCGCCCCGACTTTTACCACGACAAGACCGCCACGTTCTCGTTCGATTCGACAAGAATAACGATGAAAAATCTCGAGGTATGGCAAGAGTTGGTCGAGCTTCCCGAGCTTACCTATCGGGGCAAGCCTCGCCGCGTAGTCTTCGACGAGCAGGGATTCCACACGAACGGTGACGATCCCGAGACTGAAAACAAGGGCGCGTACGCTTTCGTTCTGGCATACCTCAAGCTCCGCAAATGCGAAAACATTGATTGGTTCATAATAAACCGTTATGCCGACATGCCGCTTGACGACGAAAGCGGTCTGCACCTCGGCATTCGCTACGAAAAGGGTTATGCCGATACGCGACACATTCTCATCACTCCCGGAGATTATAAAAAGATCTGTTACGCCATACGCGACATGGAGACCGCGGACGAGGAAAAGTGGATCGCAGAAGCAAGAGAATACATAGGATCAGAGCTTTTTGAATCCCTGCTCTCTCCATCTGCGTCCGAAGACACCGATTACTTTAAAAATATAGCTAATAGCATCTAAAAAATATAGCAGCGGCTCTGTCCGCTGCTATGTTTTTTCTCCAATCCACCAAATTGTAAAATTTCACAAAAAATATATTTTAGTGATAAATAATTTCGTAAATCTCAATTATTTCAAAAATATTGACAAACAATATACAGAGTGATATAATTCACTTTGTTAAGATGCTTAGACCGATTTTTACAAAAAAACGCGTGTTTTTTTCAAAAAATATCTTGAATATTGCGTTGAAATTTGATATAATGGAATGTAAATTGATCTCTCGCCCCGCGCGACGTCAGATTTACCTCAGATTTCTTTTTGATTCTATATGATTTAGGAGTATAAAATTATGGAACAGAAAACAAGAAAAGTAGGTACCGTATCCAGAGGTATTCGTTGCCCTATATTCCGCGAAGGCGATGATCTCGCGGCTATCGTGACCGATACCGTTATAGAGGCGGCAGAGTCCGAGGGCTTTGAGCTCCGTGACCGCGACGTTATCTCTATCACAGAGTCCGTAGTTGCGCGCGTTCAGGGTAACTACGCGTCGGTCGACGACATCGCAACCGACGTAAAAGCAAAGCTTGGCGGAGGCACTGTCGGCGTTATTTTCCCGATCCTTTCGCGTAACCGCTTCGCGATCTGCTTGCGCGGAATCGCAAAAGGCTGCAAGAAGATCGTTCTTATGCTCAGCTATCCCTCCGACGAGGTTGGGAACCACCTTGTCAGCATGGATAAGATCGACGAGGCAGGAGTTAACCCCTACTCCGACGTTCTTTCCCTCGAAAAATACAGAGAGCTCTTCGGCTACGAAAAGCACGAGTTCACGGGCGTTGACTACGTAGAATATTACGGCGATCTTATAAAGGAATGCGGCGCCGAGGTCGAGATCGTATTCGCTAATCAGGCAAAGGCGATCCTTGACTATTGCGACCACATAATCAACTGTGACATACACACCCGCGCACGCACCAAGAGAATTCTTCTTGCAAACGGCGCAAAGGTCGTTTGCAGTCTCGACGATATTATGACCAAGTCGATAAGCGGCAGCGGTTATAACGAAAAATACGGTCTGCTCGGCTCTAACAAGTCCACCGAGGACACAGTAAAGCTCTTCCCTCGCGAGTGCAAGGATCTTGTTCTCGACATTCAGAAGAGAATTTTCGACAGAACGAGCAAGCACGTTGAGGTCATGGTATACGGCGACGGCGCGTTCAAGGATCCTCAGGGTAAGATCTGGGAGCTTGCAGACCCCGTAGTTTCCCCCGCTTTCACGGACGGTCTTATCGGTACTCCCAACGAGCTTAAGCTCAAGTACCTCGCAGACAACGATTTCAAGGATCTTTCGGGCGAGGAGCTCAAAAAGGCGATCTCCGAGAGCATCAAGGCAAAGGACGGCTCCAGCCTTGTTGGTAATATGGCGGCTCAGGGTACTACTCCCCGTCAGCTCACCGATCTTATCGGCTCGCTTTGCGACCTGACAAGCGGCTCGGGCGATAAGGGCACTCCCGTAGTTCTCGTTCAGGGTTATTTCGACAACTATACGAACTAAAAAGGATGCGTGCGAGAACCTTTCTTAAAAGAAAGCGTTCTCGCACTCTCCAAAGAACTTCCCCAAGGAAAGCAAAAGATAAAAACGGTTTGGGTTTTAAAAGGGTGATGAGCTCTCTTAAGACTCGTGATCGATCAATGATTATCTATCCTTAAGTTTTTAGCGAATTGCAGGGTATCCCCTGCCAAAACAAGAAAGGAAAACATATGCAGAATTCTATTCGTCCTGAAACAATGGCACGTATAACAACTCCCGAGCTCGCGCACGCTTTCATCGAAGAGCAGATCAAAGAGGTTCGCGCTCAGGTTGGCGACAAAAAGGTTCTTTTGGCTCTCTCGGGCGGTGTGGACTCCTCGGTAGTGGCAGCACTCCTTATCAAAGCTATCGGCAAGCAGCTCGTATGCGTTCACGTCAATCACGGTCTTATGCGTAAGAATGAGTCCGAAAACGTTATCGAGGTCTTCAGAAATCAGCTCGACGCAAACCTTATATACGTAGACGCAACCGACCGTTTCCTTGATCTTCTTGCAGGCGTCAGCGACCCCGAAAGCAAGAGAAAGATCATCGGAAAGGAGTTCATCGAGGTCTTTGCCGACGAAGCAAGAAAGCTTGAGGGCGTTGAATTTTTGGCTCAGGGCACTATCTACCCCGACATTCTCGAGAGCATCAAGCAGGCAGAGGGCAAAAAGGCAGTCAAGTCCCACCACAACGTTGGCGGACTTCCCGACGACCTTCAGTTTGAGCTCGTTGAGCCCGTAAAGCTTCTCTTTAAGGACGAGGTAAGAGTTGTTGGCGAGGCGCTTGGCCTGCCTCACGCTATGGTTTACCGTCAGCCCTTCCCCGGCCCCGGTCTTGGAGTAAGATGCCTTGGCGCGATCACCCGCGACCGTCTCCACGCGCTCCGCGAGGCAGACGCGATTCTCCGCGAGGAATTCGACAACTGCGGTCTTGCCGAAAAGGTTTGGCAGTATTTCATCGCTATTCCCGACATCAAGAGTGTTGGCGTAAAGGACGAAAGCAGATACGAGGGTTGGCCCGCGATAATCCGCGCCGTCAACACCAAGGACGCTATGACTGCAACCATTGAGGAGATACCCTACGAGGTTCTTCATAAGATCGTTGCACGCATCACCAACGAGGTGGAAGGAATTAACCGCGTTCTCTTCGATTTGACTCCCAAGCCCACGGGAACCATTGAGTGGGAATAATATAGATTTTAAGTGGCTTGAAACTATTGTTTTAAGCCGCTTTTTGTATATTTGATTTCTGCTTCAACAACAAGTTTCTAATATATCTTTCTCAAAATCGGTTAAATGATTATTCTCTCTTGAAAATTTTATCATTCTATGGTATAATAATGTCAAATGACACCAAAACAGATAGGATTTTGACATATGAAAAACAAATCAAGTACGTTTTTATTAATTTTATCAATCATTATACTTTTTTTCGCGATTGTAGGTATAATCGTTACTCCATTTGTTATTAATGGAATCACTAAATGCGAACCCTTAAAAAAAGCTGATATATTAGCTTACTGTGGCACTGCTATTTCTGTTGTTTCCTCAGTTTTTTTAAGTTGTATCGCTGTCAATATTTCTATCAAGGCGAATGAAGTCAGTGATAGGATGCTAAAAATTGAAGAAGAAAAAATGATACCATATTTAGATATCTTGAGAGAAAGATCCTCTGTTATTGCGTGCGATGATGCGAACGACAAACTAAAAGTAAAATTATATGTAAGAAATTTGGGGAAATATCCAATTCAAAACATTTTATTAAGTCGAATTGAGTTAAGCAAAAATGAAGTTGAAGCTTTATACATAAAAGACGAGATACAAAATGTTATATTTAATCAACTTGAAATGATAGATAATAATAGCAAAAATTCTATCAATTACAATTTAACTTGCATAGCTGGACTTCGTGAAATGATTATAACGCATTCTAAATCAAAAAACGGGGGAACAGTAGAGGAAGAAGAACACACTCCGTTTTCGGAATGGTTATATTTCAACATAGATAAAAAAGAAGTGGGAGCTCCTATTGACGTTTTTATAACTATGCAGAATATTGCTGGCAAGGTGTTTGTGCAAAAAACAACGCTATTTATAAAGCAACTCCAAACAAACAAAAAAATTTTTTTGACTATGCACTCGAAACAGATTGAAACGATTAAACTTTGATGAGTAATTGAGGTAAAAAATGGCAAACAAAAAACTTTCCGAAGCGAAGAACGCAAAAAACGACGAGTTTTATACGCAATACGAAGATATACAGAGAGAAGTCAATGCCTACTTGGAGTATAACTCCGATGTGTTTAAGGGCAAGACAATCTTGCTTCCATGTGATGATCCTGAATGGAGCAACTTTACTCGCTTCTTTGCTCAAAATTTTGAAAATTTTGGACTAAAAAAGATTATTAGTACCAGCTACGCTATAGAGAGCAGAAATATCAAAGAGGGCTACCAGCTTTCTATTTTTGAAATGGAGTCTCCGCAATTCGACGAAAGCAAGACTAATACACATGGAAAAATCTTTACTCTCACCAGAGATAACAACAAATCTGGTGTGATAGACATTGATGATTTGGAATGGCACTATTTGGAGGGTGATGGAGATTTTAGGAGCGAAGAAGTAAAAGCGTTAAGAGATGAAGCGGATATTATCATAACCAATCCCCCTTTTTCCCTATTCAAAGAATTTTTGTCTTGGATTGTTGAAGCAGATAAGCAATTTTTAATCATAGGAAATCAAAATGCGATTACATACAAAGAAGTTTTTCCTTTGATTATGAAAAATAAAATGTGGCTCGGCAGAGGTTTCAAGGGCGGTGCGGCTCATTTCATCAACAAATATTACACAGATTATGCAACTGCCAGTGACCACAGAGAAGGCATGATACGTGTTTCTGGCGTTGTTTGGTTTACTAATATTGAGCACGGTCGCCGTCATCAGCCAATGAGTTTGATGACTATGGAAGATAACATTAAATTCAGCAAACACAAAGAAGTTAACGGAAAACCGTACGCCAAATACATAACATTTGATGCCTTGGATGTTCCGTATTCCGATGCTATTCCCAAAGACTATAAAGGCATAATGGGTGTACCCAAATCATTTATGGGCACTTACTGTTGCGAACAATTTGAGTTGTTGGGTTATGAAAGAGAAGACGAAAATATTGTCGTAGGCATAGAAAGAATGCCAGAAGAATTTTTGAATGTATATAGACAACAAGGTGGAAAAGGACACTATACAAAGGGTATGAAGATGCTGTGCTATTACGATAGTGATGGCAATGCCAAAATTCCATTTTCTCGCATTTTGATACGATATACGGATGAATGGATAAAGTTGCACCCAGAAGATTTTGTAAAGGAAGGAGCTATAAAATGATTACCACATTAGTAACCGACATAACCATTGCAGATATATGTAAAGGTTTTGTCTATAACGAATATGAGGGCAAAGGTTTGTTCGGTCTTTCTGGCAAACTGACTATTCAGCCCGAATATCAGCGTAACTATATCTACGCTGACGGAAAGCGTGATGTGGCTGTTATTGACTCCATCCTCAAGGGTTATCCTCTCGGACTTATCTACTTCACAAAGGTGGCAGAGGATAAATATGAGGTTTTGGACGGACAACAGCGTATAACCAGCTTTGGACGATACGTAACAGGCAAATTTGCCATCAATGACAGCAACGGCATACCGAGATATTTCTCTGGTCTTGCCAAAGATCTGCAGGACAAAATAATGCAGACCAAGCTAACAATCTATATTTGTGAGGGTACAGAAAGCGAAATCAAAGAGTGGTTTAAGACAATCAATATTGCAGGAATACCCCTTAACGAGCAGGAGCTTTCCAACGCTATCCACTCTGGCCCTTTTGTCACTAAAGCAAAAGAGGAATTTTCCAACAGCCAGAACGCCAACATCCAGAAATGGAGTGCATACATATCTGGTAGCGTGATAAGACAGGATTATTTGCGTACAGCGTTGTCTTGGGTGAGCAAAGGCAATATTGATGATTACATGAGCAAACACCGCTATGACGATAATATCAATGAGCTTAAGGCTTATTTCACCAGCGTTATAGATTGGGTGTCAAGTGTGTTTATTGATGTAGAAAGCGAAATGCGAGGTCTGCCGTGGGGCGAATTCTACGAGCAGTACCACACAAACGCTTACGCTCCTGATGAAGTATCTTCAAAGCTCAAAGAATTGTATTCCGACTTTTACGTTAAAGACAAGAAAGGCGTTTATGAGTACATTCTCGGTGGTTGCGCCGATAACAAACTTCTAAACATAAGAGTGTTTGACGAGCCCACTAAAAAGACCGTTTACACACAGCAGACCACACAGGCAAAGCAACAGAATCTTTCTAACTGCCCCTTGTGTGCTTTGGGAGCAGATAACAACAAAAACCGCATTTGGAAGATTACCGAAATGGATGCCGACCACGTTACCGCTTGGAGTAAAGGCGGTGCAACGGATATAAGCAACTGCCAAATGCTCTGCAAAACTCATAACAGGGCAAAAGGAAACAAGTAAAACACTTACGATCCTTTTGACATCTCTTTGACAATGTAAAAGAAAACAAAAAATAATACAAAGCCAAATCACCGCAAATGTTTTTACGTTTGCGGTGATTTTTTTCTATTTTGATTAGATTTTGTCAGAAAAACTCATAAACTTGGCAGTAGAAATATTTGTTATTTATTGCACCCCTCTTGTATTTTCCCGACTTTTATGTTACAATAAAACCAGATACAAATTAAAATTTATGCCGCCACAGGCGGCGGAATGGAGGCTAATATGAACCGTTTACAAGACAAAGTAGCAATTATCACAGGTGGAAACTCGGGCGTTGGCGCGGCAACCGCAGTAAAATTTGCCGCAGAGGGCGCAAAGGTAGTTATTACCGGTCGCCGCGAAGCTCCCCTTCTTGACGTTGCCGAAAAGATCCGCGCGGCAGGCGGAGAGGTACTCCCCGTTGTCAGTGATATCTCCAAGGTCGAGGACGCAAAGAGAGTTCTTGATGCAACTCTTGAAGCGTTCGGCAAGGTCGATATCCTTATCAACAACGCAGGTGTTCTTGACGAGGGACTCAAGGCGATAGACAGCTTCACCGACGATGATATGAACCGCGTTATAGACATCAACACCAAGGGCACTATGTGCATGATGCGCGAGATCAGCGCAGAGATGGCAAAAACGGGCTACGGCTCTATCGTTAACGTAGCTTCGGTAGCGGGCGTTATGGGCTGCGGCGGCGCGGCTTACGTTGCCTCCAAGGCGGCTGTTATCGGTATTACCCGTCACACAGCGCTCCGTTTTGCAGGCACCAACGTGCGCTGCAACGCGATCTGTCCCGGCACTATCGTGACCCCCATGGTTGCGGGAATGAATCCCTCCAACATGGATATGAACATCTTTGGTCAGATGATGAAGCACAACGACCTCAAGGTTCAGCCCTGCATGCCCGACGACGTGGCAAATATGCTTCTCTTCTTCGCTTCCGACGAGTCGAGAGCGATCACAGGACAGACCATCGTTACCGATTTCGGCTCTACTCTGTAATATTTAGATTGCATTGCGCCAAGCGGCAAAAGCCGCTTGGCGCTTTTTCTTTTCAAAAAATTTGCAAAAACGTATTGACAAAATTAATACTTCGTGATATGATGTATTGCGTAAGGAGGGGTATAGCGTAAAAGTTACTTCTTTCTAACGGTTACGCATGCTTTTTCACGCGCGAATTTTGCCTTCTCAGCAAAATTCATCGATTGCTATTTGTGCTGTCGCCGGCGGCGGAATGGAGATTTATATGGATATTCAATTAAAACGCGGAATACTCGACGTTTGCTTATTAGCCGCTATCAAGGACGAGGATTCGTACGGCTACAAAATCATAAAAGATATGAAGCCATATACGGAAATGTCGGAATCCACTCTATATACGATCTTAAAACGATTGGAAACGGCGAAAATGCTGACCGTCCGAACCGCAGAGCATAACGGAAGATTACGAAAATATTATCATATTACAAAGGCAGGTCTTGAGCGCATCGAGGAATTCAAGAACGAGTGGCGCGAGGTCATGTCTATCTACCAATTCATAACCAAGGAGGACTCGAAAAATGCTTAAACAAGAATTTCTCGACAAGCTTCGCGCAGATCTCGTCGGACTGCCGAAGCAAGAGCTTGAAGAACGTCTTGCCTTTTACAGCGAAATGATCGACGACCGTATAGAAGACGGTTTGAGCGAGGAGGACGCCGTTGCAGGCGTTGGATCCGTGGACGAGATCTCGGCACAGATAATATCGGATATTCCCTTTGCAAAGATCGCAAAGGAAAGGATCAAGCCGAAAAGAAGAATGAAGGCTTGGGAGATCGTGCTTTTGATACTCGGTTCTCCGATATGGCTCTCTCTTGCTGTTGCCGCATTCGTGGTGATCCTATCGCTCTACGTGGTGCTCTGGTCTCTGATCGTTTCTGTCTGGGCAATCTTCGCTGCACTTGCCGCATCCGCCCTTGGAGTTGCGTTTGCCGGCATTGTGTTTGCTATATTCGACAACGCGCTTGTAGGCGTTGCAATGATCGGTGCTGCTATTGTCTGCGCGGGACTTGCGATCTTTATGTTTTTCGGCTGCCACGAAGCAACCAAAGGCATTATATTGCTTACCAAAAAGCTTGCTTTGGGTGTTAAAAAATGTTTTGTAAGAAAGGAGAAAGCAGAATGAGCAAGGCAATGAAGATCTGGCTAGTTATAGCCGCTTCTCTCGTACTGATCGGAGCGGTCGTTTTTGGAGGCGTGATGGCAATGCTAAAATGGGATTTTACAAAATTATCTACAAATAAATACGTAACGAATGAATATGAAATAACCGAAGGCTTCTCTGCTATCTCGATCGACGTCGATACTACCGACGTTAAATTCGTTCCTTCCGAAGACTCAAGCTGCTCGGTCAGCTGCTACGAGCAAACCAATATGAAGCACTCGGTCACGGTAAAGGACGGTACGCTCACAATAAAGGTCGTCGACACGAGAAAATGGTACGAGCATATAGGCATCGGTTTTAACTCACCAAGTATAACCGTTTACATTCCGAAAGGCGAATACGGTCAGCTTTTGCTGAAATCAGATACGGGTGACGTTGAAATACCCAAGGAGCTCAAATTTGAAAAGATCGACATCTCCACGGATACGGGTGACGTAAAGAATTTTGCCTCCGCATCGGGTGATATAAGGATCAAGATGAGCACGGGTAACGTTTGCGTTGAAGATATATCCGCAAAGGAGCTTGATATTTCTGTCTCGACGGGCAATATCGTTGCTTCTCACGTAAAATGCGACGGCGAGATCAAAATTGCGGTAAGCACGGGAAAAACAACTCTTACAGACGTGATCTGCGAAAATCTCTCGTCAAGAGGCAGCACGGGCAATATGATTCTGAAAAACGTGATCGTAGGCGAAGTGCTCTCCGTTGAGAGAAGCACGGGTGACGTAAAGCTTGACGGATGTGACGCCGCCCAGCTCTTTATTATGACCGACACTGGCGACGTTAAGGGCTCTCTGCTCTCGGAAAAAGTATTCATATACCATACTGACACGGGTGACGTTGATCTTCCTCACACGACTACTGGCGGTATATGCGAGATATACACCGACACGGGAGATATTAAGATCACTATCAACTAAAGAAAAACAAGGCGTTTTGAGAACGCCTTGTTTTGTTTTATTTCTTACTTCTTCGCCTCAAGCGCCTTGGTCATAGCAACCAGCGCGTAGCATGCAAATCCGTGGTCTAGGCTTCCGTCGACCGATCTGTTTTCCCAGAGCGTACCCGTAAGCCTTTCCATATCGCCGAAGAAGGTCTCGATATCGTTAAGCACGAGGTCGTATTTCTTAAGCTTAAGCATAGCTTCAAGGCGCAGATAAACACCGATAAACGCGTTGATCTCCTCGATCTCGGGCATCGGCTCCTTGCGGACTGCGCCGAATACGTTTTCTATGAGGTTCATCATATATGCATACTCGGGCTTTGCCGTATCTATTCCTGCGAAAAGGATCGCGTAATATTGGCAAATTTCGGATATATCGGCACATCTGACAAGCTTGCCGTCCTCTCCTCTTACCGCGTGGTCGCAGAAGAGCTTGCCGTCAAAGGACTGTTCGACCGCCTTACCTCTGACGTGGGCGCACTTCTTGAGGCAATCCTCGTCTCCGAAAATATTATAAACCGCCTCAAGTACTCTTGCGTAAAGGAAGTTCGTGGGATAGTTTACGTTAAATACCCAATGATTTGCGCGGCTCCATTCAACGAAGTTCCATGAGGGCAGATTTTCAAGCAGACCGTCCTCGTTTTCGTGTCTTGCGTAGAAGCCGAGCAGACCGTAAATACTGTCTCTGAAGGCTTCCCTGTCAACCGACTTGTTGCGGTAGAGGAGATATTCCTCGACCTCAAGAATATACCACATAGTCCACTGAGGGATAAACTCACCCGTATCCTTTACGTCTGCGGGGAAGCACATCGGGATCGCGCCCTCGGGAAGCTCTCCGTCATTTTTGTAAAGACGGTAATTTTCAAGATAAGCGTCCTCAACGTCGGTCTTGCCAAACAAGAAATGCTCGGTCTTGCCCGTGAAGTAGCTGTCGCAGAGCCAACCTGCTCTCTCTCTGGAGGGACAGTCCATATAAACGTCAACAACGTTGTGCGCGTAGGTGCGGACTGCCGCGCGGTAGATATCACGGAGCACGGGATTTTCAAGCTCGGGGATAACTACTCCTGAAACGTCGCCCTCAAATCTCTTTACTCCAAATCCGTTCAACGTGATCGCGCCCGACTTGAGCGCAACGATAGCATAGCGCAAAACATAGGGCTCTCTGCTCATCCAATCGAGCGTATCTCCCTCAGCAAGCTTGACCTCGCAGACGTTGTGCGCCTGCATATTCGCAAACTGAAACGTTTTATCGGGTATGTATTCCGAAAACGCGATCACAACGTCGGCAGTAGCAGTTGCCTTCGCCGAGAGCTTCAAAAATCCTGTTTCAACCTTTTCAAGATCAAAGATCGCATATTCGCCGTCGCCAAGAGCCAAAGGAAGCTCTACGTCGAATTTTTCGGCATGCTGTACCTGTGTCTGCACCCACGCGTAGGGATGGTATTCTATCTCGTCGTAATCAAATCCCTGCCAGAAGTCATCGAGTGCGAAGGAGTAGTTTTCCTTTTTGGGAATTACTGTTTCATCAGTCGTAATGTGACCTGCAACAAGCGCCTTGTCACATACAACTTCCTCATAATAAGGATAGGGTGCGGTTCTGTTGAGCACGGTAAGTGTCTCGGGCAAGATCTCTATTTCCGTGCGATAGGATTCGTCGGTAAGCGATTTTCCGTCGGTAAAATCCCAAACCTCCGAGAAATGACGCTGTGCGGAATATCTTTCGGTCTTCTGAATATGGGATGCGGGAAGATAACAATCAAAATCTCTGCCCGTGCAAGCAACCACCTCGTCGCCCCGCACAACCTCTGCTCTGAGGAAGGAGGGTTGAAAGATTCCGTTGAAGGAACGGCAATAATAGCCCGCAACTCCGATCACGATCTCGTTTTTACCCTCAACAGCATACTTTTCAAGCGGCAAAACATCCATTCTGGCATATCCCTTCGCGGTGCGCGCAGGACCAAATCCGACGAACTTGCCGTTAACGTAGACCTGATAAAATGAAGCGGCGGTCACCTTAAGCTCCACGCCCTTGAGAGAATCAACGGTCGTCTTAAATACGGCATAAACGTTGAGCTCCTCGCTCTTTCCTTTGGCAAAAATAGGCTTTGCAAGATTAAACATAGTAAAATTCCTTTCTGATCCAAAATCAAATTTCGTATCCTGCCGCGGTCGCTTTGAGCGACGATGAATAAAATTCGGTCAGCGCACGGACCATATATTCGGTGTCCTTGCTGCCTGCGGTCTCAAAGGACGAGTGCATTGCAAGCTGAGCAAGACCGATATCGACCGTATTGAGCGAAACCTGCGTGTTCGCGATGTTTCCAAGCGTTGAGCCGCCGCCCATATCGGCACGGTTCGCGTAGTATTGGGTAGGTACGCCTGCCTTTTCGGCAATCAGCTTGAAGATCGCCGCGGATACCGCGTCGGACGTATATTTCTGATTCGCATTGTACTTGATAACAACACCCTCATTCATCCAAACGGTATGGTTTCTGTCGGAATATTCGGGATGGTTGGGGTGACTTGCGTGAGCATTGTCGCAAGAAAGCATAAAGCTATTGGCAACCAGCCTGCAATAATCCTCCCCGAGAGCCTTTGCAATACGGGAAAGAACGTCGTAAAGGAAGGTCGACGCCGCACCCTGCTTGGTCTGACTTCCAACCTCCTCGTTGTCGAAGATCGCGCAAACGGGCAGTCCGCTTCCATCCTTCGCTCCAAGAAAAGCTTCAAGAGAGCTGAACGCGCACTGAAGATCGTCAAGCCTCGGCGCGCTGATGAAATCTCCCCACTCGTATCCCTTCTGGGGATTGTAAAGGAAAAGATCGGTGGTGACGATATCCTCGACCGATACTCCTGCCGCTTTTGCGATAAGACCCTTGAAGGCGTCCTTCTTTTCTCCGCCCTCGTAAAGCGGGATAAGATCGACCGCCGCGTTATAATTCATTCCGCTGTTGGCTGACCTATTCATGTGGATCGCCACGTTGGGAATAAGCGCGATCGGGGCATTGGTATCAACAAGCCTGATCTCAATTCCCTTTTCGGTCTTAACGGTCACTCTGCCCGCAACCGACAATGGACGGTCAAGCCAAGTCGAATAGATCATTCCGCCGTAGGTCTCAACCGAAAGTTTTACGTAATGCTTGTCCGCAATCTCGGGATTTTCCTTGATCTTGAGGCAGGGGCTGTCCGCGTGCGATGCCGCGATCATAAAGCCGCCAAAATCGCCCTTGGGGATCTTAAAAGCGATCACCGACGAGCCGTTTCGTCTGACAAAATAGCCCTTTCCGACCTCAAGAGCCCATTTTTCACTTTCAAAAAGCTCTGTGAAGCCGTTATCGGTCAGGATCTTCGACGTATGCGCACAGGCGTGGTACGCCGTGGGCGACGCGGCGATATATTCAAAAAGTTTGGCGTTCATTCTTTTTTCTCCTTGTTTCAAAAGCGGATAAAAATCACTATATAAATTATACTTCATTTGCTATACGGTTGTCAAGAATTATTTAAAAAATTGCAGTTTTACATACCCCTTAAGGATCGTTTTCAAAAAAAGAGCCAAAAATGATGTGTTTTACACCCAAAAAGCAAAATTTTCGAGTCAAAAAGCGCGGTTTTTTTCAAAAAACTATTTACTTTTAGATGAAAATATGTTATTATTAATGGTGGATTTCTATGCACTTTTGTTTTTTTGCGTAAAATCCGCAAAATTCCTTGTTTTTAAATAATTTTTATAAATTTTTAGGAGGAAACTCAAAAATGGCAATCGAAAGAAAAAAGTTGTCCATGGACGGTAACCAGGCAGCCGCCCACGTCAGCTACGCCTTCACGGAAGTTGCGGGTATCTACCCCATAACTCCCTCCAGCCCCATGGCTGACTACACCGATCAGTGGTCTGCTCAGGGTCTGAAAAACGTTTTCGGCACTACCGTTAAGGTAATGGAAATGGAGTCCGAGGCAGGTGCCGCAGGTACCGTCCACGGATCGCTCGCATCCGGTGCTCTCACAACCACTTATACCGCATCTCAGGGTCTTCTTCTGATGATCCCCAATATGTATAAGATCGCGGGTGAATTGCTTCCCGCAGTATTCCACGTAAGTGCTCGTTGCGTTGCTTCTCACGCACTTAACATTTTCGGCGACCACTCCGACGTATACGCTTGCCGTCAGACCGGCTTCGCTATGCTCGCTGAGACCAATCCTCAGGAGGTCATGGACCTCGGTGCAGTTGCTCACCTTTCCGCTATCAAGGGCCGCGTTCCTTTCCTTAACTTCTTCGACGGCTTCCGTACCTCTCACGAGATCCAGAAAATCGAAGCTTGGGATTACGCAGATCTTGAAGAAATGCTCGACAAGGACGCTGTTGCCGCTTTCCGCGCTCACGCCCTCAATCCTAACCACCCCGCACTTCGCGGCTCTGCTGAAAACGGAGATATCTTCTTCCAGCACAGAGAGGCTTGCAACAAGTTCTACGAGGCTCTTCCCGCAATCGTTGAAGAGTACATGGACAAGGTTAATGCAAAGCTTGGTACAGATTACAAGCCCTTCAACTACTACGGCGCTCCCGATGCTGACAGAGTTATCGTTGCTATGGGATCCGTTTGCGACGTTATCGAGGAAGTTATCGATTACATGAACGCAAACGGTGAAAAGGTCGGTCTTGTCAAGGTAAGACTTTACCGTCCCTTCTCTGCTGAAAGACTCGTTGCAGCTATCCCCGCAACTGCAAAGAAGATCGCTGTTCTCGACAGAACCAAGGAGCCCGGCTCTCTTGGTGAGCCTCTCTACCTCGACGTAGTTACCGCCCTTGCAACTCAGGGCAAGACCGACGTTAAGGTCGTTGGCGGCCGTTACGGTCTCGGCTCCAAGGACACCACTCCCGCAAGCATATTCGCAGTTTACGAGAATCTCGCTAAGGATGCTCCCAAGGCTAACTTTACTATCGGAATCGTTGATGACGTTACCGGCTGCTCTCTCGAGGAGAAGCCCGCGCCCGACACCGCACCCGCAGGCACTATCGCATGCAAGTTCTGGGGTCTCGGCGGCGACGGTACCGTTGGTGCAAACAAGAACTCTATCAAGATCATCGGTGACCACACCGACAAGTATATTCAGGCGTACTTCCAGTACGACTCCAAGAAGACCGGCGGTATCACCATCTCGCACCTCCGCTTCGGTGATGCTCCCATCAAGTCTCCTTACTACATCAACAAGGCTGACTTCGTAGCTTGTCACAACCAGGCATACCTCAAGAAGTACGATATGGTTTCCGACGTTAAGCCCGGCGGTACCTTCCTTCTTGACTGCCAGTGGAACGGAATCGAGGAGCTCTCTGCTCACCTTCCCGCAGCTGTTAAGCAGTACCTTGCAAAGAACAACGTAAGCTTCTACACCATCGACGCTACCAGCCTTGCTATCAAGCAGATCGGTAACGCAAAGGTTAAGAACACCATTCTTCAGTCCGCATTCTTTGCTCTTGCAAAGATCCTTCCCGCAGCGGAAGCTATCGAGTACATGAAGAAGATGGCATACAAGTCCTACATCAAGAAGGGACAGGCTATGGTTGACCTCAACTATGCCGCTATCGATGCGGGTGCAGACGCATTCGTTAAGATCGACGTTCCTGCCGATTGGGCAACCTGCGCAGACGATGCTCCCGCAGCTCTCGTTAGCGGAGATCGCGCAGACCTCGTTGATTTCGTTAACAACGTAGTTAACCCCGTTAATGCAATGAACGGTGACAGCCTCCCCGTTTCCGCATTTGAAAAGTACGTAGACGGTCAGTTCCCCCAGGGTGCTGCTGCATACGAGAAGAGAGGCGTTGCTGTGACCGTTCCCGAGTGGAACCCCGAAAAGTGTGTTCAGTGTAACAGCTGTGCATTCGTATGTCCTCACGCAACCATCCGTCCCTTCGCTATGACCGAGGAGGAGGCAGCAAACGCTCCCGAGTCCACCAAGTTCTGCGCTAAGCCCGTTCTTAAGACCAACTACAAGTTCACCATGGCAGTATCTCCCCTTGACTGTATGGGTTGTACCCTCTGCGTAAAGGCTTGTCCCGTAAACGCAACCGCAGACAAGAAGGCTGCAGCTGCAGGTGTTAAGGCAGATCCCGCAGATTATGCTATCCGTATGGTTCCTCAGGCAACTCAGGCAGACCAGCAGGCAGCGTTCGACTACGCAGTAGCTAACGTAACAGAGAAGCCCGAGATCATCAACAACACCGTTAAGGGCTCGCAGTTCAAGCAGCCTCTGCTTGAATTCTCCGGATCCTGCGCAGGATGTGCAGAGACCTCTTATGCACGTCTTGTAACTCAGCTCTTCGGTGAGAGAATGTACATCTCCAACGCAACCGGTTGTTCGTCCATCTGGGGCGGCTCCGCACCTTCTACTCCTTACACGGTAAACAAGGAAAGCGGCCGCGGTCCTGCTTGGGCTAACTCCTTGTTCGAGGATAACGCTGAGCACGGTCTCGGTATGTATCTCGGTCAGAAGACCATCCGTGAAAGACTCATCAACAAGGTTAAGGCTCTCGAGGCTCCCTGCGATAAGTGCAAGGCAGTTATCGACGAGTACCTGAACACTCTTGACGACGGCGCTGCTAACGAGAAGGCTACCAAGGCTCTCGTTGAGCTTCTTGAGGGCTGGGCAGCAGACGGCTGTGAGGCTTCCAAGGAGATCCTCGCTGAGAAGGACTACCTATCCAAGAAGTCTATGTGGATCTTCGGTGGAGACGGTTGGGCTTACGATATCGGCTTCGGCGGTCTCGACCACGTGCTCGCTTCCGGTGAAAACGTAAACGTATTCGTATTCGATACCGAGGTTTACTCGAACACCGGTGGACAGGCTTCCAAGGCTTCTCAGATCGGTCAGGTTGCTCAGTTCGCAGCAGCAGGTAAGGCG
>JAFQPM010000024.1 GCA_017411745.1 Clostridia bacterium | reverse complement strand
TCTTTTGACAGATCTGTATTTCGCACTTGCTTTTTTGCTTTGTACTTCTATCTTTTGTTGTTCAATTGTCAAGCTTCAATTCCGCGCTCCCTTTTTGCGAGCGCTTGTCTATTATATCACAGCTCTTTTACTTTGTCAATAGGTTTTTTGAAATTTTTTTCGATTTTTTTGTTTTTGTTGCTTTTGCCTCTTATTTTGGCCTTATTGGTCGGTTTGTTGGTCAAATTGCATCCCTTCTTCACGATCTTGCTCGGATTTCTACCTTATTTAATTATAGTATGTGTTATATCACCAAATACAGCCCCCCGTTTTAGTGCAGAATGACAGTTGCACAAACAAAATAGCAACATTTGTCTTGTTTTTGCCCATAATTGTCTTGAATCATATACAAAAGTGTCTTATAATAGCATTAAGAGGGGATAAAATTCCTTCAATATTAATAAATCAGGAGGATACAAGATGTCTTTACCGATAGCAGTACAGGTCTATTCAGTCAGAGATGACGCGGCTGCCGACCTTTACAACACGCTCAAGCAAATAAAAGAAATGGGATACGACGGAGTTGAATTTGCCGGACTTTACGGTCACGCACCCGCCGAAGTCAAGAAGTGGTGCGAGGAGTTAGGTCTCGTTCCGATCTCTGCTCACGTTGCATACCACGAGATGCTGATGAACCCCGTGGACGTTATTTCGTCTTACGCCGAGGTGGGCTGCAAATACATCGCAATCCCCTATCTGATGCCCGAGCACAGACCCGATCACGCAAATTTCCCTTACGTTGTGAATTTTATGCGTTCGCTGTGCGAGATCGCGAAGTCTTACGGCATTCAGATGCTTTACCACAATCACGATTTCGAATTTGTCAAGGTCGGTGACAAGTATGCCCTTGACGTTCTTTACGACACCATCCCCGCAGATCTGCTCCAGACCGAGCTTGACACCTGCTGGGTAAACATTGGCGGTGAAAATCCCGCAGCATATATCAAAAAATACAGCGGTCGCTCTCCCGTAGTTCACCTCAAGGATTTCACGGGTGAAAAGTCCGAGGATATGTACGAGCTGATTGGAATCAAGAAAAAGCCCCCTGTAAAGCCCGAGAGCTTCGAATTCCGCCCCGTCGGAAGCGGACTGCAGGATTTCCCCGCAATTCTCGCCGCGGCGAAGGAAGCGGGCTCTGAATGGGTAGTGGTCGAGCAGGACGCGCCCTCTATGGATCTCACTCCTCTCGAATGCATCAAAAAGAGCGTTGAATACCTAAGATCGTTCGATTGGTAATTTGAAATTTCTACATTTATATTATTGGAGGACAAAACAATGGCTGAAAAAATGGATAAAAACCTTGATTACAACGTAAAAAACGACCAGGTCGTTATTGACGCGAGCAAAAAGCTCAGAGTCGGTATCATCGGCTGCGGCTGGATCGCTGATTCTCACATTGCCTGCTATAAGCTTATGCCTGACGTAGAGATCGTTGCCGGTGCAGACCTCATTCCCGGCAAGGCTGAGGCGTTCTTCAAGAAGCACGGCGTTGAGGGTGTTAAGACCGACTATGCTTCGCACAAGGAGATGCTCGATGACGAGAGCCTTAAGCTCGATGCGGTTTCGATCTGCACATACAACCGCCAGCACGCAGAGCCCGCGATCTACGCGCTCAAGAAGGGCGTACACGTAATGCTTGAAAAGCCCTTTACCGTCACTCTCGACGAGGCTGTTGAGGTTATGAAGGCCGAAAAGGAAAGCGGAAAGATCATTTCGATCGGCTTCCAGCCCAGACTTGACGCAAACATGCAGCAGATCAAAAAGATCGTTGAGTCGGGTGAGCTTGGTAAGATCTACTACATTCAGACCGGCGGCGGCCGCCGCAGAGGTATTCCCACCCCCTTCGGAACGACCTTTATCGAGGATGAGACCGCAGGTCTCGGCGCACTTGCAGACATCGGCTGCTACTCTCTCGATCTCGTTCTGAACGCTATCGGATATCCCAAGCCTTTGACGGTTTCGGGCTACAAGTCGGCATTCTTCGGCAAGGATCCCAACTACTGCGGTTATCCCGAGGGCAAGAAGGCAGAATACGCCGCAAAATTCGGTGTTGACGATTTTGCTGCCGCATTCGTTCGTCTTGAAGGCGGTATTATTCTCGACTTCCGCATAGCATGGGCTATGAATCTCGACACCTCGGGTGACACGATCATCATGGGTACCAAGGGAAGCCTTCGCGTTCCCTCCACCGAGTGTTGGAACGGCACGTTCTTCAGCCCGATGAAGATATATCACGAGGTTGCAGGTCTTCAGACCGTTACCGAGGTTCCGCTTATTCCCATGGGAACCCAGCCCTCAGACAATCTCTTCTATAAGAAGATACGCTCCTTCCTTGACGCAGTCAAGTACGGTCTTCCCGCGCCCGTGCCCACCTCGCAGATCATTTACAACCAGGCGATCCTCGACGGAATCGCTCGTTCTGCTGAGCTTGGCCGTGAGGTTGAGATCGAGATTCCTGAGATCTGATTATAAAAGCCATAAAAAAGAGCTCCTTCAAAGGAGCTCTTTTCTTTCTGTTTGATAATCAGATAATACCCTGAGCCATCATCGCCTCGGCAACCTTCTTGAAGCCTGCGATATTTGCGCCCTTGACGAGATCGTAGCCGTAGCCGAATTCCTCTGCCGCAGCTGCCGCATTGTCGTGGATATTCACCATAATGGTCTTAAGCTTTGCGTCGACCTCCTCGCTGGTCCAGGACATTCTCATGCTGTTCTGGGACATTTCAAGTGCGGAGACTGCAACGCCGCCCGCGTTAACTGCCTTGGAGGGAGCAACGGTAACGCCGCTATCAATGATATACTTGAGCGCCTCGTTGGAGGTAGGCATATTCGAGACCTCTATGTAGTACTTGACGCCGTTGGCAACCATCTTCTCTGCCTCTGCCATGCCGACCTCGTTCTGAGTTGCGCAAGGCATCATGATATCTGCCTTGAGTCCCCAAGGCTTTTCCTTTGCATAGAAGGGCACGCCAAACTTCTCGGCATAGTCCTGAACCTTGTTTCTGCCCGAAGCTCTCATCTCGAGCATATAGTTGATCTTTTCATCGGTGGAAACGCCGTTTTCATCGTAGATATATCCGTCGGGACCCGAGATAGCGATTACCTTTGCGCCAAGCTCGGTTGCCTTCTTGACTGCGCCCCAAGCTACGTTACCGAAGCCCGAGATTACTACAGTCTTGCCCTCGATGCTGTCGCCGTAATGCTCAAGCACCTTCTGTGCGAAGTAGACCGCACCGAAGCCCGTTGCCTCGGGACGAATGAGAGAGCCGCCGTAGGAAAGTCCCTTACCCGTGAGAACGCCGTTCTCGAACGCGCCGCGAAGTCTCTTATACTGACCGAAAAGATAGCCGATCTCTCTTGCACCAACGCCGATGTCACCTGCGGGAACGTCTACGTTAGGACCGATATGACGGTAGAGCTCGCTCATAAAGCTCTGACAGAATCTCATGATCTCGCCGTCGCTCTTGCCGCTGGGATCGAAATCCGAGCCGCCCTTACCGCCGCCGATGGGAAGACCTGTAAGGCTATTTTTAAGGATCTGCTCAAGTCCGAGGAACTTGAGGATAGAAAGGTTTACTGTGGGATGGAAGCGGAAGCCGCCCTTGTAAGGACCGATAGCGCTATTGAACTGGACGCGGTAGCCCTTGTTTACGTGGACTTTGCCGTTGTCATCTACCCAGGGAACGCGGAACATAACGGTTCTCTCGGGCTCTACGAATCTTTCAAGAAGTCCTGCCTTCTCATACTCGGGGTGCTTATCGAAGATTACCTCGAGGGATTCGAGTATTTCTGTTGCTGCCTGATGGAATTCGGGCTCACCGGGGTTCTTTGCGATAAGATCCGCAAGAACGTTCTGAACATAATTGGACATGATGTGTGTTCCTTTCGTATGTAAATTGGGCGGATTTGTGAAGTTTTGCAGTTTTTTAAAAACAAAATTTCACCGTTTTGCAAATTCGCTCTTATTTTAATGGGATTATTATATCACACTCGAATGCATTTTGCAAGAGTTTTGTCGAAAAATTGCAAAAAATTTCGTGTTTTTGTTTTTAAGTGTATGCGCGGCGCGGCTTGATCGGCACTTTTTATGAAAGAAAGTCCTTCAAGGGATCCTCGGAAGTCTCTTTTGCGCTGACCGTGATGATAAAATGCTGCGGTGCGGTGTCGTTCAGATTCAGAACATACTCAAGCTTGAGCTTGCCGTTCTCCAGCAGTCTGTTATCAAGCTTATTCGTATTGACGTACACCTTGAACGGCATAAACGGCGTATCGTAGGCACAGACGTGCATCTTCCCTTCCTCAAACGACAGGACCGTGCTTATCGCGCCCTGCTTTGACATCGCCAGAAGCTCCTTATGGTCCGGATGGAATATGATCTTTGAGATCGTTGACATCTGGGGATCGTCCTCGTTTTCTTTATAGGATATCTCTATCTGTCCGTCCTCGTTGGTCTCTATCTTCGCTTCGGTGCAGAGCTCGATCTCATCCGCTTCGTCAAATTCGAGCATTCGGTCGACCTCCTTCTCGGAAAGCTCTCCTTCCTCGATAGCGCGCGCCAACAGTCTTTCAAGATCTTTTGCAATGTTAGCGGGATCAGCCTCGTCGATAACGAGCGTTTTTATTTTCAAGGTTATCTCCTTTTGAGGAGCGTTAGGTTCATAAAGCATTCTAATCTCCATTCCGCCGCCAACGGAACCCCCTGTATGGCGGCACAAACAGTAATCGATGAATTTTTCCGAAGAGGCAAAATTCGTGCGTGAAAAAGCATACTTTACTATTAAAGTGAGAGTAACTTTCACGCTGTCCTCTTATATCTAATGATATGACAAGGGGAAGAAGCATAGCCCTTCCCCTAAAATTTTGTTTTATCAGTATTCAGCGTTGCCGACCGTTCTCGGATAAGGAAGAACATCGCGGATGTTGGATACGCCCGTAAGGTACATTATGATACGCTCAAAGCCGAGACCGAAGCCTGCGTGCTTGGTGCCGCCGTACTTGCGGAGATTTACGTACCACCAATAGTCCTTTTCGTCAAGTCCGCATTCTGCCATACGGGAAAGAAGCACGTCGAGTCTTTCCTCTCTCTGCGAGCCGCCGATGATCTCGCCAACGCCGGGAACCAGTAGATCCATTGCCGCTACGGTCTTGCCGTCGTCGTTGAGTCTCATATAAAACGCCTTGATCTCCTTGGGATAGTCGGTCAAGAAAATGGGCTTCTTATATACCTGCTCGGTGAGGTATCTTTCGTGCTCGGTCTGGAGGTCGACTCCCCAATATACAGGGAACTTAAAGTCTGCCTTGGATTTTTCGAGGATCTCGATCGCCTCGGTGTATGTCACCTTTGCATAGTCTGCATCGCGGAGTGCAGTAAGGCGAGCAAGGAGTCCCTTATCCACAAAGCTATTGAAGAACTGAAGCTCTGCCTGGCAGTTGTCCATAACGTGATTTATGATATGTTTGATCATATCCCACGCGAGCTCCATATCGTCGTTGAGATCCGCAAAAGCGATCTCGGGCTCGATCATCCAGAACTCTGCCGCGTGGCGCGCGGTGTTGGAGTTCTCTGCTCTGAAGGTGGGACCGAAGGTATAGATGTTGCCGAACGCCATAGCGTAGGTCTCGCCCTCAAGCTGACCCGAAACGGTGAGGTTTGCGCTCTTGCCGAAGAAGTCCTGCGAGAAATCTACTGCTCCGTCCTCGGTCTTGGGAAGGTTATCCATATCAAGAGTGGTGACTCTGAACATCTCGCCCGCACCCTCTGCGTCCGAGCAGGTGATTATAGGTGTGTGAACGTACACAAAGCCTCTCTGATTGAAGAAGGAGTGGATCGCGTAAGCGACCTCGCTTCTTACTCTGAACACCGCGGAGAACAGATTGGTTCTGGGGCGCAGATATGCCTGCTCGCGCAAAAACTCTACCGAGTGGCGCTTGGGCTGGAGGGGATAATCGGGGGTGCTGGTTCCCTCGATCTCTACCTTGGTAGCCTTAAGCTCGAAGGGCTGCTTTGCCTCGGGGGTGAGTGTGAGAACTCCCGTGACGACGAGCGCTGCACCGACATTCTGGGATGCGATCTCGTCATAATTATCTACTATATTTCTCTCAAAAACGACCTGCACGCTCTTGAAATACGAGCCGTCGTTAAGATCTATAAATCCGAATGCTTTACTGTCGCGGAGGTTTCTGACCCAACCGCCTACAGTGATCTCTTTGCCGCCGAACGCTTCCTTGTCGGCGTAAATTTCTCTTATAAGAGTTCTTTTCATAGTCTAAATTCCTTTTTGCGTTGATTTTCTCAAATAAATTCTATCATAAATACTATTATATAAGTTTTTGCCAAAAAAATCAAGTGGAAAATCAAATTTTTCTTGAAATTCAAAACTTTTTCCTCTTTTTAGGGGCATATTTACGCAAAGCTCTTGATAAATTGCCGAAATTGTGATAAAATCTATCTATCGGACAAGACTGTATCTGAAGTGAGGTGTCGATTTGAGCAAGAATTTAAAAGAAATATCAACCGAAGCACTGGCATATCTCGGCGATTCGGTCTTAGAGCTTAAGGTTCGTGAGCTGCTCGTAGAACAAGGTATATCGAGTTCGGGAGATCTCAATCGAGCCTCCCTTGCTTTCGTAAAGGCTTCTGCGCAGGCTGCCGCTATGCACAAAATAATCCCACTGCTCTCCGAAGACGAATCACTCGTTTACAAGCGCGGCAGGAATATGTCGGGCGGTAACGTTCCAAAAAGCGCGACTATGTCTGAATACCGCGCTGCTACGGGGATGGAGGTATTGTTCGGTTACCTTCATCTTCAGGGAAAAAGCGAGCGCATAGGCGAGCTTTTCTCGGCGGCATACGCAAAGGATCAAACCGAAGAATAAATAAACAATACATAAACACTCGAAAGGAAACAAAAATGAGCAATCCAAAGATCAAATTTACAATTAAAAATTACGGCGAGATAACCGCCGAGCTCTATCCCGAAAAGGCTCCCGTGACGGTTGAGAACTTCCTCTCTCTCGTGAACAAGGGCTTTTTTGAGGGACTTATTTTTCACCGCGTAATCAGCGGATTTATGATCCAGGGTGGTGGATTTGACGAAAGCTTCAATCAGAAAAAGGCTCCCGCTATCAAGGGCGAATTTATCGCGAACGGATTTATGTCCAACGATCTTCGCCACACTCGCGGCGTTCTCTCCATGGCGAGAACGAACGACCCCAACTCCGCGTCCTCGCAGTTCTTTATCATGCACAAGGATGCGCCTCATCTTGACGCGCAGTACGCGGGCTTTGGAAAGGTCATCGACGGAATCGACGTAGTCGACAAGATCGCAAGCGTCAGAACCTTCAGTCGCGGCTGGTACGACGACGTGCCCTACGATCCCGTTGTCATCGAAAAGGTTGAAGTTATTGAATAATATTCAAAAGGGTTGTCCCACACAGTGTGAGACAACCCTTTTTTGATCAAGTGAAATTTTCAGTCTATTGTGTCTTCTTCATTTACGCCCGCTTCGTAGGAATCGTTTTCAGCAAGAGTTGCAAGTGCTTCGTCGCTGAAATATTCGGCAGGGTCAACAGAGATTCCGTTCATTGTCATTTCAACGTGCAGGTGAGGCTCGTCGGCAAGCTCGGATATCGCGGTCTCGCCAACATATCCGATCTGCGTGCCCGCAGTAACCTTTGCACCCTCTTTAATTCCTTCTACCTCATCGGCGCTGAGGTTCATATAGAAGGTATAGATGCCGTCGCCGTGATCGATCGAAACGCATCTGCCCATAAGAGCATCGTTCCAGACCTTCGCAACCGTTCCGTCCTCAGACGCATACACCTTTGCGCCAAGCTCGGTGGCAATATCAGTGCCAAGGTGCACCTTATATGCACCATAGGTCTCGGACCACACCTGAATGCTTGCGTCGTGTCCCTTTGCAACGTATCCCTTATCTACGGGGAGCGCGAGCTCAAAGTTCTCGGTATCAGCTCCTGCAGGTTTCTCACTCTCATCCTTATAAACGGGGGCTTCTACCGTGCCATCGCCGACCTCTTCAGTTACGTCGCCCTTGCCCGCGGTCTGACCCTCGGTTGCAACGCTTCCCGTTTCGTCGGGATCTGTGGCATACTTCTTCTTTGCGCGATTAGTCGCGATACTTACTGAAAGAACTACTGCTACTACAAGAGTAAGGCAAACTACCGTTGCCATAAACCCTCCCTTGTGCGAGAGTTCCTTGCACTTCTTTGCAAAATTGCTTTCCTTAAATTTTTCCCACATGATAAAATCTCCTTTATTTTTATGTCTGTACCACAAGGAATCGGTGGTTACAGTCATATTTTCTGCCAGGAATGAGGCTTTTATACAAATGCGGGAATATTTTTCGAAAATAAAAGAGAGGATACCTCCATATCGGAAGTATCCTCATTATAAATTCAGGGCGATCAGTTCTCTTCTATCGCATCAAAGCTTTCTCTTGCGCGGAAGATCAGCGAAATGCACCAGATTCCCGCAAGACCAACTACCGTATAAATGATCCTACTGACAACAGACATAGGACCGCCGCATATCCACGCAACAATGTCAAAATTGAAAATTCCTATGCTTCCCCAGTTAAGAGCTCCGACCACCGTTAAGATAAGAGCAATTCTGTCCATTAACATAACAAAAAACCTCAAAATAATATTAATTGGTGATCCACACTTTGCCCGAAAAAAGCGGGCTGATATTATTTTTGTCTTTTTCTGCGGTTTTATACAGATTGCGTTTTTCAAAAATTTGGCGTTTATTCGCCGTCCTTTTTTCTTGACGATTTTTTAAATATTTTGCTTCTGAATAATATGATATTCAAAACGATGAAGAATGCGACAAGTATGCCGAGTGTGAGAAGCGATTCCGTTGCGGCGAGGACCGCTAAAAACATCAGCGGCAGACCGAAAACGATCGCGGGGAAATTCTGATACACAAGGTTGTCTGCAACGGGAGTTTTAAAATTCTTGTCTATCTCGCGAAGCAGGATTATTCCCGTGCTCGCCGTACCCGCAAGCATTCCATACATCGCCATAAACTGCTCCTCGACGTATTCGGGGAACAACACTTTGGCAACGATGCGGTTATATATATAGGTAACGATCGTTCCCGCAACGCAAAGAATAATGAGAATTCCCCAATAATTCTGGAGAGAATCAAGACGGATAGCCGCAACGCCCGCAACGATCATAAGATCGAAGAAGAAGTTGCTCGTACGGGTCATAAGGAAATTGTTGACATATTTCTTTCTGATCAGGTGTTTTGAACGCAAAAAATTCATAACGGTCTTTATCACGGTTGCGGTAAGCACACCGAGCAGGAAGTTGAAGCCGTATACGACTGCTCTCATTCCCGGCAAGAGCTTTCCAAGTCCATACATCAAGAGATACGCCGCCGCATATGCGACCACGATGAGCGCGATCTGCACGGTCAGCTTATCGACACTCTCCTGCATCGGTATCTCACCTATAGTCTCGACCTTTTCTGTCGCGCTGCCGTCGGTTCTCTTGGAAAGCACGAGCTTGCCGCGGCGCTTCTGAATGTTCAAATGAATAACACCACCGACGCTAGCGACAAGGAAGCCGATCGCCGCGACGGTCAAACCGAAGGATCTGCCGCCGATAAAGCCGTAATCCGCCTCATATATTCCGCCGTAGTTGAGCGCCTGTCCTGTGCCCTGACCAAAGCCGAACGCCAGCAAAATGCCACTGCCCGAGAAAAAGCCATCTATGACCAAAGCGCCGATTATCGTTATAACTAGTCCTACGCTTGCTTGGAGCAGGTAGGTAGCGACGGTGGTAACACCCGTGTTGAATATCTCACCCGTTCTCTTTTTAGTCATCTTTCCGTTTCCGCTTTTAAACGCGGATGCGATAAAGCCGAGCGCGAGAGTATGATATGTAATGATCTCGAGGTTTGCGGTGCCGTTTCCTCCGAATGCGGCGGTGTCGAACATAACGACACCCGTTATTGCCTTATATATCCACGAAACGACGAGCAATATCGCGCCTCCGACGACGGAGGTCGGTATGAGTGATTTCTGCAAAAAAGGAATACTCTTTTTAATTATATTCCCTGCGAGCAGGCTGGCAAGCAATACCGCAAAAAGAAGTATAAAGCCCCAGACCTCAGAGTCCCAAAAATTGAAGGTTTCCATCTGCTTCTCCTTTTATCATATTTTTGTATCTGTGATAGATATGTACGTATTTGAGGGCATTGAAGCGCTTGTCGCCCTTGATCTGATATATCTTGTCCCTATGATAGATATTCAGCTTATTCTTTCCAAGGACGGCGACTGCTTGCAGCTCGTCGAAGGGAAGGTCAAGGCGCTCATCATCCGAAGCAATCTCTATTCTATTACCGTACAGCGACATCTCTGCGCTCTTGCAGAGCAGTTCTTTTTTCTTATACGGTATTACCTCACGCAAGGCTGCCGTATCGCGCCACATCGGCTCGTCAGCATATTGAAGCACGTCGAGTCCATTCGTAAAATCGCTTTGCGCGTCGTACCAATCGACGACGAAACGATACGGAAAATCGAATCCGACTCCCTCAAGCTCTTTAGTGGGAAGATATTTTACCCTTCTGCCGCATTTTTTACATTCTATTATATTGCGGTGGCTCTCAAAGGTTGAAAGCCCACAATCGTGACAGTAATATATAGCTCTCTCGAGATATTCGGCGCTCTTTTTATGCTTGAAATTTGCATCCGCGACCGCTTCGTTGACGTAGAGCTCGTTCTTTATTTCACAAAAGAGCTCGTCGTCGGTCATATTGGCATATTCCTCGGGGTAAATGACCTTCGACACATAACCCCTCATCTTTCCCTTGCGAACGACGTCGCTCCATCTCGGGTGAACTCCGTAACCTCCCTCTATACGATACAGGGCGATCGGCATACCGAGCTTTCTTGCAAGCGGAACGATCGACGGACTCATATACTCCGTTCTGCCACTATAGGTACGGTTGCCCTCGGGCGCGATCGCTATAGTTCCGCCCTCTTTTGCTACCTTAAGGCAATTAAGTATCGCTTTTATATCGGTGGTCTGCTTTTTGATCGGGATCGGCGCGGCGAGATAGCGGATAAGCGAGGACACAAATCCGTTTGAGAAAATATCCTCGGTAGCAAGGTAATAGACCGTGCCGTGAAACGACATTCCGACGAAAAACTGGTCGAATGCGGTCTGATGGTTATATAAAACGAGATAAGGGCGCTTTTCCTGTTCCTTGAATTTTTGCGCTCTTACTCCGTATTTCAAATACGAATAAGGCCTCAAAACAAGGTTCAATATCTCTCTGACCACCCTATGACGAGGCTTTATCCATTTTTTCTTCTTATTATTTTTCTTACTCATACCGCTTCTCCGTGTGCTTTCCACCGTTGAATTATTAAGCAAATATTAAACGTACGAATTAATTATAATTCATAAACGCGGTTTTTGCAAGAGTTTTTCTCAAAAAGAGCAAATTATTTACAAAAAATGGCAATCGTTGAAGGGCGTCAACAAAGGCGGAAATCTCGTCAAAAGCATTGACAAGCAAGCAAAAGTGTGGTAAAATCATAATAATTATTTTATTATTTTATTCCCGAGAAAAACAAGGAGACATGATATGGGAGCAAGAAAAGGTAATTTAATGGACGTCAGAGATGACATCAAGGTTCTTGACGTTACTCTCCGCGACGGCGGTCTTTGCAATAATTTTGAATTTTCGGACGAGTTCGTCTCAAGGCTTTACAAGACGAACGTCAGAGCCGGTATAGATTATATGGAATTTGGCTACAAGGCAAGCAAAAAGGTCTTTAACGAGAGCGAATACGGCAAGTGGAAGTTCTGCAACGAGGAGGATCTGCGCGCGATCGTCGGAACGAACAACACCGATATGAAGATCGCGGTCATGGCGGATGTTGGCCGCTGTGATTTTAAGACCGACTTTTTGCCCAAGAGCGAAAGCGTTATCGATATGGTACGCGTTGCGTGCTACATTCATCAGATACCCGCGGCGATCGAAATGATAGAGCATTTTCACGCGCTCGGATACGAGACCACCTGCAATATTATGGCGATCTCGAAGTCAAGCGTAGATCAGATCGAGCAGGCGCTCGAAATGCTGGTCAAGACGAGCGTTGACGTTATCTATCTGGTTGACAGCTACGGCTCGCTCTATCCCGAGAACACCGCAGACTACACACAGAAATATATGAAGATAATTGAGGGAACGAACAAGTCGATCGGTTTCCACGCGCACAACAATCAGAATCTCGCGTTCGCAAACACCATCGAGACTCTTTCCTACGGAACCTCGTTCCTTGATGCGTCGGTTCAGGGTATGGGTCGCGGTGCAGGCAACTGCCAGATCGAGCTTTTGCTCGGTTTCCTGAAAAATCCGAAGTATAATCTCTATCCCCTGCTTCAGTTTATGGAAAAATATATGCCCGAGCTTCGTAAAAACGGAGTCGTTTGGGGCTATGATATTCAGTATATGTTTACGGGTCTGCTCAACCGTCATCCGCGCGAGGCGATAGCATACACCGAGCAGAAGCGCACCGACGTTGCAGAATTTTATCATTCATTGCTTGAGAACGAATAAATCTCTGCAATACATTTAAATCACAAAGCCCGTGGCGGTTCAAAACCGCCGCGGGCGTTTGTTTTCCGATGCGCTTCCATGATAAAAACAGCAAAAAAACGATGAAAGCTCTTGCAAAAACGGATATACTGTGATATACTTTAATTACTGATATCTGAAAGGAGATAATTATGGAATTTAACGTATACTTTCCTCTGCTTCTCGTTGCTTTCGCTGCGGTAGTGACTCTCTGCTACGTATTCGTACTGTTTCGCAGGGTTTCCCGTCTTGCAATAGCGAACAAGAGGGTTGAGGAGATTCAAAACTACATTCACGAGGGAGCTATGACCTTCCTGACCCGTGAATACAAGCTTATCATTCCGTTTGTTTTCGGTGTCGGCGCACTTTTGGCTGTGCTCGGCTTCGTCCCCGCGCTCAAGGGCGCTGAGGGTATCGGCTGGCAGGCTGCTATCTGCTTCGTTATAGGCGCTCTCTTCTCTGCTCTTGCAGGCTGGATCGGAATGGCTATCGCTACAAAAGCAAATGCAAGAACCGCTATGAAGGCGTACGAGGAGGGAATGTCGGGTGCGCTCAAGACCGCGTTCGGCGGCGGCGCAGTCCTCGGTCTTTCGGTTGCAGGCTTCGGTCTTTTGGGTCTGGTGGGAATTTTCCTTGTAGTCTACCTTATCACCAACAGCTACACTGCTCCCGTACAGATCCTGACCGGATACAGCCTTGGCTGCTCGCTTATCGCACTTTTCGCACGTGTCGGAGGCGGCATATACACTAAGGCGGCTGATGTTGGCGCGGATCTCGTCGGCAAGCTTGAGGCGGGTATTCCCGAGGATGACCCCAGAAACCCTGCTACCATCGCAGACAACGTTGGTGACAACGTCGGCGATATCGCGGGAATGGGCTCTGACCTCACCGAGTCCTACGTCGGATCTATCATTTCCTGCCTGACTATGGCGCTCTTTACAGGTCTTACCTTCAAGCATCTTTTGTTCCCTCTTCTTATCTGCGGAGTCGGTATTCTTGCCTCCGTGGTCTCGGTTCTTATCGTCAGAGCGAAAAAATGGGCCGACCCCCACAAGGCGCTCAACATCGCTACATACATTGCGACCGGACTTGTCGTTGTTGCGGCAGTTCTGCTTGCGATCTTCTATCTTGGCGAATACAAGTATATGTTCAGCGTTATTACCGGACTTTTGGCGGGCATTGGCGTTGGATTCGTTGCTGAGCTTTACACGTCGGATGAATTCAAGTCGGTCAAGCAGATCGCGAAGGAATCACAGACCGGTCACGGCACGAATATCATCGCAGGTCTTGGAGTCGGTATGAAGTCTACCTGGCTCACCATCGCCTGCCTCGGAGCTGCTATCGCGCTCTCTTACTTCTTTGGCGGTGCGTACGGTATCGCTCTTGCAGCGGTCGGCATGCTCTGCACCGTCGGTATCACCGTTTCGGTTGACGGCTACGGTCCTATCGCAGACAATGCGGGCGGCATCGCCGAGATGTCGGGTCTTCCCGAGGACGTTCGCGGCATTACAGACAAGCTCGATGCGGTTGGAAACACCACCGCGGCTATCGGAAAGGGCTTCTGTATCGGATCCGCTACTCTAACCTCTCTTGCATTTATCGTTTCCTTTATCGAGGCGGTAAAAACTCACGTGCCCTTCTTCAGCATTCAGCTCAACGATCCCAAGGTTCTGGTCGGCATGCTTGTTGGTGCAATGCTCCCCTATCTCTTCTCTGCTATGACCATCGCATCGGTCGGCAAGGCGGCGAACAAGATGGTTGAGGAGGTCAGAAGCCAGTTTGAAAAGAACCCCGAGATCCTTGAGGGCAAAAAGGCTCCCGACTACAACCGTTGTATCGATATTTCCACAAAGGCTTCTTTGCGCGAGATGATCGCTCCCGGTCTTCTGGCAATTCTCGCTCCTGTCGTTGCAGGTCTTATTCTCGGCGCGGCAGGTCTTGGCGGACTTCTTATCGGCGGTCTCGTTTCGGCGATCATGCTTGCCGTATTTATGGCAAACGCCGGCGGCGCGTGGGACAACGCGAAGAAGTTTATTGAAGCCGGAAACTTCGGTGGAAAGGGCAGCGACACTCACAAGGCGGCTATAACCGGTGACACGGTCGGTGATCCTCTTAAGGATACCGCCGGTCCTGCCATGGATATTCTTATCAAGCTGATGTCGGTTATCTCGCTTATAATCGTTCCCGTTCTCGTGGAGTTGACTCCCGTTTGGGATGTTATCGCAGATTTCTTTGCGAAGATATAAGGATATAAAATTAAAATAAAAGGGCTCTTACCTTAAGGTAGGAGCCTTTTTTGTTATAACGGTTTATCAAGCATACGGCTTTTTGTTGTCTGTTAAGCCTAAAATATAATCGGTTGAGGTTTTGTAGAATTTTGCCAAAGCGATCAAGCAGGACAGCGGCAATTGCCTTTGCTCATTTTCATACTGAGAGTATGTGTTTTGCTTTATATGCAAATATTTTGCGACCTCTGCTTGAGTTAAATTGTTATCTTCTCTTAAATCTCTGATACGCATAATTGGATTCCCTTCCGTATTTATAAAAAAATAATACCACATCTCGCTTTGAGATATTGACTTTTATCTCAAATTGTGATATAATTATTTTAAAAGGAGGGATTTTTATGAAAAGCATACTTGAAGAACTTTGGTACGGCAACATTCGTTCCTGCCCAAATACAAGCAAAGAAACCAAGGAGCTGATGGGATACATTGCCGATCATCACGACAACCTACGGGCAACGCTTACAGAGAAGCAAAAAGAGATACTTGAAAGGTTCGATGATTGCTATGCTGAACTAACGGATATAAATGAGCGCGAAATATTTGTGTATGCGTTTCGGCTTGGGGCAAGGATTGCCATTGAGGTTATGGAATTTAGCATTGAATAAGTAAAAAGGGTGCCATAGGCACCCTTTGCTTTGGCGGAGAAGGAGAGATTTTCGCGCAAGCTTTGCTTGCTTGCACCCTTGCAACTAAGGATTTTGCTTTCCCTCGCCCTATGGAGCTCGGTCGGCAAAATCCAAGTTGCTGCGACTCGATTTTGAACGCTTTATCTGCCACAGGCAGCGCGTTCAAAATCTCCCTCTCTCACCGCTGCGCGGTTCGAGGTTCGAATCTCGCTCCGCCAACGCAAAAAGGGTGCCATAGGCACCCTTTGCTTTGGCGGAGAAGGAGAGATTCGAACTCTCGAACCGCTTTTGACGGTTACACGATTTCCAATCGTGCGCGCTCGACCAGCTACGCGACTTCTCCGTATTTGTTCGGCTTATAATTTTTCAGTTTTATCAGCGACTCAAATATAATATCACAAAAACAGCCCGTTGTCAAGCCTTTTTTGAAAAATATTTTCTTTTTTATTAATTTCGCTCTTGACAAATACCCCCTCGGGGTATATAATCTAATCAGAAATTATAAAACTGACCGTTGGAGGCAAGGATTATATGGAAAACTGTTGCGTGAAAACCAAAATGCGATCCGAAGAGGAAAAGAAGGCGCTTATTAACCGTCTCAGTCGCATCGAAGGGCAGATTCGTGGAATTCGCGGCATGGTGGAAAAGGATGCCTATTGCGCCGATATTCTTATACAAGCTTCTGCCGTTTCTGCGGCGCTTGGCAGCTTTAACAAGGAGTTACTGGCTAATCATATCCGCACCTGCGTTTCTGACGATATTGCAAACGGTGGCGGAGAGAAGGTTGACGAGCTTATAGAATTATTAGCCAAGCTTCTTAAATAAAATTCGGCAGGTAGTAATTATGAAAAAATACAAGGTTACGGGTATGAGCTGTGCGGCCTGCTCTGCCCGTGTTGAAAAGGCCGTTTCGGCGGTCGAGGGAGTCAGCTCGTGTTCGGTCAGCTTGCTGACAAACTCAATGGGCGTCGAGGGCAGTGCGAGCGACGAGCAGATAATCAAGGCGGTAGTCGATGCGG
This sequence comes from Clostridia bacterium, assembly GCA_017411745.1. Taxonomy (GTDB): domain Bacteria; phylum Bacillota; class Clostridia; order Oscillospirales; family CAG-272; genus SVTX01. The sequence continues at coordinate 43,836 of JAFQPM010000024.1, read as the reverse complement.
GCTACGGCGCGGAGGTCGAGGGCAGCAATGCTAAAGAAACGAAAAGATCCGACGTGGATCTTGGCAACGGCAAGGAGATCGCAGCTCTCCGAAACCGTCTTATTGCGTCGGCGGGATTCTTGATAATATTGATGTATATTTCCATGGGACACGTTATGTGGGGGTGGCCTCTGCCTGCCTTCTTTTCGCAAAATCCCGTGGCGTCAACTCTGCTTCAGCTTCTTTTATGCGTTATAATTATGGTGATCAATCAAAAGTTTTTCATCAGCGGATTTAAGGGGCTTATCCATCGCGCGCCAAACATGGACACTTTAGTGGCACTTGGCTCGGGGGCATCGTTTATTTACAGTGTTTACGCTCTTTTTATGATGAGTACCGCGCAGGCAACCGGACAATTTGAGGCGTCGTATCATTATCTGCACGAGCTTTATTTTGAATCGGCGGCTATGATCCTGACTTTGATCACCGTGGGCAAGCTGCTTGAGGCAATCTCAAAAGGACGAACGACGAACGCTCTGCGTTCTCTTATGGAGCTTTCTCCCGACACGGCGACCGTGATAAGAAACGGCGAGGAGATCAGCATTCCTACGGACGAGATCGTTAAGGGCGACATTTTCATCGTGCGGTCGGGAGAAAAGGTGGCTGTCGACGGCACAATTCTCGACGGCAACGGCGCCTTTGACGAGTCGATGCTCACCGGTGAGAGTCTTCCCGTGGACAAGTCTGTGGGCGATAAGGTCTCGGCGGGAACGATCAATCGCTCGGGATTCGTAAAGTGTGAGGCGGTGCGAGTGGGTGAGGACACGACGCTTTCGCAGATAATCAAAATAGTCAGCGACGCATCGGCAACGAAAGCGCCGATCGCAAAGGCTGCTGATAAGGTCTCGGGTATTTTCGTGCCTGCGGTCATACTAATTGCACTTGTTACGGGCATTGGTTGGCTTATAGCAAAAGAAACTGTCGGATTTGCCCTTGCACGCGCGATTTCGGTGTTAGTCATCAGTTGTCCGTGTGCACTTGGACTTGCAACTCCCGTTGCAATTATGGTAGGTAGCGGAGTCGGCGCAAAAAAAGGCATTCTCTTTAAGACTGCGGAATCTCTTGAGGCAACGGGAAAAGCTAAGATCGTTATTCTTGACAAGACCGGCACGATAACCAAGGGAGAGATGTCCGTGACCGATATTCTTCCCTGCGGTGAGCTTGACGAAAACGAGCTTTTACGCTTTGCCGCATCTCTTGAAAAGCAAAGTGAGCATCCCTTGGCGTTGGCGATGGTCAAAAAAGCCGAGGAGTCGGGATCTGAACTTTATGAAACAAGTGACTTCAAAATGACCGCAGGAAAGGGCGTTGAGGGAATCGTTGACGGAAAGAGAGTCGTTGGAGGCAATCTCACGTTTGTAGGCTCTTGCTGTGAAATCTCCGGAGAAACGATATTGGCTGCAGAAAAACTCTCGGATAGTGGCAAAACGCCGACGTTTTTCTCGATCGACGAAAAGTTTGCCGGTGTAATTGCGATCGCGGACGAGATCAAGGAAGACAGCCGAGGCGCGATAATTGAAATGAAAAATATGGGGTTGCAGGTCGTTATGCTTACAGGCGACAACGAAAAGACCGCGCTTTCCATCGGGCGAGAAGCGTATGTTGACGAGGTCATTGCGGGAGTTTTGCCCGACGGCAAGGCGGCGGCGATCGAGCGCTACAAAGCACAAGGTCGGGTGATAATGGTGGGCGACGGAGTCAACGACGCTCCCGCGCTTGCAACTGCCGACGTCGGAATCGCGATCGGCGCCGGCACTGACGTAGCAATAGATGCGGCGGACGTTGTTCTGATGAAGAGCAAGCTTTCGGATCTGCCTCGCGCAATCAAGCTAAGCCGCGCAACGCTTCGCAACATTCACGAAAATCTGTTTTGGGCGTTTTTCTACAACGCCATTGGAATTCCTTTGGCGGCGGGGCTTTTCATTCCCCTTTTGGGCTGGCAGCTAAATCCGATGTTTGGGGCGGCGGCTATGTCGCTCTCAAGCTTCTGTGTTGTAACGAACGCTCTGCGACTCAATTTTGTCAACGTTAACAAGCCTTACAAAAAGAAGAAAAAAACAAGCAAAAACACCGTCGCAACAAGCGCGGTGGAGAATAAAGGAGAAGAAAAAATGATTAAAACAATGAAGATCGAAGGAATGATGTGTCCTCACTGCTCAGGCAGAGTCAAGAGATGTCTTGAGGCGCTTGAAGGAGTCGCTTCTGCCGAGGTAAGCCACGAAAACGGCACTGCGATCGTTACCTTGAGTGCAAACATTGACGACAGCATACTGAAAAAGACTGTTGAGGATCAGGGATACGACGTTAAGGGCATAGAATAATACTCGGTGATATAAACAATTTCAAGAAAATGCGTTGGAAACTACCGATAAACCCAGTGTGATCCTGTAAACTTATAAATAAAAAGGCAGAGATGATGAAGTGAACCCCGTTTAGTTCATAATCTCTGCCTTTTTTGTTATTAATACGAGCTGATCGGGATGCTTTCGTCGTCAACTCCCTTGGAGATTTGACGGACAACGACGTAATAGCTGTAATTGTCGTTGACCTTGACACAGACTCGGTCTCCGACCTTTTTGCCAAGCAAAGCCTTGCCAAGCGGCGACTCCTTGCTGAGATATCCGCGCAAAACGTCCTGACGCAGAGTGGTGACTATTTGTCTCTGCTCCTCCTCGTCGTCCTCCTCGACGTAATAAGTAACTGTGTCGAAAAGGCAGACCGTGTCGCTCTTTTGCTCGACCTTGATGACCTTTGCGGTCTCGATCATTTTCTTGAGGTAGCGGATGCGGCTCTCGTTTGCGTTCTTCTCTCTTTTCGCCTCTTTATATTCGGCGTTTTCGCTGAGGTCTCCGAACTCTCTAGTTCTCTGCACCTCTGCGAGCAGTTGAGGACGGAGGACACACATACGGTAGTCGACCTCCTCCTGCATCTTCTTTATATCAACGGCTGTTAACTCGTCGTGCATAATAAATACTTCCTTTATATATTTTGTTTGCGGAGCTTTTCGAGTATTTTCTCGAAATTCTCGGGTAGGGGTGACTCGAAGTGCATCTTTTCTTTGGTACGGGGATGAGTCAGCTCCAATTCCCTTGCGTGCAGGCACTGACCGCTGATAAGCGCTTTGGTCTCTGCCTCGAATTTGGTGTTTCCGCCGCCGTAGACCGTATCTCCTACGAGAGAATGTCCTATCGACGACAAATGCACTCTTATCTGGTGCGTTCTGCCCGTTTCGAGCTTACATTTTACATAGGTAAATCTTCCCGTGGGGATCTGATAGCGCTCGACGACCTCATAATGCGTTATCGCCTCTCTTGATCTTCTCTCGGGGTCGGTTATCACCGCCATCTTCTTGCGGTCGGTCGGGTGACGTCCGATGGGTTTGTTGATCGTGCCGTTGTCGTCCTTTATGTTGCCGATCGTGATGGCGTGATACACGCGGCTGACCTCGTGGGTCTTTAGCTGCTCGGAAAGCGAAAGATGCGCTTCGTCATTCTTCGCGACGACCAAAAGTCCTGAGGTATCCTTGTCTATCCTATGGACTATGCCAGGGCGGACTACGCCGCCGATGCCCGAAAGCGAGTCCTTACAGTGGTAAAGCAGTGCGTTGACAAGCGTGCCCGTATATATTCCCGTGGCGGGGTGTACTATCATTCCCGAAGGCTTGTTTATCACGATTATATCGTTATCCTCGTAGATTATATCGAGGGGGATATTCTCAGGGATCGCCTCGTCTGCCTCGGGCTCGGGAAATCTGACTTCTATCTCGTCAAGCTTGCGGAGCTTATAGTTTTTGCTCGCCACCTTGCCGTTGACCAACACCATTCCATTTTCGATCAGCTTGGTTATAAAAGATCTCGTCTGGTCGGTGCTTTGGGTCAAAAATCGGTCGAGGCGATCTCCGACAAATTCATCGGGCGCGGAAAGGCTGAGTATTTCCTCCGTGCTTATATCCTCGATCTGCTCGAGGCTCTTTATTTCATCAAAGCTCATTGTCTTCTCCGTTTTGGCCGGTGCTTTCTGCTTTAGTAGCAAGCTTCTGAGCTTTTTCTTTTTTTACTTCCTTGACCGTGTCGAGAATCATCCAAAGTGCCAAAAGTCCCGCGCCAATGCATACGCAACAATCGGCAAAGTTGAATACCCACATCCATATCTTCGGGAAGGCGCAGAAATCGATAAAATCTATGACGTAGCCGAGCCTTATACGGTCGATCATATTTCCGATGCCGCCGCTTGTTATAAGGATCAGCGAGGAAAGTAAAAGCTTATCCTGCGGTCTTTTCCAGAAAAGATACCCAAGGATAGCAACTATCGCCACCGTGGATAAGATCATAAATATCCAACGCGCGTTATCAAGCGAGCCAAATGCCGCTCCGTCATTGTGGATGTACGTAAATCGGAAAACGCCCGGGATGACGTCTATCGACTCGTGTAGCTCCATATTTGCCACGACCAAATATTTTGTTACCTGATCCGCTATAACGGACACGATCATCAAAACAATCGATATAATTATCGCTGTCATTTGTAAAATTCCTTTCAACAGTGTTGGACTGCTCCCGTAGAAAGCTGTAGAAACGTTTAACATTTTCTATTTTTTTTGGGGGGAAGCTTTTGAAGATGGGGGTGCGGGGGAAGGAAGCTTTTCTCGAAAAGTTCCTTCCCCCGCAATCTCAATTAAATCAACAACTTTCTGCAGCGTTCGCAGAGGAAGCCGCCTTCTTCGTCGGTCACGCCCTCGGTGGAGTACGACCAACATCTGCCGCACTTACAGCCGTCCGCGTTCTGAACGAGAACTGCGATACCCGTCTGTGTTTCGGCAAACGCACCTTCGGGAGCATCTCCCTTGACCACGTATGCAGCCGAGGTGATATAGATCTCGGCGAGCTTATCGGCAAACGCGCAGAGCACGCCGTAAGCCTCGTTGTCATTTGTATAAACGGTAACCTTCGCATCGAGAGACTTACCTATCATCTTGTTGGCACGAGCAAGCTCGAGCGCCTTCATAACGTCGTCTCTGTACTCGAAGAGCTTATCCCACTTTGCGCAAATCTCTGCAGTCTTCTCTGCAAGGCTCTCGTCGTATGCGGGCATATCGTTGAGGAACACGCTCTCGGTCTTGTCGCTCTCTGCATGAGGCATATGCTTCCAGATCTCTTCTGCGGTGAAGGAGATAACAGGAGCCAGCAGTCTTGTGATCGCGTTAAGCACGAGATAAAGCGCGCTCTGTCCGCTTCTTCTTGCCGCGCTGTTCGCCTTTTCAACGTAGAGACGGTCCTTGGTGATATCTATATAGAGCTTGGAGAGCTCGATAGTGCAGAATTTATTGATAGCGTGGTAAACGATATGGAACTCATACTCGTCGTACGCTTCAAGGCACTGCTTGACAAGCTTATTGGTCTCGGCAACGATCCAGCGGTCGATCTCAAGCATATCGTCGTATGCGACAAGATCGGTGTCAGGATTGAAGTCGCCGAGGTTTGCCATCATAATACGCGCGGTGTTTCTTATCTTTCTGTAAGACTCGGAGAGCTGCTTGAAAATGTTGTCGGAGCAACGAACGTCTGCGTGATAATCGCTTGATGCTGCCCAAAGGCGAACGAGCTCTGCACCGTACTTCTTAACGATATCGTCGGGGCTGATCGAGTTGCCAAGCGACTTGTGCATAGCCTTGCCCTCTCCGTCAACTACCCAACCGTGTGTGAGAACTGCCTTAAAGGGAGCCTCTGCCTTGCCGGTTGCACCAACGGCGGTAAGAAGTGATGCCTGGAACCAGCCTCTGTACTGGTCTCCGCCCTCAAGATAGATATCGGAGGGCCAGGTAAGATCCTCTCTCTGCGAAAGGACCGCATAGTGAGAAGAGCCGGAGTCAAACCAACCGTCAAGCGTGTTGGTCTCCTTGCTAAAGCCGTGCGCCTTGCCGCAATGAGGACATACAAAGCCCTCGGGAAGGATCTCGTTGGCTTCCATCATAAACCAAGCGTTGGAGCCCTTTTCGCCAAAGAGCTTCGAAACAAGCTCAATGGTCTCATCGTTGCAGATGGGCTGCTTGCACTCGTCGCAGTAGAACACGGGAATGGGAAGTCCCCAATGACGCTGACGGGAGATGCACCAATCGGCTCTCTCTCTGATCATCTGGATCATTCTCTCCTCGCCCCACGCGGGAAGCCACTTAACAGGCTTACAAGCCTCAACTGCCGCCTCCTTGAAGGATTCGACTGAGCAGAACCACTGAGGAGTTGCGCGGAAGATGATGGGAGACTTACATCTCCAGCAGTGAGGATACTCGTGCTCGATCTCCTCGCTTGCGAGAAGCGCACCCGTTTCTTTCATATCCTCGAGTATTGCCTCGTTGGATACTGCGTAATACATACCCGCGAACTTGCCTGCGTCCTCGGTCTGATAGCCTCGGTCGTCTACGGGAACGATGATATCAATATTATAACGGCGGCAGGTCTGATAGTCGTCTGCGCCGAAACCGGGCGCGGTGTGTACGCAACCCGTACCGCTATCCATAGTTACGTAATCGGCGTTAACTACTACGCTCTTTCTGTCAAGGAAGGGATGCTGTGCAGTCATATACTCGAACTCCGAGCCCGCCATTGTAGCAAGGACCTCGTAATTCTCAACTCCAGCCGCCTTCATAGTCTTTTCGGTGAGCGCCTTTGCAAGAACATAGGTCTCGCCGTTCTCTGCCTTTACAAGCGCATACTCCTCTACGGGATTGAGCGCGATAGCAAGGTTGCCGGGCAGAGTCCAAGTGGTAGTTGTCCAGATAACGAAATAGGTATTATTGAGGTCACAAACGGAGGCGAGCTTGCCCTTGTCGTCGCTGACCTTGAACTTTACGTAAATAGAGGTACACTTATCGGTCTGATACTCGATCTCCGCCTCTGCGAGCGCGGTCTCATCCTTGGGACACCAGTAAACAGGCTTAAGTCCCTTATAGATGTAGCCCTTCTTGAACATCTCTCCAAACACCTTGACCTCTGCCGCCTCGAACTCGGGGGACATAGTCGTGTAGGGATGCTCCCAGTCACCTACAAGTCCAAGTCTCTTGAACTGCTCCATCTGGGTCTCGATAAAGCCCTGCGCGAATTTTTCGCAAGCAGAACGGAACTCGGGAATGGACATCTTCTTGCGGTCGATCTTATTCTTCTTGAGAATCGCCGACTCGATAGGCATACCGTGGTTATCCCAGCCGGGCACGTAGGAGATCTTGTATCCCGTCATTGCTTTATACTTGTTGATAAAGTCCTTGATGGTCTTATTGAGGGCGTGGCCCATATGGATGTTTCCGTTTGAGAAGGGAGGGCCGTCGTGGAAGGAAAATACCTTTCCGTCGGCTCTGACCTCGATCATCTTATTATACAGATCGATATCATCCCAATATTTCAGGGTCTCGGGCTCTCTCTGGGGGAGATTTGCCTTCATTGAAAATTCTGTTTTAGGTAGATTGAGTGAACTTGTGTAGTCCTTTGCCATAATAGTTCTCCAAAATTTAAATGTATATAGATTTTATTTGTAATCAAACGTATTTTCGGGCAGTCATACGAAGTCTGCCCTTTTTCGTCTCTCCATCGAAGGAGAGAACGTCGTATTTTCCGTATCCGCGCACGCTTATAGTGCTCGGGATACTCAGTGAAAGGTCACATCTGTCCTCGGGCAGATAATTGACCTCGCAAAGTCCGCTTTTTATAGCCGTCTGCGCTTTTTCTCTCGAAAGATTTGTCAAAGCACCGATTATGCAGTCAAGCCGATTTGACGCTACGGTGTCAGAGATCGGTAAATATTCCCTTTTGACCTCAAGCTCCGAGATGTTGGCATACTCACTTGCCGTGACTTTGTCCGAGGCAACTCGGTCGATGCTTGCAAGCAGAAAATCGAATATCTTATCGGTGCAGAACAAAACCGCGCTGTGATCGTCCAAAACGGCAATATCTCCAAGTGAGGTGCGCTCTATCCCTAACGCCAAAAGCGAGCCGAGATAATCTCTGTGAAAAAGAGTGCGGTATCCGCTACCCTGTATCTTGACCGCTTTGATCGAGTTGGAAAGATCATCGGGAAAATAAGCTCTCGCCTTTTCCTCGGACTCTCCGTCAATATCCGACAGAAAAGAAGGCAAAACAAAAAGTCGCTTTCGTTCGGCTTCTTTATATCCGCCAAATAGAAAAAATCTGTCCTGCGCTCCAAGCTCTTTCATACAAACGGCAACATACGCCGCCTCAGAGGGAGTCAGAAAATTTCCGCACACAAGCTCCCCGCGGTCTGCCGTTCTTAAATAATCTTCGGCTCTTGACGCGAGAAGCTTTTGTGCATCTGTAATATTTAATTTCATAGCTTACAAGAACGAGTTCAAGATCATCTGCAAGAGAAAGATAGCAATATACGTAAACCCATACGACACGTCGACGGGGATCCCTTGAAACCAGTTCATTTTGTAAAACAATTTACGCAACGGCATGATCGCCGGCTCCGTAAGCACGAAAAGAAAGTGAAAAAACTTTCCCTCGGGCTCAAATATCCAGCTCAGTATCGCTCTTATGGTCATCGCAAAAGAGATGACTTCAAGAAAAATAATAACGAAACTGACCAAAACGTATAAAGGCTCAGGCAACAACGTATCTATCTCCATTCTCTTGAGGCTCTTGGCGTATTTTTACTCATTGGGGAACTCCCCCCGAAAATCACTCGTTTTCTTCGATCTCTTCGTCGAACTCTTCCTCAAGCTCGTCTATATCAATATCCTCTTCCGTACCGTAGGGCAAAAGAACCACGGTATCTCTGTCGATTCGGCTAAGCTCGCCGTCAAGCGCGTGAACTGCGCCCATTACGTAGTCGAACAAACGAAGGAAGTTTTCCTTGTTGAGCTCCTCTACGCAGATAACGACTACCTTGCCCTCTCTGTACGCTTCAACTATTGCGCGGCTATCCTGGCAGGTCTTGGGAGTAAAGGTCTTTTTGCGAAGAGGCTCCACTTCGGCTACTGCCTGTGCATCCTCCTCCGACCAAGCTACTCTTACCTCGGAAATATCGCCGTCTTCCTCTACTCCAACGGTCTGATCCGCGTCAGACTCAACCTCGTCGGATTCCTCGTCGGGATCGGTCTTTCCGTAATACATGCTGTCGTAATCTTCGTCGTAATCGGTTGCGGGTTCATTTTTCTTTTTCATCCACCAAGGTTTTTCCATAATTTTCCCTTTCTTTTTTAGGCATTAGCCGATGTATTTAGAATTTATTTTTCTCTTATTTAGCGAACATACTTCTGCCGACGCGGATCATCGTTGCGCCGCATTCTATCGCTTCCTCATAGCTTTCCGACATTCCCATCGAAATTATGGGCTTGCCACTGTGTCCGAGGGCGTTATTCCAAATATATTCTGCGACTTCTTTCGTTTTGCGGAAATACGGATAATAGTCCTCTTTATTTTCGCATCTGGGCGCCATAGTCATAAATCCGCAAAGCTTGATATTTTCAAATCTTGCAAGGCTCAAGCAAAAGCTCTCGGCATCCTCGCACGCTATTCCGCCCTTGCTTTCCTCGCTACCAGAATTTATCTCGACAAGCACGTTTGCCACTATGCCGTGCTTCTTTGCTTGCTTGTCTATCTCGGACGCGAGTTTTTCGGAGTCAAGCGAGTGTATCATATACACCTTATCGATTATATACTTGACCTTATTGGTCTGGAGTGAGCCGATAAAGTGAACTCTCAAATTCTCTCTATCCAACTTATCCCAGCGCTCAAGCAGCTGCTGAACACGGTTTTCACCGACGTCGTTGATACCGAGCGATTTATGTATATAATTTATTTCCTCGACAGTAGCGCTCTTGACTGCCGACATAAGAACGACCTCGTTCTCTTGTCTTTCGGCTCTTTTTGCTGCTGCCGATATTTTATCTTTTATTTTCTCAACGTTTTCGTCGAGATATGAATAGTTAACTGCCAAATCCATTTTAATCAATCAACTTTCCGTCATACAGGTCGTTTCCTGACGTGATTATCAGGTCGTTTATATTCAAATACGGGGTACTGCTGATACTTCCCTCTGATTGTGCATCCTCATAGGTGGCAACGACGTAATATCCGTGTCCCTCGCCTATGACCATTACTCTTCTGAAATTGACCACGTTTCCAACGAGAATATAAACTCCTCTTTCTCCGTTTACCGCAGTTAACGCGTCCGACGGAACTTTATATCCAGAAACCGTTCCCATCTTGATCTTTACGCTCTGATCGCGGTCAAAGTTGCCTGCCGCGGACAGATCCCTGCTTGAAAAAAGCAGATAACCGTCACCGTGTTCATCTATGCATATATTCTCAAGAGTCATCGGTATGGTCTTATTGCCCTCTCCTGCAAAGGTGATCTCGTAGTTGAAGCCAAGCGAGAACAACAAGCAGGTCGCTTCGTCAGCAGGCAGGGCGATATACCAATTTGTGCTATGTACCGATCTGCCTATTACCTCTGCACCGTGTTTTTCAGCTTTGTTTTTCACAAGATCTTCAAGTCCTTCGGGAGTCAGGCCGTCCAACGCTGCCGTGTTGAAAATGTTTTCATATCCGTCGGTATCGCGGAAGAAATAAAATCCTTCTTCGCTGACGAGAGGCTCGCCCGAAGCTCCGATGTCGTCGAGCAGATCCTGCTTTTCTTTTTTCAGCGACGACGTTATGCTTTCGGCAACACCATCCCTGCCCGTTATTACGGAATAATTAACAAGCGCTCCGAGCACAAGCTCGCCGTGACTGTCTGCCGATATGAAATCTCCTTTAAGAACAGAATCCACGTAAGAATAATACGACGTTGACAAGGTCTGATTGACGTGAGCCATTCCCGATACAGCGCCACTCACCGACGCACCCGTGTTCAATCTTTCGATGCGTCCCGAAAGGTCGTTGATCTTTGATTGGGTCTCGGATATCTTATCTCGGGACTGTCCTTCCATAGAGTAAAACGCAGCGTAAATCTGATGTACTCCGACTCGCTCTCCGTCTTCTACAAAATAGTCACACACGCCATCGACAGCCATTGATATGACCGACTCGTTTCTGAAAACGTAACCATCCAAATACACAAATTCCGTATCTGTGACCTTTTGCGCGCGTTGGGTCGACACAGAGGAAGAAAAATTCTGTGCAAACTGCACTGCTAAATACGTAAACAAAGCGAAAATGACCAAAAGGATCACAACGTTTACAACGGATTGCTTATATACCCTTGCTCCTTTTGCCTTTCTCACTTTTCTTTTCCCTCTTTACATTGCCGCATTTTTGAACATATATATTGATTATAACATAAAACCATCTTTATTAAAAGAGTTTTATCGAAATATTTACAATATCTTCAAATGTTTTTAAACTATTTCCGTCGTCGACGTAGACCTTATGCGCGTAGTCCTTGCCCGAAAACCACGTGGTCTGTCTTTTCGCGTAGCGACGAGTCGCTTTTTTGAGCTCCTCGACACAATTTTCAAGGCTATCCTCGCCGCGAAGATATGGGAGCAATTCCTTATATCCGATCGCCTGTGCGGCGGTCTGCGATCGCTCGAAAACGCCATCGTCCATGAGCCGCTTGGTTTCATCGAGCAAGCCCTGCTCGATCATAAGATCGACTCTGCGCTCTATTCTTTCGTAAAGCAGCTCTCGGTTTTGGAATGCGAGGGTTATTACCTTATGGTCGTATTTATCGACTATTTCGGAGTTTTTCTTATCTATCTCGCTCTTTTTCTGACCTGTTACAAGGCAGATCTCGACGGCACGCATAACTCTTTTAACGTTGTTTTTATGTATCGTTGCCGCAGCTTCGGGGTCGAGCTCTACAAGGCGCGCGTAGAGCGCATCGGCGCCGTTTTCGTCGACAAAGCGTTTTAATTCTTTACGAAGCTCATCGTCGCAAGCCGCGCCGTCGTCGTTGCCGCCGCGCAAAAATCGATCGAGATAAAGTCCCGTGCCGCCGCAAAATATCGGCAGCTTACCGCGAGAAATTATATCCTCAACCGCCTGCTCTGCATCCTTGACGTAATCCGAGCATGAGTAGGGTGCGTCGGGAGGCAATACGTCGATGAGATGGTGAGGCACCTCGGCGAGCTCTTCCTTTGTGGGCTTTGCCGTGCCGATATCCATTGTGCGATATATCTGCATAGAGTCGCAGGAGATTATCTCGCCTCCAAGTCGCTTTGCGAGCTCTATTGCAAGCGCGGTCTTGCCCGACGCTGTGGGTCCAGTGACCGCAATTATCTTAATTTTTTGTTCGTTTAAAGCGGACATATCTGTGTTCCGTCCATATCAATATAATTCTTTTTCACACCCAGCTCTTCCATCCATTCGCGGACCTCGACGGTTTTGAAAACGTGGGTATTAAATCCCTTACCCGCGTCGTTTTCCCAGAGCCACCTCGGTGTGCACCAAAGGCAGATCTCGGGTCTGACCGCCTCGTAAAATTCTCTTGTGACTCCCTGCTGACCGTGGTGCGCCATCTGACAGATATCGCAGTCAAGCATATCGGTGCCTGCATATTTCGCAAGTATCTTGTTGCCCGCCTCTGCGCCGCAATCGGCAAGGAAAAGCGCGGTCTTGCCTCCAAGCGTCATTTTGAAGACGGTTGACGAGTTGTTGGTGACGTTTGAAGTGATCTCGGGATCGGTGGTGTAAAGTATCTCTATTTTCGCATCTCCGATCTCGTAGGTGTCGCCGCCCGAGACTATACAAGCTTTGTTTGCGAAAAGCGGCAAAAGGCTGTAAAACTCCTCCGCGGTTTTTGCCGCGTTGCGATCGTGTCCTCTCAACAAGAACTGCGCCGACGGAAAATTATAATAAACCTTGCCTATCTCGACCTCGTCGCTCATATTTTGTACGACCTCAAAGAACGCGCTGACGTGGTCCTTGTGCGAGTGGGTGAGAAACCATGCGTCGATACGCGGTCTTTCCTCTCCCGTCAGCTTTTTGAGGTAGTTGACGAAATATCTCGCGTCCTCACGGTGACCGCCGTCGATCGCTATTATCTTGCCATCTGCGGTCGTTATTATAAAGCTCTCCATTTGTATCGGAGTTTGGGAATGCAGAAGGTGGATTGCGTTGTTCATAATAAACCTCTTTTGGTGTTTATTTTAATTTCGTCGCGTTGATCGTTTTGATTCCCAAAACCATGAATGAGGATTCTACCTCGTCTGCTGTGTCGAACTTTAAAGTATCATTCAGGATCAAACTTCCCGATGCCGTGACAGCCCCGTCCTCGTGAGGTGTAAATGATATTAGCATAGAATACCCCGATTCGAAAACGTACAGCAGGTATTGATTTCCCTTTATGCTTTTGTCGACAAAGCACTTGCTTGCATTAAAAACCGAAGATATCACAAGCTCATCGGTGCCTGCTTGGGAATTGATGCGAGAGACCAGCGAAGACCCTAAGCCCTGAACGAGTCTATCTTTCAAAGATTTTGGGAGCTTATCAATCTCTCCATTGTTCGACGCCAACAATTCAATCAGCTCGTCTTGAGAAATCTCAATCTCATAAATAGCAGTAATCTTTGAAAAATCTGTCGCTTTGATTTCGGATAGCAGCTCATCGTATGCACTGATATTGTTAAACATTATATTGGCATATTCATCGCTTTTCACCATTTCGGAAACAAGCGAAACGATCTCATCGCCTTTGTCGAGCACGGATTTTGAAGCACCATCACAAGAAACCATTGATATGCAAAGAATCAAAGCTGTTAGGATCAATATAACCTTTTTCATACAATAAACCTCCTGTTTTTAACTGTCGGACTATGTCGATTATTGGATAAACATGGCATCGCCGAATGAGAAAAATCTGTATTTTTCTTCAACTGCGGTTTTGTAAGCTTCCATAACGTGCTCTCTGTCGTAGAGGGCTGAAACGAGCATTATAAGGGTACTCTGCGGCAAATGGAAGTTTGTAATAAGGGCATCGACCGCCTTGAACTTATATCCCGGATAGATGAAAATTCCCGTGTCGGCGCTCATTGCATGAACTATACCCTTATCGTCCGAGGCGCTCTCAAGCGTACGGCAGGAGGTTGTGCCAACGCAGATGACTCGTCCGCCCGCGGCGCGACGGGAGTTGATAAGGTCTGCGCTCTCCTTTGATACCGAGAAAAACTCGGTGTGCATCACGTGCTCGTCAAGTCTGTCTGCCTTTACGGGACGGAACGTGCCAAGTCCGACATGGAGCATTACGGGAGCTATTGCAACTCCTTTTTCTTTAAGCTTCGCTAGCAATTCCTCGGTAAAATGCAATCCTGCCGTGGGTGCTGCCGCCGAGCCGTTTTCTCTTGCGTAGACGGTCTGATAGCGGCTCTTGTCCCGAAGCTGCTCGGTTATGTAGGGCGGCAGGGGCATAAGTCCTATCTCGTGAAGCACGTTGTATATGTTTTCGTACTTTTCTTTGTCATAGTCAAATTTGATAAGGCGGTTGCCCTCCTCGGTTATCTCCTTGACCTCGCCGACAAGCGCGCCGTTACCAAAAACCTGCTTCATTCCAATCCTCGCGCGTTTGCCCGGCTTGACGAGACACTCCCATGTATCAAGCTCGCCCTGACGGAGCAAAAGCAGCTCGGTGAGCGCCTCCTCTCTGCCCTCGACGTGACCGTAGATTCGGGCAGGAATGACCTTGGAATCATTGACGACGAGCACATCCTCGGGGTTTATGTAATCAAGGATATCGTAAAAATGCTTATGCTCTATGGTGTTTTCTGCTCTGTCAAGCACCATAAGGCGACTGTGGTCGCGCTTCTCTGCGGGGTGTTGGGCGATAAGCTCCTCGGGCAGATAGTAGTCAAAATCCGCCGTGAGCAGATCGGTGGGGGTTTTTTCGTTTATAATTACCTTTTTTTCTTCGTTCATTTTTGCTCCAAGACCGCCATTCCGTGACGAAACCGCCGCGAAAGGCATATATTTTTAATACATAATTATTCATTATGATTATACCACAGACACGCCTTGTTTGCAATACAAAAACACACATTTTTAGCTTTAAAGGGGGATATTTTATGAGCAAAAATAAAAAAAGCATATTTGCGGGTGTTGCGACCGCGCTTGTGACTCCAATATTGAACGGAGAGATTGACTACATAAGTCTGGGCAAGCTTATCGAATTTCAAATAAATAGCGGCATTGACGCTTTGGTTATATGCGGCACGACGGGAGAAAGCTGTACTCTTTCAGACGATGAACATAAGGCGATTTTGCAATTTGCGCTCGAAAAGGCCGACGGCAGAGTGCCAATGATAGCGGGCACGGGGTCTAACGATACTCTGCACGCAGTTCAAATGTCGCGTTTTGCCTCGGAGCTCGGCTACGATGCCTTGCTCGTCGTTACGCCATATTACAACAAAGCGACCGAGCGCGGTCTGATCAAAAGCTATCTAAAGATCGCCGACGAGGCGCGCTGTCCTATCATTCCCTACAACGTGCCGACACGCACATGCTGTAATATAACGATGCCCGTGTACCACGAGCTTGCAAAGCACGAAAATATAGTTGCCGTAAAGGAGGCATCGGGGAACATCTCGGCTATTGCGGAGCTTATCGCAGAGTGCGGTGATGATCTTGACGTGTACTCGGGAAACGACGATCAGACACTGCCTCTGCTTGCGCTTGGCGGCAAGGGTGTGATATCTGTCGTATCAAATATCATTCCCCGCGAAATGACCAACCTTTGCAACAAATGGTTTGACGGCGACATTATGGGATGCCGCCGTCTGCACGAAAAGTATTTAAAACTGATGAAAATGATGTTCTGCGAGGTCAATCCTATACCCGTCAAAACAGCGCTCTCACTTATGGGGCTATGCTCTGCCGAAATGCGACTTCCTATGTGTGAGATTGGGGAGAAAAACCGAGATAAGCTCGAAGCGATACTAAAAGAATATGGGTTGGTATGATTTAGAAAAAGTTGCCAAGCCTTAGTGAGGGAAAAACCCCACTTGTGTGTTTTCCCTCTTTCGGCAAGCCGAAATTCACCCTTTCGTGGCGCTTAGGAAGGATAAGGAAATTTCGCCGTTTGCGAACGGCGACCAACGCTCCGCGCGTTGGATCAGCGCAAGCTTTTTGAAAAAAGCTTGGCAAAAACTTCAAATGATTTTTATCCCCTTTTCCGAAAGTTTTTGGAAGATGGGGGAGGTGCAGGAGGGGGAAGGAACCGTTTTGCCCAAAAGGGTCCTTCCCCCGCCGGCTCTTACTACCCTCACTTCTTCTGCTGCTTGCACCAGATGCTCATAACGAGCTTATGGGGCAGGAGCTTCGTTAAGAGCACCTGTCCTCTGATCGATGCGCCGCAGATCGAGACGTCCTTGCCGCGCTTCATATCCTTGACTGCGCGGTTAACGACCTCCTCGGACGTGAAGAACTTGTTGTAATATTTGATAGTGTCGTCGCGAACTGCGCGATCGAAAAAGTCGGTCTTTACCCAACCGGGACAAACCGAGATCATTTTGATCTTACGGCTCTTAAGCTCCTTATTGAGTGCACGCGAAAGCGACAAAACGAACGCCTTGGTCGCGCCGTAGGTCGCGATATAGGGCACGGGCTGGAAGGACGACAGAGAACCGAGTTGATACACCTTACTGCCCTCGGGCATATAGGGCAGAGTGAGGTAGGTCACCGCCATAAGCGCCTTGCAGTTGAGGTCTATCATATTCATCTGCTCGGCAAGAGGGATATCCTCAAAGCTGCCAAACTTGCCAAATCCCGCCGCGTTTACGAGCGACACAACCTCGGCGTTTGCTTCCTTAAGCATATCGCCGTATTTTTCTATATTTTCATTTACCGAGAGGTCAAGCTCGATTGGTCGGATCGTTTTTTCAGTCTCGGACTTGAGCTCCTCGAGCTTGTCTTTTCTTCTTGCTATTACCCAAATTTCGTCGCAATCCTCGATCTTGTCGATCATTTTGACAAAGTCTCTGCCCATACCCGAGGACGCGCCTGTAATTACTGAAATCTTCATAAAATCTCCATTCCGCCGCTTGCGCGGCACAAATTTATTATTTCACGGCGATAAGCACCGTATCCCACGCGGGAATATATTGTCTTCTGCGTATATAAAATTTATATTCGGGGAAACGATCGTGTATCATCAAAGGTAGATCAAAGAGGTCCTCGCTTCTGTGATAAAGTGATATCATCAGCGCGGGGCGGTGCGCTCCGATCGTTTTGAGCGAGCCCAATATGGCTTCTTTTTCCGAGCCCTCGACGTCGTATTTGATATAATCTACTCTTTCTCCGTCAAGGATATTGTCAAGCGAATCGGCCTCCGCCTCAACTATCTTCGGCTGCTTCGTGACGGGCATTTGCGCCCCCGAGATGAGGGAAGAATTTCGGTTTCCGCTTCCGTCGAAGTACAAGGTCGCTCTATCCGACCACGCGGCGAGCTTCAGGGGTGTGATTTTGAAATTCTCGACCGTTTCAGCGTATTGTGAGAGCTTTTTGTGGTTTCTGCGGTCGGGCTCAAAGGCTATTGCGGTCTTTAAATTTGGTGCGAACGGAGTTATTTCTCGAAGTGTATCTCCGTTATACGCGCCGAGGTCGGCGATACACTCAAAATTATCTGCGCCGAGGAGGCGATAGACCTCGGAAAAATCCGTGTGTGAGTCTTTGAGATAGCCTATATCTCCGGTCAATTTATAATTCACGACCGACCGAAAGATCGCCTTGGAGCTTTCGTCAAACAAGAGCGCCTCGGTTTTGTCAAACTTTTCCTTATTTTCGGTGTAAAACTCGTAATTGAACAGGTTATCTCCGCAAACGGGGACGTCGGGAGCGTACAGCTCACATTCTGAGGCAACACGGTAGATGTTCTCCAAAACGTCGGGCAAGGACGAGGCGAACGAGAGCAATATAATCATATTTTCTCTGCCGTATTTCTCTTTTGCCTCGGAATACGACAACACTCTTTTTCCATGAAACAAATGCCCTCGCACAAAGCCGTTGCTGGCGAAAAAATCTGCGATCTCTATGCCGTAGCGCTCGCAGACCGATAGAATCTTATCGGCTCCGTTTCCCATTCCGTACATCAATATTTTTTTGTCGCTTTTTTGCAGATACGTCCACAAATCTTTATTTTTCAACATCTGTACAGACCCTTTTTCGTATTGACATTGATCGGCTTTTGTGATAAAATATTTTCGTAGAGCCGATCCTGCTTTTATTATAGCAGACGGATACGGTTTTGTAAAGAATATTTGTTGAAAAGGAGTTCAAAAAATGTCTTGTTTATTTTGTAAGATAATTGCGGGAGAGATCCCCTCCGCGAAGGTTTATGAGGATGAAAAGGTATACGCATTCAAGGACATCAATCCCCAAGCACCGATTCACGTGCTCGTTATTCCCCGCGAGCATATAGAATCCGCAGACTGTGTGACCGCTGAAAATTCGGCATCGGTCAGCGCGGTTTTTGAAGCTATTCCAAAGGTCGCGGCGGCTTGCGGTCTTGAAAACGGATACCGTGTCATAACGAACGTTGGTGAGGACGGCTGCCAGAGCGTCAAGCATCTGCATTTTCATATTCTCGGCGGCAAAAAGCTACCTGAAAATATGGGTTGAGTACGATTTTCGATCAATATTTTTAAAATTAGTGTTCTTTTCGCTCAAAAATGTCAAAACTATTGACTGCGAGGGCTTTGCATAGTACAATTAACGTGTAAAAATCGTGAAAGAGGAAAAGATATGGAAACAACACTTATAATCATGGCGGCAGGTATAGGCTCGCGCTTCGGCGGCGGTATCAAGCAGCTTGCTCCCGTAGGTCCTTCGGGCGAGATAATTATGGATTATTCTATCCACGATGCGCTTGAGGCGGGATTTAACAAGGTAGTATTTATCATTCGCAAGGATCTTGAGGAGGATTTTCGCAGAATAATCGGCGATCGTATCGAAAAGATCTGCCCTTGTGCGTACGCTTTCCAGGAGGTCGAAAATCTCCCCGGCGGATTTAAAAATCCCGAGGGCAGAACAAAGCCCTGGGGCACGGGACACGCAATTCTTGCCTGCAAAGGAATCGTTGACACCCCTGCGCTTGTCATCAATGCCGACGACTACTATGGAAAGGACGCATACGTCAAGCTTCACGATTATATAGTAAACGAAATGGACACGTCTCGTGAGGATGTGCTCGACATCGCGATGCCCGGATTTATTCTCGGCAATACTCTCTCCGACAACGGCGCCGTCACTCGCGGCATCTGCTCGGTTGATAAAAACAACAACCTTTCCTCTATCGTTGAGACCTCCAACATTTTCAAGGGCGAGAACAACACCGCTTACGTCGAGGAAAAGGACGGAAGCAAGCGTCCCGTTGACACCAATGCGCTCGTCTCCATGAATATGTGGGCTTTTTCTCCTGCATTTATAGATCGTCTTGAAAGCGGATTTATTGAATTTCTCTCTAGCGGCAATGCGAACGAGATGAAGTCCGAATATCTATTACCTACGATCATTGGCGATATGCTTGAAAACGGCACGGCAACGGTCAAGGTGCTCAAAACGACTGACAAGTGGTTCGGAGTCACCTACAAGGAGGACAAGGATTACGTGATAGAGTCCTTTAAAAAGCTGGTCGCAGATGGCGTTTACAAGGAAAAGCTATTTGAATAAAATCTCACCCAAAAAAGTGGTTCCGCACACGCGGAACCACTTTTTTATTAATCGTTATAGTAGGCGTCAAGCACTGCTGCCGCCGCCTTTGAAGCGTACGTGCCGCCTCCCGCCTTTTCGATGACCGAGGTCACTATGATCTCGGGGTTTGAGTAAGGCGCGGCGCAAACGAACAGACCGTTATCAGTCAAATTGCCTCCAAGCTGTGCAGTACCCGTCTTTCCTCCGACCTTAACCGGAATCTTAGACATATACGAGGAGACCGACGCCGATCCCTCCACCATTTGCCGCATACCCGACTCGACAGCTTTGACTGCCTCAGTCGACAGGGATATTTTACTCAACACCTCGGGAGCATATTCATAAACCAAGGTTCCGTCGTAGGATCTGACCTCTTTAAGCAGGTGCGCCGAATATCTTGTTCCTCCGTTGAGCACGGTGGAAACGTATACCGACAACTGCATAGGGGTATACGAATTGTCGGACTGACCAATCGCCGCCGTTATTGTATCTCCCTGCCACCACGCTTTACCGCCGTGTGTCTCTCTGTATGCGGGACCTGCGAGTATTCCACAATATTCGTTAAGTTCTATTCCCGTATAACAGCCAAGCCCGTACGCCGTACAATAGTCGTTCATCTTACCTATGCCCATCCGTCTGCCAAGCTCGTAAAAATAGCAGTTACACGACACCTCCAAGGCGCCCATTGCGTTTATATATTCGTGCTTGCCCGGATACACCCAACAGTTAGGGGCGAAGCCTGTGCTTGCGTAATAGGTATATTCACCGCCACAATATATGTATGAAAGGGGATCTATTGTGCCACTATCCACCCCTGCAGCGACCATTCCGATCTTGAATGTCGAGCCGGGGGCGTACAATCCGCGCAACGCTCGGTTTACAAGAGGAAGGCTTTGGTTTGACACCAAGGAATTATAGTCCTCGGTATAGGTCGAAAGATCGTATGTGGGGTAAGAGGCAAGCACAAGCACCTCTCCTGTGTCGGGGTCGGTCGCCGTGATAGCTC
Source organism: Clostridia bacterium (assembly GCA_017411745.1). Lineage (GTDB taxonomy): Bacteria > Bacillota > Clostridia > Oscillospirales > CAG-272 > SVTX01. The sequence continues at coordinate 23,163 of JAFQPM010000024.1, read as the reverse complement.
CGCCCTCCTGCTTTGATAGCGCCTCGACCGATTGCTTGAGCGCATCCTCGGCGGCTATCTGAAGGTCGATATCTATCGTAAGGTATACGTCATTTCCTGCCACCGCCTCGCGCTCGATATAGCTATCGATAATATTCCCGTTTTTGTCCTCGACTATGACCTTGACGCCGTCGACACCGCGCAGATACTCCTCAAACGCTTGCTCGCAGCCGTCGAGTCCAACCACATCGTTCATCTGATAGCCAAGCGTCTGATAATGCTCCCACTCTCCCGTGGGAATAGCTCCCGTTCTGCCAAGCACGTGTGAGGCGTATCCCGGATACTTGTAGACTCTCCTGCTCTCAACGGAGAATTCGGCGCCGACCACGTTCATTTCCTCAACGTAGGTTATAAATACCACGTCAATATCCTTTGCCATAACGTAGCGGTTATATATCGAAAAGTCAGCGACCTCCATATCGTATCTGGCTCGCAATATAGTATCTATCTGTTTGTCCGTAAACAGCTTCTCTCCGCTTGCATCGGTCGCGTCAAGACTGTATCTTGAGATATACCAATCTACTATCTCCTGCTCTGCCGGAAACTCGTCGGGATTCTTTGCGTAGAAATCTTCAAGATATGCTACGGTGAGCTTATCTGTAGATACCGCATCACTGTCCTCGATCTCATTTGCGGCTATCCTTTTGAGCAATCGGTAATATATATTTGAATCGGTATCCCGAGCTTCTTCACTATACGTATAATTCGGATACGTGCCATCAAAGGGAAAGCTTGACTCCGTTCTTTTATCGTTATTTCCCGTTGCTGTGAGCGCATAGTCCGCCTGCAATATCGCATAATTACGATCAGTTTGCGTTGCCGCCATAGCGTCGTAATCGAAAACAAAATCGTAGGTATATTCGTTATACACAAGCAATTTTCCATTTCGATCGTATATCTCTCCGCGCACGGCTTGTATCGGCTCGCGGCGCTCGTAATAGCTGTCTGTATTTATTTTCTCGCTCGAATCGGCATTCGATATCACGTTAAACATACGAATAAAATAAACGAGGCAGACGAGCAGAAAAAATATCACTATGCAGGCAATACGTATCGGTATTTTCCTGTCCTTTATTTGCATATTAATTTCCATTCCGCCGCGCGCGGCGGCACAAATGATTTTGATAAATTTGTTTTGAAGGCAAATTTTTACGCACGAAAGCTCCTTTCAAAAAGGTATTCTCGCGCTGACCTCACAATTTAAATTACTGTCCGGGGAGCAAGTTCAAACCAAATTCAAGCAGGTATACGATGAGCATAACGATAACTCCGCAGTTTGCGAACATTACAGTCCAGATCTGTCCCGTTGTTAGCCCGATCTTTGAGCGCTGAAGCGTTATCTTCTTGCGAAGCACAAGCGGAATAACTATCGCACAAACCATTGCCGCGATAACCGCGGAGAAGAACACAAAAAAGGCAAACAGTGGCAACGCATCGGTCACAAGCGCCTGCATCATCTCCGATTCGGTCAATTCGGGATTGTTGAGGAGCTCCGAGTTTTCAATTCCGCGAGAAAGATATGCCGTGAGTATGCTGCCTATGAAATTGATCGCGGCGTGCAATCCGATCGACAACCAGATCTTGCCTGTGTTGTAATAGACGTATCCGAAGACAAGTCCTACTGCAAAGGCATAGAAAAACTGATAAAAATTGCCGTGCATCAGTCCGAACGCGAGTGCTGAAAAGAAAATGCTTATAAACGCACCGTATTTTTTGGTACGATCGATTATCAGCTTTCTGAAGACAAACTCCTCACCGATCGGCGCAACGATCACCACAAAAATGGCGGTTATCCACAATTTGTCGTAATCAATAAGACTGTTCAGCGCGTTGCTGTAGTCGTAGCCGACGAACTCCGAGACCATACCCATAAAGATATTGCCCATATATGCGCCGATATACATCAAGCCAAAGCAGATAAAAAGTATGAGCAACCACGTGCCAAAGCCCATTTTCTTTTTCTCGGGACTTTCGGGCTTAACGCTGCCGATCACGAGCAAAAGCACGGGCAGGGCAAACAGATACAGCGACATCGGGCTGAGTATATTCATAAACAGCGTGCTTTCGTAAAATTCGGGGCTGACGTTATTCACTATTATCCCTATTATCAGCGATGCGGCAAGGCTGACCAAAGAAAACAGTGCCAATCCGAAGCCGAGACGCGAAAAATTGCGTTTTTCCCTTTGTATATCTACCATGGGAGCCATTCGTGTGCTCTCATTTGCAGATCTTTCAAAATCAAAGTTATCGTTATTCAAAATATTGCCTCCATTTAGTTCGTATGAGGATCAGCGGTTTTTATAAAGTATTCCGCCCGGTATTATCGAGGGCTTCTCTATAAGCCTTGCTATTCCTATACATTCGCAATCCATCGGGTTCTTCGCGGTGGTGACGCGCAGACCCGTTTTCTTGTTTATAAGTTCTGCTATTCCGTTTATATTGGCTCCGCCGCCGACAAGCATAATTCCAAAGTCGGAAATATCGCTCGCCAACTCGGGAGGAGTACTTTCAAGCACGCTCGTGATGGTTCGGCAGATCGCTTCGAGCGCGATATGTATAGCGTTGTATATATCCTCAGAGCCGACTCTTACCGTTTGAGCGCATTTCAGCTTTTCGTTGCGTCCGCTGACATCCAGAAGACCTCTGTTAGTTTCGGGAAGCGCCGTTCCAAGCCTTACCTTAAGAAGCTCTGCCGTCATTTCTCCGACGTAAAGATCCTTTTTCATTCTCAGATTATTAATGATCGCGGCGTCGAGCTTTTCCCCCGCAAGCTTTACCGCCCTTGAACGAACTATACCGCCCGAGCTGATAACTGCTACCTGCGTCATACCGCCGCCGATATCTACGATCATACAGCCGCGAGGGCTATTGACCTTAAGTCCCGCACCGACTGCTGCCGCCATCGACGAGCCGACCATTCCGACCGCCTTTGCTCCTGCGGCAAAGATCGCATTCTCGACTGCCAGCTTTTCGACCTCAGTGCAGTTTTCGGGCGTACTGACCAACACTACGGGACGGTTGAAAAGTGAGAGCGCCTCCGTTCTCAAAAAGAACTCATGAAGCATCAGCGCCGTGACCTCAAAATCAGCCACCACGCCGTTTCTGATCGGTCTGTAAGCCTCCATATTGGAGGGGGTCTTGCCTATCATCTTTTTGGCATCGCTACCCAGAGCAACTACTACGTCTTTATTCTTATCAACGGTGACGACCGTTGGAGAACGCAAGATGATCCCCTTGCCCTTTATAAACATTCTCGTATTTGACGTTCCAAGGTCAAGTCCTACGTGCTTTGGCATATTCCCCCTCCTTTCTGAAGATTTTTTGCTTTTTATGTTATTTTAACTGGTTTATATCCAAGTTAAACTCTTTTTTGAGTGTTTTACAAAGAAGATTTACAGGCAGGCCCACGACGTTGAAATAATCGCCCTCAAGTCCGCTTATATAAACGCTTGCCAGTCCCTGCACTGCGTATCCGCCCGCCTTGTCGTAAGGCTCGGAGCTACAGATATACTCCTCTATTTCCGCGTCGGTCATCTCGTCGAAAACGACTCCGGTTTCTGCCGCCGCGCCGACCTCCTTGCCGTTTAAATAGAGATAAATTCCGCTTACGACCGAGTGCTTTTTACCCGAGAGCAATCTTATCATTCGCTCTGCATCGCTTTTGTCCCTCGGCTTCCCAAGAAACGCTCCGTCGGCATACACCAAGGTGTCGCATGCGATCACCAGACAATCGCTCTTATCGGTCAGTCTTTCGACCACCGCTCTGCCCTTTCTTGCGGCAAGAGTAGTAACAAGATCCTCGGGATCGGCGATATCGCTGCTTTCATCGGCGTCAGCCGTAACTATATCAAATTTCAGCCCGAGATTTTCAAGTATCTCTTTTCTTCTCGGTGATTTTGATGCAAGAATTATTTTCATAACGGATTTCCTTCATTTTGCTATGCGGGCAGACTTACCCATATTATTACTCATTATAAATTATATCACAATCTCTCGGCTTTTGCAAGTCCAATAGCGGAACAAATTGCGAAAAATCGACCAAATTTCGACAATTATTTTTCTGAAATCCAAATAAAAAAATCAGGCATAGGCGCTTTTGGAAAAAGCTATGTTCTGCCTGATTTTTAATTTTATTTTGCCAAGCCGCAAAGATGATTGATAAACTGCTGCGCGGTCCTGCCCGAGATGCCGCCGCCGAGCATTTCCCATTTGTGCGCTTCGGCAACTATCTGCTCTTCATCCATAGTTATTTCGGGGTGTCGCGCGGCAAGCGCAAGCACCATAGCGTCAAACTCGGGACGGCTGGGCTTGAAGAAGCCGATCGACACACCGAAGCGGTTGACCAAAGAGAGCTTTTCTTCAATAGTCTCTGAACGGTGGATGTCATTCCTCGTCGACATATCGTTTCTGTCGTTGAAGGTCTCCTTGATAAGATGACGGCGGTTTGACGTGGCGTAAATCAGCACGTTATCGGGCTTGGTCTCAACGCCGCCCTCGATTATTGCCTTGAGATATTTGTACTCTATCTCGCTTTCCTCAAACGATAAGTCGTCCATATAGATAATAAAGCGGTAATTGCGATTCTTTATCTCGGAGATTACTCTCGACAAGCACCCAAACTGGTGCTTATAGATCTCGATCATACGGAGTCCGCGGTCGTAATACTGATTAACTATCGCCTTGATGCTCGTCGATTTTCCCGTACCGCTATCTCCGTAAAGCAACAGATTATTCGCCGCCTTGCCGCAAACGAATGCTTCGGTGTTTTCAAGCAACGCTTTTTTCTGCGGCTCATACCCGATAAGATCGTCGAGATGCACCGCCTGCATATTGGTTATAGCGCGGAATTTAAGCGTTGAGCAATGCTCGTCGGTCTCGATCCTGAACGCTTTATTGAGTCCGAACATACCGACGCCGAAGTCCTTATAAAATTTAGCAACGACCTCAAAGATCTCCTTGCCGTCGGCGGCTTTTTCAATACGCGCGCTGAGCGCTCTGACCTTTTCGCTGACGTTTTTGTTATATATCTGCTCTCTTTTTGCTATCGCCCGATAGTTTGAAAGCACGCTGAAGCAATTTATCCCAAGCGCACGCTCGATCGGTGAAAAGTCAAAATCAAACAGTGCCTTGAAAACTGAAAAATCGTTTATGGCGAAGCCGTTGACCGTTCCCTCCTGAACTCCCGCCTTTTCGTATGTCAAGCTAAAGGGGTTTTCGTCGGTAATTATCAAAAAAGTGAGATAATTGTGCCAGAGATCGTTATCAAAGCCGTATTTCGTTGCAAGCTCTAAAAGGCGGCGCACCTGCGAGTAGATACGTGTGCGAAGGTTGTCTTCGGTGGCGGCTTTTTTATCAAAATCCTCAAAGACCTTGCCAAGCTCTGACAATATGGTGCCGTTCAGCGAATCACGGTAGAGTATGAATTTGGATATTTCGCGATACATAATATGCCTCTCGTTTTGACTTGATTGTAAGCATTGTTCCAACGTTGGGAAATCTCGTTGGATACGTTTGCTTTTAGTATATCACTTTCTTCGCACTTTTTCAATAGATTAACGAAAAAAACAGCCGCTTTCGCGGCTGTTTTACATATTTATCAGTTCCACCAGTCTGAGCCGTTGTTGTAATCTTCAATAGCAGCATCCTTTGCGTCGATAGCCGCCTGAGGAACGGTAGGCATATTGGGAGCAGACTTCAAATTAGCGGTGAGGTTAAGAGTACTGGTCTGCGTCTCACCATCCTCTTTTACTGTGATGCTGAGGTCGCAAGAGATCTTTTCTCCCTTATCGGAGGAATCTGCCTTTACGGAAACACTGGTGTTGTTCACACCGTCGGAATAGGAAACGCTACCGGTCAAGAATTCGCCCTTGCCCTTTGACATATCTGCGAAATTAGCGTCAAGATCGATCGCGAGGGTGACCTTGTTGACCGTCTCAACGTAATCATACGAGTCCTCGTCCCATTCATAGCTGAAGGAGCTGATTTCTGCATTTACGTCGACCTTGAGAGTTTCAAGCTTTTCGTCCTTATCGGTAGTATACTCAACGGATGCGCTTACGTCTGCAAGAACGTCGTCCTCGTTTGCAATGCGAACGTCAACTGCGAGCTTATCGACGCAGATCTCAAAAGAGATCGCTATATCGCTGTATCCGATCTTTTCTGCAGCAAAGGTCTCGTCAAGAGAAACCGCCATGCCTACACCCGTGATCTCCTCACGGTCGATGTAGTAGTAGATCTCAACGTTTATGTAATCAAGGTATCCCTTGATCGCTGCCTTATAGTCGAGAATATCGTTTGCGGTCAGTCCGAAATCCTCTCCGCCAAGCTCCTCAAATACAACATCGATGCACTTGTCGAGAGCGCTCTTTATATAGTCGGACTTGAGATAATATTTGCCGTCCTTGTATTCAACGTCCTCTTCGGTTGCCTCGGGAAGCTCTACGGACATAACGGTGTCAAGCAAGCCGCCGATCATATCCATTGCGCCGGAAGCCATCTCATCATCTGCAGGAGCTGCGGTGGTCTCTTCGCCTTCAAGCGCGCCCAACGAGTCAACAATATCCTTAAGGCTGGTATCTACGGTTCCGTAGTATTCGCCTTCAAAACCTTCCCAACCTGCCACAGTTACCAAAGTCCAATCGTCCTCAACGAACACATAATATTCTTCGGAGTCCTCTCCCTCTGCACCGGAAGAAACGTACAGGACCTTATCCTTCAAACCAAGGTAAGCGCTTCCCGTCTCGCCATCTACCGTTCCCGAAAGGGTCATTTCGAAAGCGGCTTCCTTAATTTTGGTGATCAATTCGTTTACGTCTATAGTCTCGGTATTCGTTTTGATCTCTTCAAAATTTGTTCCTTTGTTCAACGACGACACGAGATAATCAACGTTTTTCTCGGGGTCGTCCTTTTTGCCAAGCATATCGCAAGATGCGAGTGCCAGCAGCATACTCAATATCAACAAAAGCGATATTATAACCTTTTTCATTTCAAAAGCCTCCATAAAAATTTGATTATTCGGTGTATATATCACCACATATATTATATATCATTGACTCGCAAATGTCAACAGGTTTAATAAAATTTAAGAGATGGATATCTATTCCAGGCGCTGAAATCATACTAAAAAACTAAACGGCAGCCCCCCTCAAATCTCCCTTGGGAAGGGTCTGCCGCAAAAATTATTCTTCAATCACAGCTATGCTGAGGTCCTCAAGTGCCTTGGGGTCTGCAGGTGCGGGACAACCCGACATAAGCTCGCTTGCGTTCTGTACCTTCGGAAAGGCAAGGACGTCGCGCAGGCTGTCTGCCCCCGACATGACCATCGCAAGACGGTCAAGTCCCATGCCCGATCCGCCGTGAGGAGGTGCGCCGTACTTATACGCTTCAACGAGGAATCCGAATTTTGCTTCGATCTCCTCGGGTGTGAGTCCAAGAGCCTTGAACATCTTTTCCTGAAGCTGCCAGTCGGTGATACGGATGGAGCCCGAAAGAAGCTCGGTTCCGTTGAGAACCATATCGTAGCACTTTGCTCTGACACTTCCTGGATCGCTCTCAAGCTGAGGTAAGCATTCCTCAAGAGGCATCGTGAAGGGGTGATGCATAGCATCCCAATGCTGTGTTTCTTCATTCCACTCGAAGAAGGGGAACTCGGTGATCCACAAGAAGTTGAACTTGCCTGCGGGAATGAGGTCGAGCTTCTTGCCGAGAATGTTTCTGAGTGCTCCAAGAGTAGGAAGAACTACCTTGTCCTTATCGGCACAGATAAGCATTACGTCGCCCTTTTCAAAGCCGACTGCCGCATAGATAGCGTCAAGCTCCTCGGGGGCCATAAACTTTGCAAACGAGCAGTTGGGTGCTTCGTCTGCCCAGCGGACATATGCAAGTCCCTTTGCACCGATTCCCTTTGCGTGCTCGGTCAGCTTGTCTATCTCTTTTCTTGTAAGGATTGCTGCCGCGTTCTTTGCAACGATACAACGTACGCTTCCGCCGTTCTCGATCGCGGACTTGAACACTACGAACTCACTGCTCTTGACCGCGTCGGAGATATTTTGAATCTCCATGCCGAATCTGGTGTCGGGCTTATCCGAGCCATATCTTTCCATTGCCTCGGCAAAGGTCAGTCTCTGCATAGGCGTTTCGATCTCTACGTCAAGGACTTCCTTGAAAACTCTCTTGATAAAGCCCTCGTTCATGGACATGATATCCTCCATGGTTGCGAAGGACATCTCGAGGTCTATCTGGGTAAATTCGGGCTGACGGTCAGCGCGAAGGTCCTCGTCTCTGAAGCAACGAGCAAGCTGAATGTAGCGGTCAAAGCCCGAAAGCATAAGCAACTGCTTATAGATCTGGGGCGACTGAGGAAGCGCATAAAAGCTTCCCTTATGAATTCTCGAGGGGACGAGATAGTCGCGCGCTCCCTCGGGGGTCGCCTTGATCATCATAGGAGTTTCGATCTCGTAAAAACCGTTCTCGTAGTAGTATTCTCTTGCAACGCGCGCGATGTCATGACGCATCTTTATATTCTTCTGAAGCTCGGGGCGGCGAAGATCTACGTAACGGAATTTGAGCGCGGTCTCGTCCTTTACCTTCTTCGAGTCGCTCACCTCGAAGGGAGGGGTCTGTGCCGCAGAGAGCACCTTCATGCTCTCAACGTATATCTCAAGCTTACCCGTGGGAATGTTGGTGTTGATCGCACCTTCTCCTCTTGCGCGGACGGTTCCGTGAACTGCGAGAACGTACTCTGCTCGGCAGGAGAATGCCTTTTCAAAGACCTCTCTGTCGGTCGTGTCGTCGAACGCGAGCTGAACGATTCCCGTGCGGTCGCGAAGGTCTATAAATATAAGCGCGCCGAGGTCTCTCTGTCTCTGGACCCAGCCCATTACGCATACTTTTTCGCCGATCATGCTTTCATTGACTTCGGCGCAATAACAAGTTCTTTTGTCTTCGTTAGTCAAAAATTCTGCCATTTTTATAAAATCCTTTCTGTAAAATCAGATAACGTCAAGCGATCGGTTTTGCGTTCGCATCGAACAACGGGAGCTTTTCAAGATAGATAAGATCCTCTCTGTTTGCAGCGTCTCCCTCGGCAAGTATAGCCATTCTGCCGCAGATCTCTCCGCCTGCCTGATCTACAAGCGCCTCGATCGCACGGAGCGATTCTCCCGTGGAAATAACGTCGTCGACGATAAGTATTTTCTTTCCTTTCATCATTTCGGCATCCGCCTTATCAAGATAAAGGTGCTGTATTGCCGCCGTGGTTATCGACTTGACCTCGACTCCGAAAACTCCCGTCATATAGAGCTTCGGCGCTTTTCTTGCAAGGAAATATTTTTGATTCCCCGCAAGACGAGCCATTTCGTGCACAAGCGGTATTCCCTTTGCCTCTGCCGAGATAAGATAATCATACTCGGGGGCTTTTTTCAGCAAATTCTCTGCGCAGGCAGTCGTCAACTCGGGATCGCCGAAGATAACGAATCCCGCTATCATAAGGCTGTCGTTAAGGGGGCAGATCGGCAGATCGCGATCAAGTCCCGCGATGTTCATTCTGTAATATTTCTGTTCCATAAAGCCTCTCCTTTTTATCAATAAGCCTCTGCTCTTACGGTATATGCGCCCTCGATGGCTTCCTCCACAAGAGCATCAAAATCAAGCTTTCTTTCCTCAACGAGCACCTTTTCAAGCACGGGCTTGGTTCTCGGATGCTTGGGGGTAAATACGGTACAGCAATCCTCAAAGGGCTCGATGGAGATATCAAACGTGCCGATCTTTCTAGAGATCTCAACGATCTCCTCCTTATCCATTCCGATACAAGGACGGAGAACGGGGATCGTTGCCGCGTTATCGGTAACCGCGATCGCCTCCATCGTCTGCGACGCGACCTGCCCAAGACTTTCTCCCGTGATAAGACATTTGCTGTCGTGGTCTGCGGCAAGCTTGCTTGCGATAGTCATCATATATCTACGCAAAAGCAGAGTGAAATAATCCTCATCACAGTGCTTGACAAGCTCTTCCTGTATGTGCGTCAGCGATACTACGTGTACGTATACGTCGCCCGTATACGCCGCAATAGTTCTTGCAAGTCTGATGACCTTATCTCTTGCCATCTCGCTCGTATATGGGAAGGACTCAAAATGTACCGCCTCAACGCGAAGTCCTCTTTTTGCCATCATATATCCAGCAACGGGGGAATCTATTCCGCCCGAAAGCAACAACATACCGTGTCCGCCCGTGCCTACGGGGATTCCTCCTGCCGCGCGGAACTGTCCTGCGTGGACGTATGCTCCGTGCTCACGGATCTCTATTTTTACCACGATGTCGGGCTTGTGAACGTTGACCTTTATCCTGCCGCCCGTTACCTCAAGTATCTCGCCGCCGAGGATCTCGGAAAGCTGCATTGAATTGAGGGGGAACGCTTTGTCGGATCTCTTTCCCTCGACCTTGAAGGTCTTTTTGCCCTCGAGGAACCGGGGAATATATTCTCTGGTAACTCTCTTGATATCTTCAAGATTTTTTTCACAGACCGCTGCTCTTCCGATAGCCGCGATACCAAACGTCTTCATCGCGCTCTCGAACATTCCGTCCATATCAGCAAAATCATCCTTGGGCTCGATATATATCGTGCTCTGCGCGCGGCTGATTTCAAAATTACCGTGCTTTTTCGCTCTGTGACGAAGCTCCTTGCACAAGATGTCCTCAAAATAGCGCTTGTTTGCACCCTTGAGCACTATCTCGCCGTATTTACAAAGTAAAATCTCTTTCATTATGCATCTGCCTCCTCAAAACTTGAATCGGGGGCTTCTGTATAGTAGTTCGGGAAGATCTTTTCCCAGACCTTCATACATCCGATGGTATCTGCGATCGAGGTGTGTGCCACTCCGTCCCACTCGATCTCAAATACCGCCATAGCGTCGGTGAGAGAAGCGTGTGCAAGATCGGGCAGGTGCTCGTGCGCGAATCTTACGAACTCGTTTGCACAGCAGCGCGTCTTTTTATGAAGCCACTCACGCTCTTCTTCGGTGTCATAGATATATTTTATATGACTGTAATCGGTAGAAACTCCATACGCGATAAGGTTGTCCGCATTTTCAAAGATCTCCTTGATCTCGGGGATAAGCTCGTCGAGCAGTGGAGAATTGGCAACCATATCGGGTGTTATTCCGTGTATTTTTTCGGTCTGCTTCCATTTTTTCTTGTGTGCGGGCTTGACGAGGGTATCCATAATAACCGTTCCCTCTCCGTCAACGATCGAGATCGAAATTATCTCGTCGTGGTCGTAAACGCCTGTAAGCTCAAGGTCAAAGAACAGGACCCTTTTGCGATCCATTCCGTAATATGCATTTCTGTGAATATCTCCCTCGGCTCTTCGGATCGTAAGCTCCTCCTCGTAGCACGCACGGCAAAGCTTTTTGCGATATCTTACGTCCTTGCCGCATTTTACGCACGCAAGGGGCAGGCGGACTGCCGTTTTTTTGTCGTAAAAATAGAGTGTGGTACCGTCTCCCTTGACAGTGAACGCGACAGGCTCTTCAACCACCTCGTAGTGCATCTGACCGAGTCTCTCTCGGGTGTAATATCCGCAGGATGCGGCGCGCTTTATGCTCATTCTTTCTATTTCCGTGCCACTGTCAAGCGCTCTGGTCTCCTTGCGGCTTCTGGGGAAATACCACTGCTCAGGGGGCGCTTCGACTACGCGGGCGGGGTCAAAATAATAGATCAGACTTCCGTCCTCCGCCTTGTCGAATGCGGCGGGGTCGCCGTTAGGCATAAGGTGCATCTGTGTCAGCACTCCTCTTGTGAGATAGTGCTTTCTGTCAGCCTCCTCGCGACTGACCTGGGGGATCGTTGCTCCTGAACGGAGCTTCATCGTGTTACTCAAAACTGCCTCCGAAATCTTCCGCCCGCAAAGGCTCAGCACAGGTCGGAAAAGTTCGGATCTGTGCATTTTTCTCTTTTGTCGGATCGGATGTATATTTGTTGAAAAAATTAAAAACAGGATAAAAAACTCTCGTTTAGGCTCGGGAACGTCTATATACGAGCCTTTTTCGCCGTCTTTTGTCACAGCGCATACACAATCATTTTATTGTATCACAATTTGCTCGGTTTGGCAAGATATTTTTATAAAATTATCGTTAGAATTATATAAATATTATTTTTGTGGTCAAAAGCCCTTGCAAAAAGCCGAAATTTATGTTACACTATAAACTGGATTATAATGTGAGAATGAAAAGAGGTGTCATACTGTGGTAAAAATAATATCGGTTGATAAAGGCAGTCGCGCAGAAGCTCACGGCATTCGCGGCGGAGATAATTTAATATCTATCAACGGCAGAGAGATCTCCGATGTGCTTGACTACCGATTTTTTCTTGCGGACAGAACCGTTTGCCTGAAGCTTTCCCGAGAAGACAGCGAATTCGAGGTCACGATCATCAAAAAGCAATACGATGACATCGGTCTTGAATTTGAAACTCCTTTGATGGACAAAAAGCACTCCTGCGAAAACAAGTGCATCTTCTGTTTCATCGATCAGCTGCCGAAGGGAATGAGAAAGACACTTTATTTCAAGGACGATGACTCTCGATTGTCTTTCCTTCACGGCAACTACATCACACTCACAAATCTTCACGACAAGGATATTGATCGCATCATTGAGATGCATATTTCTCCGGTCAATGTCTCCGTGCACACAACGAATCCCGAGCTGCGCGTCAAAATGATGCACAACAAGCGCGCAGGCGAGGTGCTGTCGTATATGAAAAAACTTGCCGACGCAGGCATTTCACTTTGCGGACAAATAGTGCTTTGCAAGGGCATCAACGACGGCGAGGAGCTTGAGCGCTCCATGCGCGACCTCTCCGCGCTCTTTCCCGCGATGCAGAGTGTTTCGATAGTCCCTGCAGGGCTTACAAGATATCGCGAAAAGCTCTATCCTCTTGAGTGCTTCTCAAAGGAGGAGTCTGCACGTGTCATAGAGCAGGTCGACAGATTCGCTCACGAGTTTGAAGTAAAGACAGGAAGCAGAATGTTTTTCTGTTCCGATGAGTTCTATCTCAAAGCCGAGCTGCCCTTGCCCGAGGAAAGTTATTATGAGGGATATCCACAAATAGAAAACGGAGTGGGAATGATAACCTCACTCGTTACAGAATTCCGCGGCGAGCTTGACTATCTCGATGAATACTTAACAAATTATAAAGTACCACGACATGTATCGATCGCAACGGGAGTTGCCGCATACGATACCATCAAGCAAATGGCGATCGAGCTTGAGGCTCGCATCGAAGGATTGCAAGTGGACGTATACAAGATAATCAACTATTTCTTCGGCGAGACGATCACCGTCTCGGGTCTGCTCACGGGCAAGGATATCGCCGAGCAGCTGGAGGGCAAGGAGCTTGGCGAGCTTCTGCTCTTTCCCGAAAACGCTCTGCGCGCAGGAGAGGATATCTTCCTTGACGATATGACGCCCGACGAGCTTTCGGGGCGGCTGAATGTTGCCGTCGTGCCGTCGCGCAACAGCGGAGAGGGATTTATATGCGACGTGCTTGGAGTAGAGCACGAGATTTGATAAGAGCTCTCAACCATTTTTCAACAGTAAGCTTAACGCAATCCAAAAAAATCAGCCCCTCCCTTTTATCGGGAGTTTTTCGATCCAAACCTTTTTCCAAAAAGGTTTGGCAGGCGCAGGACAGAGTCCTGCGAAAAAGGAGGTTAAAATGTCAAAACCCATAATTGCAATAGTAGGAAGACCCAACGTGGGCAAAAGCACGCTTTTCAACAAGCTGATCGGCGAGCGTCGCTCTATCGTTGAGGACGTGCCCGGTGTTACTCGCGACCGAATCTACGGCGAGACCGAGTGGACGGGCAGACAGTTTATAGTTATAGACACGGGAGGAATCGAGCCCAAGAGCGACGATATCATCCTCTCGCAGATGAAGTTTCAGGCGCAAGTCGCTATTGAGGACGCCGACGTTATCGTGTTTATGTGCGACGTTCGCACGGGTCTTACCGCAAATGACCGCGACATCGCGATAATGCTCAAAAAGAGTGGCAAGCCGATAGTTCCCTGCATCAACAAGTGTGACAGCGTCGGCTCTCTTCCCTATGAGTTTTACGAATTCTACGAGCTTGGATTTGACTGCGAGCCGATCGCGGTCTCGTCGGTTCACGGCTCGGGCACGGGCGACCTACTCGACGCCTGTGTAAATGCGCTCGGCGAGTGGGATTATGCGGAAGAAGATGACGACTCGATCAAGGTCGCGGTCATCGGCAAGCCCAACGCGGGTAAATCGTCGATAATCAACCGCATGCTAGGTCAGACCCGTCTTATCGTTTCGGACATCGCGGGTACGACCAGAGATGCCGTTGACTCACCGCTTGAAAACGAATTCGGCAAGTACACGCTTATCGACACGGCAGGCATTCGCCGCCAGTCGAAGATCAACGATAATATCGAAAAATACAGCGTACTCCGTGCACATATGGCGGTCGAGCGCGCAGACGTTTGTCTTATTATGATCGACGCATCGGTCGGAATCACCGAGCAGGACGAGAAGATCGCGGGAATCGCGCACGACTCGGGCAAGGCGTCTATAATCGTCGTAAACAAGTGGGATTCCATCGAAAAAGACAATTCCACAGTAAATGAATTTACGCAGAAAATCAGAGATCATCTCTCTTATATGCCCTATGCGCCGATCCTTTTCGTTTCGGCAAAAACCGGTCAGAGAATCGACAATATCTTTGAACGCATCAACTACGTTCACGGTCAAGCAACTCTCCGCGTATCGACAGGTATGCTGAACGACGTGCTCGGCGAGGCAACTATGAGAGTTCAGCCTCCCACGGACAAGGGCAAGAGACTTAAAATCTACTATATGACTCAGATCAGCGTAGCTCCCCCCACGTTCGTTATATTCTGCAATAATGCTGAGCTTTTCCATTTCTCATACCAGCGCTATATCGAGAACTGTCTGCGCGAGACCTTTGGCTTCTCTGGCACACCGATAAAGCTGATCATTCGCGAGCGCGGCGGAGACAACGACAAATAACGAGGTATAAATTGAACAACGATCAAAACAATCAAAACAATCCAAGCATCGAGGAGATCGGCGAAAAGGTAATTCGCTTCGGCGCAATACTCGTAGCCGCGGCAATAATTCTCTTCTGTTTTGCATACACGAAGATCGAATCGCCGCTGTTGCAGATGCTTGCTTTCGGGCTTTCGACCTTACTGGGCTGTGTCGGCATTTTCATCATTGTCGTCATCGCCGTTGGTATGAGAGCCGAAAAGCACAAGACAAATTTCTTTCTCTACGATAAAAAGAAAAGGAAAAACATAGATCCTTGCGAGCTGACGGTTGCAGAGATACGCAAGCGGCTTGAAGAATTTATGTCGTCCTTCAAGCATCGCGGAAAGCTTTATATCGGCGATCTTTTTGACGAACGTCGTCATATTCCCGAGCATTTCAAGCCCCTGTTTTGTTACGAGGTGCTTTGTCAGATCGCGGAGGGCAGTAACTCTCAGGCCGAAACGTTTTTGTCGTTTGGCTTTGAGTGCGCGGAGGTATTCTCCAAGTATCTTTCGCAAAATGCCGATTACGAGCTCGCCTCAAAGATCAAGACATATATAGCCGAATATTCGGACGGAGAGCATAAAGCGGAAGGCTTTTGCAGCTATATCTCGGAGCAAAAGCAGTCTATCGAAGAAAAAATGCTGAATTATACGGTCACTAACATCGAAAGATTCGGCTGAACCAACATTTCCCGAAAGGAGTGGTCAAATGTTTATAGATAATATCAAGATATTCGTTAAAGCAGGAAACGGCGGCAACGGTGCTATCGCCTTTCACAGAGAAAAGTACGTGTCTGCAGGCGGTCCCGACGGCGGTGACGGAGGAAACGGCGGAAGCATAATTTTCCGCGTTGATCCAGGCTCCAATACCCTGCTTGCTTTCAGATACAAAAGAAAATTCGTCGCAGCTAACGGAGGCGACGGCTCGGGATCGAAGTTCCACGGCGCTAACGGCGAGAACGTATACATTCTCGTTCCTCCCGGAACGCTGATCAAGGATCCCGAAACAAATAAAATAATTCACGATATGTCCGAGGATGACGGTGCAGACTTCTTATGCTGCAAGGGTGGTCGCGGTGGCTGGGGAAACAAACACTTTGCAACCCCTACCCGTCAAACTCCCCGATTTGCAAAGAACGGAACGAAGGGCGAGGAGCGCGAGGTACTGCTCGAGCTCAAGATGCTCGCTGACGTTGGTCTGATAGGTATGCCCAGCGTGGGTAAATCCTCGATACTGTCAGTCATCTCCTCTGCAAAGCCCAAGATCGCAGACTACCACTTCACCACCCTTTCCCCCAATCTCGGCGTGGTCTCAACAGGCGGCGAAAGCGGATTCGTTGCCGCAGACATTCCCGGACTTATCGAGGGTGCGGCTGACGGTGCGGGACTGGGTCACGCATTCCTTCGTCACGTTGACCGCTGCAGACTTTTACTCCACGTAGTCGACATCTCGGCATTTGAGGGCAGAGATCCTATTGACGACATCATCACAATCAATCGCGAGCTTGAACGCTACAGTCCCGAGCTTGCAAAGCGCCCGCAGATCATTATTGCTAACAAGGTCGATTCGCTTGACAGAGAGATAGTTGACATTGACGCATTTGAAAAGTTCGTCGCTGACAACGGCTGGGAAATGATGTATATATCCGCGTACACGGGCGAAAATCTCGACGAAATGATCGCGATGGTCGCGAACAGACTCCGCGATCTGCCCCCCATGATCGTCTACGAGCGTGAATACGACGAAATGGAGCAGTACCAGAGCGGCGGAAAGCAGACCGTGATCACCTTCACTGACGGCAAATACGTTGTCGAGGGCGAATGGCTCTACAATCTTATGGGTCAGATCAACTTCGACAACTACGAATCCCTGAACTTCTTCCAACGCGTGCTGCAAAAGAGTGGGGTTTTCGAAGCACTTGAGGCTAAGGGCTGTCACGACGGAGACACCGTTTCGATCTACGACTTCGAATTCGATTACGTTAAATAATTAAGCACAGGAGGCACACATGAACATTTGGCATGACATTGATCCCAAAATGATAACGCCCACGGACTTTTCCGCGGTCATTGAGATATCAAAGGACAGTAGCTGCAAATATGAGCTTGACAAAGCCACCGGTATGCTTCGTCTGGACCGTGTGCTCTACACAGCCACGCACTATCCCGCTAATTACGGATTCATTCCAAGAACCTACGCTGACGACGGAGACCCGCTTGACGTTCTTGTTCTCTGCTCCGAGCAGATCGTTCCTATGACGCTCGTTCAGGTTTATCCTATCGGCGCTATGCGAATGATAGACGGCGGCAAGCTTGACGATAAAATAATTGCCGTTCCCTTTTCCGATCCTACATATCGCGGTATCAAGTCAATAGACGAGCTGCCTCCTCACATTTTCGATGAAATTATGCATTTTTTCACCGTTTACAAGCAGCTTGAAAGTAAGCAGACGGCTGTCAAGACTCTTTTCGACTATGCAGAGGCGGTAGATATAATTCGCGACGCGATAGAGGCATACGATAAGCTTATCAAAAATTCTTCGAAGAAAGAATAAAAAACTTTCGCTCGGGTCATAATCCCTATAACCGATATTGAGGGAGGGATCATATGAAAGGGCTTAAAATTATTCTCGCAGTGTCTGCGCTGATTCTCGCGGGAGTCGGAACGGCGGGAGCACTGATGAATACCAAAAAGGCAAGAATGAGACGGCTTGCAAAAAAGACCGGCAGAGCGATGTATGCCGTCGGCACCGTCTTGCGTACGCTTTCCTGCCAAGGTGAGCTTGAGTGAACCAAAACTGCGGTTGCAAACACGCAACCGCAGTTTTTATTATTTGTAAAATGCATGATTTCCTAATTTAAAGGCGTAGGGTCTGGTCCTCGAGATCCAGGAATTCGGTGCCTTTTGCGGATTTACAAAATACAAAACTTCACTTGACAGTGAATATCCTTCAAGGCAGATCTTGGCGGCAATTATTGAGTCAACCGTAGGGGTTTGATATATAGTTCCGTTTGATACGGGAGCAAACTGTATGCCGTATCTTTTATCAAATATGACCCCGTATATCGTATTTGGGAATGCCGACGACCGAACACGGTTCAAAATTACGTTTCCGACCGCTATCTTGCCCTGCATAGGCTCTCCCTTGGCTTCAGCCGAGATTATTCGCGCCAGCCAATAGACCTGATCGGCGTTGTAGACCTGAGAGCCGCTTTTAAGTCTTCTCGTATCTCCCGAGCTGACGTAAAATCCGTTTATCGAATCTCTCCACTCGACCTTTGAGTTCAGCGCCTTTGTCATAGGTAATATGGGGACGTATATCTCTCCGCCGAACTGAATGACCTCTCTACCCGTGTAAAAATATCTGTCGTTAGCCATAATGTAAAGATCTCCCGCATGTGCGCTTATCTCAAGATTTTCCCCCGATACTCTTGCGGTTGCAGTAGTTGAATTGTAAGAATATGTAAACCTTCCAAGCCAATCCGCAAAGGCGAACATCGGAACGTAAGTTATACCGCCAAGATTGAAAACTCTGCCTCCAAGTACGCTCCGTCCGTTTACGTTCAGATTGATATTGTATGCCCCCGACGGTATTGCTCGCGCGGATCTCTCGCTTAACACGACGGTTTCCTTGGTCATCTCGGCGGCAGTCGCTCCCGCGCCGAAGACGGGCAGCGCCGTCATAGCCAATCCTACCGCCAAGCATATTGCCATAATTCTTTTTTTCATCGTCATAAAAAATCTCCTTTCGCTTCATTGTGGCACAACTAATTGTAACACAAGTGAAACTGTGGTTCAAGTCACAATATTTTCCCAAAATTGAAGGATTTGGAGAAAATCGTCTTTGAGCCTCTTTTTTTTACAATATTATCTTTTATTTACATAAATTGCTTGACTCATAAGAGTTATATTTGACGACAAAACTACAGATAATATGTGCGGAGTGGCGAATATACCTGATAAAAATAATTTTAGCCGCGGATCTTGGTCCGCATTGGCCCTTTGTCGCCACTTGCAGCCGATAAAATCTCTTTATATAAGTCAGACATGGACGGTAAGCAAAATGCTGAAGCGAATATTAAAAGTCAAGCAGGTCGCAAATTTTGCGCGCTGGCGAAGATGTCGCGTACACCCTCTCGCCCTGGCTTGACGTTATTTATATGGAACGGGAACCTCAAAATTTCCGTTCCGTTTTTTGTTTGAAATTATTTTTTATTTCGGTTGACAAATACGTTTAAGTTTGATATAATGTACTAGTGATCGGTTTGACCCCAGATTTGACCACTTACGGAAAATGACCAAAAATCGAATATTTTTCGCTCATCGGGGTGTGTGCGCATTGCTTTCTGCGAAAGCGGTAGCGCGCTAGCTTTGGGAGCATGCAGGCGGCTTTCGCTTCTTGATTTTTCAAACGCTCGAAAACCCTTGTAAACATTGACTTTTTCAGCGGTTTGTCTTTTCAAAAAAACACCGACAAAATGTTTTGACCACAGATTTGACCACTTACAGAAAATGACCTGAAAATCGAATATTTTTCACACATCGGGGTGTGGCGCAGTTGGTAGCGCGCGACGTTTGGGACGTCGATGCCGCAGGTTCGAATCCTGTCACTCCGACCACATGAAAATAATCCGAACATTCTCTTACTTGGAGAAGCGTTCGGATTATTTGTTTTATTTGAGTATCCAAACTTCAATAGCAAGAAAAATGACCCTACCTAACAATTGTTTAGGTTCTTTTTACAAGTGAAATTATTTCTTGTAGTAAATATTATGTTTATATAATTTTTAGAAACACCTTGCTGAATTGTATTGATTTTTATTGTAAAATGTAGTATAATAATGAAAAAGATACATGTTTAGGAGGTCTAAAATGTCACATAATAGCTATGCAAAACAGATTTTTGATAATTTCATAATGTCCTCTGATGTTGTATCATATGAAGATTGTTATCAGTTGTGTGCTGATAAATCACAAATCAATATGTTAATGGGATCAGATCATCAAGTAATATGGGGACGAAGGGGTACTGGCAAAACAACTTTACAAAAAGCATTTACACATTATGTGAATAATGTTCAATCAGATTCCAGTTTGAGATCTATATACGTTATGATTGCAAAGATGATCCCTACTACACAAGAATTGGATATAACGGGAAATGAAGATAAGACGCTTCCTGTTTACATTTTTTCGAAATTTTTGGCTGAAGTAATTAGTCAGCTGGAACAAATATATAACCAAAAAAACTTGAAGAAAAAAGATGATGATAGATTTATTAGAAATTATGTGGATGTAGTAGACATTATTAACAACTATCGAAAAAAACTAATGGGATTAACAATAACAGTTAATGAAACTCAAGCTGTTGAAACCCAAAAAGGCGTTGGATATAATTTTGGTGTAGATACCAATATCTCTCCATTTCTGTTAAATATTGATAGTAATATAAAAAGTAAATTCGAAAAAACATATCGCCACAATCATTCATTGTCGATACAAGGGGCCTTAAATTTTTCCATAGAGACACAAGCTATATCTGAAAAAATGGAAAATATGATTACAGCCTTAGGCATATCGCGTTTATATATTTGTATCGATGAATATGCTGAAATGGATAAAGTAAGCGAATTTTCTGTTCAATCAGCCGTAGCACAATTAATTAAACAAGTGTTTTTTAAAAGTCCTTTCTTCTCAATCAAAATATCAACAATTTGGAATCATTCTAAACTTCATGATAGAGGAGAAAACAAAATACAAGGAATTGAGTATAAACATGATATTTTTCCCGGTCCAGATTTAGATATTATGTTTATGAAAAACAACAATGATGTTATTAGGTATTTTAAAAATTTGTTGTTGAACACATATGCGCTTAACCATAATGTACCGGTGCATGATTTTGCTGCTTTAGGAGATTTTTTTGAGAATCATATTTTTGGAGCAAAGAATTTGCGATGCTTAATTTGTGGTTCACAAGGAATTTCGAGAACTTTTGTCGTAATGGCAAAACAGTATTTATCTGCATTTTTAGAAGGCAATGGAGAACCGCTAAAAATTAGTACTGTTTACGATATGATTAAAAATCAATATATCGAAAATGTACGAATTAAAATTCCGCATTTAATGATTGACGATTGTATTCAAGAGTTTATATATGAAAGAAAATGCAGATATTTCCTCATATCTCGCAATGATTATCAGCGCTGCAAAAGCACAATTAAACAGTTATCAACAATGGGAGCATTTATACAGTTGCCCAGTCATTTGACAGCGGCAAGAATTAGAGGTAAATATAAATTATTTATTATCAATTATGGATATTATTTAGAGGTAATGGAAGAATCATCCAGAAAGAAAGGCATTAAAATATTATCTGAAGATGGAAGTTTAACTTTTGAAGACATGTTGTTCCCACCCTGCCCTGAAGATTTATTAAACAACCCCAAAGATTATTGCGTAACATTTCCAATTAATTCGGAAAACGAAGTCTATTGTCCTAAATGCCAAAAAAGTTTTATTGCCGAAAAAAGCAAGAAAATTGTTGATTGCGATTGTGGCAATAAAATATATAAATTCAATTATTTTTCGGAAATTGTTGCACTTTAGCAAAAAAATTGCATTGTGATTGATAAAAATATATTATTGCTAAAGCTTAATAAATTTTTGAATAGTCCAAGCAGTTATGGATACTGAAAAAACTGCTCCCAATTAGGGAGCAGTTTTTTCATCGTCCCGTTTATCCTTAGTTAAAATTCATCCTGCTTTTTCTCCTGTTCCTCTCTCCACTTTTGAAACTTCGCCATTTCTTTCTCGTTATCAAAAAACTCGGTGATGATCGGCGCATACATACGAACAATCTTCAGAATCTCGTGCTCGGGGACTTGTGAGCGACAACGATAGCCGCCAACTTTATTATCAAGGGCAAAACGCGCCTTGCACAAAAACCATTTCCATCTGTTTATCTTTACCAATAAATCATCCCCTTTCTGTGTCATCATGGCGGCGAGATAGCTCTCGTCTGCGTTCTTCAAGGATCCGCACAATTGCGTCTTCCATCTGTTTGGTGCTATAATTGGGTGGAAAGAAACGGGCGATCCTCTCGTAGCTGAATTTGACCGTCTCTTTCTGATTGGCTTTCGGCTTTGCCATAATATCCTCAATGGTATCCGCCGTCAGCTTGCCCTCGCTGTGAAGTCTTCTGAATCTCACCGTCTGCGCGTAGGACGGCGTGGCTTCGTCTCTCTCAAAGATCTCCACGACCTTGTCCTGCAATTCGTGCGGCAGATAGGAAAGCTCCACAGCGGGGGTGAATGCAATTCGCCCACTGTCTACAATATCCATCAACGGCTTTATAAGATTAGTCAAGCGAATATAGCGGAATACTTGGTCGCGGCTCTCGTTGGTCGCCTTGCCGATCTCGGTGGCAGCATCCCACTTTGTCGCAGGTTGCGACGAAGTTTGTCCGTACCTCTGACCTTGGCGGTTCAGTACTTCCATCTTCGCCTTGTAAGCGTAGGCTTTCTCCGAGGGCAGAAGATGCTCTCTGTGCAGATTGGAATCGATCATACAAAGAGTTGCTTCATCGGGATCAAGGTCGCGGACAATAACGGGAATGGTTTCTACACCAAGCTTTTGGCAAGCGGCGTAGCGGCGGTGTCCCGATACGATCTCATAGCCTCCGCGCCTTGGCGTTACGATAAGCGGATTGAGGACTCCGTTCATTCGTATGCTTTCTACAAGCTCTTGCATTTCCTCGTCGTCACGGACTTGGAAGGGCTGTTCTGCCCTCGGGTGTACGTTGCGCAGCAGATAATACTGTGTGGTTTCGGTGATTCTTTCTTTTAATTTCTTATACATGTTATCTCTCCTGTTCTTTGTGTTTTTGTTTGCTTCTATCCGGCACAAGACGCTCCTCGCAAGCCTTTTCGGCGGCTATGGCTTTGGCAAGTCTCATCGAATCGGATAAAATATCGTCCGCAAGGTTCATCTCCCTGCGGACGTTCGTCATTTTCTTTGTGATCGCGCTTCGCTCGGCGCTGTTTTTCTGTTTCT
>JAFQPM010000023.1 GCA_017411745.1 Clostridia bacterium | reverse complement strand
TGTATTTCGCACTTGCTTTTTTGCTTTGTACTTCTATCTTTTGTTGTTCAATTGTCAAGCTTCAATTCCGCGCTCCCTTTTTGCGAGCGCTTGTCTATTATATCACAGCTCTTTTACTTTGTCAATACCTTTTTGAAAAAATTTTCAAATTTTTTTTGACTTTCTAATGCCGTAATATCTTATCTGCCGTTTTCGCGACAGCTTCACTATTCTACCACTTTCATTACCTTTTGTCAATACCTTTTTTGCATTTTTTGTCATTTTGTGAAATGTTTTTAATTTCATTTTAAACTCATCTCGTTTTATTCAACAATATTGACAAAATTCCAACTTCAAGACTGACTAACACGCAATTTCAAGGGAAAAATATCAATAAAAGCGCAGGAGGATAGGATGCTTTTATCTATTTTCATCAGGACGGTCATAATATACGTCATACTTACAATAACTATGCGAATCATGGGAAAACGTCAGCTTGGCGAATTGGACGTCAGCGAATTAGTCATAGCCATATTGCTATCGGAAATCGCATCGCTCCCCATAACCAATGAAGAAAAGCCGTTGATGCAGGCATTTATTCCTATGGTTACTTTGGCGGCGCTTGAAATACTCTCATCTACACTTATTCTGAAATCTCCTATAGCAAAGAAGATATTATCCTCCAAGCCGTCCGTAATAATAGCGCGAGGAGTTATCGACAGAAAAGCCATGAAAAAGGTACGTATATCACTCGAGGAGCTGATAAGTCAGATCAGACAAAACGGGATATACGATCTTGACGAGGTCGACTACGCCATTTTGGAGGAAAACGGCAAAATGAGTATAATCCCAAAAAGCTGTTACCGTCAGCCCGATCTCTCCGACCTGCATCTTCCCGACGACAACAGTGGTGTGATGCATCTGGTGGTATCAGATAGCGTTATCAACAACCACACTCTGCGTATTCTCGGCAAAGATGAATCTTGGGTAATACGCAAGCTGAATAAGCAAGGCTATGCCCTGAGGGACGTCTTTTGCATGACTTGCGATGACAAAGGACAGATATATATAGTGAAAAAGGATGGGAAAAGCATTCGCCTGCAAAAATAAAGCAGAAAATCTCCGCCGATTTCGGCGGAGATTTTCTATATTGAACTACGGAGCGTTTTGCTCACTCTGCCCTCATTACGTAAACGTCGCCGTTGGCTCCGTCGAACTCCTGCGCTCCGAATATCTTTATTTCAAGCAGGTTTTCGCCCTCGCGCCACAAAGGACGTATCGCGTAGTTGCTCATATCGTATACTATTTTCTTTTCAAACTTATCTCTCGTTATCTCCTCGCCGTTCCAGAAGATCTTGAAGTTTCCTTCGACAGAATGCTTGTCAAAAAGCAACCAATCGCCGCCGTCGACACAGTCAAGCATTACGCTGTAGGTGGCGTTGCAGGGATAGGTGTTATACATTCTTCTGCCGATATCGAATCCGGGACGGAAATAATGATTGGGGAAAAAGATCGTATCGTGAGTTCCGATGTACTCGCGGAGCGCGCCGCGGCGCACTCTGCCGTAGTCCTTGACCTCGCCGTTTCTCTCTATCTTCATATCAAAATAGGATATTGCGGATCTTGCACCCTTGGGCATATAGGTAAACTGAGGATCGGTCACGTATTCGGGAATAAAGGCATCTTCTTCCTCGGGCATATATGTCTCACCGATAGGCGAGCAAGGCTCGTCGCAAAGCAGAAGAATGATCGATCCGAATCTTTGCATCGAAAGCTCGGCAAATCCGTCCTTGATCTCGACTGCTCTTGAAATATCGTTCTCAGCATCGTAGACCCACGCCTTCGTGTCGCCAACGCTGACCTTTATTTTAGAATAGCTATCAGCGTTGTTATAAAGGAATATAAGCTGATTCTCTCCGCACACTTTTCTGTAGGTCTGCACGCGGTCGCCGCCCGCGATCTCAATACCGCGCGGGAAGAATGATTCATCACCATCGTACAGACAACAATCAATTCCCTCGCTCTTAAGTCTGTCATAGACCCTTTCTTCGACCTCTCCCGCCTTGACGACGGCAACCTTGGAATAAGAGAATTCACCGATGACAAGTCTGCCGTCAACGATCTCGCCATTCATAGCCGACTCGGTATCGGACACGTCCCAACCGATATGATTCTTCATCATATATCTGACCGCACTGCGAAGACGAGAGTTGTAAAGCGCTCCCTTTTCGCAGGGCTTGACGGGAGAGCAACCACTCTTGAAGGGCACCACCTCGGCAAAGCCACCGTAGGGATATACCAAAAGTACGTCGTTCTTGCGTTCATAATCGTGGAGCAGCTTGGAAACTCTGCCGACGTAAGCGGCATAGTCGCTGTAATCGTCAAAATAGGGATCCTGGAAGAAGAATGATTTGCCCGCGTCGGCTCTTTGATACGCGCTGTATCCATAGTGGAATCCGTGAGGCACGATGTGATTGATGCCGCAGGCGAAAAGCCAGTCGGTAGTCTTTCTTACTCCGTGATAATCCATATTGTAAGGGCTCAATGCAAAGCACTCGGAGAAAATAGTCTTCCTTCCCGTTTGAGCCGCTGCAGAGGAGACCATGTTTGCTCCGAATACCAAAGCACAATGCTCAAGATCGCCAATGTTGGGCGTGATTATATCAAATCCGGGCACGTCCATTATCTTGGTCTGCCTGTAGATATTCTGTCCCGAGGACGCTTGAGTCAAAGGGTCCTCCTCGCCGTTGAAGTGACCCGTCACGATAAGATTATGTTCCTTGCACCAAGCCTTCATGGGCAACAGGAAATTTTCCTCGAACATCGACATCATAGCCTCTGAATAGTCTCTGCGGAGCTGAGCCGAGTCGCCATCGTAATCGCCGTAAAGCTTGTAGAGGTTGTCCTCAAGTCTATAGTCGTAACGATTATAAAAATATTCGCAGAGTTCTTCGCTGTAATTTCCGCCAAGCGTGGGCTCGTCAATGAAGATGCCGGGGATCTTCGTTCCGAAAAGATCGCCGACCGCCGCCGCGTAACGCTCGAGTATGCGCTTTTTGTACTCCTCAAAGCTGTCCTTTTTCATACAGTCGAGATTGGTGTGATATTTACCGCTTTGGCTCGGTACTGCATACACCACGTAAAGCTCGCAATCCTCGCTCACCTCGGCTTCGAACATAATTTCGGGAAACGCCGTCAGCGCGCGAATGTGATTATATGTAAGACCGTCTGCCATCAGATCGCTGTAATAGGTTGAGGGCCAGTCCATTCTGTACCAATGACGGCGCACGGGGCCAAAGGGCGAATTGAGCTTTTTGACCTGCTCGACTCCGTCCAATCGGGTTATAGCATACGCAGCAATTCCCTTCGCTCTGCCGATAAGACGGCGAACTGTCTCGCCCGCCTTGGCTTCTATCTTCATAAATCTGAGGCTTCTTCCCTCAAGCTCGGGGCGGTCGATGACGACCTGACCTCCGCACTGTCCGCTTGGATATGAGTCCTCGTCGTAAAGCCACATGGTTATGCCGCGTTTGATGCTCTCCTCGGCAATAAAACGAACGTTGGAGTAAAAAATATCGGTTCCCCACGCCTGAGTTGTTATTCCGTCGCGCAAATGCAGATAAAATGCGGGGATTCCGACCTTTTGCATAATATCAAGCTGACGGACGATCTCCGCGCGATCAAAGGTATCGTTCAAAAAATAAAATGGAATCGGTTCAAACTCTTTGAATCTTCTTTTCATAATGTTCTCCATTCTGCCGCTAACGGCGGCACAAACAGCAATCGATGAATTTTTCCGACAAGGCAAAATTCGTGCGTGAAGCATTTTAATCACCTATAAAGATGTCTCACCTTAACGCTGAACTCCATTCCTGCGCTAATGGCGCAGATAATTTATACTTCTTGCAAATTTGTCTTTAACTTCTCTTTCCCTTGCAGATATCCGATAAGGGACACTCAGCACATTTCGGCGAGCGCGCTATACAAACGTCACGGCCAAATTGCACTATGCGGTGGCAAAAATCACTTTGCTCGTCTGGCTCAAGACATTCGGACATTATACGCTCAACCTTGACGGGGTCTTTGATCTCCTCGGGATAAAAGCCGAGTCTTCCGCAAATGCGGATGCAGTGAGTGTCTGCGACCACGGCGGGCTTTTTATATATGTCGCCAAGCAGGAGATTTGCGATCTTTCTTCCAACACCGGGCAACTTCAACAGCTCGTCCATACTGTCGGGCACAACGCCACCGAAATCATCGATAAGCATGCGGCATGAGTTCTTAATGTCAGCCGCTTTGACTCGGTAGAGACCGCAAGGGCGAACGATCTCCTCTATTCTTTCAAGAGGAGAATTCGCAAGTGCCTCTATCGTCGGGAACTCGCTAAAAAGCTCTCGGCAAACGATATTTACTCGAGCGTCGGTGCACTGTGCTGATAATCTGCCCATCACAAGCAGCTTCCATGAATCCGCACCGCCCCACTCGAGCGCGCAGGTTGCGTCGGGATATATTTTTTTCAATCTTTCAACCGCCTCAGCGGCTCTTTTTTTATTCTCGTTCATCAGGAATGTCCTTTTTATTTACTAAATATAAGTATACACTTTTATTCGCGTTTTGTCAATCACTCGCGATCAGTTTTCTCCGCAAAAGCTCCGTATCCTCCGCGTCGGCTCTGCCATCAAGGTTTAAGTCGGCACAAGATCGGCAAAAATCAAGCACCTCTTCACTCGGCTGCCATGTGCGAATCATAAGCAGGTCGAGCAAGGTCAGCTCTCCGTCGTGGTCGACGTCCCCAAGCGTTACGTTGTTCCGGAACAAAACGTCAAACTCATAATTGTCGTATTTTTCTGATAAGCACTCGGAATTGATCGGAGAATACCAATCCCTATGCCCCCTTTCCGAAACTGCCTTGTCGGAGTAAAGGAAGTGGCGGCGGCTGACCGTTTCCGACGATGCGGAATCGTCCCAAGTAAGATCAACGTGATACCACTCCCCGTCAAGCCTGACGATATTCCAAATATGCGTAAGACTGTCGCTGGCGGCAAAATGGGATTCAATACCGCACTCGCGCAGGACCGCCGTATACAAAAGCATATAAGCCTCGCACGTTCCCCTACCCGTGAGCAAAAAATCATAAATATCGTCGTTTTTCAACTCGTCATCATATTCGAAATTTTCGCAGATAAAATCGTGTAAAAACAACGCTTTTTCGACTTCACTCGCAAAATGCTCCGAAAGCGTCGCGATCGCCCTCACCCTTTCCGTGCAGTACGTTACCGCACCTTTATATTCCTCCATCGTCATCGTGTATTGAGGTGTCAAAGACAAAACGCAACCGTTCGTTTTATATGAATATCGCAGATTTCTGCTGACAAAAAAGAGGTATGGATCGTCCTTGATCACACACGAAAATATATGTAAAAGCTCGGTTGGAGTGAGCGCGAATTCCGATACGTCTATGCTTTGCTCAAAGCCGTAAAACCCAGACGATATCCTATCTTGTACTGCCTGATCGTCCTTTGCACTTGCATTCACGGTAAACGTATACCTAAATATCACCAGAGAAAGCAGAAACGAGATGATTTTTCTCCACGGTATGACAACTTCAAATTTTATACCGACCACCTCCACTCGTAAGCTTTACTTCCAAATTATATGAGGATAGAAAAAGCAAAATTCGCAAATTCTCTTGACGAGATTGGTCAATTGTGATAAAATTTATTTAATTAAAGTAATCAAAGAAGGTTGTTCAATGAAAAAGAAAAGCACTCTTAAAAAATTTTTACCATACTATCGGCCGCATCTCCCCGTTATGATCAGCGACCTTTTCTGCGCGGGACTTACGACCGTGTGCGAGCTTATGCTGCCACTTATCGTCAGAAAGATCACGGGCGCGGCGACCGAGGACATAGCCTCGCTTACTCTTGAATTGATCTTGACGTGCGGTATCGGCTATCTCATCCTTCGCGTCATTGACACCGCCGCCAATTACTATATGACTACGGTCGGTCACATAATGGGAACGAAGATCGAGACCGACATGCGACACGATCTCTTTGCCCACCTGCAAAAGCTATCGTTCTCTTATTATGACAACGCAAAAATAGGAACTCTTATGTCGAGGATCACCACCGACCTTTTCGATGTCACCGAATTCGCGCACCATTGCCCCGAGGAATTCTTCATCGCGGGAATTAAGATCGTTTGCTCGTTTATAATCCTCTGCACGATGAGCGTGCCGCTGACCTTGATCATTTTCTCGGTCATCCCGATAATGATCGCCGTGCTCATCTACTTCCGCTTCAGAATGAAGAAAAACTTTTCGGAGTCCCGAAAGCACATTGGAGAGCTTAATTCTCAGGTCGAGGACAGTCTGCTCGGTATCAGAGTTGTAAAATCCTTTGCCAGAGAAGATCTTGAACAGGACAAATTCGACAAGGGCAACGAGAAATTTCTCAAGCTCAAGACCGAGCGATACAAGATAATGGGCGGCTTTACCTCGTCCACCCGTCTGTTCGACGGAATTATGTACATAGTCGTAGTCGTCGTTGGTGCGCTGTTTATGCTTCTGCCCAAGTCAAATCCCGCGAGCATTACCGCCGCGGATTACGTGGCATACCTTATGTTCGTAACAACGCTTTTGACCTCGATACGCCGCATCGTAGAGTTTGCCGAGCAGTTCCAGCAAGGAATGAGTGGAATCGAGCGTTTTCAGGAAATTATGGACACCGACCCCGAAATAGTCGACGCACCCGATGCAGTCAATCTTGAAAACGTGGTCGGACACGTAGAATTCAAGGACGTTTCCTTCCATTACGACAGCGGTGACCGCAACGTGCTGACCGCGCTTGACCTCAAGGTCAGGGCGGGTGAGAGTATCGCTCTAGTCGGTCCCTCGGGCGGCGGAAAGACTACCCTCTGCTCTCTCATTCCGAGATTTTACGACGTTTCCTCGGGAAGCATTCTGATCGACGGTGTCGATATCAGATCCGTCACGATCAGCTCTTTAAGGGATAACGTTGGAGTGGTCGCACAGGACGTTTATCTTTTCTCGGGCAGCGTTCGCGAGAACATAGCCTACGGAAAGATAGGAGCGAGTGACGAGGAGATAATCGAAGCGGCAAAGCTTGCAGGCGCGCACGATTTTATTTCTTCCCTCCCCGAAGGCTATAACACCTACGTCGGAGAGCGCGGAGTCAAGCTCTCGGGGGGACAGAAGCAGAGGATCTCCATTGCCCGTCTGTTCTTGAAAAATCCTCCCATACTCATTCTCGACGAGGCGACCAGCGCGCTTGACAACGAAAGCGAAAAGCTGGTTCAAGAATCCCTTGAAAAGCTTGCTCACGGAAGAACGACCTTCACGATCGCTCACCGCCTGACGACCATCAAAAACGCCGACCGAATCCTCGTCCTCACCGAAAACGGCATTGAGGAATCGGGCACACACGCAGAGCTTATCTCGAAGGGCGGCATTTACAGCGAGCTGTATAGACTTTATTCGTCGGAATCCCGATAAACAAAAAATCACTTGCCGTGGCAAGTGATTTTTTTATTTATTCGTCTGACGCAATAATAGTAACTTCTTTTCCAATGATCGAATATGCCAGCGATCTTAGACCAAGAGCGTTCGAAAGATCTTCAGAATTTTGGCTGAACCATTGCCTGAAATCATTACCTTCGTAATAAAAATTTGCTGTTCGCTGACCATTCTCTTGCTTGCCAAATAGCTTTACAACTTTTTCTATACCGTCTGTATCGTAAACATTAGCATTTATAACGTCGTAATATCCCTCGTTATTATGATCGCATTCGGGAAGGATGAAGGTTTGATTAACGATGTGATCATCATCTATTTCATCAAGTCCCATATTGAAATAATGTCTCAACACAACACCAAGATTATCCTGATCATCCCAGGTAACGTCGGTATAAACACAAGTCTCGTCATCTAACCATACAACCGTCCATGCGTGCGGAATATTTCTGGAATATCCGTTTACTGTCCATGCTTGAATACCAGCTTTCATCAAAAGTAATTGATAAGCGGTGGAATATCCGTTACAAACTGCCTTTCCCTGTACCAGTGCGCCGTATGAGGTCTGATCGTTTTCGGATGTCTGATACACTACCATACTAGCCAACTTATCGTGAAAATAAAGAGCCTTTTCAAACGCGCTTCCCTCGGGAACGTCCTTGATTATCGCCTCAACGGCTGCGTCAAATTCGTTCTTTTTCGAAGCAATGTCCTCCAACTCAAACAGATATTGGGGGTAGAATGCCTTTATAACTTCATCACGCACGGCATAAGTGCCGCCGCCCAACCACCAAAAGCATTCGGGGTGATCGCTAAGGAAAATGGTTTTTGCAATCGAAAGATCGTTTAAAGTTATGTTCAAGCTCTCATCGAACTCTATAGTCTCTGCAGGAGTGTCGGCCAAAATATGAGTTTCCATCAACTCATAAATATGTAACGGGGTCCCCGAAATAGTGGTCTTGCCGTATGCAGTAACCTCCTTGGGCAGATCGGGCTCGGGTTCAACCGTGGTGTCAGGCTCTGACGTAGTATCGGGCTCAGCCGTAGTGTCGGGCTCAACCGTAGTATCGGGCTCAGCCGTAGTGTCGGGCTCAACCGTAGTATCGGGCTCAACCGTAGTGTCGGACTCAACCGTAGTATCGGGCTCAACCGTAGTATCGGACTCAACCATAGTATCGGACTCAACCGCAGTGTCGGACTCAACCGCAGTGTCAGACTCAACCGCAGTGTCGGACTCAACCGTAGTGTCGGACTCAACCGTAGTGTCGGACTCAACCGTAGTATCGGACTCAACCGTAGTATCGAGTACATCCGTTTTTTCGGTTTCAACTGTGGTTTCAATGTCAACAACGGTACTCGATTCGGCATCGGTAACAGCAGTAGTTTCCCCCTGTTGAGGGGCCAAAGACGACAGATCACAAGAACATATAAATAACACGCAAGCTATCGTTAAAGCAATCAAAAAAAATCTGCGTTTCATTTGTGCCTCCCATAAAAAAACATACCACGATTATATCACTTTACTTTGATATTGTCAACACTTTTTTACCAAGATGAATAGATTTATTAATTACGAAATATATCCAACTAAAAAAGCTTCGGATCTGTCGAAATATCAACGGATCTGTGATATTAAACAAATCGTTTTCCTCTCAACTCTCATCAGAAATTTCGTCATCAAGATACGCCAACTTTGCCATAAGCATTTATTAATTATAATCACGAATCTTTACTTCCTCCCTTGAGAAGATAGATCTATATCCGTGTATTATTATCTGCAAGGGAAAATGTCAAGTTTTTTTATTTAGCAAAAAAATAAGTCCTCCAAATCCTCACGTAGATCGTCCAAAACGATCACGTGCGAATTTTGAGGACATAAGCCCCGCCGAGCCGTGTACCCGAAGAAATGGAACCCTGTTCTCCAGGGCGGTGCTCTATGTGCAACTTTACTGCTCCCAACGTCTCGTTGCCCGTCGGGACAAGTCAACCGTACGGACAGGAGGAGGTCTGCAAACCGTTGCCCAATTTATTTCGAGCTCCATTAATCATTTGTAGGTCTCAATCAAGCGGATATCACGAACTAAGCAGGATTTTAATTATTAAAAACAGCGCCCGTGGGCTGAAACAAGCTTTTCACCCACGGGCATTCTTTGTGATTCAAAACGAATCCTTCATAAATTACGTTTGTTTCGAATAAAAACTTATTTTCTCATTGGCCTATACCTAAAATATGATATGTTCAAAAACCTATAATTATGTTTAAATATCAAATTTCCATTGGCTTTTACCGGTAAAATTCACGTGTTTATTCTTCTTTACAAATTTTAAATATCATCCGTCCACTCACGTCACACACAAAATTTAAATTTCCATTGGCTTATACCTTTTTTGATTTTTGTTGATAACCCTTAATCTAAATTCAAATCTTATATTTCCATTGGCGTAGTTAACTTAATTAATATTCAAATTCCAAACGACCTTCTCGCAAAGATCAAGCGTCGTAATCCTCATCAAACAAGTCATCGAAGAAATTAGCGACCTTATCAAATTCATCTTCGTCGTCAACGGTGACGTAAACCTCTTCGCCTTCTTCGTCCTTTTCAAGTTTGAGCAGTACATATTCGATTATGCCCTCGTTATTTGCCTCTGCTCCCGCGGGAGTCATAGCAAAATAGATGACACCGTCGATCTCCGCGTCTCCTATGACCTCGAAATCGATCTCCTTTCCGTCTTCGTCGGTCAAGGTTATTATGTCGATCTCTTCTTCGTTCTGCGTCTCGTTATTCTTTTCTGTAGCCATGGGACTGTACCTCTCTTTCCTCTTAACTCCGAACTATATATAAATGCTTGTTGCACGAAGCCGTACAACTTGCGCCGTTGGCATCTTTTCTTTACACCTATATTGTAGCACAGAATTTTTATTTTGTCAATAGCTTTTTGTGCATTTTTTACACTTTTTTTCGATTTGATATAATTTTTTTATCCAAAAGCACAATGCGACGTTATTCACCAAAGTCCAGCACATCCGAAAGAATGCTATTGCTGACGAACGTACCCTTGTCGGTAAATCTGCATCTTTTTTCGGTTATCTCTACAAAATCCGGCGAATATTGCCTGATTTTATCAAAAACGCAGAGAGGCTCCTCGCCGAACCGCGCTTTAAAATCCAAAATATCGATTCCCCCTGAAAGCCTCATTCCGAGCATAACGTACTCGTTCATAGCCTCGCGTTTACCGATCGGCTCTACGTCTATTATCGTACCTTTTCCCTCGATATATGCATCTATATCGCGCGAATGTGCGAAACGAACGCCGTCAAAGTACGAGTGCGCGGCAGAGCCGAAGCCGAGATAGTTCCCGTAGGTCCAATACTTCAGATTGTGCCGTGACTCTCTGCCCTCTTTAGAAAAATTGCTGATCTCGTATTTGTGATAGCCGTATTTTGCCAAGATCTCGCCCATATCGTCGTACATATCGCCAACCGTATCCTCGTCGGGCAGATCAAGACTGTCGCGACGGCGGTAGAAGTTCGTTTCCTCCTCTACAGTTAGCGCATAGGAGGAAATATGCTCTGGGGCAAGCATGGCAAGTCCTTCGACGGATTTTTTAAAGGTTTCTCTCGTCTGGCTCGGTATTCCATACATCAGATCGACCGAAATATTGTCAAATCCCGCTTTCCTTGCCGTACCATAGGTTCCAAGAAAATCTCCCGATCCGTGAATACGACCAAGCATACGCAGCTCGCTGTCGTGAATACTCTGCATGCCTATACTCAGTCGGTTTACACCCAGCCCTCGCAGGTCGGATAACCCCTCGAGTCCGATCGATCTCGGATTGCACTCGGCGGTGATCTCTGCATACTCGGATATGCCGAAATTCGACTCTACCGTCTCAAGAATACGCGCAAATTGCTCCGCACTCATCAGCGTGGGCGTTCCGCCGCCGAAATAGACGGTATCTGCCTGCGGCAGTTCTCCCGTTTGCTTTATCTTGTCGGCAAAATCTCCTATTTCAGAGCAGATCCGCGAAACGTACGCATCTTTTTTCGCTTCGTCCGCGCCCGTGACCGAGCAAAAGTCGCAATAGTGACACTTCGACAGACAAAACGGCACGTGGACGTATATTCCAACGTTTTTCGGTCTCCCCTCTTTGCCGACGAAGCCTCGAATTTCCTTCATATCAATCGTCATCTCCGAGCTTAAGCACCGCCATAAACGCCTCTGGCGATACCTGTACCGATCCGAGCTGACGCATCTTTTTCTTACCCTCCTTCTGCTTTTCAAGCAGCTTCTTCTTTCGGGTAATATCTCCGCCGTAGCACTTTGCAAGCACGTCTTTTCTCATTGCCTTGACGGTCTCGCGGGCGATGACCTTGGCGCCTATAGCCGCCTGTATCGGTATCTCAAAGAGCTGTCTCGGGATGTTTTCCTTGAGCTTTTCCGCGGTCCTTCTCGCTCTCGAATAAGCCTTTTCCTCGTGAACTATGAAGGAAAGCGCGTCGACCTGCTCTCCGTTGAGCAAAAAGTCAAGCTTAACCAGCTTCGAGGGCTCGTAGCCCTTGAGCTCGTAGTCGAGCGACGCGTAGCCGCGCGAACGGCTCTTGAGCGCATCGAAAAAGTCGTATATGATCTCATTTAGCGGCAGATCGTAGTGAAGCTCGACTCTGGTGCTGTCAAGATATTTCATATCGTTAAAAATGCCTCGTCTGTCCTGACAAAGATCCATAAGTCCGCCAACGAACTCGGTAGGCGTGATGATGCTAGCCTTGACAAGAGGCTCCTTTGCAACCTCTATCACATCAGCAGACGGATAATTCGAAGGGTTGTCTATCATGACCGTCTCGCCCGTGCGGAGCTTGACCTCGTAAATAACGCCCGGCGCGGTGGTAATAAGATCGAGATTGAACTCTCTCTCAAGTCGCTCCTCGATGATCTCCATATGAAGAAGTCCCAGAAATCCGCAGCGGAAGCCAAATCCGAGAGCCGCGGATGTCTCGGGCTCAAAGGTCAGCGCCGCGTCGTTGAGCTGAAGCTTGTCGAGTGCGTCGCGAAGATCTCCGTATTTTGCGCCGTCAGCGGGATATATTCCTGCAAAGACCATAGGCTGCGCCGACTTAAATCCCGGCAAAGCCTCCTTTGCGGGATCGTTCGCAAGCGTTACCGTGTCACCGACTCGGGTATCTCCAACGCTCTTGATAGAGGCAGTAATGTATCCAACATCTCCCGCGCACAACTCGTCGCATCGGCAAAGTCCGAACGCTTCCATCATTCCGACCTCGACCACGTCAAACTCCTTGCCCGTGCTCATAAGTCTTATTCTATCGCCCACGCGAAGCTTGCCATCGAACACTCTGACGTTGACCACGACGCCGAGATAGCTATCGTAATACGAGTCAAAGATCAAACACTTCAAGGGTGCGTTTTCGTCGCCTTTGGGTGCGGGAATATCGCGCACGACCGCCTCGAGCACCTGCTCAATATTAAGTCCCGTCTTTGCCGAAACTGCCGGACAGCCCTCCGCAACTATACCGATCTGCTCCTCGATCTCGTTTCTCGCTCTGTCGATATCTGCGCTCGGCAGATCTATCTTGTTGATTACGGGAATTATCTCAAGGTCAGCATCTACGGCAAGATAAGCGTTGGCAAGAGTCTGCGCCTCGATTCCCTGCGTCGCGTCAACGACCAGAAGCGCGCCGTCGCAGGCGTTGAGCGATCTCGACACCTCGTAATTGAAGTCGACGTGACCGGGGGTATCTATAAGATTGAACACGTACTGCTCCCCGTCGGGCGCTACGTAATCCAATTTTACTGCTCTTGCCTTGATAGTAATGCCTCTCTCCTTTTCGAGATCCATATTATCAAGCACCTGCTCCTCCATCTCGCGCTTCGAGACCGCCTGCGTGGACTCGAGGATTCGGTCCGCAAGTGTGGATTTACCGTGGTCGATATGCGCGATTATAGAGAAGTTTCTTATCTTTTTCATTCTGTCTGACTGTGTCATCCGTATTTTTATCTCCATTCAAAAGTGGATATTTCTATTCAATACTATATTTTAACACATTTTAGCGTTTTCTGCAATAGTGTTATCGATTTTTTTACAATTCAATACAAGATATTTAAAGTGAAGTATTTGCAAAAAATCGACAAAATTCTCTCACGTTCCACCGCGATCTACATAATATGATAGTGAGAACGACCTTCTCAATTCAAAACACATATCATCTCAAGGAGGATATTATGAATAACAACTGTCTTTGCTCTCTTTTCAACAGCGAATGGATCTGGATTCTCATCGTAGCTCTTATCGTTATCAACTGCTGCTGCGGTTGCAACTGATACGCTGGGTGAATAACACCGAGGGCGCTTTTCTTTTCGAAAAGCGCCCTCTCGGTCTGTAAAAAATGTTGGCATCTGCCTTTTTTTGAAATCTCTCGAATTATTCCAATTTCAAATAATCACTGTTTAAAAACGCGTGTGCGGTCAGCATCGAATCGGTAGGTATCAGCTTTTTCGCTCCGCATTTCGCACAACAAATGCTCACTCCCTCATCGGATACCTCGACCTCGTATTCGGAGTCCTCGCGGTCAAGCTCGCCGTCGGGCAAAGGTTCTCTGCCCTCGGGGTAACACTTACAATATATCTTGCCTTCGGCGTCAAGATCGCTTACGATATAGGTTATAACGTCAAGCACCTGAGGATCGGGTAAAGTCTCCTCGTCGCCGTGCAGACTCTTGAAATCACTTATCCCATTCTCCTCGAGAATATCGAGCAGCTCAAGCTCGGTGCGTGCAAGCTCCGCCTTGACCTGGTTGGCATCACCCACAAATCCGATATTTATGTCGGAATACGGACATGGTAAAAGGAATATATCCTTGGAAAAGAACATTTTGCTATTCACCGTAAAGTTATGCGGCTTATTGCAGAAGATACAAGGAATAGACACCCTCACCTGACCGTCGTCGCGGCGGTGAACCATCTGCATCTCACTTTTTCCGCAGGTGCACTTCAGCTTGACCATATCCCCCGACAGAGAAAAAAGTCCGACAAGGCTGATAACTCCCGAGCCACACTCAGGACAACGGTATGCAACCGTGGTTTGCTTCTGATCGATTACCATATAAAATCTCCAAAATTATCAATGAATTTTGCTCAAACAATAACTATCAACATAGTATGCAATACTTATATTTATTGACATAGGGCTGTCGCTTTAAGCGGCAGCCCTTTTATTTTGTCAGTTATTAATGATCATGGCCCTCATGACCGGTACTACCAACATTGTAGAATCTGATAGTGTTGATCTTTTCAAGCGCATCGGTATTGACAGTCAAGGGATTTGCCTTCTTCTCTGCCTCATACCAATCGTCGAACTTTTCGCTGACAACTCCTGCATACGCAGCTGCATACCAGGTCTCAACGTTGTGAGACTCAAAGAACAGAACTGCGTAGTTGGTGGTCTTATCGTCGACCTTTATAGTAAGGATATCGGAAATATCTCCGTCCTTGCGCGCATCGTCCTCGATCCAATCGTTCATCGCGTCGTATTTTTCATTAAACAAACCTTCGGGCTGCTTTTCGCCAGAGTTATACTCAAACGTAGCGGTGTCGGAAGGAAGATCTGCCTTAACCGCCTCTGCGATCTCAACGAACTTTTCCTTGGTCAGCTTGCCATTCTTCACAGCCTCGTTAAGCTTGCTAACGAATGTCTCAAGAGCCTTCTTGTCGCTGGATACGATATATCCAAGGTCGTGAGTCTTATTGGTGTTGATGCTACTGGGAGAAACAACGTAGTAAATAGTAACGTTGGTTACTTCATACGTCTTCTTGGTGCTGGTGCTGCTACCGCTATTGGTAGTTCCCTTATCCTCAGCAGCCTCCTCTACGTCCTTGGTCTTCTTGGTAGTTTCTTCTTTGGTCTCGGTCTCTACGAAATAGGAGCAATCGCCCTCTTCTGCCGCGCTGTTATCCTCGCTGCCGAAGAGCCAGCCGCCAAGATCGCTTCCGGTCTCATACTCGATAACGACCTTGTTATCTTCGATCTTATCCTCAAGAGTAGGCTCAGAGGTCTCTTCCTTGGTCGTTCCCTCGGTAGTCTCAGCCTCTGTGGTAGTCTCGTCGGTATCCGTACCGGTTTCCTCAGTGGTTTCGGTCTCTGCAAGCTCAGACTCATACTCCTCGATCAGCGAGAAGAATTCCTCAATGCTGGCTGCTCCGGAGATCTTCGATGCCGCATCCTTTGCCTGAACAACAGCCGCATCGTAAAGAGCTTCGGTATCATACTTGTTTCCTGCTACGGAAATAACGTACTTAAGAACCTCTGCGGTATAGAAGTCTTCCTTGTGATCCTCTACGTACTCGTTAACGATCTTGTTCTCGGTATCCTCGTCAAGCTCAAGCTCGTACTTTTCCTGCATATATTCTGCAAAGTTGGTAGCAAGATAGATAAGCTCGTAGCACTTACGAACGTCCTTCTTATTAACGCCCTTGCCATACCAGTCGCTGTAGCTTACGCCGTTTTCCTTAAGACTCTTGTCAATGTCCTTGATTATGTCGTCGATAGCCGCGAGATCTTCCTTGTCAAGAGAAAGGTCCTTATCCTTAACGTTCTTTGCTGCCTCGGCGAGCGTTACGTAATAGGTCACCTCGTCCTTTACTGTACCGAGGAAGTAATCATACCAGGTCATTCCGCTGGTAGCGCCGGTGTAACTCGCATCGCTTGCAGAAATGGTCTGAGATCTGAGATCCTGCGTAAGATCAAGGCTGATCAAGCCGTACGCAACGTATACGTAATAGTTGTTGTAGAAGTTTACGATAGAGTCGTTCATAAAGAAGCTCATCATTGCACCGTCTACGGTGATAGTTTCACCGGACACATTCTTCGTCATACGAATGAACAGTCCACCCTCGTTCATAGCCGTAACGGCAAATACCGCAACGATAAGTACCGCGAATACTATACAAGCTACAGCAACGGCCTTATCCTTTTTGGTCTTTTGTCCGTACTTAAGACTTTTGTTGTTTTGCTTTCCCATTATGGTTCCACCTTTTCATTAGTTTTTTAATTTTAAACATAGCTCTGCTTTCGCATAGGCATAAACATCCCTTATTATAGTATAGTCAAGTGAAGGCGAATTGAACAGATTATGAACAATGAGAAAACTTTTCGCATTTTTCCTCATTTTTTCAAAAACCCACCTTTGTCGACAAGCACCTGTTTATACGTTCATTATCATAGGGATTATCATAGGCTTTCTCTTGGTCGTAGTATAGATAAACTTTGCCAGATCGTCCTTGATCCTTCCTTTTATCTGATACCAATCCGAGCGTCTGCCCGAAGAAAGACAACCGTGTACGGTCTCGAGCACGACCTTTCTCATTTCCTCCATCAGATCTTCGGATTCCTTAACGTAAACGAAGCCACGGGAAACGATATCAGGCCCCGACAAGAGATAACCGCCGTCCGAGCTTACGGTGGCAACGACCACTATAAGACCGTCCTGCGACAGCAGAAGTCTGTCGCGAAGCACGATATTTCCAACGTCTCCGACACCATATCCGTCTACGAGCACTCTGCCCGCGTTGACCGTTCCGCTGATACGCGCCCCGTTCTTGTCTATTTCCAAAACGTTTCCTATATCCGAAATGAAGATATTCCTCGGATCAATACCCATTGATATCGCAAGATCGCGGTTTGCGGCAAGATGCTTGTACTCACCGTGCACTGGCATAAAATACTTCGGCTTT
Source organism: Clostridia bacterium (assembly GCA_017411745.1). Classification (GTDB taxonomy): domain Bacteria; phylum Bacillota; class Clostridia; order Oscillospirales; family CAG-272; genus SVTX01. The sequence continues at coordinate 23,354 of JAFQPM010000023.1, read as the reverse complement.
ACAAGAGCCTGCAAAAGCTTGAGTTCCTCTTGGCAAGCGTGTCCCGAAACGTGTACCTCTACCGACGCGTCGTGTATCACCTCGACTCCTATCTTGCAAAGCTCGTTGATAATTCTGCCCACAAGCTTCTCGTTGCCGGGGATCGCACTCGATGAGATGACCACCACGTCGTTCACGCAGAGCTGTACCTCTCTGTGTTCACCGAACGCCATTCTGTAAAGCGCGCTCATAGGCTCGCCCTGACTTCCCGTAGTCACTATGGTCAGCTGCTCGGGAGTATATTTTTTGATCTCCGAAATATCTATAAGCACTCCTTTGGGAACGTGCATATACCCGAGCTCTACCGCCGCACCGACTATGTTGAGCATACTGCGTCCCGTCACCGCAACCTTTCTGCCGTGTCTTGCAGCCGCGTCGATAATCTGCTGAACGCGGTGAACGTTGGACGAAAACGTTGCTATAACTATTCGCTCTTTCTTGTGAGTTGCGAAAATATATTCAAGGGACGAGCCGACCTTTCTCTCGGACGGAGTGCTACCGGGTCTTTCGGCGTTGGTCGACTCGCACATAAGGAGCAAAACTCCCTCTTTTCCGATCTCGCCAAGCCTTGTGATATCCATTATTTCTCCGTCAATAGGAGTAAGATCAAGCTTGAAATCTCCCGAATGAACTATCGTCCCAAGCGGAGTTCTTATCGCGAGCGCGCAAGCATCGGCAATCGAGTGATTGACGTGTATAAATTCGACCGTCATACCTCCGAGCGCTATCGTATCTCCAGCCTTGACCTCAACGAGCTTTGGCGTTACGCCAAGGGAAAACTCCTTGAGCTTGTTTCTCACTATTCCCACGGTCAATTTCGTGCCGTATATAACGGGATTGATATTTCTCAGAACGTAGGGTATCGCGCCGATGTGATCCTCGTGTCCGTGAGTCAGAACGATGCCGCGCACTTTCGAAGCGTTTGCCTCGAGATAGGTGACGTCGGGGATTATAAGATCAACTCCGGGAGTCTCCTCGTCGGGAAATGCAAGACCGCAATCGACAACTATTATGTCGTCGCCGCATTCAATAGCGGTCATATTTTTACCGATCTCGTTCAAGCCTCCGAGCGGAATAATGCGCACCTTGGCATTTTCGTTGAATCTGACCGAAGGCACGGCTTTCTCTTTTTGGGGGTTATTGGCGGGTTTTCTTTTGCTTTGCGTGGTTTTTTCGGTGTGGGGCTGAGCTTTGCGCTTGCCCGTGCCTCCCGCTTCGACCTTGGCGGTCTTCTTAAGCACATCGTTTTTAGCACTCTTTTTGGTCGCTTCAAGCTCCGCCAAGTCGATCTTGACCTGCTGCTCTGAGGCCTTTTGTACCGCTTTAGCTCGGTGCGAATTTTTCTTTTGCATAGCGGGCAGCTTCTTTATCTGCTCCTTCGTTTTTTTATTGCCCGATTGCTCGGATTTTTCGTATTTGTTATTGGGTCTTTTGTTATCGTTATTTTTTGCCATTAAATTACCTGCCTTTCTTACTGATTAAGCGTTTTGATATCGATTTTGAGCAAAACTTCAAGGCACGCCCTTTGCGGCGCACCGAATGCTCTATGTAGCCGGACCGCAGACTGCCGTCTTCGACCTACGGCAACGGTCTGACCCTGATAGGCGATCGCAGGAGAAATACGTCGCCTGAATTTATAGTTAAAGAGAAAGCTCTTAACAAGATCAAAAATCACTTCGACTATTATACACCAAAAAATCCCTTTTGTCAATAGTATCCATTCGACAAAAGGTGTCGAGATATCAAACGAGAACGTGAATTAAGCCCATAAGCAGCGCCCCAAATGCCGTACCCGAGCTAAATACGGCAAAAATAAAAAGATATTTCTTCGCTCCTCTATCCTTTTTCCCTCTTTTTTTATCAGTACAGGCATCGATGACCTTGTATGCCTCAGAGACCATATCCTCACCGTCAGCCTTTGCATTCGGTCTTATAACGAAATAAGCCTCCTCAAAAAAGCGGTTCTCTGCCGTTTTCACCACTATCATCTGCTTCTGAGCGCCCTTTAACATAACAATTCCTCCGTCATATACATTTTATCTATTTTTCACCCGAGCAGAGCACTTTAAATCGTTATCAAGAAAAATACGTGTGCTCATATTCGCACGATACTACCCTTCTCGACAATCTTCGCTCTTAAAATTGTTAACAATACATTAAATTCCATTTTTGGTGTTGACAATCCATTTTTCGTGTGATAAAATCTAATTACACCGACAAAAATCGTGCCGCCGTCGGCGGCGGAATGGAGGCTAATATGAAATCAACGGGAATCGTAAGAAAGGTCGACGAGCTTGGAAGAGTCGTGCTCCCCATAAGCATCAGACAAACTATGGATATCAATGAGAAGGATTCTCTTGAGATCTTTACTGACGAAAACAGAATAATCCTTCAGAAATATCAGCCCTCCTGCGTGTTCTGTGCAAATGCCGATAACATCGTTTTCTTCAACGGCAAGCGCATCTGCGAGGACTGTCTCAAAAAAATAAAAGAGTCATTTTAAGTTTGATCTTGTCAGATTTTCGGAGGACGTTTTGCGCTTGTGCAAAGCGTCCTCTTTTCACACAAAAAAACAATTTAAAAATATAAAAATCCCTTGCCGAATTCGCGCAAATGTGATAAAATAGAATTAATCCAAGTACCAGAAAGGGTTTCATATGAAAAATTTTGAGCTTATTGAAAATATAAACGGCGGCGCACTCAATTCTAAATTTGCCGCACTCTACGGAAAAGAAAACGTCGCGTCCGCAAAGCAGAGATATGCCGACGCTGTCGCGAAATTCACCGAGGCTTACGGATGCGACCGTGAGCTCTCTTTATTCAGCGTTTCGGGAAGAAGTGAGCTTTCGGGCAACCACACCGACCACAATCGCGGATGCGTCATAGCGGCATCGATCAGCCTTGACGTCATCGCCGTTGCCTCCCCCACGGATGACGGAATGATCACGGTCATAAGTGAGGGCTTTGGCAAGGATACCGTCAACATAAGAGAATATTGCGTTCCCGATGCAGACAAATTCGGAACAAGTGAGTCGATCATCGCGGGAATGTGCGCGGGACTTTCGAATAGCGGCTACAAGACGGGCGGATTTGTGGCATACGTCACCTCCAACGTGCTCAAGGGCTCGGGACTTTCATCCTCCGCCGCGTTTGAGGATATGATCGGAACGATCGAAAGCTACCTATACAACAACGGCAGCGTCGACAACGTCGAGATCGCCAAGCTCGCGCAGTGGGCAGAAAACAACTTCTTCGGCAAGCCCTGCGGTCTTATGGATCAGGTCGCTTGCGCTGTCGGTGGAATAGTCGCCATAGATTTCAAAAATACTAAAGATCCCGTTATCACTCCCATTGATTTTGACATTACGGGCGCGGGATACAATCTTTGCATAGTCAATACGGGCGGTAACCACGCCGATCTTACCGACGATTATGCGTCTGTCCCCGCTGAAATGAAATCTGTAGCCGCATATTTTGGCAAAGAAGTATTGCGCGAGGTCGACGAAGCCGAGGTCATAGCAAATATCGCATCCCTTCGAGAAAAGCTCGGCGACCGAGCAGTTATGCGCGCGCTCCACTTTTTCGAGGAAAACAAGCGAGTTGGCATGCAAAAAGCGGCGCTCGAATCGGGGGATCTTGGAGCATTCTTTGAAAACGTCAAATCGTCGGGACGCTCGTCGTTCTGCTATCTGCAAAACATATATACCAACAAAAACGTCTCCGAGCAGGGTCTTTCTCTGGCGCTCTGTCTTGCCGAGCGTATCCTCAAGGACAAAAAAGCTGCGTGGCGAGTTCACGGCGGCGGATTTGCAGGCACTATTCAGGCATTTGTGCCCTCCGAAGCCGTTGCAGAATTTAAAAACACGATGGACTCCTGCTTTGGCGAAGGCGCTTGTATAGTTCTGAACGTGCGCCCCGTGGGAGCAACTAAAATACTCTAAAGATCGGAAAGCTTATGAAATACGAAAAAAATAACCGTCCCAGATTGCCGCAAGAAAAAAAGGAGATCTCTCCCGAAGCAAAGAAACGTGCACTGCTGTTGGCAGTCAACGTCATCACATTCACCATAATATATTTTGTGGCGATAAATCTCAACGTCATCGTCCTGCCTGCTTCACTTCTTGGATTCCCCATATTTCTGGCGCACGTAGTCACGATCTTGTATTGGGTAGCTCTCGCAGTCTTTTTGATCGTATACATCGCGTACAACCGCGCGTTCAGCCGCAAGGGTATCACAGTCGAAATGCTCCCTGACACGTGGACTGCAGAACAAAAGGCCGAATTCGTCGAGGACGGACAGCGCAGACTTGAAAACTCCCAATGGATGCTTTCGGTAATCATACCCTTGATCGTGCCGATAATGCTTGACGCGATCTACCTTTTCACCTGGCCCATAATAGAAAATCTTTTCTCTCTGAATTAAAGGAAACAATAATGCCAAACTGTAAAATCTGCTCTCTCTACTCGGGCTCGAAGGGCAACTGCACCTTCATTTCCGCAGGCGGAGCAAACATACTTATAGATGCGGGAAAAAGCGCAAGAGCGCTCTGCCGTGCCCTGTCGGATATCGGAGTTGACGTAGACAACATCGACGCGATCTTTATCACCCACGAGCACAGCGACCACGTATCTGCCCTGCAAGCTCTTTCGCACAAGCACAGCGTACCGATACATATCCTTCTTCGCTCTGCCGAGGTGTTCAGAGGGCTTTTTGACGAAAAGCTCTGCTTAAACCTCCGTCTTTATGAAGGGAACTCATTCGAAACCACCGTAAAGGGACTCACCGTAAAGGCATTCCCTACCCCTCACGACAGCCGTGCGGCAGTCGGATACAGACTTAGCTTTGAGGAAAACGGAGAGCAGATCCCCATTGCCGTTGCCACAGACACGGGCCATGTGACTGACGTTATGCGTGAAAATCTTTCGGGCTGCTACGCCGTTGTCATCGAGTCGAATCACGACGAGGAAATGCTTGAAAACGGTCCATATCCGTACGATCTCAAGCGGCGCATCGCGGGGGGGCGAGGACACTTGTCCAACGCAGACTGCGCCACGCTCGCAAGTCAGCTCTACGAGAGTGGCACCAAGCACATTATGCTCGCGCACCTCAGCGAAGAAAACAATCTGCCCGAGCTTGCCTATAACGAGGTCTTCACGGCTATTGCCGACCCCTGCTTTGACCTCAAGGTCGCCCGCCAGGACGAATCGGTCTGGCTTACTGACGGCAGTAACGAGGAAACCGATTTTAAAGAGGAGGCTTTATGGCTACGATCAGATTCATAACCGTCGGAACTCTTAAAGAGGACTATCTTCGCGACGCGGTAAAGGAATATGAAAAGCGGCTTTCGGGCTTTTGCAAGGTCGAGCAGGTCAATCTCAAAGAGGCGAAACTGCCAAGCGACCCCTCCGACAGCGATATAAAAAAAGCACTTGCCGAGGAGGCTCGCGCTATACTTTCGGCAATTCCCGAACGGTCTTATAAAATTGCAATGTGTGTTGAGGGCAAGCAATTCTCCTCCGAGGAGCTTGCCGACAAGATAGAGCACGCCTTCGGCGTCGCCAACGAGCTCTGCTTCGTCATCGGCTCGTCGCACGGTCTTGACGACAGCGTAAAGAACGCCGCAGACCTCAAGCTCTCGGTCTCCAAAATGACCTTTCCCCACCAGCTTATGCGCGTGATCTTGCTTGAGGGCGTTTACAGATGTATGAATATCATAAAGGGCACCAAATACCACAAATAAAGAATTAAAACCGCCGTTTTTTCATAGAATGATAATAATATTGCCGCAAACCGCGGCAGAACGAGGTTATCGGATATGAAAAAAACGGCGGCTTTATTTTTATCGGTATTTCTTTTGATCTCCCTGCTCTCCTCTTGCTCAAACGAAAAAAAAGCACCGAGCTGTCTTACGGTGCTTGAAGCTATGACTTTGGCGGAGGTCGGACTTCCCGCGGGCAGAATATATTCGCTCGACTCAGAAGATGACGGATATCTTTCGGATTCGCTCATAAAAGCTCTCTACGGAAACGGCTCTCTGCCCGCGATCGCGCAGTCATGGATCGACTGCGCAGTGTTTATCTCCACCCTCGGTCACCCCTGCGAGCTTGCGGTCGTGTATTGCACCGACAGAAATGCCGCGGAGGATACGGCAAGACTGTTCGGCTCACGGCTCAATTCCCTCAGGGCACTTAAATCCGACGAACAATACGGCAATATGCTCGATCTCGCGCAGATCTCGATTTGCGGGAACTTCGTGCTTATGATCATCTCCTCCGACCCCGATAACGCGCTGAAAATAGCTAAAAAGCTCATTTAAGGATCAGATCAGCCCCATTATCCAATAGATAACTCCCCATATCGCACCCGCCAAAGTTCCGTAAAGCAGCACGGGACCCGCGACTGTAAAGATCTTTGCACCAACGCCGAGTATAAGCCCCTCCGCCTTGGAGTCGATCGCGGGAGAAACGACCGAGTTTGCAAATCCCGTTATGGGCACGAGCGTGCCGCCGCCCGCCCGCTTTGCGATCTTTTCAAAAAAACCGAGTCCGCTGAGAAGTGCCGCAATAAAGATAAGCGTCACCGAGCAAAGCGTGCCCGCATCCCTTTGCGGCATTCCTAAAATATCCTCATAAAGAAAGATCAGCGCCTGCCCTATCGTACATATAGATCCGCCGACACAAAACGCCCATGCGCAATCTCTGACTATAGGAGAGCTCGGAGCGTGCGCGTCGGCGTATTTTTTATAGGTCTCGTTTCCAATATTCATTTCAACACCCCCATTTCACGAAATTTTGATATTATTTTTTCTCAAAAGCCTTTTTCCGATACCGTTTTCGCAAATGTAATTTTTGACAAGATTTTTTATAACCTTCCTAAGACACACCGTAGGGGACGGCTCTCCACGGTATACCTGCTCGACTCCCGTGTATGACGGATAGGATGCCCTGAAAACAAACAATATCTCTCAAAACACACCAAAAGCGCGAGTTGCCTCGCGCTTTTGGTGTTTATTATTAAATTATTCTTCGGGAACGTAGTTGTAAGTTACTGTAGGTATTTACTAAATTATCCCACGATGCGATTAGATTGTCGCCTGCGTCATAGGGGCCTGCTTCTTAAGGAACATAAATGGGCCAAAGCATAGGATCTCCGGCAACATAGCGCCAATAGTTGCCTTCTTCTGTAGGTTCGTTTTCGGAATAATAATATACTGTGAAAGGCGATTCTACTAAAATATACTCGCCTTTCTCTATTGAATACCATTCCGTAGATGTACCAACGTAATATATGCGAGTGAGTTCGGGGCAATCTACAAACGCATAATCTCCAATACTTTTAACGCTTTTCGAGATAGTTACACGCTCGAGGTTGCGGCAGGAAGCAAACGTCCTTCCGCTTATACTTGTAAGACTTTGAGGTATTGTTACGCTCTCAAGGTTTATGCAGAGTTCGAAAGCACCCCAACCTATGCTTGTAACGCTATCCGGAATAGTTACACTTTGGAGGTTCAGGCACTGCATAAACGCTCGATCGCCGATACTAATGACGCTTTCAGGTATAGTTATATTGTAAAGACTGTTGCAACTTATGAATGCATTGTTACCAATGCTAGTGACGCTATTCGGTATAGTCACTTCCACGAGGGCAGAACATCCGGCGAATGCGTTGGAGCCTATTGTTATAACGGTGTTTGGAATATCAATATGCTTCAACAAACAATCGTGGAAAGCGCCTTCAATGCTCGTAACACTACCATCACCGGGGATAATACTGTTTTTACATCCGAGGATTAAGGCTTTTTCAGCTGTGTTTATAATACAGTTGTCTTTGCTGTGATAAACAGAGTTCCCTTCTTTTACTGATACATTTGCAAGTCCTGAGCAACCATCAAACGCAGCATCTCCGATCAGCGAAACGTTAGTTGGGATAGTTATTTCCTCAAGTTTGGAACATTTGTTGAACGCCATATCTCCGATCTGAATAAGACTGTCGGGAAGGACTATACTCGTGAGATTAGAGCATTGATCAAATGCATATTTACCAATTTTTTCAACATTGCCAATAACAAGTTTAACACCTGAGGGCAAATTAGGATTATTGTTCAAAATGTAGTAGAGAGACGAGGTGTCATTTTTATAACTAAGGAAATTATAATCCTTCGTCACATCAACACCATACACGTTGACTAATGAATCCCAAGTAGTGATCATTCCGCCGTAGATGTTGTATAAGCCGGGCATCTGGCTCAAACAACTGTCACAAATATGATCAAGGTCTATATCCTTGTGTTGAGGATCTGTATATGTGTCTACATATTTTCTGCCACAAATACAAGTATGAGTCGTGAAGCCTTTTTCTGTGCAGGTAGGCGGGGTTACTACAATATTGCTATAGTCATGTTCGAGCTTATTAATCCAACCAGATTTGTAAGAATCACCGCAAGAGCAGGTGTAGGTGGTATAGCCTTGGTATTCACAAGTAGGTGCAGTTATGACTGATTCATAGGTGTGTCCGATCGCATCAACGATAACAGTTTCTCTCCTGATTTCGTCACAGCACACAGTACAGTATGTTACGTTATCATAAGAGCCGTCATTCACACAATCGGGCTCAACTTTGCTCTCCACAACTATATCGCCGTCTATGTGTCCGAGCGCGGCAACAGTTTCCTGTGCTACAATGATTTCTCGACATCCAGAGCACCTTGCTCCTTCAGTCAAGCCGCTTTCCGTACAAGTGGGGGCAACTGCTCCGAGTACGATCTGCTCCCATCTGCTATGATCGTGGTCCAATTCGGCAACAATACCAGTTTCATAATGATCGCATCTTGAACAGTCACGGCGCTTTTCGCCTTGCTCTTTTTCTGTAGACTCTTTCGTTACCGTCCATTCGCCAAGATCATGTCCGAGTGCTTCAACTGTTTCTTGCTCTACGAGAACTTCACCACAAACCGAGCACTGCTTACCCTCGGCAAGACCCGTTTCAGTGCAAGTAGCCGCTTTAGCCTCATTTATAACCTCGGTGTGTCCGAGTGCATCTATATTTTGCGTTTCCTTTTCACCACAAGTACAAATACGCTCCTGTTCACCCATTTCGATACAGGTCGCATCTTTCACCGTGAACCATTCGCCAAATGAACAAATATGTTCTTCGGTCGTTTCCTCGCCCTTGGTTGTGTCCTCGCCCTTGGTTGTGTCCTCGCCCTTGGTCGTTTCTTCACCCTTGGTCGTTTCCTCACCCTCGGTCGTTTCTTCATCCTTGGTCGTTTCTTCACCCTTGGTCGTTTCTTCACCCTTGGTCGTTTCCTCACCCTCGGTCGTTTCTTTGGCAGTCGTGGTTTCACCACCGTTCAAACTGCTATCACACGCCGCCAAAGCCAGCAAGCAAAGTGCAAAAACCAACAAAATCGCCAATAACGATACTTTTTTCATTCGCTTTTCCTCCTGAAAATGAAAAATTGAAAATAAAAAGTGCGCAGCCGAAGCTACGCACAAAAAATACGTGTCTCCGATTGCTGCGACACAATTTTTCAAGCCCAATTTCAATAAGCAAGTGAAAAAGGAGTACGTATTTTTATCAAAAGATAAAAATACCTACCTATTGAAATAGGGTATTAAATTGTGTCGCACGATAATTATACCATCAAAAGCAAAATATGTCAAGTCAAAATCGTTCCGTTTTATTGTTAGGTGTATATCAAATGTAATTTCTCCCAGACCCTTGACAACCCAAGCCAAAAATTATATAATTATTACAGTTATGAACACGACTCAAAAACGGAGGGATCGATATGTCCAAATGGGATGATTTCAAAAAAACGCTCGGCAATTTTGCCGATAAGACCGTTACGAAAACGCGTGAGCTTACAGATACGGCTTCGCTTAAGATAAAGATAGCCAACAAAGAAGCCGATCGCGATATCGAATACAAAAAGCTCGGCAAGCTGACCTATGCAAAATTAAAAGCATCTGACGGTCACAGCACAGAGGAATTGACCGTAAAAATATCCGAGTCGATCGAAAAGCTCGATAAGATCATCGCCGAGCTTGAAACCCTCAAAAGCGAGGACGAGGAAAGAAAAGCCTCAAAGGAAGCAGAAAAAGCAGCAAAGTCGTCTGCTCGCAACGACGAAGACGAGGAACTGAACACCGACACGATCAACGGCTTCGATACCACAAAATCGGAAGATGATTCAGACACCGCATCGGTTTAAAAAATCATCTGCCCTTAGCTTTGCCGAGGATGTCCTCGGCATTCATTTATCAGTAACCACCCTATATGGAGGCATTTATGTTCATCCTTCACACTCCACCGCAAGATGAAAAGCTATACACCGACTACAAGGTGACCGTCAACGGTATGTCGGCAGGTCTTCCGTTCTGCCGCGTTTCAGCTATGCCGTATAATACTGCTTGGCTGGGCTGTCAGCGTCCCCTCGACCAGACCGAAGAAGCCGCCTTTCTCTCCTTTGAATCCGATGAAACGGTCACTCTTACCGTGATGTATAAGAAAGCTCCAAACGAGGTAACGGTCCGCCCGCTTTCAAAGCACATGAAGGTCACAGTCGACGGAAACACCGCGACCTTGACTCTTAACGAAATCGGCGCGTACACCGTCGAAGCCGACGGATTTCATCACGCCCTGCACGTGTTTTTTAATCCCGTAAAGGATTTAAAAAAATATACCGAGGGTGCAAAAACCATTATACACTACCCTGCAGGCGTGCACCGAGTCGGACGAGTCGAGCTTGAGTCGGATACGACCGTAATTCTCGACTCGGGCGCGTACGTTTACGGCTCGTTTCTGGCAGTCTGCGCGCAAAACGTGACGATCTGCGGATACGGAGTAATCGACGGCAGCGAGGAAAAGCGAGAGACCGTCAACGATCTGTTCCCCCTCGACTATTATATCACCATCCCCGCCGACCGCGAGGCAATATTAAACCTGATCGAGAAAAATCACGCGCTCGACGGTATCGTCCGCTTTTACGATTGCAAAAACGTTCTTCTTGAGGGCGTAATTCTGCGTGATAGCTCAACCTTTGCCTGCATCGGTGCAAGATGTGAGGACATCAAGATAGAAAACGTAAAAGCCGTCGGCATGTGGCGCTACAACTCCGACGGAATCGACCTTTTCAACTGCTCGCGCGCACTGATAAGAAACTGTTTTCTCCGCAACTTTGACGACTGTATAGTCCTCAAGGGCATCTGCGGCTGGGATGATCGCAATATGAACGATATTCTCGTCGAAGGCTGTGTTACTTGGTGCGATTGGGGCAGAAATCTCGAGATCGGCGCTGAAACTAACGCTCAGGAATTCAAAAACATAATATTCCGTGACTGCGACTGTATTCACGGCTCGTCCATCCTCCTTGATATCCACCACCACAACCGCGCCGAAATAAGCAACGTTACGTACGAAAATATCAGAGCCGAATACACACGCCACCAGCTCCCCGACACCTATCAGCACGATATGAACGCGCCCTTCCCCAACTTCGAGACCACAAAGCACCCTCTGCTTATGGCGATCCCGATCTACGCTATGGGGCTTTTCTCAAAGGACGGCAAGCACGGCTGCGTTCACGACGTATGCTTCAAAAATATTCAGATCTTGACCGACAGCCCCGACCTTCCCGTGCCCGAATCGATGTTCATCGGTCTTGACGGGGCACACACCGTCAGCCGCGTCAAAGTTGAAAATATCACCTTCAACGGCAAGGCGCTCCGCGGCGACGAAATGCGCGTACATCGAAACGAATTTACACATGATATAGAATTGGATTGAGGTTCTCAAATATCAAAAAGGCAATATCAAACCGTTATGGAATGATATTGCCTTTTTGTTTTTACCTCGCCTGATCTCCATCCGATCACAACCGTCGAATCGTTGATCATAACGTGAGTCACCGCGCCGACAATCTTTCCGTTCTGAATTGTCAACGAACCCGACATCCATATATGATATCCTCCGATGAAATTTTGATATTGCGTTTCCTTATAACACTTTTTTCAATCCCTCTTTTGCAAATGTAATTTCTACCACCCTCTTGACAACCCGCATAAAAAAATATATAATTATACAGTTGGGACTACAATTTAAAAGCGGAGGAATTTATGGCTAAAAAAAGAAAGAGAAAAAATAAAAACGTTCAGAACGCCCAAAATATCAAGACGAATAAAGCAAGCAAAATTAAAATATCCAAGAAGGTAGCGATATCGATCCTTATAGCAATAGTTTGTGTGGCTTGCGCCGTCGCCATTGGATTTGGCATATTCAATCACTATCAGCGCAAAAAATATGAGGTTGACAAGTATGAGGTAAATTTTGCCGCCAACCAAACGGCATTCGTATCTACTGCTAGCCGTGTACTTGGTTTCTACAACAGCGAAAAGGTCAAGAATGCAAATTTGGAATATATCACAATTATCTCTCCCCCCGACCTAAACTGGAAGCTGACCTGTAATACGACCGATGGGAAGAGCTACTCTGTTCCCCAATATGCTTCTGCCAACGATAAAACCGTATACGGCTATATCGTAGCTGCCTTTGCTGAAACTCAAAACAAAGACCTTATGATGATCAAGGTCTCGGAAGATAGAATTATTTTCAGCGGCCGTCCTTTCTACTCGATAGTTTATATGAGAGACGGCTCAAAGCCTGATTACGTTTTTTCGGAAAACGAAAATTACAGCTCCATCTTCGTAGAGGAAATAGCTGACGGTTGGTATCAGGTTATAGGAAAGAAATAACATTGATTTTCAAAAATCAGATAAGTTGCTGCGTGTTTTTTCAATAACCGATAGTTCAAAAGGCAATATCACCGATTCAGGTGATATTGCCTTTTATTTTACTCCACCAAACCACTCATCCGATCCAGCATATTTTCAATGAAAATTCCATACCCAACCGTCGGATCGTTGATCATAACGTGAGTCACCGCACCGACGATCTTGCCGTTCTGAATTATCGGCGAGCCCGACATTCCCTGCACAATGCCGCCCGTTTTTTCAATGAGCGTCGGGTCGGTGATCTTGATTATAAAACACTTCGACCCCTTTTCATCGCGGTTTATCGTGCTGATCTCGATCTTATAGGTCCGTCTTACCCCGTCGTCAAGCGTGCAGATTATCTCCGCCTCGCCCGACTTCACGTCGTATCTGCTGCCCACGGGCAGCGCCTCGCCTAAATACTCGGGCACCTGATCAAGAACTCCGTACACTCCACAATTTGTATTGCTCAGAAGTATTCCCGTTTTCTCCGTGCCGAAATATCCCTTGACCTCTCCCGGTGCTCCCGCGATTCCCTTTTTGATCGCATTGATCTTTACGTTCATCACGTCTCCGCGGGTCATTGGTATCAATTCTCCCGTCTCGCCGTCACATATACCGTGCCCAAGTCCCGCAAAATTGCGTGTCGCGGGATCGATATAGGTAACAGTTCCGATTCCCGCACCGCTGTCCTTGACCCACATTCCGGTTTTATACTTGCCTTCGGTTCTTGAATATATAGGTGTCATTTTCGCAACGGTCTGCTCCCCGTTGCGCATATAGGTCACCGTGATCTCCTTGCCCCCACAGCTCTCGATCGCTCTCGTCAGATCAGCCGCACCTTTGATCATTTTGCCATTTATCTCCGTAATTACGTCCTTCGCCCGCAGTCCTGCCGCATACGCGGGATTCATCGTTTTTGACATTCCCTCGATGTCAGAAAATCCGATGACTATGACTCCTTGAGTGCTGAATTTAACTCCGAACGGTATTCCCCCGGGAACAAGCCTCAGATCATTATATCTATACGGCTCCTTGTTTGCCGCTGCCGCCCCAACGGTAAAAGCTCCAAAGATCAGCGTCAGCATCATAGCCGCGCACAACACAAGCCTCAGAGCGCGAGTTCCGCTTCCTTTTATTTTGATATTTTTCATGTCTTCGCTTCCTTTAATGAAATTGCGCCGCCAACCGTTTTTATATCCGAAGAGGGTCGAATCCTTGCACTCGGCGCTCTTCGGATATACCGCACGGCACACTCTTATTTTGCCGTAAACCGCCGCCTTTAATGTCTAACAATTAATGAAACGGGAGTTGACAATTTTCAATTTTGTGATAAAATTAGTTTGTACGGATTTTGATAAATCATTTATATAAAATTTTGAAAGGCACCACCCTTTTTATGCAAAGCAAGGATAACTGTTCCATTTTTGAAATATCGAGCGCCGACACTCTGCGCTTTCGCAGGATCGTAATCGACGTTATGAGCGAGGCTTGTCAGCTATCCGTCGATGATGACGAGTACGGCGGCATCGGCACTCTTGGCGAAAAACAGATGCACGCCGCGATAAAGCGCTTCATCTGCCCTGACGAGACAAAGCACGAGATACTCATCGACGGCTCGATAGGCTGTAAAAAAACAGCATCCGATGAAGAAATCGACAAAAAAACGAAAAAACGCCGCTTCGTTGCTGACATTCTCGACGGCAATACTATATATGAGATCCAAACGGGAGGTTTTTCGCCCCTGAAAGATAAAATTCAATGGATCCTCGACAACACGACCTATAATATCACCGTGATCCACCCGATCGCAGAGACCAAATGGGTCAGCCTGATAAACACAAAGACAGGAAACGTCGAAAATCGCAAAAAATCACATATCAAGGGAAAGATCACCGACATCGCCTCCGAGCTCTACTTTTTCAGGGATTTTATATCTTCCCCCCGTTTTTCGCTCGTTATTCTTATGATGGAAGCCGAGCAATATAAGAAAAATATTCAAAAAGACGGAAGGAAACGCCCAAGATACAAAAAATACGAGCTTATCCCTATCTCTCTTCTCCGCGCATACCTTTTCAGAGGCTTGAGCGACTATTCTCTCTTTATTCCCGACGATCTTGAAGAACCCTTTTGCGTTAAAAATTATTCGGCAAAATCGGGAATACACGGCATAGACGCATATTCAATAGTTAAAACGCTTTGCCATCTCGGGCTTCTCGAGGAAGCAGGCAGTCTTGGAAGGGCGGCAGCGTACAAGCGCGCAAATGGAAATAAAGAACAATAAAGCAAAAAACAGTTCCCGAAAGCCTAAGCTTTGGAAACTGTTTTTTTCATTTCAATTATCTTCTTTCGCGCCGGTATCCTCGGATATCTCCTCAAGGTCTTTCGATATCTCAGCAATGCCCTTTGCCTTCGCTTCTTTTGCAGCCTTTTTTTCAAAAAAACGCTTGATAGCCAGCGTTACTGCCACACAGAGAGCAAAATACGGAACACCGGGCAACCACCAAAACGCAAGAAGTGCCGCAAAGACAGCCCATGCCCACGCCCAGTTAAAGAGTATTCCGAGCAGACCGCTGATCCAAACGGGCGCGCCAACAACTATACAGACTATAACCAGCAAAACGAAGGTTCTCCAATCCTTGCACTCCCGCCATAGCCATTTAATAAAATTCACTATTTTATTTTTTGCCCAGTTAAAAAATCGCTTCATAAAACTCGCAGACCTTCTTAAAATTCAAGGCCGACTCGAAAATATATACACTGTTCGATAGCCATATGTCATTGTATCACATTTTTTTATCATTTGCAACATTTATTCACAAGAATTTATTATTTTTAATAATTAAATTATTGCCCGATCTACTGCTCTTTTTTTCTTGTTGAGGCTTTGATATTTTTTAGGCGAAACACCGTAAAGCTTTTTGAATTTTACCGAGAAATAATTACTGTCGTTAAATCCGCAGCTCTGCGCGATCTCGGTAACCGTAGCGGCGTTAAGCTGGCGTAGCATAGACTCTGCCTTCTTGAGCCTTAGCAGGTTGAGATATTCTGAAAAATGAAATCCCGTTTCCTTCTTGAACATTCGTGAAAAATGCTCGGGACTGACAAAATATTTTTTTGCCATATCACCAAGAGTCACGTTTGACGAGAAGTTGTTCTGCAAGTATTCGATCGCATCCTCAATATAATGCTTTTCGCCTCGCAAGGCCTCGCAAAGATTTTGGTTGCGCGCAACCAAAAAGAAAAGCGCATAGGTGTAACAGCGCAGACTTTCCTCGCTGTATTCATCGGGCTCTCTGCACTCCTGCTCTATGCCCTGTAAAATTCCGCAGACCTGTGCTGTAAGCTCGGGATTACGATATAGATAAGGCTTTGACGAAAGCTTTTCCTTGATCGCATCGGGAATGAACCATTCGGAGCAGTTAACAAGCATTCGCGAGTGAATAGTATTTTTATACTCGGTGTTGTGCACCACCCCTGCAGGAACGAAGATTATATCTCCCGAGGTGAGCTGATACGTTTTGTTATCGATAAAGTAACAGCAAGATCCGCTTTCAATAAAGTATATTTCAAACAAATCGTGGTAGTGCTTTTTGAGCGTGTGTCTGCCACGGTTTTCGGTCACTGTGTCACGGTGAAAATAAATTTCGTGCTCTCCAAAGGTCATTTTTCCTCACCTCCCTTGCTATATTGTAACACATATAATCAAAATAATCAAGATTTTTACGGTATTTTATCAAAATTATTAAGGATTTTTGTGTTTTTTTGATATATAATGAATTTGTAAATAATAAAATGGTGGAGGATCATTATTATGAAGGAAAGAGTTATACAGTTCGGCGAGGGCGGATTTTTGCGCGGATTTGCCGATTGGATGCTTCAGATCATAAACGAAAAGACAGATTTTGACGGCAAGGTAGTAGTCGTTCAGCCTATCGAAAAGGGTATGTGCGATATGCTCGAGGCGCAGGACTGCAAATACACGCATCTTTGCCGCGGCAGTGAGGGAGTAGACATAAAGCTTGTCGACGTTATCTCACGTTGCGTCAAGCCCTACGACGATTTCGACGCTTATATGGCACTTGCCGAGAACCCAGACTTCAGATTCATTATATCAAACACCACCGAGGCGGGAATCTGCTTTGAGGATGCCGACAAAATAACCGACAGACCCGCGAAGACCTTCCCTGCAAAGCTTACTCAGCTTCTCAAAAAGAGATTCGATCTCGGCCTTGGCGGCTTCGTCTTCCTTCCCTGCGAGCTTATCGATAAAAACGGCGCTAACCTCAAAAAGTGTGTGCTTCAGTACGCTGACCTCTGGGAGCTTGGTGATCTCTTCAAAGCTTGGATCGAAAACGATAACATTTTCTGCAACACGCTTGTCGACAGGATCAACACGGGATATCCAAAGGACGAGAAGATCGATCTCAGCTTCGACGACAAGATGGTCAATACCAGCGAGTATTTTCACCTTTGGGTCATCGAGGGATATGCCGATCTCTGCTCCGAGATCCCCTTCGATAAGTGCGGTCTTAATGTGATCGTTACCGACAATCTTGAGATGTACAGAACAAGAAAGGTCCGCATCCTCAACGGTGCTCACACCTCTCTCGTTCCTTACGCTCTGCTTTCGGGCTTCGATACCGTAAAGAGCTGCATCGACGACGAGGGTATGCTTACTCACATCAGAAAGTGCGTTTACGACGAGATCATTCCCACGCTCGATCTTCCTCGCGAGGAGCTTGTCGAGTACGCCGACAACGTAATAATCCGTTTTTCTAACCCTTACATCAGACACATGCTGATTTCGATCGCGCTCAACAGCGTCAGCAAATTCAAGGTGCGCGTTCTTCCCTCTATTCTCGAATATATCAAGAGATATAACAAAATGCCCGAAACACTCTTGTTTTCCTTTGCAAAGCTTATCGACTTCTACACGACCGATATGACCAACGACGATCCCGAGGTCACCGCGTTCATGAAGTCTGCCACCGTCGGTGAGATCCTTGCCAACGAAAAGCTTTGGGGCACCGATCTCTCCTTCCTTGAAAAAGAGGTAGCAAAATATGTCGAAAGAAAATGATCTCCTTATCATAAATAAGCTCGACAACGTGGGCATAAACCTGGCAGACGGCCATAAATACGCCCTGCGCGACATCAAAAACGGAGAGAACGTAATAAAATACGGTCAGCCGATCGGTCACGCGACCGAAGAGATAAAGGCGGGCGACCACGTCCACACCCACAACGTCAAGACCAATCTTTCGGGCAAGCTCGAGTACACCTACGAGAAAACCGAGTGCCACGACGAAAAGACCGACAGCGACCTGACTTTTATGGGCTACGTCCGCGAGGACGGTCAAGTCGGTATCCGAAACGATATTTGGATCGTCAACACCGTCGGCTGTGTAAATAAGATCGCCGAAAAGCTCGCGGACCTTACAGGCGCGAAATATTTTCCCCACCCCTTCGGCTGCTCCCAGCTTGGAGACGACCAGACCACCACACAGTATATCTTGCGCGGAATGGTCAACCACCCAAACGCGGGGGGCGTACTCGTACTGGGTCTCGGATGCGAAAACAACAATATCGACGTTTTTAAATCGGTTCTTGGCGAGTGGAACGAAAAACGCGTCAAATTCCTTAACGCACAAGACTTTTCCGACGAGATCTCCGAGGGCGTTCGCCTGATAAACGAGCTGAAGGCATACGCCGACACGTTTAAGCGTCAGCCCGTGCATATCTCCAAGCTTAAGGTCGGACTCAAGTGCGGCGGAAGCGACGGACTTTCGGGAATCACCGCAAATCCCCTCGTCGGCAGATTCTGTGACAGACTTGTTTCTCTCGGCGGCTCCTGCGCCTTGACCGAGGTGCCCGAAATGTTCGGCGCAGAGCATCTGCTTATGAACAGATGCGAAAGCGAGGAAATATTTGATAAGACAGTAAAAATGGTCAACGATTTCAAGGATTATTATACCCGATACAATCAGGTGATCTACGAAAACCCCTCCCCCGGAAACAAAAAGGGCGGTATCACCACCCTTGAGGAAAAATCGCTCGGCTGTATTCAGAAGGGCGGACTTTCTCCCGTCGTCGATGTGCTTTCCTACGGCGACAAACTTGAGAAGAACGGTCTTTCCCTACTTAACGGTCCCGGCAACGACATAGTTGCCTGCACCAATCTTATGGCGGCGGGAGTTCACGTAATTCTCTTTACCACGGGTCGCGGAACGCCCCTCGGCACCGCGGTTCCCACCGTAAAGATCGCAACCAATCACTCCCTTGCCGAAAGAAAGGCAAATTGGATCGATTTCGACGCCTCCCCCACGCTTGACGGCAGTGACCTTTCCGACGAGCTCTTGGCTTACGTCGTAAGAGTTGCCGAGGGCGAGCAGACCAAAAACGAAACCAATAAATACGAAGAAATTTCAATATTCAAGGACGGAGTAACGCTATGAGCTTTATCAACGATGATTTTATGTTAAAAACCAAAACGGCAAGAGAGCTTTATGAGTCGGTCAAGGATCTTCCGATAATCGACTACCATTGCCACATCAGCCCCAAAATGATCGCCGAAAACCATCAGTTCAAGAACGCATATGAGCTTTTTCTCGGCGGCGACCACTACAAGTGGCGTCAGATGCGTACCAACGGCGTTGATGAAAGATACATCACGGGAGATGCCGACGACTACGAAAAGTGGCTCGCGTTCGCAAAGACCGTTCCGTTGCTCATCGGCAACCCGCTTTATCATTGGACCCACCTTGAACTAAAGAGATATTTCGATATCGACGAGACCTTGTCCGAGGACACCGCAAAGGAGATCTGGGATAAGATCAACGCGCTTCTCGCAACCGATGAATACAGAGTTCAGGGACTCATCAAAAAGAGCAACGTAGAGACCATCTGCACGACCGACGCTCCCTACGACACGCTTGAATATCATAGAGCTATCAAGGGCATCGAGGGCTTTGATACCAAGGTCATTCCCGCGTTCCGCCCCGACCTCGCAGCGATCAATCCCGACTTCCCCGAGCGCCTCGATTTCTTCCACGAGAACGGCTGTCGTCTTTCCGACCATGCGGTCGACTCCATGGACGACGAGACGATCGAGAAGCTGATATATCTCGGCGAGGAGTATGCAAAGCGCGGCTGGGTATGGCAGCTCCATATCGGCGCTCTGCGTAACAATAACTCGAGAATGTTCGAAAAGCTCGGTGCAGATACGGGATTTGACAGCGTAAACGATTTCCAGATCGCAGAAGGTCTTTCCAAGATACTTGACGGTCTTGACAAAAAAGACATGCTCCCCAAGACCATCCTCTACACCCTAAACCCCAAGGACAACTACGTTCTCGGAACGATGCTCGGAAACTTCCAGGGCGGCGGTATCCCCGGTAAGATCCAGTTCGGCTCGGGCTGGTGGTTCAACGACCAGAGAGACGGTATGGAGAGCCAGATGAGAGCACTCGCAAACCTCGGAATGATTGCTCGCTTCGTCGGTATGCTGACCGATAGCCGCAGCTTCGTTTCCTACACAAGACACGAATATTTCAGAAGAATTCTCTGCAACCTGCTCGGCAAATGGATCGAGGACGGCGAATACCCCGCGGATATGGCGCAGCTCAAGAAGATCGCCGCAGATATCTGCTACTACAATGCAAAGAATTATTTTAGATTCTGACCAATACAAAAAATCGGCTCACGGGTGTGAGCCGATTTTTTGTTATTTCGACGGAAATGTTCCGTTCTTCAGGGATTCCAGCATAATTATCGCGCTGCTTACGTTAGTCGCAAGCGGGATCTTCTGCACGTCGCAAAGTCTTAGCAGAGCCGAAACGTCAGGCTCGTGAGGCTGTGCAGTCAGAGGGTCGCGAAGGAATATGATCAATCCAAGCTCGCCGTTCGCAAGCATCGCGCCGATCTGCTGATCTCCGCCAAGAGGACCGCTTTTCATTCTGTGTATCGGAAGCGAGGTCTCGCCCATAATAAGAGTTCCCGTCGTCCCCGTAGCGTAAAGCTCGTAGTTTGCAAGAACGTCCTTGTACTGCTTCGCGAGCTCGATGATCTCCGATTTCTTCTTGTCGTGCGCTATCAAAGCTATTTTCATTGTTATTCTCCTTATTGATAAAAATCGGAAGGCACCTGTCATAGATGCCTCCCGAATCGACTTTTATAATTTATAAAATTAAGCCTTCTTCTGCATCTCGCAAAGGATCTGCTTGAGAAGCTCCTCGGTAGTGGGATTAGCTTCTCTTTCGAGTCTTGCCTTCTCTGCGGCAGCAGCCTCTTCAGCTGCCTTTGCCTCAGCAGCCGCACGAGCCTTGTCTGCATAGTAAGCCTCAACCGCCTTCTTGTCGGAACGCTTGATGCCAAGAGCCTTCATTTCCTTCTTTTCTTCCTTGGTGGGCTTGTTCTTTCTTCTGCTCTCGCCGTCAGCTCTGAGCTTGTTGAAGAATCTTACGATAATGAAAAGAACGAGAGCGATGAGCAGGAAGTTGATGATCGCGTTGATAAACTCGCCCCAGTTTATGTAGATCGAGTTGGCAAGATCGAGCTCCTGACCGATAACGGCACCTGCCTCGTCAAGAACGTCCTTGTACGCAGGCTGAAGCATAGTGTAGACCTCGCTGAGCGAGCTTGCACCGAAGATCAAAGCCAGCACGTAGTTGATAATGGGTTTGAGAATGAAGTTGCTAAGTCCGTTAACGATCGCGGTAAATGCGCCGCCTACGATAACACCGACTGCCATATCCATTACGTTTCCGCGCGTAATGAACTTTTTGAATTCAGCAAAAAAGTTTTTCATATTTCCTCCGTTTTGTCGACCGAAAATCAAGTCGAAATTGTCGAATTCAATTATACACTAAAAATATACGGTTGTCAAGAGAATTTCGCTCCTTGTTGTCAAAAAGGGGTTCTTTTGGTTGCCAACAGTTACGGAATTTTTTTATTAACGCTTACGCGGACGGTGGAGAGTTCAAATCTCTCCTTCTATACAAACGAAACAAAGGACACCGAGTGATGTCCTTTGCATTAATATTGCATTAATATTGCTTTAATATTATTCAAAAATGTTCTTATCACAAATTAAGCTTATATTGAAGTAGGTCAGCCCAACTTATTGCTTAGAAAGAGAGTTTCAGCTCTCATTTATAGGCATAAACAAGCGGCTTATGCTCACAAATCAGAGGTCAAGGCAGGGCGAGAACCCCCGCCTTGACACACTCAAAAATTATTTTATTCAGTTGTATAAGATTAAACTTGGCAGGCAATACTCATAATGGAGAGGTCTGCCAATCTTAAATTTTGGAGCATTAGTATACCATATAGATATAGAGTTGTCAAGGGGAATTTTGTCGATGAAACAAAATTTTCTTTGAACAATTTGCTTTGATAGGTGAGTGTAAAACTCGGGTCATGCACTCATTTTAGAGGTCAAGACAGGACAGGTGATCCTGCCTTGACTGTAGCCTGAGTCTGTGCGTACATTGTGCGTCGCAGGCTCTTTTTATTTAGTTTTGGTATATCATTCGGGATTATGGTAGCCACTCTCGTCGCCAATTTGTACAGTACCGCCGTTGCCGTCGCTGACCCATACGCCGCCGAAAGCATCATACTTATAAATACTGCCATCATTTCCTCTACCGAGAGCATAACCCTGAGACTCATTAAAGTCTGATGGGAGCCATGTAGGAATCATCTCATCCAGTTCTGCCTGAGTTACATCGGTAAAGATAATCTTTCCCATATTAACATAGCCATGGGAAAAGCCGATGCCCGATCCTATCACTGCTGCATACCAATTTGTTGTACTAACAGCCATAGAAAGATTCAATTCGGTATTTGTAATTACAATATCTCCCAGAGAACCGGATACAAATACATGATGATTAGCACCCGCACCGATTACAGAAGCAAGTCCGTCACCGTTGTTGGCTGCTGTAATCTGAGTATCTTTAAGGGTTATATTACCCATTGTGCTACCAACATAACCTATGCCGATTGCTGGTGCATGCGAGGTGTTTTCATAATAACCACCTTCCGCAACGATGATTGAATTTTCAATGAGGATATCACCCATTGATCCGTCCGATGTACCTATGGCAGCACCGCTGATACTGGTGTCAGCCTTAATCCCCTTATTTGAATCCGCTGACACTTCCTTTGAACTTCCCGTAGCATCCACACGGGCATTGCGAATGGTAATATCACCTGCTGTAACGCCACCGTTTGCACCAATACCAGCTTTGCCATCTGTTGCCGTTACGGTCAGCTTGTTGTTCGCTTTGGTAAGGTCGCCTTCGATAATCACATTGGAGCCATTGCCAAGGGAAATGCCGCCGTTCACGGTATGCTCTGCATCGCCTGCCACAAGGAGCGTCAAGGTTTTGCCATCAGCCACGGTAATCTGTCCACCCAGTTTCACTCCGCTTGCGCCAACATCGAAGATTACAGTTGCATCTTCTGCGATATTCAGCGATATGTTGTACTTTTTGCCGTCGCCAATAATAACACTATCTTGAGTAATGTCAACCGTGCTA
>JAFQPM010000022.1 GCA_017411745.1 Clostridia bacterium | reverse complement strand
GAACAAAGAATGTCGGTCGTGCAGTCGCCGTCGTCTGCCTCGGGGGTATGTTCTGCAAAATCTCCGTACTCGGTTCCGCAGATCTCACACTTTGCTTTTTCAGTGCAGGTTGCTTCGCCACCCGTATGGGTTGCGTTGCCGGGGGTTGTTACTGCTCCGCAGGACGAACAAAGAATGTCGGTCGTGCAGTCGCCGTCGTCTGCCTCGGGGGTATGTTCTGCAAAATCTCCGTACTCGGTTCCGCAGATCTCACACTTTGCTTTTTCAGTGCAGGTTGCTTCGCCGCCCGTATGGGTCGCGTTGCCGGGGGTTGTTACTGCTCCGCAGGACGAACAAAGAATGTCAGTCGTGCAGTCGCCGTCGTCGTCGGCAGGAGTATGTCCCAATGCCGAGCCATTAGTAACCGAACAGTTCTTACATGTTTTGGGCTCGGAGCAGGTCGCTTCGTTCCAATCGTGACCAAGGGGTGTGATTGGGGAAGTTTCCTTTTCTCCGCATTTTAAACATTGACGTTCTTGAACACCTGCTTCGGTGCAAGTTGCATTAGTTGTTACAGTCCATTTTCCCCACGAATGAGAACAAGAATCATCATTGCATGCGGCTAGAATAACAACGCAAAAAACAACTGCTATAAAGAAAATAACTCTGGCTAACCATTTCTTTTTAGTTTTCATGGTATGCCTCCTTTTGTTTCGGATTTTTTGAAAATAATTTAATATTCGCTTACAGCGGCAACTGAAGTTGCCGCTGTTTAAATTACTTGAATTAGGTTTTGGAAAAATTTTATTCAACCGAGATTATATAGTCGTAGAGAGGTTGGCCGCCGTAAAGAACTGC
Source organism: Clostridia bacterium (assembly GCA_017411745.1). GTDB lineage: Bacteria > Bacillota > Clostridia > Oscillospirales > CAG-272 > SVTX01. The sequence continues at coordinate 20,720 of JAFQPM010000022.1, read as the reverse complement.
TACTTCGCAATTCTCGCCGACCTTGTTCGAGATCATTTCAGCGACCTTGTTTGCGGTCTCCTCGCTTACGTCCTCGCCGTAAAATACGGTGACGTAAACTGCTCCAGTCATTCCTCTGGTGAGCTGCTTTACGCAATCGAAGCTCTCGTTGCTCACGCAGGCGATCTTGTTCTCAACAAGACCGAGAAACTGTCCTTTTTTGATCTTGAAGCGGTCGATTTCGGTGTCTCTGACGGCAAAGGTTACCGACATGGACGTTACCATCTTTGCCGCGTCGTTCATTTCTCTTTCGACGTCCTCTGCCTCTGCATCGGGATTGTACGCGATCATAGCCGCCATACCCTGAGGCACGGTCTCCGTGGGAATTACGATGACCTTACGCTCGGTGATGATCTCCGACGCTTGTCTTGCTACCATACAGATATTCTTATTGTTAGGCATAACGAAGACGTACTCGGAGGGGGTCTTCATTACTGCATCGATAATATCCTGCGTGCTGGGGTTCATCGTCTGTCCGCCCGTGATGATATTATCAACTCCGACGTCGCGGAACATCTCGCTTACGCCTTCGCCCATACATACGCTGACAAATCCGTACTTCTTCTCAATGGCTACCTTTTTCTTGTCGGTCTTGTTGCTCTCGGATGCAGCCGCCTCGCTCGTAAGCGCGGTGTGCTGATTTCTCATATTCTCGATCTTCACCGTTGCAAGACTTCCAAATTCGATAGCCTTTGTGAGAACTGCACCCGGATCGTTCGTATGTATGTGGAGCTTGATGATGCTCTCGTCATCTACGAACACGGCGCTGTCTCCTATGCTCTTTATAAACTCGTAAAGCTCGCCCGAGGTGTCCTCGCCGAGATACTTTTCGTTTTTGTCAACTATACATTCGGTACAATAGCCGAAGGTGATATCCTCGGTATTGAAGTCCGCAAAATCCGCGCCTGCGACCTCTGCGGGTGCGCTGCTCTCGTCCACGGGAGCATTCTTGGCTACGTAAGGATCTCCCTCAAGTGCCATTCTCATTCCCTTAAGTACGCAGACAAAGCCTGCACCGCCCGCGTCGACGACTCCCGTCTGCTTAAGCACGGGAAGCATATCGGGGGTCTGTGCCAGAGCGACCTCGGCGCTGTCGATGAGAACCTTGAAGAGCTCGTTTACACTGATGCTCTTATTCGCGGTGTATGCCTTTTCAGCTCCCTCGCCTGCTACTCTCATAACCGTGAGAATCGTGCCCTCGGTGGGCTTCATTACTGCGCGGTACGCCTCGGTAGTACCTCTCTTGAACGCCTCGACGAGCGCCTTGGGCTCTGCCTCGGATACACCTTTGAGTGCTTTTCCTATTCCTCTGAAGAACAGAGAGAGGATCGCGCCGCTGTTTCCTCTTGCCGAACGAAGCATAAGTCCTGCGACCTTATCGGCACACTCGCCTACGGGGAGCTCGGCAGACGCCTGACCTACCGTGCTCATCGTGAGGCTCATATTTATACCCGTATCTCCGTCGGGAACGGGAAATACGTTCAGATTGTTAATCTCTTCTTTTCTATCGCTCAGCATTGCCGCGCCCGAAAGCACCATACTGCGATATAATTGTCCTGTTATACCCATTTTAAATCTCCACAAATAATAATCGGTAATTTTGCCATTGGCAAAATTCGTGCGTAAAGCAGTTGAATTGCCTATAAGCAGGAGCTTGCCTTCACGCTGATATGCAATCCGCAAAGAGTGCGGTATATCAAATATTTTTTGACTTCGGTAGTATACCGTATTATCTTTCTCTTCCGATGAAGAACAGCGCAAGAGTGCCGGGGCCCGAATGAGCTCCGATAACGGGGCCTACGTAGTCGATAAGTATATCGGTGATGCCAAATTCGGCGGTGACCATATCGGCAAGCTTCTTTGCATCGTCGTAGCAATCGCCGTGACATATATATACGGTCTGCTTTTCGGGGTCTATCACGGTCTGCTTCATTCTTTCAACGAGTGCCTTGATAGATGCGTCCCTGCCCCTCGCCTTTGCCATATTGATAAGCTTTCCGTCGTTATCAACGTGCATTACGGGCTTGATCTGAAGGACCGTTCCCATAACCGCGGTCGCCGCGGATACGCGTCCGCCGCGCTTGAGGAAGAAAAGATCCTCAACGGTGAACCAGTGTGCAAGGTTGAGCTTAAGTCCCTCTACGTACGCTGCAAGCTCCTCGAGTGTTGCTCCCGCATTCTTCTTATCTACCGCATATTTTACAAGCAGTCCCTGACCGAGTGCCGCGCAGAGCGAATCTACCGTGAGGATCTTACATTCAGGATGCTTTTCCATTACCTCCTCGGCTGCGTTCTTACCTGCAACGTAGGTTGCGGAAAGTCCCGTAGAAAATCCTATATAAAGGATATCCTTGCCCTCGGACACTATTTTCTCAAATGCATTTACAAAGCCCTCCATATTTGCCGCAGCGGTCTTTACAGGGCGTTTGTCACGAAGGTATCCGTAAAATTTTGCGGGCTCGATCTCGTGGTTAAGGAAGGTTCCGATACCCTCGATGCTGACCTCGAGTGAAAGTTCTTCGATTCCCCATTCCTTTACCAAGGATGCGGGAAGATCGCAGGATGAGTCAGTAAAAATTACGTAATCTCTCATAAAATCTCCATTTCTTTTCTTTGCGATGCATTACGTATTTTTCATCGCATATTTGATGCATTTATTTTGCACATTATTATATAATAATGTAAGCACATACACTTTAATTATACTATAAACTTTCTGTATTGTCAATGGTTTCCATATAAAAAATCCGCAACTCGATGGGACAAATTCAACAAAGATTATTTCCGACAATCAGTTAATTTACACATATTTTATTGACATTATACAAACTTCAGACTGTTTTTCGAAAATTTGAGGAGGTGAATTTCATTTGGATCGTATCTAAGGATCGGCACTCTTTTTGAGGTTTTTCCCCTTATCGGTTGACAAATCCTGTCTGTTATGATAAAATTATTACGTTGGATCGTATATTGAAATACAATGTCTTCGGACAGAAAAATTGGGCGTAAAAATGACAGTAATAATTGCGGAAAAGCCGAGCCTTGCACGAAATATCGTTGCGGGTATCGTCGAAAACGGCGGCGCGGCTTTATCAAAGAAAAACGGATATTTTGAAGGTGGCGACTACATTGTTACGTGGGCGTTCGGTCACCTTTTTTCTTTATGCGATATTGAGGATTACACGGGCGGAGATGCAAGCGCGAGATGGACTCTCGATAACCTTCCCTGCTTTCCTTCGGAATTTAAATACAAGCTCCGCACGGGATCGGACAAAAAGGTCGATCCCGGCGTTGAACGACAGTTTGAAACTATAAAATATCTTTGTCTTCGTCCTGACGTTAACCGTATAGTCAACGCGGGAGACTCCGATCGCGAGGGCGAAATAATAATTCGTCTTTGCGTGATGAATACCGGCGCTCTTGCCGATCCGAGCAAGAAATTTATGCGGCTCTGGCTACCCGATCAGACTCCCGAGACCGTTGGAAAAGCGCTTATTGAGATGAAGGGCGAGGACGAGTATCAAAATCTTGCCGACGAGGGCTTTGCAAGGACGTATATAGATTGGCTTTACGGTGTTAATCTTACTCGATTTGCGACACTTAAATGCGGTACACTTTTGCGCGTCGGTCGAGTTATCGTACCCATCGTTCGCGCGATATACGACAGAGACATGGCGATACGCAACTTCGTTCCCGATATCTATCTTGCCGCAGTTTCTAAAGAAGCTACGAAGGGCGAGGAGATCGAGCTTGTCAGTAAAGAAAAATTCGACAAAGACAAGCGTGCCGAGGCTGAGGCGCTTTGTGCCAAATACAACGCAAGCAAGGCTATCGTAATATCAAAAAAGACGAAAAAGGAGACAGTCAACCCCGGAAAGCTCTTTTCACTCTCCAAGCTTCAAAATCTTCTCGGCAAAAAGTACAAAATGTCGATGGCGGAAAGTCTTGCGATAGTTCAGAAGCTTTACGAGGAGGGATATCTCACGTATCCCCGTACAAACTCGGAATATCTTGCCACAAATGAAAAAGATAAGATCAAAAAGATCATTTCAAACATTAAGCATCTCGGATATCCCGTCGTTTTCAAGGACAAAAAGACGATCTTCGACGACTCGAAGATCGAAAGCCACTCGGCCTTGACTCCGACCTATAAGATTCCTAAAAAAGAGCATCTTTCCGAAAAGGAGATGCAGGTTTATCAGACGGTCTTTCGCCGATTCGTTTCGGTATTCTGCGAGGAGGAGTGTCTGGCTCAAAAGACCGAGATCGTCATTGACGTTGGCGGATACGAGCAATTTACTCTCAAGGGAATGATGATAATCCAACGCGGATTTTTGCGATTCGACGACAGCGAGCGAAAGGACAAGATCCTGCCGCCGCTGGAAAAGGGTGACGAGGTGAATATCAACTTCCATCCCGTCGAAAAGCAGACCTCCCCTCCACGTCATTATACCATTGAAACGCTCAACAACTATCTGAAAAATCCCTTCCGCGAGGACAAGGCGGCGCTTGCCGAAAAGGAAAGGCTCACAGCTGAGTCGGGAGAGGATCTTCCCTCCGAACTTGAGAACGACGAGGAGGATTACAGAGCGATATTCGAGGGTCTTGAGCTTGGCACCGAGGCGACACGCACGGGCATTATCGACAATGCGCGCAAGTCGGGATACATTGAGCTGAAGAAGGACGTTTACACGATCTTACCCGGCGGCGAATATCTTATCGAGCAGCTCTCGCAGATGAACATTTCGATGGACAAATACAAGACCAGCGTGCTTGGTCAGGCACTCAAAAAGGTCTACCGCGGCACTATGACGGTGGGTGAGAGCGTCAAGCAGGCGTGTGACGAGATCTCTGTGGTATTTGATCGTCACGAAGTGCCTATTGAGCTTGACACCGATACGGGATTTTTCGGTGATCTCGTTGGAAAATGTCCCGTTTGCCAAAAGGACGTTATCCGAGGAAAATACGGCTACGGTTGTATGGGATATAAAGAAGGCTGCAAGTTCAGATTTGGCAGCTTTATTTGTAAGCGTCCTATATCTATCAGCAATGCGCGAAAGCTGCTTGCCGAGGGAAAGACCTCTGAAATACAAGGATTTACCTCCAAAAACGGCAAGCTATTCAATGCAAGGCTCAAGCTTGAGGGCGACAAGGTCGTGTTTGATTTTAAATGATCCTATTTTAATACTCTAACACTCTTGACATTTTGTTTGTCCTGTATTATAATGGAGATATCAAACAATAAAGCGGAGGAACTTTTATGAAACTTAAGCTTAAAATATTGGCTCTTATATTAGCGATCCTTTCTGTTTTTTCTGTGTTTGCCGCGTGCGACAATTCAGGTTCGTCTGAAGAGACCACTGCTTCCGAAGGCGGAAATCAGACATCGGAGCAGACATCGGAGCAGACCACCGAGGCCGCTCCCGACGTTCCCGATATCGAAAAAAACAATTACGACGACACATTTTATCTTTATCTTGAGGGCTCTTGCAATCCTATCGGCAACTATTGGGTAGAGGAAAGCGGAAACGACGTTTTGTCGGCGGCATTATTTGCACGTCAAGAAGATATCCGCAATTATCTTGGAGTCGAGCTCTACGCTTGGTACAACACCGAAGAGGATTATTCCGAGGCATTTAAGAACTCTGTTAAGACCAAGTCGGGCGCAATAGATCTTATGATGACCCACGTCAGCATTAACGTCGCAGGTCTTGTTTCTGACGGATTCCTGTACCAATTCAACGATATGCCCGGCATAGACCTCGACGCTGATTATTGGAACCAGGAATTTATGGATTCGCTTGCGATCAACGATATGTATTTCCTTGGATTCAGCGACTTCAATATTCTTGACACTCACGTTATCGCATTTAACAAGGCTCTTCTCGAAAAATATGACGACGCGCTTGACAAGAGCATTTACCAGATGGTCGACGACTACGAGTGGACCATCGATCAGATGATCGATCTTGCCAAGGTGGCATACATAAACAACGGAAGCGTTGATAAGAACCAGTATGGCTTTACCGGTCTTCAGTGGGTTCCGTGGTGCGGTTTCCTCGAAGGATGCGGCATCAATCTCGTTGAGATAAACGATCAGGGTAACTACGAGGTCTCATTCTACAACGAGGAGACAAAGGACAAAACCATAGATCTCGTCGGCAAGCTCAAGGATCTTGCCTCGTCTGATTACGCGTGCGTAGATTATTGGTCCTTCGATATAACAGTACCGTTCACAAGCAATCGAGCTCTCATGACACTTTCGTCTACCAATCAGCTTACCGAATACCTCAATTACGATACTGATTTCGGTATAGTTCCCTATCCCTTATACGACACAAATCAAACCGAATACCACTCGTTGCAATGGGGCGGATATCTTGCTATCCCCGCATACCTTGAAAACGCGGAGATGGTTGGAGAGACCATCGAAATGCTCGCATATTACAGCGCCGACGTAAAGGTCGCATTCTATCAGAAGCTGCTTGGCAAGCAGGTTGCGGATAATCCCGATGACAGACGTATGCTTGAGATAGTATGGGACAGCGTTTGTACCGATTTCGGTCAGACGTTTGAAAATGCCGCAGGCGACATACTCTACATGCTTCCTTACGTTACCTGCGAGACCAGCGGATACGAGCTCGCCGGATACTACGACGGCAAGGCAGGTGCGGCTAACAAATCTCTTGAAAATTTCGTAAAAAGAGTATTAAAGAAGAACAAATAAAGATCAAAAAATCATCTCCTGTCCAACATAGGACGGGAGATGATTTTTTGCGTTATATTTTCACCGCGCACTCTATTTTGCAGGTGGATGCTTTTTTATGCTTTTCATCCCAGATGATCTCGCCGATGCTATCTGCCTTGACAAAGCCGCTGACGGGATTCTTTACGCTGACGATATCGCCGTTTACAGTCGCTCTGACCTCGCTGTTTTCAAACGAGAGGTCGCAATCCTCGGTCGTACAGTCTTCGAGGATAAGATTTTTGCAATAGCAGAGGGGCTGGGTGCCCTTGATATGACAACGGACGAGGCGCAAATTTTCGGAATACCAGCCGAGATATTCGCCCTCGATGACACTGTCGTAAACGGTAACGTCCTTGGCATGCCAAAAGGCGTCTTTGGTCTTGAGATTGGAATTTTTAATTTCGACGTTTTCGACGTACTGGAAGGAATACTTGCCCGAGAGGGTAAACTCGGAAAGCTGGATATTCTTGCACTCAAAAAATGGATATTGGGAGTTAACGGTGGTGTTTTTGACGGTAATATCCGAACATCTCCAGCCGAACTCCGCGCTATCGACGTCGCACTCGGAAAGCGTGACGTTTTTGCACTCGCGGAGCGCTTTTATGCCGTGGAGCGTGCTTTTTTCGATATTTACGTGATCGTCGTACCAAAGTGCAGCTCGGCAGGTCTCGGTCATAGTGATGTTGGATATTTCTGCGCCGCTGACGTGCCAAAAGGGATAGCGCAATTCAAACAGACAGCTCTCAACCTTGATGCGTCTGCACTCCTTGAGCGCGCTTTCGCCATCTGCCTCGCCTGCGAAGGTGCAATTTATTATTTCCGCGTCTTCAATGTCATATAAGGCGCGTTCTTCGTCGTAGTTTTGATTTATGTATTTCACTCTGATCTCCAATCCGCCGTTCACGGCGGCACAAACAGTAATCGTTGAATTTTGCCGATGAGGCAAAATTCGTGCGTGAAGCGGTTTAATTACCTATAAAGGTGACCTCACCTTCACGCTGATCTCCAATCCGCCGTTCACGGCGGCACAAACAGTAATCGTTGAATTTTGCCACGGGGCAAAATTCGCGCGTGAAGCAGTTTAATTACCTATAAAGGTGACCTCGCCTTCACGCTGATCTCCAATCCGCCGTTCACGGCGGCACAAACGTAAAAACAACTTATGGGCGAACAAGGTTCGCCCGTTTAAGCTTTTAAAAATCTCGTCTTCCCTCGAGGGCGCGGAAAAGGGTTATTTCGTCCGCGTATTCAAGGTCGCTTCCCATAGGCACGCCGTACGCGAGCCTTGTGACCTTTATTCCAATCGGCTTGAGCAGTCGGGCAAGATACATTGCCGTGACCTCTCCTTCGACTGTGGGGTTGGTCGCAACTATGACCTCCTCGATCTCTCCCTCGTTAAGTCTCGCGAGGAGCTCGCGTATCTTGAGCTTTTCGGGAGTGACGCCGTTGGTTGGCGAGATAACTCCGTGGAGAACGTGGTAAAGTCCCTTATATTCCCTTACCTTTTCCATAGATATAACGACCTTGGGATCGGATACCACGCAGACGGTTTTTCTGTCTCTTTGCAGGTCGGCGCAGATCGGGCAGATCTCCCTGTCGGTGATGTTCTGACAGATCGGGCAGAGATGTATTTTCGCTTTCGCGTCAAGAATAGCCGCGGCGAATTCGCTTGCCTCCTCGTCGGTCATATCGAGCACCGAAAACGCCATTTTCATAGCGTTCTTTCTGCCCACGCCGTCAAGTCTGCCAAACTGCTCCGCAAGCTTCTGGAGCGACTCGATATATTCTGCCATATCAGAACATTCCGGGCATATTCATACCCTTGGTGATCTTGTCCATTTCCTGCGCGTTGGTGGTCTCTACTCTCTTGATCGCCTCGTTTACTGCCGCGGTGAGAATGTCGGACAAGGTCTCTACGTCGTCGGGATCGACGATCTCGGGCTGAATATCGATAGAAAGGATCTCTTTTTTACCGTTGATCTTTACGGCAACTACGCCGCCGCCTGCCTTGATCTCATATTCGCGTGCGTCAAGGTCCTCCTGAAGCGCTGCCATATCCTCCTGCATCTTCTGTGCCTGACGAAGCATTGCCTGCATATTCTGGGCGCCGCCGCCCATTCCCTTCGGTATATTTGCTCTCATTGTTATGTCTCCTTTAATCGTTTTTATTTATTCTTCCGCCGCTTCGAGAATCTTATCTATGACGCTGTCGGTCTTCTTCTCGGTATCGCATTCGCAACCCAAGTCTGCCTTGGTCAAGGCTCTGCCGAGGACTGACGAGGCTATCTTCAAAAAGAACGCCTCTCCGTCGAAAAAGGTCATATTGCTAAGGTCGAATTGGTTTTCAAATTTCAGAACTATTTTGCCGCCCTCGTCGGTATACCACTTGGCACGCTTGAAGAACGACGCTTGCATAGCGCTTGCCCCTTCCATTTTTTCGAGCACCTCGGCGCGATTTCTGAACGGCTTCAAGGTTCGTACGCTGCCCGTGGGTTCGGGCACTTGACGTGGCGTGCTTATTCTCGCGGTCGGTGTTGTCGGGGCAGCCTCTTTTTTAGGCGCAGATACCGTCATTCCCGGTGCGTCACCGCGGAACATACTGTCATCGTCGTCCGAGGGTACGGGGGCTTGGGCTCTGCGCGGCTTTTTCGGCGCTTGCTCGGCTTCTGTTTGAGCTTGGGGTGCTGTAGTCTGTGCGGTAAAATTGCCCGTGGCTATATTCGATTCTATATTTGATATTCTTGCAAGCATCGCTTCGGGGGAGCTTGACAGTCTCTCGTCACACATTCTCACGAGCGTCAGCTCGGCGGTAATTCTACGCACTGCGTTTGCCTTTTGCATCGCGAGCAGGGCGTCCTGAAGCATACCGCAATGATACGACAGCCTTTCGGTCGTAAATAGTGCGGCAAGGCTCGTGAGCGCTTGCGTTTCACTATCGGTCAGATCAAGATAGCGCGTGGCGTTGCTTGACGTTTTAACAACGAGCAGGTCGCGGTAGACCGAGATGAGATCCTGCCAGAAAACCGTTATATCTCTTGACGATCTTACCGTTTCGTCGACTGCGGCGAAGATCGTTTCGTAGTCCTTTTGCGCGATCGCCTCTACGACGGCGAGCATATTTTCTCTGCCGATCTTACCTACCGTGAGGTTTACGAGCTCCTCGTCGATCCTCTCGCGGCTTCCCGCGCACAGATCGAGCAGACTGATCGCGTCTCGCATTCCTCCCTGCGCCTGCTTTGCGAGCAGTACGGCGGCGGAGTCCTCAAGCTCGATGCCCTCTGCCTTGGCTATGCGAAGGAGGTGATTTCCCAGCACCTCGGTCGTGATACGTCGGAAATCGAAGCGCTGACAACGCGAGATGATGGTTGCGGGCAGCTTATGGAGCTCGGTGGTCGCAAGAATGAACACGACGTGCTCCGGAGGCTCTTCAAGCGTTTTCAACAAAGCGTTGAACGCGCTTGTCGAAAGCATATGTACCTCGTCGATGATATAAACTCTGTATTTGAGGTTTGAGGGCGAATATACGACCTCGTCGCGAATGTCACGGATATTGTCGACGCCGTTGTTCGATGCGGCATCCATTTCGAGCACGTCGGTTGCTGCGCCCGAGTCGATAGCCAGACAAGCCTCGCACTTACCGCAGGGATTGCCGTCCTTGGAGTCAAGACAGTTGACCGCTTTGGCAAGAATCTTCGCACAGGACGTTTTTCCCGTTCCGCGTGAGCCGCAGAAAAGATATGCGTGCGAGAATTTATTGTTGGCGACCTCGTATTTCAGTATGGAGGTTATATGCTCCTGTCCCTGAACCTCGTCAAAGCTGCGGGGACGCCATTTTCTATACAGTGCCTGATGCATATTTACCTCCTTTGAATGATTTTTTTGTGATAATAAAGCAACCGTCTGTTGCAAAACGAGACCATACACCGCAAAGTCGAACTTTATCTCCACGCGATCTTCATACCCACTGCTCAAGGCAGGCACCCTCGCGGCACATCGGGTTAACCGCTTAATGCTGCTTGGTTCCCCATCTGACATGGTTCACAGCTCCCGATTGCGCAAGACCCGCCTCTCAACACAGAGGATATGACTCAATTCGTAAAGACTCAGCCCTCAAATGCGGGATCCACCCCTGCTGTAGCGGATTTCAGGTACAGGGCTCCGCTAATTCCCCGGCTGGTATGACCTCGTTTCGCAGCACACGGCTGCATTTTCAGCTATTTATTTGTCGGTCGATCAAGACCTTTATATATTATAACAGATTCTTTCCCTATTTTCAATAGGTTTTTGAAAAATTAACAATTTATAATTTTGGGCACGATTTTTTGTATTGCAGAGCGTTAAAGCTCGGTCACGGTGTCCTCGATCTTCTTTTTGGGGACTATATAGTCGCGGTTTTCGTCGAGGCGGTATTTTACATCGCCGTCGGCGCTGATCTCGGTGACGGTGCTCTTGTGAGTCGGGTAGCCGAATCCGATGACACAGCTTATATCAAGGCTTTCGTCGATTTTAAGCAGATCGCGGAGCTTATCGGCGTTGACGCTTCCGAGAATGCACGAGCCGACTCCGTGGGCATAGGCGGAAAGCGTGAGGTTGGAGGCGGCAAGTCCCTCGTCGAAGGCGGTATATTTTGATTGGAGTGCCTTTTCGGAGAGTATTGCCACGAACAGAGTCGGTCTTTCGCCCACTTTGGGTCTTCCTTCTCCGTTCGGAAGTGCTCCGCCCCAGCTTGTGATATCGAATACGGCGTTGACTGTCTCGGGGGTGCGGATATAGATATAGCGGAGGGGCTGGCGGTTCATCGCGGAGGACGCGAGCTGTGCCGCCCTTTTCATATCGGCGACGACCTCGTCGGATATTTGTCTGCTTTCGTCAAAGCGGCGGTAGGTTCTTCTCTCTTCGAGTATTTGCATTATTTCTTGTGAGTTCATATTCTCTCCGATCTGCCGTGGGGCGTGGTGATATATCATTGTATCATAAAAAAGATACGATGTCAAGAAAAACCCAGCGCCGTGAAGGCGCCGGGCGCTATGTTTTATAAGATTATGCCGGAATATACCAAGGGTATATAAATCGATATGCGCGGCCTTCTGAATCAAAATGGATTTGAAAATATACGGCTGGATCTGTTCCAAAAGGTCCAACGCGTTTCTCTTTCACTTCATAACAACAACCTGCAGAATAATAGTTTCCATCTTCGCTTTTTTCTTTATAACCTGGAATAAAGTCAAATGATCCGTATCTTTCTTCGATCTCAGAGGATGTTTTTCCAAGCATCCATTCCATGTCATCCATGTCAAAGCGCCGTTTATTTGAACACGAAGCTAGGCAAATGAGAGTTGCGATTATTACACAAACAATTAAACAAGCAAATATTCTTCTTTTTTTCTTATTATTCATTTCCTAATCCTCCTGCTTATGATTCTACGGTTACTTACCCTGCACTTTCATTATAACACGTTTTGGATAATTTTGCAAGTGCTTTGAATAGAAAAACGCGCCGAGCGGTGTGTTTGCAGCGCTCGGCGTATGGATAATTTTTATTCGGTTAAGAGCATATCGTCCTTTTTGATCCAGCCGATCTTACGCAAGATCTCGCTGAAAAGCAAGGAGAGTGCCGCAGGGAGAACGATGCAGCAAAGGATGAGTCCTGTCCACATCATAGGTGAGGATTTTGTATCTGCGATGATACCGATAGGACCGACGAGACCGCAGGTTCCCATTCCCGCGGAAACGCCCGTGCAATAAAGCTTGAAGACCATTGTGGAAAGAGGTCCGACGATCGCTGCCGCGAGCGTGGGAGGTATCCAAATGCGAGGATTTTTACAGATGTTTCCCATCTGGAGCATCGATGTGCCGAGTCCCTGCGAGATAATGCCGCCCCACTTGTTTTCACGGAAGCTTGATGCGGCAAAGCCGACCATCTGTGCGCAGCATCCGACTGCCGCCGCACCGCCTGCGAGCAAAAATCCTTCGCTCGTTCCGTTCATTACCGCGACCTCAAGGGCAGACGAGGAGAAGATCATAGCACATATCGCCGCGCTCGAGATCGGAAGAGTGAGAATGATTCCGACCACTACCGACACGACTATACCCATAAGCAGAGGCTGGAAGGTGGTAGCCGTGGCGATGAATACGCCGAGATAATACATTACGTAGGATACGATCGGGCAAAGCAGCCAGCTTGCCGCAAAGCCCACGGTGAGAGTAACGACGGGGGTGACGAGTATGTCGACCTTGGTCTTTTTGGATACGAGCATTCCGATCTCGCAGGCGATTATTACCGCGAAGAACGCACCTGCGGGACCTGCGCTGTAAAAGACTCCGTTACCCGTGGTATTGGCGGTCACCGCCCAAGCTCCTATAGCGCCTTCGTTTACGACTGCGCCCATAGCGTTTGACATAGCGCCGACTGCCGCGCAGGAGAACATAACGAGGGGATGTGCGCCGAGCTTATACGCGATAGCGACACCGATCGCCATTCCCGTTGCCGCCTTAGCGTAAGTGGCTATGGTATTCAGCGCGTTTGCGAGCCACGCGATCTTGACGTAGCCGCCGACTGTGCCGAAGATCGTGCCGATAAGCAACGAGGCGAAAAGTCCGAGCGCCATAGCGCCCATAGCGTCGATAAAATACCGATGGAGATATTTTTTCAAAGTTTTCATAAGGTTTTTCCTCTTTTTGTTATTTATTGATTAGAGTATATCACTTTTTTGCGGCTGTGACAAGGTCAAAAATAGACCAAAATTTTGCGGCTTTCGGTCGATTTTTGTGTATTATGTAAATACAAGTGTATATACACTTCGCTTTAAAGGAAAAGCATATTCCCCGACGAGTCGGGGAATATGCTTTGTTTTGGGCTTTATCAATGGCATTCGAGCCAATTTTCGCCTATATGGGCGTCGACCTTAAGCGGAACTGCCAGCTTGACGGCATTTTCCATTTCAGTCCTGAGTATTTCAAGGATCTCCTCGGCAGATTCGCGCGGACTTTCGATAAGCAACTCGTCGTGGACCTGAAGGAGCAGCTTTGCACCTTTTCCGTTCTCTCGGAGCGCTTTATCGACGTTTATCATCGCTATTTTGATGATATCGGCGCTGCTGCCCTGAATCGGGCTGTTTCTTGCGACTCGCTCGCCGAAATTCTGGAGATTTTTATTGGTCGACGACAGCTCGGGGATATATCTGCGTCTGCCGAGCATCGTCGTGACGTATCCGTCCTCTCTTGCATCCTTGGCGACGTTGTGCAGATACTCGTTGATGCCCGGGTAGCTTGCAAGGTAACTGTCAATATACTCCTTTGCCTTGGCGCGAGATATCTTAAGGTCCTCCGCGAGCGAAAATTCGCCCATTCCGTAAAGGATACCGAAGTTTACCGCCTTGGCTCTCTTTCGCATCTCGATCGTGACCTCGGGAGGTGTAACGCCGAAAACTCGGCAGGAGGTTGCAGTGTGGATATCCTCGCCCGAAAGGAAGGCTTCGATCATATTTTCGTCGCTTGACACGTGCGCGAGCACGCGGAGCTCGATCTGCGAATAGTCGGCGTCGATAAGCACCTTACCGTCGTCGTTAGGTATGAAATATTCGCGGAAGCGTCTGCCTGCCTCGGTCCTTATCGGGATATTTTGCAGGTTGGGGTTGACCGAGGAAAGACGTCCCGTTGCCGTTCCCGTTTGCTTGAAGGTGGTGTGGCATTTGCCGTTTTCGTCGGCGCTCTTTAAGAGACCGTCGACATACGTGCTCTTGAGCTTGCTTACCTGTCTGTAATCGAGTATATCGTCGATGATCGGGTGGTATTTGCGGAGCTTTTCAAGCACCTCGGCGTTTGTGGAATAGCCCGTTTTGGTCTTTTTTGCAGTCGGGAGCATGAGCTTTTCAAAGAGAACCTCGCCGAGCTGCTTGGGCGAATTTATATTGAACTCCTCGCCTGCCATTGAGTATATTCTCTCCTCGAGCGCTCTTGCCTGCTCCTCGAGCTCCTCGCCGTAGCGCGCTATTCCCTCGCGGTCGATCTTGAAGCCTGCGTTTTCCATATCGCAAAGGACTGCGGCAAGTGGCATTTCGATGTTATAGAGCAGGTCGAGCTGACCGCTTTCCGCGAGTCTTTTTTCTATGATCTGCCACATTTTTGCGACATAGAATGCTTCGGGAATGCTCTCGTCGACGGTGTCGCCGAGATATGAGCCGACGAGCCTTTCGAGCTCGTAGCTGCTCTGCGAGGAATCGTCGACGTACGCGCCGAGCATTACGTCAAAATAGCAATCGCGGAAATGGATACCCTTTGAGTCGAGGAATTTATAGAGGGATTTGCAATCACATGTGATTATTTTCTTGGCATTTACAAAGCTTGCGAGCGCGTCCGAAAGGCTTGTGGAGATAACCGTCTCGCCGTCGGAAATATACGCTTTTTCGTCGGTGAGGGAGATGGAGTATATCTCGCCGCAGAGAGAAGTGAGGTCGGCGCTCTCGATGACGGTAACGCTTGCTTTTTTCGTTGCTTCGGGAGAGCTTGGCTCGGGCTCGTCCGCGTCCTTATCGAGTCCGCAACGCTTTATTGCGGAGAGGAGATTGTAGCGCAAAAACAGCTTTTTCGCCTCGGGGCGATCAAGTCCCTTGTGGGCAATATCCGAAAGGGTGATGCCGAGGGGGACATTGCGGATTATGGTTGCGAGGTCCTTGGACATATAGGCACTCTCTTTGCCGTTTTCCATCTTGGCTCTGACCGAGGGGGTGAGCTTGATATTGTCGAGGTTTTCGTATATGGCGTCAAGGCTTCCCTGCTCTGCGATGAGTCTGAACGCGGTCTTCTCACCCACGCCTGCGACACCCGGGATATTGTCCGAGCTATCGCCCATGAGCGCTTTGACGTCGACGTACTGACACGCGTGTACTCCGTATTTTTCAAAGAACGCCGCGTCGTCCATCGTGACGGTGTCGGTATTCGTGGCTAAAAGCACCTTCGTCTTGTCGCTGATGAGCTGGAGCGAGTCGCGGTCGCCCGTGAGCACGTATGCCTCGGTGTCGCTCTCGTTCTCTGCCCAAGCCGCGAGCGTGCCGAGGATGTCGTCTGCCTCGTAGCCTGCGAGCTCGAGCACATGAAGTCCCATTGCGCGACAGATCTCCTTTGCCACGGGAAGCTGCTTTGCAAGGTCCTCGGGCATCGGCTTTCTGCCTGCCTTATATTCGCCGTACATTTCGTGGCGGAAGGTGGGCGCTTTGAGGTCAAACGCTACCGCCGCGTAGTCGGGCGAGAGCCCTTCGAGCTGCTTTATGAGAACGTTTACCATACCGAAGATGGCATTGGTGGGAAAGCCGTCGGGTGTGGACAGCGGTCTTATACCGTAAAACTGTCGGTTAAGTATACTGTTTCCGTCTATACAGAGTAGTTTTTTCATTAAATTTCACTCCGAAGTGTTTATTTATGATAATATTTTACCACATTTTTAGGGGTCGTGTCAACCGAATTGGAGATTTATTTAATTTTTTGTGGGAAAGGCGGTGTATCCACCGGCGAGTTTCCTGCGAAGAACTGATCAAATTCTCTAAAATATATCGACAAAAATTTAGTTTAGCTTCTTGACAAGGGACAAGTCCTATGATATAATTATAATAATACTTGTATTTTTGTAAAAAATCAAAGAACAATACATACTTTTCAGGAGGATTTTCAAAATGAGCAGAAAACTTATCGCAATTTTTACCGCACTTCTTCTCGCGGCTTCTCTTTGCGCTTGCAACAATGGCAACAACGGCGGCGAAGACACCACGGAAGACAATAGAATAGAGATACCCTCCGGTGAGGATTCCACCACAGAGGACACTACTGCAGAGGGCGAAGGCAACGAAGGTACCAATAATGGCTCCAACTCCGAAATTGGCAACCCCGGCAAATATGAGTACGCAGAATGCGACGAAACCGTGTACGTCAACAACCCCGGTAGTGCAGTAACTCTCCGCACCGCCGAATACGAGTCCAAGGGAAGCATTTCTCACGGCACAGAGCTCAAGAGAATCGGACTTAGCACCGATGAGGCTAATTATTGGAGTAAGGTCGTATATGAGGGTGAGACCTATTACGTTGCTTCTAAGTATCTCACCGATATTAGTGATCCCGACGAGGGATTCGTTGAGGTTGACAAGATCGTGGTCGTAAACGATAAGACCGGATCCCTCAACATCCGCAACCTTCCCACCTTCAACGGCAGCCAGGTTATCGGTTGGGCTTTGGCAGGCGAGGAGACCAAGGTAATCGCTGAAAACACCGAGACCGGTTGGTACAAGGTCGAATTCGTTGCTTACGGCGGTGAGACTATGACCGGTTACATTAAATCCGGAGCAGACAACTTCGTTACTGAAACCGATACTACCACTGAGGATATTACAACCGAGGAAGTCACAACCTCTGCTGAGGAATAATAAAATTGCAGTTCATAAAAAGGCTCGTTTCACCAAAGGTGGAACGAGCCTTTTTGGCGTTATTGTTTCTTGGGCTTGTTGTGTTTTTTCTTTTTAGTCGCGGAAAAGCCGAATTTACCGATCTTCTTGCCAAGCTCAAAGTATTCGCCGTGGGCATACGCGGCAAGTCCCGCTTTTTCAAGGTGGAGCTTCCCTTCTTTGTCGACAAGGTCTTCGTCAACGTCGACCGCGACGATATCTGCCAAAAACATATCGTGTGTGCCGAGAGATATTACGTCGGTGACCTTACATTCGAGCGACAGCGGACTTTCGCCGATAAGCGCGCACTTGACCTCGGTCGCCGCTTCTTTGGTGAGCTTACATTTCTCGAATTTATCGACCTTTGCACCCGTGTAGATGCCGCAATAATCTGCCTCCTTAACGAGCTTTGCGGGAGTCAGGTTTATGACGAACTCCCCGCTTTCCTTGATCATATTATACGAATGTCGCTTCGGGCGCACGGAAATGTAAGTCTTTGGCGGGATGGTGTTGATGATCCCCGTCCACGCGACCGTCATAATATTCGAGTTTTCCATATCTCCCGAGCTCACCATCACGGGTGGCAGAGGTGCTATGAGAGCGCCACCGCGCCATTTTATTTTTGCCATTGTGATTCCTTTCTGTTGTGGGGATTCTCCCCACACCCCACTCGGAAAACTTTTCGGGAAAAGATTTTCCGAGACCTTTCAAAAGCTTTCCGAATTTTTAAAAAGTTGGGTTGGTTTTTCTTAATTTTATCACACGACGGCAAAAATGTCAATAAAACGCATGAAAATTTGCGTCAACTGCTTGAAATGGCAGGAATTTAGTGATATAATTCAATATGATAAAGCGAAAACGGAGAAAATCGTTATGAATTACACCTTTTCAAAGAAAATAGCGGATCTCAAGCCGTCGGCGATCAGAGAGATTCTTAAAGCACCCGCAACTGCCGATACGATCAGCTTCGCGGCAGGCAATCCCGCGCCCGAGAGCTTCCCCGTTGCAGATATGGCACGGATATCCGCTGATATATATGAAAATGCTTCGTCCAAGGCGCTCCAGTATGGCGCGACCGACGGATATTTCCCTTTGCGCGAGGCTATTGCCAAGAGACAGAAGGCGATCTTCAATATCGGCAGATCAGTTGCCGATGGGGACGTTTTTAACGACGAGACGATAGTGGTCTCGGGCGGTCAGCAAGGAATCGAGCTTGCCTGCAAGGTCTTTTGCAACGAGGGGGATGCGGTCATTTGTGAAAATCCCACGTTTATCGGTGCGCTGAACGCTTTTCGCTCAAACGGTGCGGTCGTTGCGGGGGTCACGCTTGAGGAAGATGGAATGAATATCGAGGAGCTTGAGTCGGTGATAAAGTCGACTCCGAATGCAAAGCTTATCTACGTTATACCCACGTTTCACAATCCCTGCGGCATCACCACGTCTTACGAAAAGCGCATGAAGATATACGAGCTGGCGAAGAAGTACGGTCTTATGATCCTTGAGGATAATCCCTACGGCGAGCTTCGCTTTGCGGGAGAGGATATTCCCACGATAAAGAGCATGGACGAGGACGGCATCGTTATCTACTGCTCGACCTTCTCGAAGATACTTTCGGCAGGTATGAGGGTCGGATTCGTGATCGCGCCCGAGGAAGTCACCTCCAAAATGGTGGTATCCAAGCAGACCAGCGACGTTCACACAAATCTCTTTTTCCAGATGCTTTGCTACAGATACATGACAGAGTGCGATCTTGATGGGCACATTCGCGATATTCAGGAGATATACCGACACAAATGCTCGCTCATGCTCGAGTGTCTTGATCGTGAGCTGCCGAGATCGGTGAAATTTACTCGTCCCGAGGGTGGTTTATTTATATGGGGCACTCTGCCCGACACGGTCGACGCTACTGAATTTATCCGCAAGGCGACCGAGAGAAACGTGCGCGTTGTTCCCGGCTCTGCCTTCAATTGCGACACGGGCGCGCCCTCAAATTCCTTCCGTCTTAATTACAGCACGCCCTCCGACGAGCAGATCGTTACGGGTATCCGCGTACTCGGTGAGCTTGCGCGCGAGATGGGTCTTTGAGGAATTTTAAAAATCATATTGACAAATCAGATTTTGTGTGCTAAAATAGTCACATCAAACCGATGAGGAAGATTAGTAGGTCATTTTCCTTCTGTACAGAGAGCCGCGGGCGATGAGAGCGCGGTCAGAACAAACGGCTGAATGGACTTCCGAGGGTGAACGGAAACTGCGTCTTAGCTGGCGCGAGAGTATGGGAGACGGAGGTGACTCTCCGTGAAAAAAAGTCGGCATATAAGGTATGCGTAAAGAGGACGTTTTTCGTCAAGCGGGGTGGCACCGCAGGAATTTTGTTTTGTTCCTGTCCCTGTACTGATAGGGTTATTTCTATCGTACGGGACAGGTTTTTTATTTTGTAATTATTTTTTGGAGGATATACATTATGTTTAACGATCAGAAGGTCTCTTTTTCCGGCGTTCAGCCCAGCGGAAATCTGACTATTGGAAATTATCTGGGCGCGATCAAGAATTTTTCCGCGTTCTCCGAGCAGTACAAGTGCTTTTACTGCGTGGTTGACGAGCACGCGATAACCGTTCGTCAGGTTCCCGCCGACCTGCGCCGCCGCACCTACGAGACGCTTGCGCTCTACATGGCTTGCGGTCTTGATCCCAACAAAAATACTCTTTACGTGCAGTCGCACGTAAAGGAGCACGCCGAGCTTGCATGGCTGCTCAACTGCTTCACCGGATTCGGTGAGCTTTCGCGTATGACTCAGTTCAAGGACAAATCCCAAAAGCACGCCGACAATATCAACGCGGGTCTTTTCACATATCCCGTGCTTATGGCGGCTGATATTCTGCTCTATCAGACCGACGTCGTTCCCGTCGGCATCGACCAGAAGCAGCACGTTGAGCTTTGCCGCGATATCGCGACTCGCTTCAACTCCATCTATCCCGACACCTTCACTATTCCCGAGCCTATTATGGCAAAGGCAGGCGCTAAGATCATGTCTCTTGCCGATCCCACCAAGAAGATGAGCAAGTCCGACGAGAACACCAACGCGGTGGTCTACATTCTCGACGACAGAGATACTATAATCCGCAAATTCAAGCGCGCCGTTACCGACTCCGATACCTGCGTTCGCTACGCCGAGGGCAAGGACGGTATCAATAATCTGATGACTATTTACTCGGTATTCACGGGCAAAACGCTCGAGGAGGTCGAGCGCGAGTTCGAGGGCAAGGGCTACGGCGACTTCAAGCTTGCTGTAGGTGAGGTCTGCGCAGATGCACTCGCTCCCGTTCAGGAGAAATTTAAGGGCTTTATGTCCGACAAGGCTCAGCTCGAATCTCAGATGAAGAAGGGTGCCGAGGAGGCCTCTTACGTCGCACGCCGCACCCTTTCCAAGGTTCAGAAAAAGCTTGGATTCGTACAGGTGAGATAAGGGATGAAGGAATTCAGGGGAGGGAGAGAACCCTTCT
>JAFQPM010000021.1 GCA_017411745.1 Clostridia bacterium | reverse complement strand
TGCATCAATAAAGCAGTTTGCGAAATCTGCGGAACCGAGTATGGAGATTTTGCAGCACATATCCCCGAAGCCGACGACGGCGACTGCACGACAGACATTCATTGTTCGATCTGCGGAGCTGTAACGGAGAACACAGCCCATACGGGCGGCGAAGCAACCTGCATCAATAAAGCAGTTTGCGAAATCTGCGGAACCGAGTATGGAGATTTTGCAGCACATATCCCCGAAGCCGACGACGGCGACTGCACGACAGACATTCATTGTTCGATCTGCGGAGCAGTAACGGAGAACACAGCCCATACGGGCGGCGAGGCGACCTGTACCAATAAAGCAATTTGCGAAATCTGCGGAACTGAGTACGGAGAACTTGCAGCACACATCCCCGAAGCCGACGACGGCGACTGCACGACCGACATTCATTGTTCGTCCTGCGGAGCGGTAACGACTCCCGGCAACGCGACCCATACGGGCGGCGAAGCGACCTGCACTGAAAAAGCAAAATGTGAGAATTGCGGAACCGAATACGGCGAATTTGCAGCACATATCCCCGAGGCAGACGACGGCGACTGCACGACCGACATTCTTTGTTCGTCCTGCGGAACGGTAACGACTCCCGGCAACGCGACCCATACGGGCGGCGAAGCAACCTGCATCAATAAAGCAGTTTGCGAAATCTGCGGAACCGAGTATGGAGATTTTGCAGCACATATCCCCGAAGCCGACGATGGCGACTGCACGACAGACATTCATTGTTCGATCTGCGGAGCTGTAACAACTCCCGGAAACGATGAAAACAAAGGAAATTCCGCGATAACACTTCCTTCTGTAGAAGCAGCTTCCGGAGAAACTCAAGTTTCTTTTGCGGTATCGATAAGGAATAATCCCGGAATAACGGGACTGACAATAACCGTTCAATACAGCTCGGAGTTTTTAACGTTAACAGATGCAGAAAGCGGAAATGCATTGGAGGCATTGACATTTACTGAACCAAGCAATCTGAATAGCGGATGCACGTTTTTGTGGGATTCTGAAAAGATCGAAGATAAAGATATTAAAAACGGTGAAATGCTGATTCTCACGTTCAATGTATCTTCGAGTGCCCCCGAAGGAGTCTATAGCATCATACTAAATGTAAGCGCTTTTGATAACGATCTGAACCCCGTTTCTTTGATCATCACGGGTGGTAAGATCGTGGTAAAAAATAACTAAAGCAAGGAGAAACAGATATGAATACTTTTAATCAAAAGTCTGTATTCAAAAAGATAGTGTCTTTTTTGGTAGTCATTTGTATGATGTTGGGATCAATGCCTTCGTTGACACTTCTTACTGTTAATGCGGAAACTCCTGCAGAGAATACAGCTGATTTGTGGGACGGTACGACCGATACCTCTTGGTACAATGATTATGATACCGAATTTATCATTTATACTGCAGAGGAACTTGCGGGTCTGGCATATCTTGTAAATAACGGAAACACCTTTGGGAATAAGACGATCCATCTTGGAAACGACATAGATTTGGCAGGACGCGAATGGGTTCCGATTGGCAAAGGAACTCAGCAGAACTCCAGTTGGGAAGCTCAATTCGGCTATTTCGCAGGTAATTTCAACGGAGATTATTATACGGTAAGTAACGTTTCTATCACGAACAACGATACTTCCTTTAGCGGATTGTTTGGCGCACTCAATGGCGCTACCGTTGAGAACCTGAACGTAGATAACGTCTATATAGATCAGGTCCTGTCATATAGAAATAATTGCGGCGGTATTGCCGGAGCGGCTGAACGCTCAACCATTCGTGTATGTAGCACCAATGTCGAGTTCGGCGGCACCTCAACCTCAAACCCGGCAAGCTTCGGAGGCTTGTTGGGTCTTGGTGGCAACAGCACGCAGGTCGAAAATTGCTATGCAATAGTAGATATTGAAGGCGGAGGACATTGTGCAGGTCTTGTCGGCGGAACGTATAGCGGCTCGCTTACTATCGTAAATTGTTACGTTAGAGGAGATATAGTAGAAACCGGTGAAGGAAACAGCTCAACGGTTAAGGTTGCGGCAGGATTTACCGGATGCGATATAAACAGCGTTGATATTTCTGACAGCTTTTTCTCGGGAACTGTAACAAGCAGCAGCTCAAGCTATTACTTCTCGAAAGAGGCATTGGTATCAAATTGCTACCATAATTATAGCACGGATGCATCCAATTTCCAATCCCAATCTTGGATAGAAAGCAATCTCGGCTGGGACTTTGACACCGTTTGGGAATTCAGAGAAGATGATTATCCGGTTCTTCAGGGATTTGGCGAAGGCGGCTATACCCCTCACGTTCACTCGTATGAAGAGACCTCTCGTACCGAAGCAACCTGTACGGCAGATGGAGAGATCGTACGCACATGCATACTTTGTGAAAGAATTCAGAGGGAGATTATTCCTGCACTCAATCACAATTATGTAAGCGGAATATGTACTGTCTGTGGAGAACATATAGTCCCCGTTACAGGTACGATCGTGGCAGATTCGACAACTTCGGTACAAATCGATGTCGCTGGCGGTGCCGTATACTATGAGTTTGTTCCGACGTGTAGCGGTCTTTATCAGTTCTATTCTTCGAACAACGCAGACGATACGTATGGCGCGTTGTTGGATGAGAATGGAATAGAACTCGTTCGCAACGATGATGGTGGCAACGGCAGTAACTTTAGCATTACCTATGATTGTGTCGCCAACACTACATATTACATTAAAGCTTATTTTTACAGCTCATCCTCTACTGGATCCTATACTTTGAACGTCTATACGATCGAGCTGTATTGTGACCATGACTATGTTTTGCAGAGTACGACCACGGCCGATTGTGACAATGACGGCGTAGCAACCTACGTTTGTTCTAAGTGTAACGATAGTTACGATGAGGTAGTGGAGTGGGCACTCGGTCACGACTATGTTCTGCAGAGTACGACTACAGCAGATTGCGTAAGCAACGGCGTTGAGGTATATGCTTGCACAAGATGTGGCGACAGCTACGAGGACATATATGAATACGCATACGGCCATTACTATGAAAACGGCCATTGTACTAACTGCGGGGAACATATCTTTGCCGATGCCACAGTTGTCGTATCGGGAGATGGCATTTACGTCGATGACTCAGGCTACGTCTATTTCAGCTTCACTCCCACGGCAAGCGGAGAGTATCGATTTTACTCTACCGATTATTCGGGCGATCCTTACGCAGAGCTTTGTGATTCTTACGGAAATTCCCTGGTGTTTGATCACGACGGTGGATATGACTGGAATTTCAGCATCAGCTATGTATGTGAGGCAAACACGACCTATTATATCAGAGCCTACAACAACGGCTACTACACCTTCCATGTTGAAACCATCGAGATTTATTGCGATCACAATTACGCGCTTCAGAGCTCGACCGAGGCAGATTGCACTAATGACGGTATCGGAACTTACGTTTGTACGCTTTGTAATGACAGCTATAATGAGGTTATTACACCCAAGCTTGGACACAACTATATAGATAGTGTATGTACGCGTTGTGGCGCGGTCCGTGGTGGAAAAGTACTGTTGGTTGAGGACATTTTCCCTTGGGGTAGCTATGCGAATTCGGCTACGTTGCAGCGCTTGGTTGACGCAGGTGTTATCGAAGGATATGATAAATATTCTTCATATGATTTAGCAGTCGGAAACGTTGATATGTATGATTATTCGCTTGTTATATTGGCAGCCGATCAGGAGCAGTCATTCTATAATAATATTCCGATAGACACTTTAGCTGAATATGCTCAAAGCGGCGGCTCTGTATTTTTGGCGGCAGACACTGCAGGTCATACCTCCGGAACATATTACAGTTTCCCGTTTGGTATTACATCAGTGAGAAACTCTTACGATAGAAACTACATAGTTGATAATACTCATCCTATGATAACCGGTATATATTCCAACAATCGAGTCTTACAGAACGATGATATGTACGGTTCATCGATCAGCCATAACTACTTTACCAATTATCCCGATAATACCAATGTTATTTTGACGGATGGATCAGGAATGGCAACCTTGATAGAATTTGAGTACGGTCAGGGACTTGTAGTGGTTTCTGGATTGACGTTTGAATGTGCATATAGTAATAATTGGCCTTTCTTTGAGGGCTATGATGACATTTTGATTCATTTGTATAACTACAATAATTCAGGATATCACACTCATACGTTCACAGAAACCTCCCGCACCGAAGCAACCTGTACGACCGACGGCAGAATCAATTATATCTGCGAGTGCGGAGCAACGAGAGTAGAGATCGTACGCGCACTCGGTCATAATATTGAATCGATCGTTGAAATCCAAGTCACCTGTACGACCGACGGACTTATAGTTGACCGTTGCATGAACGACGGATGCAACTATGAGAGATCGACCGTTATTCACGGTAGCCATAATTACTCGATTACCGACAGACAGGACGCGGCCTGCGATACAGACGGATATATTGAATATACCTGCGCTAATTGCGGAGATCAATATTACGAATATTTCGAAGGAATGCACAACTACGTTGAGTCTTCGAGAATTGAAGCTCAGGTTGACGTTGAAGGACGCATTACGTACACTTGTACATACTGCTCTGACAGCTATTCGATAGTCATTCCCGCACTTACTCCCGTGCTTAAGAATTCGTCCGTGCTTCTCATTCAGGATTCGCTTCCTTGGGCAGACGACGTAAACACGGCACTGCTCGAAGCGCTTAAGGAAAGAGGCGTCGTATCCTCCTATAATATTATCAATACGAGTGCCCTCGCAACCATAGACCTTTCTCAGTACGGAGTCGTATTCATAGCAAATGACCAGTCGTCCGCTATGTATCAAAGACTTGCCGCTAACGCGGATAAGCTTGAAAACTACGTCAGAGCAGGCGGAAATCTTATCTACGGAGCTTGTGACGAGGGCTGGAGTGGCGGATCTCTTACGCATACACTCCCGGGTGGAGTAACCTCCTCCAATTATTACAGCGTACACAATTATGTCGTAAACGAGCTGCACCCCATCGTAACGGGTATATATACCGACAACAGAAGCCTCAGAGATGAGCTTCTCAAGGGTAATTATTGTAGCCATACTTACTTCGACAGAGAAACTCTTCCTGAGGGAACTGATATTATCCTTCGTGATGCCAACGGTAATCCTACGCTTATCGAGTACGCGCTTGGCGACGGTATCGTTATCGCAACGGGACTTACTTGGGAATACTTCTATGTAAGAGATCATTACGATATGGTCACCAACTATTCAAAGTATGCGTTTGACGATCTTCTGACTTATATGGTCTATATGTCAAGTTCTTGCGAGCATAGTTATGAGTTGGTTGAAACCGTAGCACCCACTTGCGAAGAGAATGGATACACGCTCTATGTTTGTGAGCTTTGCTCTTACGAATATAAGGCCGATATCGTAACTTCTCTTGGTCATAACCACGTTGAGACTTCTCGAACCGAAGCAACTTGTATAAATATGGGCGAGATCGTTTATACCTGCGTTTGCGGAGACGTCAAGATCGAGCAGACGGGATATGCAGAGCACATCCCGAGTGATTGGATCGTACTCACTCCCGCAACCTGCGTTGCAGGAATTCAGTACAAGGAATGTTTGGTTTGTCATGAGGGTGTTGAAAGCGAAGAAATTCCTCCCGTATCTGATCATATTGAAAGCGACTGGATCGTAGACATTGAGCCCACAGAAGTTCAGACGGGTAGCGGTCACAGAGAGTGTACGGAATGTCACACTGTTCTGGAAACAAAGGTTATACCTTCTCTTGCAAAAATAGTAATTTCCAATGTTGAAGCAGAAGCAGGCAGCATTGTCAGAGTAACTATTGATATTCAGAACACCCCTGGTATTCGCGGTGCGGCACTTACACTCAATTATAACCCCGCGCTCACATTGATAAATGCGGAGGTGGGAATTGCATGGAGCAGCCTCAGCTTGACAAAGCCTTCAGTCTTTGCAAATTCCTGCACTTTCGTGTGGGATGGTATGACGGCCGACTACAGCAATGGAACGATTCTTGTTCTTACGTTTGCAGTACCCGAAGATGCAGATATGGGAATGGTCTATGATATCAGTGCTTCCTATACGTACGGCAATATGATAAATGGCAATTTGGAAACGATTGATATCCAAATTGAAAACGGATCGATCACCGTAGCCGATCTTATCGGAGATGTAAACGATGACGGCATAGTAAATGTTGTCGATGTAATAACTCTGAGACGTTATATCGCAGGCGGATACAATGTAGTAATTGACGAAGTAGCTGCTGATATAAATAGCGACGGATACATCACAGTTCTTGATATTGTTTTGCTGCGTAGCTTGTTGGTTGGATAATCACTAAAAAGCAAAAGCAATCAATATTTGTCATACAAAAAATGATGAGAAGTTGACCGCCGTGTTTCACGGCGGCCAACCTCGCAGTAATTCGTTGAATAAACAAAAGCAAAAAAACCGAGTGCATAGCACTCGGTTTTTTATTATTAAATCAACCCCAACTTGACAAAAGCATTGTAAATACCATCGTCATTAATGTGAGTAGTAACAAGATCAGCCGCCGCCTTGACGTCATCAGAGCCGTTTCCCATACAAACGCCGACTCCCGCCGCCTTGATCATCTCAAGATCGTTTCCGCTATCGCCCACGGCGATAGAATTTTTCATCGGCGCACCTACCGCCGCCATGAATTTTTCGATGCCTACCGCCTTGTTGACTCCGTCAAAGGTTATCTCGCCGTGATAAAGACTCTGCCCCGAGCCAAGACTGTAGCTGACGACGTAATAATAATCGCCAAGCTCGGCTCTGACCTCATCGATAGAGAGAGGGGAATAGTAATAAGCGGCTTTTTCAACACACTCGAGCGCCTTGGGGTCTTCAATGATCTCGGTGTTTCCGAAAACGCTGTCAAGTGTGACCTTGCCCGCACCTTCGGACTCAAAATGAGCATATATCTGGTCGTAGCACCGCCTCAAAGCGATCAAGCGATCGGTGCTCTGCAAAAAATACGGGATCTTATACTTGTCGAAAAAATCTATCATTTCCGATAGCTTTTCGCGCGACGGACGGCTTTCGAATATCACCTTACCGCCGTATTCGATGTACGCGCCCGACGAAGCGACCATACCGTCAAAATCTATCTTTTCAAACAAGAATTTGTGTATCTGTGACTTCTGTCTGCCCGTAGCAAGCATGATTTTGTGACCGTTTGCCTGTGCCTTTTTCAGCGCACAAACGGCGGACTCGGGTATCTCACCCATAAAATTGACGAGCGTTCCGTCAACGTCAAGAAAAATATATTTCGTTTCCATTTTCATCATTTCCTTGTGGTATTCAGAGCGACGCTCCGACGGACAAATTATATCAAATTATTCGTCGAATGTCAAGATGAAACGTGGAAAAGACAAAGATCTTACTGCTTGTACTGATCTTGCTGTGCCTCAAGCTTCTTTTTGCGCTTTTTCTTTGCCGAGGATACGCAGATAAATACGATCACAGCGGCGACCACACCGCAGAAGACCGTGAAGGGAAGGCAAGCAACGAAAACGATAAGAATACCCTGGCATACTGTAAGGAAGAAATCCCAACCGCCTGTGAGAGCACCTAACAGAGCCTCTCCAAAGGTCTCCTCATCTTCTTCGGTGTATTCCTTGACCTCACTGATATTGAGATGAACGGTGGAATAAGCAACCTTGCTGTCGTACAAGCGTATCTGTGTTTCATAAGCCTCGATCTCCGAGATGACCTCGTAAAGCTTATCCTGAAGCTCAAGCAGATAGTTTATATTTCCGTATTCCGTGTATTCATCGTAAAGCTTCTGCAACGACTCCTTCTGCATCTCAAGCACCTCAATGCGCGATTTTATGTCGTAATAGGTAGAAGTCACCTCGTCGGACGAGCTTGAGGAGGAGGTGACGTTGACGATTCCGTCGATGCCCTTGTTGAAGCCGTCAAAGCTTTGTGCAGGAATACGCAGAGTATAATTTGCGTAGCGGTAAGTTCCTTTGTTCGTAAGGCTTTTGCCCGACACGGAGGAGCTTTCGATGTATCCGCCGAGATCGATGCAAAGCTGCTCGATCATTTTGACGGCCTCGTCAAAGTCGGTCGCCTGCGCGGATATGTTTGCGGTCTTGATTATCTTGCGCTCGTATTCCGAGTCGTTCTCGATCCCGTTGCCGCCGAGGTCGACGTCAAGATAGGAGTCGTCCTTGATCGACGGCGCAGACTCATAGTCCTCTGCAAAGCCGTTGCCGCTTTTTGCATCGCAAGAAGCAAAGGCAAGCACGATCATAAGTGCCATAGCCAAACAGGTTACAACTGTAAAAATTCTTCTCTTCATAATAATATCCGTCCTTTCAGACAATTTTTAGTGAGACGTTGCATATCCAAAACCAACAGAACGCAAAAAAGCGACTTTATAAGCAGGATTTGAAGCAATTCTTCGCCTTCTACCTATAAAGTCGCTGTTTTTTCTGAAAGGTTACAGTTTTTTTCTAAAAAAATTTTTTTTTGGAAATCTATCCTTCACGATTCACGTTTAAGCCATTTGATTATTTTTGAACACCGTATGCCTCACCTTGATATTCATCCATAAACCATTCGGCAACCTTGGACATCTTGATAGCGATCTTGTCGCCCTCAAATGTGACGTACGCGTGCATATTTCCAAGGCTGTTATCGAGAATGTAAACGCGAATGTGCAGGGTGCTATCATTGATCCACTCTGCCGAAGCAAAGGCATTAAGACCGCGGTTTGCGGGCAGATTGATCTGATAGTCGTAATAATGATTCTCGGGGAACTCGAAGAATATGTTCTTCGCCATGCCGAAGGGCAGGGTCTTCTTTCCTCGCAATGTATCGTAGTGCATCGCACCCTCTTCACCGTTGAATTCAAAGCTGACGGATGTCATTTGCATCGGGTTGTTGAAAAGGGAATATTCTACTCCGTTTACTCTCTGTGCTGTAGGCGAGGTGGTCGCACCGTGGAGAGAGGAGACCTTCAGTCCCGCAAGTCTCTCGGAGAGGAGAGCCTGTTCGGAATCGTCGGGAGCGTAGGGGGCGCAGAGGTTATCAACTATATGCTTCTTTGCGATTTCAAAAACGTCTGCGTAATTAGGCTCGCCTTGAGTGTCGGCGATGAAAACCGCTACGAGATCTTTTTCGGGCAATATCCAAGCGCACTCGCAACCCATTCCAAGAAAAGCGTAGCCGCCGCATTGTGTTACCCATACCTGATATCCGTAGCCGTTGCCGTGGAGCAGGTCGGGATGAGGATATTGAGTGGTGTTTGCAATCTGATATTTGGTCGCCTCGTCAATGTAATCAGCAGGCAAAAGCTGCTTCCCGTGTGCTACGCCGCGATTTTTAACGAGAGTTGCAAAGCGAACGGTGTCGCGCAGAGATGCAAGCACGCCCGAGCCGCCCCAGGAGTGTCCGTCAGGTGACTGTATGCACCAAGCGTCCTCCGAAAAGCCGATCTCGCGCAGACATACGTCCTTCAGATATTCAAGGAAGGGCTTGCCCGTCACACGCTCGACTATACAATCCAACATATAGGTTCCGCAGGTGTCGTAAATAAATCTTGTTCCGGGACGCACCTGAGGGGGCTTGTTGAAGAAGCTGTATTCCCAATCGGGAACGAAGCGGCCGTAGGTCTCCTGATCAAACGGAGTTGCCATCATCAGAAGGTGTCGTACAGTTGCCTCGGCTATATAAGGATGAAGATTTTCGGGAAGCTTATCAGGGAAATATTTGTAAACGGGATCGTCAAGCGAGACCTTGCCCTCGGCGATAAGCGCGCCTATGGCCATTGAAGTGTAGGTTTTGCTTGTTGAGTACATTCTGTGAAGAAAATTCTCGTCTACGGGAGCATAATATCCTTCGGCAAAGATCTTGTCGTTACGAAGAAAAGCGAAGCCGTGCATCATTATGCCGCGAGCCTCAAGCTCATCAATAAAAGCATGAATATTTTCGTAATGGACACCGCACTCGGCGGGGGAGGCAAATCCAAAATTATCCTTGTTCATATGAGTTCCTTCCGCCGCATTAGCGGCACAAATAACAATTTGATTTTTCAGCAGATACAGACGAGCCTTTTACTTCAGCTTGCCGATCGCCGCGAGAATACCGTCGAGATTTTCACGGTATTTTGCCATCTTCGCTCTCTCGCCCTCAACGACTGCGGCAGGAGCCTTAGCAACGAAGCCCTCGTTGGAAAGCTTCTTTTCGATTCTTTCGATCTCACCCTCAAGCTTCTTCTTCTCGCCCTCAAGACGAGCCTTTTCCTTTTCAAAATCGATGATATCGGAAAGGGGAAGGAAGATCGTAGCGGAGTCGGTGATTATCTGTACTGCATTGTCTGCGCTGACCTCGTCCTCGGCAAACTTATCGGCAACGATAAGCTCGGAAGCGGACGCAAGACGGGCAAAGAATGCCTCAGCAGTAGCAAATACGTCAGCGTATCTGGTAGCAAGATAAACCTTCGCCTTCTTGGAGGGAGGAACGTTCATTTCGCTTCTGCGAGCTCTGATTGCTTTGATCGCGTCGATGATCTTGGTCATCTTCTCGGCGTCTGCAGAGAAGCAGAGCGACTCGCAAGCCTTAGGATATTCGGAGATCATGATGCTCTCGCACTCGTGAGGCAGGGCCTGATATATCTCCTCGGTAATAAAGGGCATAAAGGGATGAAGCAGCTTCAGAGTACCGCAGAGAACGTATGCGATAACGTTCTGGCAGACGAGATTTGCCTCGGTGTCCTTCTCGTTAAGACGAGCCTTTGCAAGTTCAATGTACCAGTCGCAGAAGATATCCCAGGTAAATCCGTAGATCGCGCCGAGAGCAACGCCAACCTCGAAGTTGTCAAGATTGGTAACGACGTTCTCGCAAAGCGCGTTGAATTCGTTGAGTATCCACTTGTCCTCGATCGCGAGCTTGTCGGCATCGGGAAGCTTTATCTCATCAATAGTCAGATTCATACGGACGAATCGCGACGCGTTCCAGAGCTTATTAGCAAAGTTTCTCGCCGCCTCGATCTTCTCGTCGGAGAATCTCATATCGTTTCCGGGGGAGTTGCCCGTTGCAAGCGCAAAGCGGAGCGCATCCGCGCCGTACTGCTTGATGACCTCAAGAGGATCGATACCGTTACCGAGCGACTTGGACATCTTGCGGCCCTGCGCGTCACGTACGAGACCGTGAATAAATACGGTAGAGAAAGGCTTTGCATCCATGTGCTCAAGACCCGAGAAGATCATACGCGATACCCAGAAGGTGATTATATCGTAGCCCGTAACGAGCACGTCGGTGGGATAATATCTCTTGAGATCCTCGGTCTGCTCAGGCCAACCGAGAGTAGAGAAGGGCCAGAGAGCCGACGAGAACCAGGTGTCAAGCACGTCCTCGTCCTGATGAACCTTGCCGCCGCACTTGGGACAAGTATCGATGTCGACCTTGGAAACCGTCATCTCACCGCACTCGTCGCAGTAGAAGGCAGGAATTCTGTGACCCCACCAAAGCTGACGGGATATGCACCAGTCGAGAATATTGTTCATCCAGTTAAAGTAGTTCTTCGAGAAACGCTCGGGAACGAAGTTGATCTCACCCGACTCAACCGCCTCGATAGCAGGCTTTGCGAGAGGCTTCATCTTAACGAACCACTGGTCGCTTGTGAGAGGCTCAACGGTCGTGCCGCAGCGGTAGCAAACGCCAACGTTGTGGTCGTGAGGCTCAACCTTAACGAGATATCCCTCTGCCTCAAGATCGGCAACGAGTGCCTTGCGGCAAGCATATCTGTCCATACCCTCGTATTTGCCGGCGTAAGCGTTCATGGTCGCATCGTCGTTCATGACCTTGATCTGCTCGAGATCGTGCCTCTGACCTACAAGGAAGTCGTTAGGGTCGTGCGCGGGAGTGATCTTAACGCAGCCCGTACCGAAGCCGATCTCAACGTAATCGTCCGCAATAACGGGAATCTCTCTGTTAACGATGGGAAGAAGAACCTTCTTGCCAATAAGATGCTTGGTGTTCTCGTCCTCGGGGTTGACCGCGACCGCAGTATCACCGAACATAGTCTCGGGACGTGTGGTAGCGACCTCAACGTAGCCGTTCTCACCGATGATGGGATACTTGATGTGCCAGAAATGTCCGGGCTGATCCTTGTATTCAACCTCCGCATCGGAAAGCGCAGTCAGACAGCGAGGACACCAGTTGATGATACGGTGACCGCGATAGATAAGTCCCTTGTCGTAAAGGTTTACGAAGACCTCGCGAACCGCCTTGGAGCAGCCCTCGTCCATGGTGAATCTCTGTCTTGTCCAGTCGCACGAAGCGCCGAGCTTCTTGAGCTGACCCGTAATGCGAGCCTCGTATGTGTCCTTCCAGCCCCAAACGCGCTCAAGGAACTTCTCGCGACCAAGATCGTATCTTGTCAATCCCTCGTCAACGCGAAGTCTTTCCTCAACCTTGATCTGCGTAGCAATGCCCGCGTGGTCTGTACCGGGAACCCAAAGCGTGTTGAAGCCCTGCATTCTCTTGTAACGAACGAGAATGTCCTGTAAGGTCTCGTCAAGCGCGTGACCCATGTGAAGCTGACCCGTGACGTTGGGAGGGGGAATTACTATTGAAAAAGAGGGATTGTTGTTGTTCTTGTCGGGCGTGAAATATCCCTTTTCACACCACTCGGCGTATATCCTGTCCTCAAACTCGGACGGCGAATACGTCTTCGGCAATTCATTGTAACTGTTCATTTTTTATATTTCCTTTCTGTTGTTAAACATAGTAACTGAATGTATCGATTTCTCTACTTTTCTTGAAATGAAAACTGCAATCGCGCAAGCGCGGATTGCTCGCAAAAGAACTTCCCGTATATTTTGGGTGCTTTTAGGGTGTTTGTTTTCAGCAAGCTGAAAACGAGAATTTTTTCAGCGGCAAGCCTCGAAAAAATTCCTCACTGTCGTTTCTTGATTGATATGGCATCAAATCCAAGACGCCTCACCCGTCTTCAAATGAGCAAACATCCCGCCTAGTCGGCGAAGCCGACTTTTAAAATTTAAAAGCAACTCCATCATCAAAACGGAGAGGGGAATTCTTAAGGGGGAGAGAATGTTGAAGCAAGAGAAAATGCGGCTCGCTGCGTTTTTTCTTGCGAAACCCTCTCCACCTTAAGCGGCGTTTCTTTTGTAACTTTTCTTGTCGCTGATGACAAGAAAAGTTAATAATAAAACAAACAAAAAAGCCCCGATGTATAAACATCAGGACGTCAACACGCGGTACCACCTAATTTGCATCTGCCGTAGGGGCGGATTCCATATCCACCCGAAAAATCGGACAAACACCACTCAAAAGCTATAACGTCGCCACCGTCGCAGATTACCCAGCAAAAAAGCCTTCACCCGCACCACTCGCAAGCTACCTTCAACCGCCGCCCCTGTGGATTTTCACCAACCATCCACTCTCTGAAAGAGACCTGCGACCTACTCCTCTTGGTTATCGTGTTTAAATATGATAACACATTATAACACTTGTTTCCCGATTTGTCAACCGTTTTACCATACTTTTTTGCCGATAAATTTGAACTGACGAAAAATACAAAAAAATAATTTAAAAAATTTGAAAAAAGGGCTTGACAAATCGAAATTTGTTTGATATAATAGACAAGTCGTCAAGACAAAGTGAATATTTGCTGGTATGGCTCAGTCGGTAGAGCACGTCATTGGTAATGACGAGGTCATCAGTTCGATTCTGATTACCAGCTCCAAAATCCATCGCAATAGCGGTGGATTTTTTGTCTTTATTTCGCCACGGCTCAGTCGGTAGAGCACGTCATTGGTAAGGACGACCTACGTTCGCTTCGCTCACTGTGCAAAATTGCTTCGCAATTATCGGGTCATCAGTTCGATTCTGATTACCAGCTCCAAAATCCATCGCAATAGCGGTGGATTTTTTGTCTTTATTTCGCCACGGCTCAGTCGGTAGAGCACGTCACCCGGTAATGACGACCTACGTTCGCTTCGCTCACTGTGCGAAATTGCTTCGCAATTATCGGGTCATCAGTTCGATTCTGATTACCGGCTCCAAAATCCATCGCAATAGCGGTGGATTTTTTGTTTTCCTTGACAATCCCCCCAATTTATGCTATCATAGTTACAGAAAGGCGGTGAACTTATGAGCAATAAAGCAGGATCAATAGCTGTAATATGTATCTTAACTATTTTTCTGATAATTTCAGTCGCAATCTTTTTTTCGACTCAAAACTCATTGGACAATATGCAAAACGTTGATTCTTCCAACGATCAATTACCGGGAGCATCTGTTCTGGCAACAATTATTGGCTCGCTGACAGTATGGTTAGGCTTCATATTGGGTGAGTTCATCGTTTCTATGATAGGATTTGCCGGTTCCATCTTGGCAATTAAAATCGCCCCGAGTCGCGTCCTGAAGGGAATTTCCATCGGCTTTTTCGTTTTTTATTCATTGATTGCTCTAGTATCAACCGCCGCGATCGTTTTCGTTGTTATAGCAATCGTATAATAGCAAAATTTCAAATCACAAAAACGCGCAACGCCGTCGGCGTTGCGCTTTCTCATTTTTTCCTCCCCAGCACGATCGGCAACACCGCCGCCAAGAAAAATATACAGCAAACGAACGCCGCGTTCGAGTATCCTCGCCCCACTCCGTCAACGGCGGGAAACCTTGCCAAAGCCTCCTCCGAAAAGGGAAATATCTTCAATGCAATCCACATCAGCGCCGCACATATCACACCCTGCGCCGCCTTGGCAATAAAAAACGGCTTAAACGACACCCCTCGTCCCGAGCAGATCGTAATTATCTGAAAATGCACCGATAACCCCGACCACCCCGCGCCCGCCGCGCAAAGCAAGACCGCCGCCAAAGGTGAGCCGACCTCAACCGCCGCCCCCATTCCGCTTGATATCTCAAAAAAACCAAATATCATCGCCGTCACCACTCGCGGAATGTCGATCTCGGCGAGCAGCGACCCGATGCACCCGACGAACGACGAAAAAAACACCACGTAAGCGCATACCGTTATCATCGAGATAGCCGAGCTCTGTATCGCCGACGTAAAGACCTCGATCGCGCCTTTTCTTTCAAAAATTACAGCTCCACCCCCCGATTTTGACCGCCCATCCCCGATCTTCCCGAAAAATATCCTCTCAAAAACGCCAACAATGACCGCCGACAGTAGAACGCACCCGTATAGCGTGACCCCAAGCTCCACACTGCCAAGCAGCGATACCCCCACCGCGCTTATCACGAACGCTGACCCGGGATTGTTGCAAAATGTCAGCGCACGCGAAAACTCGCGGTCGGATATCTCGCCACGGTCATAAAGAGAGCATAAGGTCTTCGCCCCTATGGGAAATCCGCAGATCGCACCAAGCACGAACGCGCAAGCTCCCGCCTCGCTGATGCCGAATAAAAGCCTCGTAGGCTTGGCAAGCAGCCTGCCCACGCGCTGACCGACACCGCTGTGTATCAAAAGCTCGGAAATAATCATAAAAGGGAAAAGCGACGGAATGACCGCCCCTGCGCATAGTTGAAGCCCTTTTTTCATATAATTGATTGCAACGCTCGAACGGATAAGGAAAAGAAGGAAAGCCGCCGAGGCGATCACAGCAAAGATCGGAAAGCTACGTTTTTTTGCCTCTGCAGACGCCATTTTTACCCTCCCGAAAGCGAATGATTTTCAGTAAAATATATTTTGTCCGAGGTCGTAATATGAGTGCAGAGCAAAATAAAGGTCATAAGGAGAAAAGAGGATTTCTCGAGCTTTTAGCAGTCAAGGCGGAGCTGCCGAGCGATGTGCTGGGCAGTGACTTCCGCATAGAATTGAGAGGCAGAAACACGCTCTTTATGCAGGGCTGTCGCAGGATCTTGAAATATTCCCCCGACGAAATGATAATGTCGGCGCGCGGCTTTGCCGTGGTGATCGAGGGCGAAAGACTGATCTGCTCAACCTATCACGGCGGCACTGTAACGGTGGAGGGAAATATATTGGCAGTCCGCTTCGACCTGCCAGACGATGAGGAGAAAAACAAATGAACATATCCTACTTTATTTGCGGCTATGTCACGATAAAAGCGAATTACGATAATATCACCCCGCTTCTAAACCTCTGTATGTACTACTGCATACCGTATTCTGATTTCAGAGCAGAGACCGACGGCGTACTTCTCACTATGCGTCTTTCCGTAAAAAAGAAGCTCGAAAGAGAAGCAAAAGCAAGGGGAATAGAATTTGAAACCGTCAAAAAAGGCGGCATTCCCACGCTGCTATCGCGCTATAAGCACAGATACGGCATCGCGATGGGTATGCTCATCGCCGCCGCGCTTATCTTTTTTTCGCACCGTTTCGTTTGGGATATAGAGGTCACGGGCAACGAGAGCATCACCACCTCCGAGATCTGCGAAGCCTTAAAAAATTACGGGCTCGGAGTCGGCTCGTATATCCCGTCGCTGAATACCGACAGGATAGAGAACGAATTTCTGCTTGATTCCGAAAGGGTTTCGTGGATATCTGTAAATCTTATAGGCACAGTAGCCGAGGTACAGATAAGAGAGTACCAAGGAGAGACCGACGAGCAGGCATCGACCAAGCCCGCCAACCTCGTCGCCTCAAAATCGGGCATCGTGCAGGAGGTCAAGGTCTATAACGGAAACGTGGTCGTCGTGTCGGGTCAGCACGTCAATAAGGGAGAACTGCTCGTAAGCGGACTTTACGACAGCCAAACGCTTGGCTTCCGCTACACACGCGCTGAAGGCAGCATAATGGCAAAAACCGTCACAGAATATTATATCGAGATCCCCTACGAATACGAGGCGACCGTCTACACGGGGGCGGAATATTGCGATAAATATTTAAATTTTTTTGACTATTCGATTAACATTTCGAAAAATAGTGGAAAAGAGGGCGCATTATATGATACAATAAGTATAGTGGAGAGCCTTTGCCTTCCCGACGGGACCGAGACCCCGTTTGAGATGCGGACCGTAAAGCATTTGGAATATGAATCGGTCACGCTGACCCGTACCGCAGCCGAAGCCGAGGAGCTCGCGTATTTCGAGCTTTCTCAAAGACTTGCAACGGCGGCAGAGGGCACGACGATCCTACGCAAAATAATAGTTCCGCAAATAAAGGACGGCTCCTTCGCGCTCTACTGTACCGTGATAGCCATTGAGGATATCGCGAAAACGGTGGAGTTTGAGGTTGAATAACATCTGAAAGGACAAAAAGTGAGCAGTAAGGTAATTAAAATAGAAAGCCCCGACGTGCTGGCGACGGTCTTCGGCAGCTGCGATTCTAACGTAAAAATAATCGAAAAGAAATTCGGCGTCGCCGTGCATAATCGCATCGCGGACAGCGGAGAGGACGTTGTCGTCGTCTCGGGCGATCAGGACACGGCGGTCAGTCAGGCGGCAAGCGCCGTGGCGTACCTCGTCAAAATGGCAAAATATAACGAAAACATCAACGATCAAAGCGTGATATACGTCTGCGACACGGTAAGCTCGGGCAACTCGGGCGAGCTCGAGGAGCTTGGCGACGATACCATCTGCGTCACGATGAAGGGCAAGCCGATAAAGGCAAAGACCGTCGGACAGAAGCAGTACGTCAATGCGATCAAAAAGAACACCATCGTACTCGGCATCGGACCCGCAGGAACGGGTAAGACCTTTCTGGCGGTCGCAATGGCGGTCAAGGCACTCCGCGAAAAGCAGGTGTCGAGAATAATCCTCACCCGACCCGCTATCGAGGCGGGCGAAAAGCTCGGATTTTTGCCGGGTGACCTGCAAAGCAAGATCGACCCCTACCTCCGTCCGCTGTACGACTCGCTCTACGAAATGATGGGCGCGGAGAATTATCAGCGACAGGTCGAGAAGGGAGTTATCGAGGTCGCGCCGCTGGCGTATATGAGAGGACGAACGCTCGACGATTCCTTCATAATCCTCGACGAAGCGCAAAACTGCACCCCCGAGCAAATGAAAATGTTTTTGACCCGACTCGGCTTCAACTCAAAGGCGGTCGTAACGGGAGACCTTACCCAGACCGACCTGCCGTACGGACAGAAAAGCGGTCTTGCCGAGGCGGTCAAGATCCTCACCGACATCGAGGATATTGCGATCCATAGCTTCAGCGAACGCGACGTGGTAAGACATAAGCTCGTGCAGAAGATAATACTCGCATACGAAAAATACGATAAGGAGCGCAGAGAAAAGCACTCGCGCAGCGACGATAAAAAGAATAACGACAGAAAGGAAACGGACGGAAAGCATAGCTACCGATCTTCAAGGAATTAACCGATATGAACAGAAAAATGGGACTCAAAATTTATTTTGAAAACGCGCAGGACAAGCTCCCGCTGACCTATAAAATGAAAATGCTCATCAGAGAGGCAGTCGAAACCACACTTGATTTCGAGGATTTTCAGAATCATTGCGAGGTCTCGGTGACCTTCACGGATAACGAGGGAATACACGAGCTCAACAAAAAGTTCAGAGAGGTAGACAAGCCCACTGACGTGCTCTCGTTCCCCCTTTTCGACTTTGAGGGCGAGACCGACGAGCCCCCCGTCGACGAGATAATGAGCAACCTCGGCGACATCGTAATTTCCCTTGAGAGAGCAAAGGAGCAGGCAGAGGAATACGGACATTCCTTCGAGCGCGAGGTGGCATTCCTCTGCGTTCACTCAATGCTCCACCTCCTCGGCTACGACCACGAAACAAGTGACGAGGATGATGTCGAAATGAGATCCAAGCAGACCGAAATAATGAGAATAATGGGCCTTGAGGTCAAATAAAAAGCAAGGAAAAAGATAATGAAAAAAACAGGATTTATAGCAATAGTAGGAAGACCTAACGTAGGAAAATCCACGCTTCTCAATAGCATCCTCGGCGAAAAGGTAGCAATAGTCTCCT
This sequence comes from Clostridia bacterium, assembly GCA_017411745.1. Classification (GTDB taxonomy): domain Bacteria; phylum Bacillota; class Clostridia; order Oscillospirales; family CAG-272; genus SVTX01. The sequence continues at coordinate 157,812 of JAFQPM010000021.1, read as the reverse complement.
CCAAGCCGCAGACTACGAGAAACAGAATTATCGGAATACATACCGTCGGCGACGATCAGTATGTATTCCTCGATACCCCCGGCATTTTCAAGCCGCGCAACAGCCTCGGCTCGTATATGGTAAAAACGGCAAATTCCTCAATGCAGGATGCCGACGCAGTCATTCTCGTCGTAGATACGGGCAAGCCGATAAGCGAGACCGAGAAAAACGTGATAGAGTATCTGAAAAGGACTAAGACCCCGAGCGTGCTCGTGCTCAATAAGATCGACCTCTACCGCCGCGAGCAGGTAGCCGAGACTATCGCCGCGTATAGCGATCTCCACTCGTTTGACGCGGTAGTGCCGATCTGTGCGAAGAACGGAAAGGGAGTAGACGAGGTGCTCGACGAGTGTAAAGCCTTCCTTGGCGAGTCCGACTTCTTTTTCCCCGAGGATATGGTCACAGACCAGTCTGAGCGTCAGGTAGCCGCCGAGGTCATCCGCGAAAAGCTCTTGAGAACGCTTAATAAAGAGATCCCCCACGGCATCGCCGTCGCGATCGAGGAGTTCAAGGACGAGGGAAGCCTCGTCAGTATCCGCGCAGAGATCTTCTGCGAAAAGGCATCTCATAAGGGTATCATCGTCGGCAAGAACGGAGAAGAGCTCAAGCGTGTCGGATCGTACGCGCGCGCTGACCTTGAAGCCATATTCGGCGCAAAGGTCTACCTCAACCTCTGGGTAAAGGTCAAGGAAAATTGGCGTGATAGCCAGAGAGGGATCACCGACTTCGGCTTCACCGAGGACTGATCAGAAATCACAAAAATAACGTGAGAGGAGTATGTATATGACCTTCGCAACCGACGGGCTCATCACCCGCGTGATCGACGTAGGCGCGTCGGACAAGCTTGTAAATATCATAACCCACTCGCGCGGACGTATTGGCGTGATGGTCAAGGGAGGACGTTCTCCAAACAGTAAGCTGACTGCAATTTCACAGCTTTTTACGTACGGAAATTTCGAGATCTACGAAAAAAATTCAATGTATTGGCTTCGCGGCGGCTCGGTCACAAATTCCTTTTATAATCTCTCCACCGACGTCTCAAAGGTCGCGCTTGCGGCATATCTTTGTGACCTCGCCAACGAGCTGACCGACGAGGACGAGGAGTGCGACGAGCTGCTCCGACTGTTGCTCAATTCACTTTTCCTCATAGGCAAGGGAGAAAAGGAGCAGGCGATAATAAAATCGGTCTTTGAGTTTCGCACCGCGGCGAATTCAGGCTACCTTCCCGAGCTTTCGGGATGCGTGTATTGCGGAAGCGACAGTGCCGATCAGATCTACCTCGACGTAATGGGCGGAAGACTGATCTGTACCGATTGCCTCTCCAAAAGGGGAGAGAAGCGCCCGAATATTTCAAAGGAATTCGACGATATGCCTTCGGCAACCGTGCTCTGCGGCATCTCACCGTCAACGCTTGCGGCGCTGCGATATATCGCATACGCTCCCGCAAATAAAGTCTTTTCCTTTGATCTGAAGGACGATTCCGATATCCGCGACCTTTCCAAAGCCGCTGAAGCGTATATCCTCAACCACCTCGGACGAAGCTTCGACTCACTCGATTTCTATAAAGCAGTAATGTAAAAAATACGGGAGCAGAACGCATCGTTCTGCTCCCGTTAATTCTTACCCTCCACCTTGTAATCTCTCCGTTTCCGTTCGGCGCCACCTTTCCTGCGAGGAGAGGATTTTACGCTTCACTACGCGCCTGTGGCGTAACAAACCGTAGGAGGATAGCCTCACTGCTCGCCTGTGGCGTAACCTTGCGAAGCACAAGCGTGTGCGAGCAACACAGCATTACTTTCGCTCCAAATGGACGAAAGAACCCCATCAGGAAGTTTAACTTCACGGCTTTAAGTTCAGGGAACACAGGGTGCCGAAGGCGAAAGGGTGGAGAATTCTTAAAGAGGAGGGAGATGTTGAGCAAGTTCAAAACGCGGCTTGCTGCTTTTTGAACGGCGAAACCTCCCTCCTTTTTAAGCGGCGTTTCTTTGGTTCGTTTCTTGCCGCTGTTGGCAAGAAATGAACACCTCTCTATCTCCCAAATCTCCTTTTCCCACGCTTGGAAACCCTCTTAACGTTCCCGGCAAGAGCCCCAAGCACCGAGAAAACTATCACCAACGCATGCAAAAGCAAGGACTGCCAAAGCTCAAACCCCGAGGACGAAATCCCCTTGAGCACAACGGAAAACAACATCGCGCAAAGAGTTGCAAATCCACCGCAAATGATCCCGCAAAGCGCAGGCGCATCCTTGACCTTCTTTGCCGTCACAAATCCGCCGATAAACGCAGAGGGGAACAGCGCAATAAGCGATAGTGGCGTAATAAGCCCCGAGGGATCGGGACTTGCAAGTGCCGCTGCGGATAGTGCACTGATAAGAATAAGTCCCGAGATGAACGTGGCAAGAAGCCCCCAAAGAGAGCATTTCAGTACAGTTGTAAAAAGCGGCGATTCGTCAACCGACCGCGTCCGCGCGGCAACGGGAGCCGTGCGCGAGCGAACGAGCGCGGAAGATCTTTGATTTCTGTTCATAATAAAAACGCCTCCGTAACGTATATTTCCATAGAAATATATGCCACTGGAAGCGTTTTTATTACTTTCATAAGGTTGTCTGATCGATCAGTCGATAGAGTCCTCAGCCTTAACGTCAACGCGGCTGACCGCAGTCTTAAGAATACGGATCTTGGTGCCGTCGCGGCTGGTCTCGATAACGCAGGTCTCTTCCTTTATGCTTACGATCTTGCCGATGATACCGCCGATAGTAGTGATCTCGTCGCCAACCTGAAGATTGTTACGCATAGCTGCAGTTTCCTTTTCCTGCTTTCTCTGGCTGCGAGTGCTGAAGAAGAATATTGCAATAAATGCTACGATCATGATGATAGTCATGATCAGACCGCCGCCGTTGTTAGGAGTAGTGCCGGTCGAGGTGAGCAAAAGAGCTGTATTGAACATAATATGATTACCCTTTCCTGAAATTATTTTGCATACCTATATATTGTACCCGTAAACAGAGCGCCTGTCAACCTTATATTTGTAAATTTTTTTCAATATCCCCGTTTTTTGCCGCCCGCATCCCACTTTCTTGCCATTTCGCCGCTAAAAATCAAAAAAATCGCACTATCTCTTGCAATTTAAATATAATTGTGCTATAATGTAAATAATTATTATGCCAAACTGTGCCTTTTTTGGCATCTCGAAGAAAAGAACGCCGAAAATAAATTGAAAAGTCGAGGCTGAACGCAATAAATTATGGAAAAGAAACAGTATCTTGAATGTGCGATAATTATAAATACCCACGGAGTACGAGGCGACGTTAAATTGGAGTCGCTCTGCGATAGTCCCGATGTGCTTGCAGATCTTAAGAGAGTTTTTGTGCACGAAAACGGCAAGTACAGAGAAATAAAAGTGATCCATACCTCGATATTCAAGCAGTTCGTGCTCGCAACTCTTGAGGGGGTCACCGATATGGATCAGGCGGCGGCAATGAAGGGAACCACCCTGTACGCCTCTCGCGACGATTTTGAACTTGAAGAAGGCGATTATTTCATAGCCGATCTCATCGGGCTCCCGATAATTGACGTCGATAACGGAAAGACCTACGGCACGGTAAAAGAGGTCATCAACCGCGGCGCGTCGGATATATACGTTGTGAAAACGCCAAACGGCGAGCGAATGATGCCCGCAGTCGAGGAATTCGTCAAAAAGATAGACCTCGATAAAGGAATATTCGTCAAAACTATTCCGGGACTCCTCAGCGACGATTGACAAAGACAAATAAAGGATAAATTATGAGATTTGATATAATGACCCTCTTTCCCGACCTTGTGAATACGGTGTTGGGCGAGAGCATCATCGGCAGAGCGCAGAAAAGCGGCGCGGTCGAGATAAATACCTATAATATCCGCGATTATAGCGAGGACAAGCACCGCCGAGTAGATGACACACCATACGGCGGCGGCAAGGGAATGCTTATGATGGCACCCCCGATCTATAATTGCTATTCGGCTATCCTGGAGAAGCAAAAGGAGGTCGGATTTGCTCCCGAAAGCCGCAGAGTCATATATATGTCACCTGCGGGAAAGGTTCTCGATCAGAAAAAAGCCGAGGAGCTTTCAAAGCTTGAAAACGTTATTATTCTTTGCGGTCACTACGAGGGAGTCGATCGCAGAATAATCGACGAAATAGTCGACGAGGAGATCTCTATCGGAGACTTTGTTCTCACGGGCGGTGAGATCCCCGCAACAATACTCGTGGACGCGGTCTCCCGTCTTTTGCCGGGAGTTCTGTCAGATCCCGAGTGCTATGAAAAGGAAAGCATATCGTCGGGTATGCTCGAATATCCGCAGTACACGAGACCCTATGAGTTCCACGGAGTCAAGGTTCCCGATGTGCTTATCTCGGGACACCACGCCAATATCGATAAATGGCGCGACGAGACCGCAAGAGAGCTAACCGAAAAAAATCGCCCCGATCTTTTGGAAAGGGAAAAATAAAAAAACAGAAAAATACGCGGAAGGGAGGAGAATAGCTTGGCAATAAGAAAAAAAGAAAAACAGCGCAACAGCTCGCTTATTCTTAAGGCGATAAACGCCTTCACGGCGTTCATATATTCATTGTTCGCGCACGGAAGAGTAGGAAGCTGGATGTCCGTGGCGGATGAGTCTTATCAGAACAGCGGTTGTGCTCGAATTTTGAATAAAACCGCACGCTCCAAGAAGCACGGCGCATTCAAACAGTATGCCGACCTTGTGCTCAAGGAAAGTAAAGGATTGCGGATGTTGGACTCACTCCGAGAGTTGATGTCCTCGCTGAAGGTCAACGTATACGGAATGTTTTTCCTTATGTACGGAATGATCTCCGCGGCAGTGTATTACGTTCCGGTAGTGTGGTACGGCGAAAGCAATCACGAAATATCATCTCTGTTCACCTCCGTAACGTTGATAGTCTGCTCACTTCCTTTGTTGATGTCGACAAAGACTCTTGCCGCAACGGTCTACGATCATAAATTTTTGAGAAAGGTATTCCTGTCCTTTTTGGGAATACCTGAAGAAAAGCTTGCGTCGATAGATAAAAAAACCGGTGGGGCAGGAGGAATGTTTGTCGCCTCTGCAATAGCTGTCGGATGCGGTGTGCTGACCTATTTCGTTCATGCTTCGTATATTCTTTTTGTGTTGCTTGCGGTAATCGTTTTTGCTCTTGTGACCTCAACTACCGAAACGGGAGTTGCAATTACGCTTGCGGTAACGCCGTTCCTTAGATATCTGGACGTATCTGATATATTGCTCATTTCCTTGATAGCGCTGACAGCAATATCGTACGTAGCCAAGCTTATCAAGCACAGAAGAGTCGTTACCTTTTCTGCGGAAAGCGTCATAGTGTTCATCTTCTGCGGATTTATACTGGTTACAAGCTTCTTTTCCGAAGGCGGATTGCAGACTGTTTTGGATTCTGTTTATACCGTAGCCGTGATCCTCGGTGGATTTTTTATGACGTACAATCTCATAAGAGACCGAAAGAGACTCAATGCTTGTGTCAAAATGCTGGCAGTAAGCTATTGCATACTTGCCGTCGTGGGATTGTGGAACGTGTTTTATGATGCCATAGCAGACGGATTTATATATTCCATACACGAGTATGCCCGTCCGATATTTGAAGCACAGTCGATCAATATAGCAGATAGTGCCGAGGTGTACGGAGTGCTTGCCGTGATAGTAACGCCTCTGTTGCTTGCGTACGTGTCAAAACCACGCACAATAAGCGGTGTAGTTTTAAGAATAATTATGTTCACACTGGTCATATTGTCGGTGTTCATATATGGAACTTATGAGGCAACCATTGCGGTATTTATAGAGTTTTGTTTGTTCTGGCTGCTCTACAGTCACAAGACGCTGACCGCATTGATAGTATTGATACTTCCCGTTGGAATTTATGGTTTGTTGTCTCCATATATATCGTCGTACATCGGATTTGACAAGATTTGGGAATCTATTTCATGGATCTTGCCCACGGAGTCCGCAAATGCCCCGATAAGAATGAGCGTTTTTGAAAGCGTTTGGAGTATGCTTCGTGAAGGAAGCTTCTTGGGTATCGGTTCGGGTGAGCACGCGTTTATGTCTGCCCATTATTCGTATGCCAATGCAGTATCAGCCGGAGCGACCTCATCAGGCTCATTGTGGTTGCAGGTGCTTTGCTGGTCGGGTATCGGCGGTGCCGTAGCATTCGTTGCATTCTGTTTTATCCTATTGCGTAACGGCTTGGGATACGTCGCAAGCACTCGCAGTCACGAAAACAAAAGAGAAGCGCTGGCTCTTACCGTGGGAATTTTCGTATCCCTCGTTTTTGGAGCAGTTAGTTGCCTGTGGGACGATGCAAGAATGCTTTATATCTTCTGGACCGCGGCAGGCTTGCTTGCAGGATATGTCAGAGTCGGAAGGGAAGAAGAGCGAAAGAATAAGATTGAATACTTCGGCAACGAAACGGATTTTGACGTTGAAGTTAGATTTTATAAATAGTTGAAAGGATCAGAAAAAATGCCTGAACTCAAAAATCAAGATCAGAGTGAGACCGCTAAAAGCCTGAAAAAAGCAGATTCAGAAAAATCGTCAGGCGGCGCACAGCTCGATTACATAGTAGGTCTTCGCGGCGTGAGATCAAAGGAACCTACAGAAAGCGAAAAAAGCCGAAACGCGAAAGCACGCAAAAAGCTTCCTTTAATAGTTGATATAATAATAACCCTGTTGGTGCTCGCTATGGTAGCGGGAGTAGCAGGCGGCGCGTACTATCTGTTCAGATATTTTTCAATGGACTATGAGAGTGTGCATATCGAATACTCTTTTGCCGTTAAATGTGAGGAAAATGCATCCGAATATCAGAGCGCCGCGCGCAAGGAGCTCTATTTGGACATTGACGGTAGTACCGTGTATTTTGGAAGGATCACGTCGGTCTCGATTTCAAAGGACAATACCCTTGCGGTTTTCACCGTAGATGTCACTGCCAAGTATAAAGGCGATGACGGATATTATCTTGGCGATCAAAGAGTAGCAGTCGGTAGCGATTATATGCTCAGGATCGAAGATCGGACAGTCAGCGGAACGATAGTTGAGCTGTCGGGAGGAAAGTAATATGGCAAAAAAGCGAAAAAGATCGGGAAAAAGAATAACTGCATTTGATATATTGGTGATATTGCTCGTCCTTTGCCTTGCCGCAACGGTCGCATACAGAGTTTATACGACAACTGCCAACGAAAAAGCGGGCAACTCGGCAAAATATGTGATTGAGTTCGAGTGCGAGGATTATGACAGCCTTGTAGGATACCTTTCGGTAGGCGAGTCGCTATATCTTGAGTCGAACGGCAGACTGCTGGGCGAGCTGTATAAGAAGGGGAACGAACCCTTAATATCGGTCGAGTACTTAGATACTGAAAGTACAGAGCAGACAATGTCTGAAAACGAAGTACAATCGTCTGAGGATGAAACCGAAGTGTCGTACAGAATGGCAACAATGACGGGCAAGTTAAAGTTGAACAAGGACGTTAAGGCGTCCAAGGAAGGAAATTATTATTCATTAGGAGAGATCAACTTCTCCAAGGGAAGCGTTATCAACGTGTACACGGATGATACTGAATTTACAATAACCATAACGAATATAACCACCGTCAAATAACATTCGATAAGAAACCCTGCAAGAATTTGTGTATTTTGCTAAAAAAACGCAGGAAAATTGCGTAAAAAATATACAATATTTGCTCTTGATTTTAGTTTGTATTTTTGTTATACTAATAGTAACCGAAGTTCTCGGTTTTATTGCCGACGAATTTTTGAGAAAGATCTAAATCAGAGATACATACAGACAGGAGTAAAAATCGATGAAAACTCGTGAAGTCGTAATAACAAATGCCAGCGGTCTCCACGCAAGACCTGCAACGTTCTTTATTCAGAAGGCGAATTGTTATAAGAGCATGATCCTTATTGAAAAAGATGATCGTAAGGTAAATGCAAAAAGTCTTCTCGGTGTTCTGTCTCTTGGAATTGCAAAGGGAATGACTGTTAAGATCACGGCAGAAGGACAGGACGAGGATTCAGCATTGGAGGGCCTCGTATCCCTCGTAAATTCAGGGTTCAACGAATAATAACAGAACAGTGCCAAGGGTGCGGAGACGGTCGATATCGGCTGCTCCGCACTTTTTCAAAATGTAAATGTAGGAAGGGAAGGAGAGTTATAGAAATGCCAATAAAGGAAACCGAAATGAAAGCGTTGCTCGAAAAGGCTAACTCTCTGCCTCTGCGCCCGGGCGTGTACATTATGAAAAATGCCGCGGGAACGGTGATATACGTAGGAAAATCCCGAAAGCTGAAGAACCGCGTTTCGCAGTATTTCCAAAATAGCGAAAAGAACGTGAAAACCGCGGGCATGGTAAGAGCCGTCAAGGATTTCGACTATTACGTGTGCGACACCGAGATTGAAGCGCTCTCGCTCGAAAATACGCTGATAAAGCAGTATTCACCGAAATATAACATAAGGCTCAAGGATGCAAAATCCTACCCATATATCAAGCTGACAGACGAGCTATATCCAAGGCTCGTAATGACACGAAAGCGCGGTGAGGGCGGCAGATATTTCGGTCCCTATTCGGGCACGTCGACCGTATTTTCGGTCATAAATACGCTCTCCGCAGTGCTTGGATTACCCACCTGTAAAAGAAAATTTCCGAGAGACATCGGCAAAGAGCGCCCATGCTTATATTACCAAATGAAAAAATGCTGCGGAGTCTGTACGGGCAACGTAGAAGCTGACGAATACCTTGAAAAGATAAAATACGCGACCGACGTGCTTCGCGGACATACCAAGGAGGTCAAAAATAAGCTGACCGAGCAGATGTACGAGTACGCCGAGAATGAAAGATTTGAAGCGGCGGCAAGATGCAGAGATACGATAGTCGCGCTCGACCGTCTTGGACAGAAGCAAAAGGTGGTCGCCCCCTCAGACACCGAGCACGACGTCATAGCGCTCTATAACGACGACGTTTGCTCCTGCATATCGGTGTTCTTCATCCGCGACGGCGCGGTCAGCGATAAGCAGGAATTCGTATACGGTGCAGACCGAATTATCGACGAGCAGAACATCTCTGCGTTTATCTGCGAGCTTTATCAAATAAGAGAATACATCCCGAAAAGCATATTGCTATCCTTTGACCTCGACGACGAGGACAGAGAGACCCTCAGCACCTATCTCTCCGAGCGTGCAGGCAGAAAGGTCACCGTCAGAACGGCGGAGCGCGGAGATAATAAGGCGCTTTGCGATATGGTAAGAGATAATGCCGAGGAGAGAGCAAAGGCATATAAAAACGCGGCGGAAAAGGACGAGAAGATACTCACCCGCCTCGCCGAGCTATTGTCTCTCGAAACGTATCCCGAAAGAATCGAAGCTTACGATATATCAAACCTCGGCAAAGAGCATATCACCGCAGGAATGATAGTTACAGACGGCACAAGCTTCAAGAAAAGTGACTACCGTTCGTTTAAAATAACGTCGGTTACCGACAGTACCGACGACTACGCAAGCATGCGCGAGGCGATCTCCCGCCGACTCGACCACCTTGAAGATGAAAGCGGCTCATTCTCCGAGCTTCCCGACCTGATATTGCTCGACGGCGGCAAAGGACACGTTTCGACCGTTCGAGAGCTGCTCGAAGAAAGAGGACTCGACATTGCCGTTTTCGGCATGGTAAAGGACGATTTCCATAAAACACGAGCCCTCTGTACCGATACCGAGGAGATAAGCATAGCCAAGGAAAATGCGCTTTTCGTGTTCATCTACAAGATACAAGAGGAGGTCCACCGCTTCACCGTCTCGAAGATGGATAGTGCCAAGCGCAAGACTTTGACCAAGTCCTCGCTCACGAAAATAGATGGCATAGGCGATGCCAAAGCCAAGCTGCTCTTAAAGCACTTTGGAGGCATCGGAGCGATAAAGACCGCATCCGAGAGCGAAATAGCCGCGGTCAAGGGAATCAGCGCCAAGGACGCAGCAAAAATAAAGGAATATTTCAATAATAAGGACTAATTATGATGCGAATAATAACGGGCAAGGCCCGAGGAATAAAGCTTGTAACACTCGAGGGCGAAAATACGCGACCGACCTCGGAGCGCGCCAAGGAGGCGGTATTTTCAATGCTCCAGTTTGATCTTGAGGGCAGAGAGGTGCTTGACCTTTTCGCAGGCTCGGGTCAGATGGGACTCGAAGCCGTGTCACGCGGCGCGGCAAGTGCAACGTTTGTCGACAGATCGAAGGATGCCGCCGCAGTTATTGCCAAGAATATCGAAAAAACACACCTCGACGCACAATGCCGACTTTTTACCGCAGACGTTTCGGACTATATCCGTACCGTAAAGGGCAGAAGAAGATTTGATATCGTGTTTATCGACCCCCCGTATAGCCTCCGCGCCGTGCCACCCACGCTGGAAGCACTTTTGAGCGCAGGTCTGCTCAAGCCGACCTCAATTTTGGTCTGCGAGAGCGCCGAGGAGGATATTTTTGAAAACCGCCCCGACCTCGCAGAGAAATTTGAGATAATAAAGCGCGCAAAATACGGAGTGGCGCATATAACTGTATTGAAACCGTTAATTTGATCAAGAAAAACGAAAATTCAGGAGAAAAACGATGAAGATAGCTCTTATCCCGGGCAGCTTCGACCCGATAACCCTCGGTCATCTCAACGTGATCGAGCGCGCCTCAAAAATGTTTGATAAGGTCTACGTTGCCGTAATGAATAACGATTCCTCAAAGTATTCCTCGTCCCTTTCCTCCAAGACCTATACGTTCACCGCCGAGGAGCGATTGTTGATGGCAGGCTTGACCGTTTCTCATTTGGAAAACGTAGAGACGATATGCAGAGAAGGAATACTGCTCATAGACCTTTTCGACGAGCTCGGTGCAACCGCCATCGTAAAGGGAATACGCAACGAAAAGGATCTCGAATACGAGATGATACACGCAAAATGGAACAAAAAGCACAACGATCGCGCCGAGACCTTGTTTCTCCCCGCCGATGAAAAGCTTTGCTCGATCAGCTCCACGGCGGTCCGTAAGTTGATATCCGAAAAGAATTTTGAAGCTCTTGAGGGTGTAATTCATAAAAAAACGCTCGAATGGCTAAAAAGCAGATATTAAGTTAACATTGAGTTAATAAAACTGTTGTAACATAAAATTACAAAATTTATACAAACGGAGGCAATTTATGTCTAACAAGAAAAACGTGTTGGCGAATATTATCATTTCGCTGATCATCGGAGTTATTCTTGGAACACTCCTCGTAGTGCTTTCAAGCATTCTCGACGTGTCCTTCCTTATCAAGTGGGGACTTATCGCAGTAGGAATTATCACCATTATCAGTAACGTTCCCTCGCTCGTTAACGGTATCGTAAATATTACCAAGGCAGCGGGTATTATCGACCTGATCTTCTCGATACTCGGAATCGTTCTCGGATGTATGATGATCTTCATGCAGGGAACCGTTATCACGGTTATCGTATCGGTATATCTCATCGCATTCCCGATCGTTCGCATCATTCTCGCAGGCGCAGCAGGCTGGAAGGATCAGATCAAGAAGGAATGGATCAAGATGCTCATCGGCGTATTGTTGCTCGTATTCCTTCCCGGACTTCTCGCAGCAGCAGATTCCGTAGTAAGCCTTCTCATACTTATCGCAGGTTGGGTAGTTATCGGACTTTCCGTGCTCTTCTTCGTCCTCTCCCTTGTTTCCTATATCAAGGCAGTAAAGAATGTTGAAGCAGCAGCACCCGTAGAGACCACCGCAGAGGAAGCTCAGGCAGAATAATTAAAACCAATATCGCTAAAATCCGCAGATTGACTTGTCTTTCTGCGGATTTTGTGTTATAATGGAATTAAGTAAAGTCTCTCCGGAGAAATCATCAATAGGAGGATATTATGAAAAAGCTGTCCGTTCTTGTTGCTTCTATCTTGCTGTTGGTTTCCCTTGTTGGATGCGCCAATACCGAAAAGAAGCTGTTGAATCCAAATTATTCTTCCTCGTCCTTTTTTGATATAGAAGAGGGAGATCCCCACCCGAATGATAGAAACGTAAGCTCCGTCATTTCAACGATCCCGTCCGATCAATACGAGGCATATCCCGTGTTGCAGAACGTTCCCGTTTCTGCAACGCTGTATAAAGACGGAGAGGCTGTATCTATCGACGTAAGAGATCCGAGACTTATCAGATTGGTCAATTTTTTCAACAATACTCTTTGCTATGATAAATGCTCATACTTGCTGTCTTATTTATCGGATACCGATCTCGGAGAAGACGTCGTCAATGAAGTATTCAGACTTGAAATAAAATACAAGCCCTGCGGAGAAAAGCTTCCGGGTCCTTACGAAAACGAGCCGACGAAGTTTGATACCATTATCGTAACAAATTCGAACGGCAGCTTTGTCCTTATCAATCACGACTACCCGAATTATATGGGAGATGAACAAATTTGTTCGGTTTGGGCGGCGAGATATTTTCCGCTTCATTGGTCGTATCCGTGGCTTGATTTGTTTGGATTTTGATAGGTCAAATGCCGAATACGGTGCTGACAAATGGGAGAACTTAAATGGAAAGATATAATTTAAACGACACCGACAAAAAGCTCATAGAGATCGCCCTTCAAGTCTTGGAAAAGAACTTTGACGACGGCATATATAACCATACCGTCGGATGTGCGATCTTGTGTAAGAACGGAAATATCTATAAGGGCGTAAACTGTGACGGAATACACGGCTCCTGCGCCGAATACGTAACTATGGGAATCGCAATATCGGCAGGTGAGAGGGAATTTGATACCATCGTGGCTGTCCACGAAAAAGCCCCCAACGGCGTGTTCTCTCCTTGCGGAAATTGCAGACAAATGCTTTATGAATACTGCCCCGATATCAAGGTCATCGTAAATGACGAAAGCGGAAATCTCATCAAGGTAAAGGCTCGTGATCTCCTGCCTTTCGCGTGGCAGCCGGTCGTTTGCTGATACGCCTTGTAAAAATACCCGACAGATTTTTATCTCCGTCGGGTATTTTTTTGCCCCAAAATAGCAAAAAAATATAAAAATCTATTTACTTATGCAATAAAATGTGATATAATAATATAGTCAAAAAGAGAACGGAAGTTTCATTTTTGGAAATTCGGGAAGGAGTTACCTATGGATAGATTCAAGCTGAAAAGTGAATATAAGCCCACGGGTGACCAGCCACAAGCGATAGAGGAGCTCGTCAGAGGACTCAAGGAGGGCAAAAAAATGCAGACCCTTCTGGGTGTAACGGGCTCGGGAAAGACATTCACTATGGCAAACGTCATAGAGCAGATCAATAAGCCGACCCTCGTCCTCGCGCACAATAAGACCCTCGCCGCCCAGCTCTGCACAGAGTTTCGCGAATTTTTTCCCGAAAACGCAGTCGAATACTTCGTTTCCTATTACGACTATTATCAGCCCGAGGCATACATTCCGGGCAAGGATATGTATATCGAAAAGGACGCACTCGTAAACGATGAGATCGACCGTCTGCGCCATTCTGCGACAAGCTCGCTGTTTGAGCGCAGAGACGTCATCATCGTCGCCAGCGTTTCCTGTATATATTCTTTGGGCGAGCCCGACGATTATAAGGATCTCGTCATTTCTCTGCGCCCGGGCACGTATATGTCGCGCGAGGAGCTTATCCGCCGACTTATTGCTATAAGCTATACGAGAAACGATCTCAATTTAGTCCGTGATTCCTTCCGCGTGCGCGGAGATACCGTCGAGATAATCCCCGCAAGTATGGACAGTAAAGCTATTCGCGTGGAATTCTTCGACGAGGAAATAGACCGCGTTTCCGAGATAAATATAGTCACGGGCGAGCTTATCCGCAATCTCTCGTATTATCCGATATATCCAGCAACTCACTATGCTGTCACCGACGAAAAGCGAGATGCCGCGATCAAGGAAATATACGAGGAAATGGTACAGCGCGCCGCCTATTTTGAGTCCGAAGGCAAGCTTATCGAGGCGCAAAGAATAACCGAGCGCGTAAAATACGATATGGAGATGCTCCGTGAGGTCGGCTTCTGCTCGGGAGTAGAGAACTATTCAAGAGTCCTCTCGGGTAGACCCGCAGGCTCGACTCCGTATACTTTGCTTGACTATATGCCCGACGATTTCCTGCTTTTCGTCGACGAGTCACACGTAACTTTGCCGCAGGTTCGCGGTATGAGTGGCGGCGACCTCGCGCGAAAGAAAAACCTTGTGGACTATGGCTTCCGCCTGCCGTCCGCATACGATAACAGACCTCTGTTCTTCGATGAATTTGAAAACAAGCTTAATCAGACCGTCTTCGTCAGCGCCACCCCTGGCGACTACGAGGCGGAATACAGCGAGCAGACCGTCGAGCAGATAATTCGCCCCACGGGTCTGCTTGATCCTGAGGTCGAGGTGCGAAAGATCGAGGGTCAGGTCGACGACCTGATGGGCGAGATACGCATAAGAGCAGAGAAAGGCGAGCGCGTGCTCGTCACCACCCTCACCAAGAAAATGGCAGAGGATCTGACCGATTACCTTGAGAGCAACGGCATAAAGGTGCGTTATATCCACTTCAATATCGACACGATCGAAAGAATGGAGATAATCCGCGACCTGCGACTCGGCGTTTTCGACGTCCTCGTCGGCATCAACCTTTTGCGCGAAGGACTCGATATCCCCGAGGTCTCTCTCGTTGCGATACTCGATGCCGATAAGGAGGGATTCTTGCGCGCTGAACGGTCGCTGATACAGACCATAGGCAGAGCCGCGCGAAACGCGAACGGCAAGGTAATAATGTACGCCGATACAGTTACTCGCTCAATGGAGCGCGCCATCTCTGAGACCAACCGCCGCCGCAAAATTCAAGACGAATACAATAAAGCCAACGGCATAGTTCCCAAGACCGTAATCAAGGGAGTCCGCGACATTATCGACGTCGGTGCGCGCGACGACGGGCAGGATAAGACGAACAAGGCTAAGAAGCCGAAGAAGCTCACCGCCTCCGAGCGCGAAAAGCTCATTGAAAAGCTGACACGCGAGATGAAGGATGCCGCCCGTACCCTCGAATTCGAAAAAGCCGCCTACCTCCGCGACGAGATCCAAAAGCTCCGCGAGGGATAGGGATGCGAGCCTTCCCCAAAAACTCTAATATGGGTTCAGCAGTTGAAAAAATTATTATTTGAAGTTTTTGAAGGGTTTGGGGGACTTTTTTCAAAAAGTCCCCCAAAAGAAAAAACAAAGTATGGAAAAAAATTTAGTAATCAAGGGCGCACGCGTCCATAATCTCAAAAATATAGACGTCACCATCCCGCGTGATAAGCTCGTCGTCCTTTCAGGACTTTCGGGAAGCGGAAAATCGTCGCTCGCGTTCGACACCATCTACGCCGAGGGACACCGCCGCTTCGTCGAGTCGCTGTCAAGCTACGCGAGAATGTTCCTCGGACAGATGGACAAGCCCGACGTCGACTCTATAGACGGACTTTCCCCCGCCATCTCGATAGACCAGAAGACCACATCGAAAAACCCGCGCTCAACCGTGGGCACGGTCACCGAAATATACGACTATCTGCGCCTTCTTTACGCGCGCATTGGCATCCCCCATTGCCCGATCTGCGGCAAGGAGATAAGACAACAGACCGTCGACCAGATCATCGACCGAATACTGAAGCTGCCCGAGGGCACGCGATTCCTCGTGGTCGCCCCCGTAGTCAGAGCGCAGAAGGGAATGCACGAAAAGGTCTTTGAGAGCGCCAAAAAGAGTGGATATGTCCGCGTCCGCGTGGACGGCAACCTCTACGACCTCTCTGAAGAAATAAAGCTCGATAAAAATAAAAAGCACTCCATAGAGATAGTCGTAGACCGTCTTGTTATGCGCGACGGCATCAGACCCCGCCTTGCCGACTCGGTCGAAAACGCGCTGAGCCTTGCCGACGGGCATCTTATCATCGTTCCCGTACCCCGCAACGGCGAGGAGACCGACGGCGAGGTGCTGACCTTTTCTCAGTCCTATGCTTGCGAGGAGCACGGCATTTCCGTCGGCGAATTTGAGCCGAGAATGTTCTCGTTCAACAATCCGCAGGGCGCGTGTCCGCATTGCTCGGGACTTGGAGACACAAGACGCATATCCGTTGATCGACTGATCCCAAACAGAAAGCTCTCGCTTTCACAAGGCGCGATAAACGTAAACGGCTTCAAAACTCTCGAGGAGGAGAGCTGGAACGGACCTCTTTTCGCCGCCGTAGGCGAAAAACACGGCTTTTCGCTTGAAATGCCTATCGAAAGCTTCACCGACACGGCGTATCGCGCACTGCTTTACGGTACGGGCGACGACACGTACGACGTGGTTCGCTATTTCGGAGGCGAAGCTCATAAAAAAGCCGCAAAATTTGAAGGTCTTATCGCCATGATAGAGCAGAGAATGCAATACGGGATGAGCGCCGACTATTACGAGCAATTTATCGAGGAAGCACCGTGCGAGCACTGCAACGGACAGCGCCTCAACCCAATGTCGCTTGCGGTAACCGTCGGCGGCTTGAATATCCACGAGCTTTGCTCACTGTCCATTCAAAAAGCACTCGATTTCGTCAACTCGCTCGAGCTGACCGACACCGAGTATGCGATCGCACGCGAGATCCTCAAGGAGATCAAGGCGCGACTCGGATTCCTTGTCAGCGTAGGACTTGAATATCTCACGATGTCAAGAAAAGCAGGCACGCTGTCGGGCGGAGAAGCGCAAAGAATAAGACTCGCCACGCAAATAGGCTCGTCGCTCGTCGGCGTGCTCTATATCCTCGACGAACCCA
This sequence comes from Clostridia bacterium, assembly GCA_017411745.1. Taxonomy (GTDB): domain Bacteria; phylum Bacillota; class Clostridia; order Oscillospirales; family CAG-272; genus SVTX01. The sequence continues at coordinate 140,927 of JAFQPM010000021.1, read as the reverse complement.
GTATAGGACTTCACCAGCGCGATAATTCCAAGCTCATCTCGACCCTCAAAAAGCTCCGCGACCTCGGAAACACTGTCATCGTCGTCGAGCACGACGAGGAGACCATGGAGGAATCCGACTATATCATCGACGTTGGACTTGGCGCAGGCATACACGGTGGAAACATAGTCGCCGCAGGTACTCCCGACGAGATCAGAGAGAGCCCCGACTCGATCACGGGCGCGTATCTCTCGGGCAGAAAAAGGATCGCGATCCCCGAAAAAAGACGCGAGGGCAACGGCAAATATATCACAGTCAAGGGCGCGGCAGAGCATAACCTCAAGCATATCGACGTAAATATCCCCCTTGGAAAATTTGTCTGTGTCAGCGGCGTTTCGGGAAGCGGAAAATCCTCGCTGGTAAACGGAATTCTTTATCCCAAGCTCGCCCACGACCTCAACCGAGCGATCGCCTATCCGGGCAAGTGTGACGGCATCGAGGGCATTGAAAATCTCGATAAGGTCATTTGCATCGACCAAAGCCCGATCGGACGCACACCGCGCTCCAACCCCGCAACCTACACGGGAGTTTTCACCGATATCAGAGACCTTTTTGCCTCCACCAAGGATGCAAAAGCCAAAGGCTATGCCGCAGGCAGATTTTCCTTCAACACCAAGGGCGGACGATGTGAAGCCTGCGAGGGCGACGGAGTTAAGTGTATAGAGATGCACTTTTTGCCCGACGTTTACGTTACCTGTGACGTGTGTAAGGGAAGAAGATACAACGCCGATACCCTCGACGTGCGATATAAGGGCAAAAACATCTTCGACGTGCTTGATATGACGGTCGAGGAAGGCCTCAGCTTTTTCGATGGACTTCCCAAGATCCGCCGCAAGCTGCAGACGCTTTACGACGTAGGACTCGGCTATATCAAGATCGGTCAGTCCTCGACTACGCTTTCGGGCGGCGAAGCGCAGAGAGTCAAGCTCGCGACCGAGCTCGCAAAGCGCAGCACGGGTAAAACGATATATATTCTCGACGAGCCCACCACGGGACTGCATACTGCAGACGTGGCGAAGCTGCTCGAGGTGCTCCAAAAGCTCTGCGACGGAGGAAATACCGTTCTCGTTATAGAGCATAACCTCGACGTAATAAAATCCGCCGACCACATCATAGATCTCGGCCCCGAGGGCGGCGACGGCGGCGGCACGATCGTCGCGGAGGGCACACCCGAACAGGTTGCAGAGGTCGAAGGCTCCTACACGGGACAGTATCTCAAAAAATGGCTCAACCGTTAAAAAACAACCCTGCGCGGCGGAATTTCACAAAATTTCGCCGCGCTACAGACAAACCGACCGAAAAGTGCTATACTTAAAGCACAACAACATAAAGAAGGTAACCAAATGATAGTCAATTACCATACCCATACCCCGCGCTGCAAGCATGCCGTGGGAAGCGAAAGAGAATACGTAGAAAAAGCCATAGAGCTGGGTTTTGCCGAGCTCGGATTTGCCGACCACGCCCCTATGCCTCTGCCGAAAGGACTTCACCCGACTAATTACATAACGATCGGGGAGATGCGTATGGCACTCGAGGAGATCGACGACTACGTCAACACTCTTCTTGACCTGCGCAAAGAGTATGAGCGAGATATAAAGATACACATCGGATTTGAGGTCGAATATTACTCTGCCTGCTTTGATAACTTTCTCCGCTTCATCTCGGATTATCCGATAGATTACTTGATTCAAGGACAGCATTTCGGCGAGGTGGAGGGTATTCCGCTTGCATATTACGGAGCGCAAACGAGCTCTGAGGAAACATTGAAAAGCTACGTTGATCAAGTAATAAAGGGAATAGAGTCGAACAAGATAACCTACGTCGCTCACCCCGATCTTGCGGCGTATTACGGAGATATATCGGTCTACGAAAGACATATGACACGCCTTATACAAAGCGCAAACGCGCATAACGTGCCCCTTGAGATGAATCTGTACGGATTATCGGAGCTCAGACGCTACCCGAATATTGCGTTCTGGCAGATCGCGGCGGATATCGGATGTGACGTAGTGTTCGGAAGCGATGCACATACCCCTAACCACCTGCTCAATAAGGCTGCCCTGAAATATGCCAAAAACCTGATAGATTCGTCACCCAAGCTCAATCTTCTCGAAAAAATCGAATTCAAACCCGTAAGGTAATAACTATGCATCCATTCAAACATTTTCACACGATAACGAAGCATCGCCACAAGGTGATCTACCACTGTTTCAAGACGGGAATCGGCTGGCAGGGGCTTTTTCACGACCTTTCAAAGTATAGCCCGACCGAATTTATCCCGGGCGCAAAATATTACCTTGGCACGAGAAGCCCGAATGAAAAGGAAAGGGAGCTTTTCGGATACTCTCTCGCTTGGATGCACCATAAGGGCAGAAATAAGCATCATTTCGAGTATTGGGTCGACATAAATCCCCAAAGCAAGCGCTACGAGCCCGTCCCGATGCCGCTGAGATATATCACCGAAATGTTCTGCGACAGAGTCGCGGCATGTAAGATCTATCGTGGCAAGGACTACACCGACAGCTCGGCACTTGAGTATTTTCTGCGCGGAAACGCACGCTCAAAAATGCATACCGAGACCGCAGATATTCTCGAGGAATGGTTGACGATGCTTGCCGAGAGAGGCGAGAGGGAGACCTTTGCCCATATCAAAAGGATCAATAAAAACACGCGAAAAAAGAAATAATTATCATAATATCACCTCTTGCCGAAATATAATCGGATAAGAGGTGATTTTTTATGAAGAAAAATTTTTTGATCAAGCTGACGGCAATTTTGCTCTCGCCGTTGCTTTTATTTTCATTCGTCGGCGCGCTTGCCGCAGACGAGGTCATTCCTATCAACGATATCGCCAACGACGAGGAAGCTCCTGCAAAGGACACTCTGCAGCTTGACTGCAAGAGCGCAATATTGATGGAAGCGAGCACGGGAAAGGTCCTTTACGAGCAAAACGCCGACGAAGCCCTGCCGCCCGCATCGGTGACTAAAGTAATGACGCTCCTTCTCGTGATGGAAGCAATAGACTCGGGCAAGATAAAGCTCGACGATATGGTAACGACCAGCGCTCACGCGGCAAGCATGGGGGGCTCGCAGATATATCTCGAGGAAGGCGAGCAGATGAGTGTCGAGGATATGGTGAAAAGCGTCGTAATAGCCTCGGCGAACGACGCGGCGTGTGCACTTGCGGAATTCGTCTCGGGAAGTGAGGAAGCCTTCGTCAAGACTATGAACGAGCGCGCGGGGGAGCTTGGAATGAAGAGCGCCGTCTTTGAAAACACCAACGGACTCGACGATACTGCCGAAAATCACGTCATCAGCGCACGAGATATCGCCATTATGTCCTCCGAGCTGATAAAATATGAAAAAATATTGGAGTATAGCTCAATCTGGATGGATACCATACGGAACGGCGAGTTCGGATTGACCAATACCAACCGCCTCGTCCGTTATTATAACGGCTGCACGGGACTTAAAACAGGCTCGACCTCAAAGGCGGGCTTTTGTATCAGCGCGACCGCCGAGCGAGACGGATTGAGTCTTGTCTGCGTTATAATGGGCGCCGAAACGAGAGATATCAGAAACGCCGCGGCAACCAGACTTCTCGATTGGGGCTTTGCCAATTATGCCATCTATACGCACGATGGCGAAGAGCTTGACGATATAAGCGTAGTGGGTGGCACGCAAAACACGGTCAAAGCAAAATATAACGACTTTTCCTGCGTGATCGATAAGTCTATGACCTCAAAGATCGAGTATAAGATCGATATTCCCGATACGGTCATAGCGCCCGTCAACGAGGGGGATAAAATAGGAGAGGTGATATTCACCTGCAACGGCAAGGAGCTCGGCAGAGCCGATATCCTCGCGACCGAGAATGTCAAAAAGATCGGCTATTTTGACGTCTGGCTCCGAATGCTTGGTAAATATCTGCTCAAATAGCGAAAAAAGTGCAAAATCCACTTCGTATACACGCAAAAACCTATTGCAAAAGCAAAAAAATTGTGATATACTTAAATAAAGTAAAAATATGCGGAGGTTTTAAAAATGGCAATTAAGCTCAGTGAAAAGTATCTGTCCCAATTCGTCTCGGCGCACGAGTATGAAAACATCAAGCCCGCAGTTCGCGCGGCGCACAAAATGATAGTTGAAAGAAACGGCGCGGGTAACGATTTCCTCGGTTGGATAGACCTTCCCGAAAACTACGATAAAGAAGAATTTGCAAGGATCAAGGCGGCGTCCGAAAGGATCAAAAAGTCCTGCGACGTGTTCGTCGTCATCGGTATCGGCGGCTCCTATCTCGGAGCGCGCGCGGTCATCGAATTTTTGAAGTCTCCCAATTATAATAATCTTAAAAAGGACACACCCGATGTATATTTTGCGGGCTGTGATATAAGCGCGGTTTCTCTTGCAGAGCTCGTCGAGATCTGCGAGGGCAAGGACGTCTGCATCAACGTTATCTCAAAGTCGGGCACGACCACAGAGCCCGCAGTAGCCTTCAGAGTCTTCCGTGAGATGCTTGAAGCAAAGTACGGCAAGGACGGCGCAAGAGAGAGAATATTCGTAACCACCGACCGCGCGAGAGGTACGCTCAAGGGCTTCTCCGACAAGGCGGGCTACGAGACCTTCGTTGTTCCGGATGACGTCGGCGGTCGCTTCTCGGTGCTCACCGCGGTAGGACTTCTTCCCGTTGCCGTTGCAGGCGTGGATATCGACGCTCTTATGCAGGGCGCGAATGACGCGAGAGTGGCTTACAGATGTGAGGACATCGAAAAGAACGACGCTTATAAGTACGCGGCGATCAGAAATATACTTTACCGTAAGGGAAAGGTCACCGAAATACTCGTAGGCTATGAATCCTATTCGAGAATGCTCAACGAGTGGTGGAAGCAGCTTTACGGCGAGAGCGAGGGCAAGGACAATCGAGGAATTTTCCCCGCATCCGTCATCTTCTCCACCGACCTTCATTCTCTCGGTCAGTTCATTCAGGAGGGCAACAGAAACCTCTTTGAGACCGTTATCTCTGTTGAGGACAACGGCATAGAGTTCAAGATCCCTCACGATCCCAATAATATCGATGGACTCAACTTCCTTTCCGGAGTAGATCTCAATAAGGTCAAGAAGACCGCTATGCAGGGAACTCTGCTCGCTCACGTGGACGGCGGCGTGCCCAATATCCTCATCGAAATGAAGGACAGAAGTGCGTATTCGCTCGGCTACCTCATCTACTTCTTCGAGATCGCTTGCGCACTCTCGGGATATATGCTCGGAGTCAATCCCTTTGACCAGCCCGGAGTTGAAGCATACAAGAAAAATATGTTTGCACTCCTCGGAAAGCCGGGATATGAGGATCTTCGTGCAGAGCTTGAAGAAAAATTAAAATAATTTCGTACAAATTTTTGTATACCACTTGCAAAAATCTGTAAGATATGCTATAATATACCCAAGATATTCAAAGTTTTATATGAATCTTAAAAATACATTTTCCGCATAGGCGGCAGGAAGGAGCCATTTATGGTTAAACTTATCATCGGCGTTAAGGGAACAGGCAAGACAAAGACTCTCATTTCCATGGTAAATGAGGCAGCAGCAAAGACAGCGGGAACCGTTGTTTGTATCGAAAAGGGAGTAGGTCTCCGCTTCGATATCAGCCACACCGTACGTCTTATCAACACTAACGAGTATCTCGTATTCGACGCAGAGGCTCTGTATGGATTTGTTGCGGGTATTCTTGCAAGCAACCACGACGTTACCGATCTCTTTATAGATTCCGCACTCAAGATCGCGAACAACGACATCGTAGGCTTCGAGGCATTCCTTAAGGAAGTTGACGAGCTCACAAGCAAGATCGGCGTAAACGTAGTTATCACGTCCTCTATTCCCACGGAGGAAGCAAGCGATATCGTAAAGAAATATCTTTGATAGATATTAAGTTGGTGCCCCATCGGCAATCTTTTGACTTGCAATGGGTCTGACCGAATTTTGAGGGGTGCAGGCAGCTTTGTTTGCGCCCCTGAAATTTATTTAAAACCAAACGGAGAAAAAAGATGAATACAAAGGTTCTTAAAATACTTGCTGACAACGCGCGTTGCTCAATAGAGGATATCGCTACTATGACGGGGCTTTCGGCCAAGGAAGTTGCGGACGAGATCAAGGAGCTCGAGGCAGCAGGACTTATAAGAGGCTATAAGGCGGTTATTGACTGGGAAAAGCTTGATAACGCATCGGTTTCTGCGCTCATCGAGTTGAAAGTCATTCCTCAGGACAGATTCGGCTTTGAGAAGATCGCCGAGACCATAATGAAATATAAAGAGGTCGAGTCCGTCTATCTTATGTCGGGCTCGTACGACCTGTGCGTTATCGTAAAGGGCAAGACCTTTCAGGAGGTAGCAAGATTCGTAGCAAAGGAGCTTGCAACTATGCGCGAGGTGACATCCACGGCAACACATTTCGTCCTTCGTCGCTACAAGGAGCTTGACGTAGAGCTCGTAGACGGAGAGCAGGACGACAGAGGGGCTTATTCCTTATGATAGATTACGATCGTATACTTAATCCCACGGTCGTCAACGATATAAAGCCGTCGGGTATAAGAAAATTTTTCGATATAGCCGCAGGCATGGAGGGTGTCATTTCTCTTGGAGTTGGTGAGCCCGATTTTCCAACGCCCTGGCATATCAGACGAGAGGGAATAAAGTCTCTCGAAAACAGTAAAACGAGATATACATCGAATGCGGGTCTTATCGAGCTCAGACGAGAGATCTGTAAGTATATCGAGCGCCGTTACGATGTCAGCTACAATGCAGATAACGAGGTTCTCGTTACGGTCGGTGGAAGCGAGGGCATCGACGGAGCTATCCGTGCGCTTGTTGCCCTGGGTGATGAGGTTATTATCCCTCAACCGAGCTTCGTGTGCTATGAGCCGATAGTCAAGCTTGCGGGAGGTACTCCCGTTATTGTCGAGCTTAAGGCAGAGAACGAATTTCGTCTTACCGCAGACGAGCTTCGCAATGCAATAACCGATAAGACCAAGCTCCTCGTATTTCCTTTCCCCTGCAATCCTACGGGTGCAGTTATGGAAAAGGAGGATATCGAGGCGATCGCAGACGTGTTGCGTGATACCAACATCTGCGTGCTCTCCGATGAGATATATTCCGAGCTGACATACGGCGGCAAGCGCCACGTTTCTATTGCTTCTGTTGAAGGTATGAGAGAGAGGACCGTGCTTATAAACGGCTTTTCAAAGAGCTATTCGATGACGGGCTGGAGAATGGGCTACGCCTGCGCTCCCGCACCTATAATCGCGCAGATGACCAAGATACATCAGTTTGCCATTATGTCCGCGCCCACGACCTCGCAGTACGCGGCGGTCGAAGCACTCCGCAACGGAGATGACGACGTTGCAACTATGGTAGCCGAGTACGATATGCGCCGCAGACTCGTGGTCAACGGCTTTAATAAAATTGGAATGGATTGCTTCGAGCCCAAGGGCGCGTTCTATTGTTTCCCGTCGATAAAGTGCACGGGGATGACGAGCGAGGAATTTTGCGAGGAGCTGCTTCGCTCCAAGAAGGTCGCCGTCGTGCCCGGAAGTGCGTTCGGAAAGAGTGGGGAAGGCTTCGTCAGAGTGTCGTACTGCTACTCGACCGACCACATCAAAGAGGCGCTTTCGCGAATAGAAGAATTTTTGGCAGAGGTCTGCCGAAAGGCTTGAATATCGATAGGTTAAATCCACAATAAGCAAAAATGAATATTCACAACGATATACACAAAATATGCAAAAATGCAGATCGCTGAAGATCTGCGTTTTTGACGAGGTTTTTGATGAAATTATACGATAATAAAAAAGCATTAAGAAAAAAACTGTATCTTTTCAGCGCGATCACACTTGCGACGTTATACACGCTTAACGGACTCGTAGTATCCCCGATTTATATTGGCGTGATAAACGATATCATGTATGATGGATCCGTGCTGGTCGACGTTTTGTTCTATCTCAGACGACTGCTTGAATTGGTCGCTGTTGCGGCAGCGTATGCGGTCATGATCTATGGAATATACCGATTCACACTCTCGAGCTTCAAGGGAGGGGTAGGAATATTTATAGGAGCAACATTGCATAAATATTCACTGAATACGATCGTCGACTGGATAACTAATGGCAGTATTCCAAAGTCTTGGCCCGTCGATATTTTGTATGTAATGTACTACTCGATCCTTGAGCTTTTGCAGCTTGCACTCGTTTTGGCAATCGTTTGCTCACTTATTTCACGTCATTGGAAAGCGGTCGAATTCTGCCAAAAAGTCGGCAAAACTCATCTTATTCCCGAGATTTTCCCCTTCAAAAAGCTCTACGATAAAGAGAATTGCTTGCTTCGATCCGTCCTCGCGTGCTCGATCGTTATACTGCTTATAAGCCTTATGACGCAAGCGATCAACGATATTCTCACGATCGAAAAGATCCTCGATCCGCTGCTTATGATAGTCGCTTATCTGGCTGAGATAGTGCTTGCCGTGATATGCTATTTTGTTATGTATGTTACGTTAAACGTCTGCGCAGATAAGCTTGATATCCCTTGCGATCAAAGGGATATTTCCTGATGAATGCTCGAAACGGAGACGAATATGGCTGCGCACCGCAGAAAGAACAAAAAACGGTCAAATTTTGACCGTTTTTTTCTTTTTTGTAAACAATTACAAAAATGTTCCCTAAAATACAAAAAAAGCCTTATATAATTTGGAAAAACCCTTGACTTCCCCGGTGTTTTTCTGTTATAATAATATATACTATATTAAAATTGGAGTATTAGGGCCAAAATAAGCAGAAGGCAGACTGATTGCGGATCGTTGATCAAACGAGAACTATTTGAATTCAAACAACGGAAAGGATTTTAACGGATATGAAGAATATAAGCAGAAACCTTACGATGCTTTGCGATTTTTATGAACTGACTATGAGCAACGGATATTTTAAATGCGGTATCAAGGATAAGACCGTTTATTTTGATGTCTTTTACCGTGACAATCCCGACGGCGGCGGCTTTGCCGTAGTTGCGGGTCTTGAGCAGATAGTCGAATATATCAACGACCTTCACTTTGACAAGGACGATATCGAATATCTCCGTTCAAAGAACTGCTTTGACGAGGAATTTCTCGAATATCTCCGCACGTTCAAGTTCACGGGAGATATATGGGCGATCCCCGAGGGAACCGTCGTTTTCCCAGGCGAGCCCTTGATGACTGTCAGAGCCAAGGCGATCGAGGCGCAGTTCATTGAGACCTACATTCTTATGATCATCAACCACGAGTCGTTGATCGCGACGAAAGCGGCGCGCATTACTCGCGCGGCAAAGGGAAGGCTCGTAAGCGAGTTTGGCTCTCGAAGAGCGCAGGGCGCAGATGCGGCTATACTCGGTGCACGCGCGGCTTACATAGGCGGTTGCGGTGCCACGGCTTGTACCATTACCGACGAGGTGTTTGGTGTTCCCGCAACGGGAACTATGGCACACTCCTGGGTACAGATGTTTGATACCGAATACGAGGCATTTAAGACCTATTGCGAGATATATCCGAATAACGCGACACTTCTCGTAGATACTTATAACGTGATCGAATCGGGAATTCCTAATGCTATAAAGGTATTTAACGAGGTTCTTAAGCCTCTGGGCATCACGAAGTGCGGTATTCGTATCGACTCGGGAGATATCACTTATCTTTCCAAGAAATGCCGCAAGATGCTTGACGACGCGGGCTGGACTGAATGCCGTATCATCGTATCGAATTCGCTTGACGAATATATAATCCGCGAGCTTATAAGACAGGGTGCGGAGATCGACGGCTTTGGCGTTGGTGAGCGTCTTATCACCGCAAAGAGCCACCCCGTTTTCGGCGCAGTGTATAAGCTTTGTGCGGTCGAGGACGAGGATGGAAATATAAGACCGAAGATCAAGATCAGCGAAAACGTTGGCAAGATCACCACTCCGCATTTTAAAAAGATATACAGATTGCGCGGCAGAGATACGGGCAAGGCGGAGGTCGACCTCATCTGTCTTTACGACGAGGTTATCGACGATTCTAAGCCTATTGAGGTTTTTGATCCCGAGCACACGTGGAAGCGCAAGAGGATAGAGAATTTTACCGCCACAGAACTACTCGTTCCAATTTTTAAGGACGGAAAGCAGGTGTACGAGCTCCCCACGCTGCAAGCGATCAGAGAGTATCACGCAAAAGAGATAGAGGGAATGTGGGAAGAGGTAAGGCGCTTTACCAATCCGCATAACTACTACGTGGATCTTTCGGAAAAACTCTGGAGCATAAAGAACGATATGCTCAAGGCAGGCGCTAATTCCAACAAGACCAGTAAATAACAAGACCAGTAAATAACGACGTGAAAAACGTTTGGGGGCTGACATAAAGCTCCGCCGTTGACGTAATTTGACAGAAAGGATCGAAAAGATGCTTCAAAACATAAAACTTTCGATATCACTATGGGATAATCTCGTCCAGCTTTTTAAGGACTACGTATGGTTTTCAGTATCGCAGATAACGTTCGTGGACGTAGTGGATATATTGCTGCTTTCGGGTCTGATCTATATCGTCTACAAGTTCATAAGGGACAGACATGCGGGAAGAGCCGTTATCGGTCTGGGCTTACTGATCGTACTGTACATTATAAGCGATATTTTCAATATGGTGGCGATAAATTCGATACTGAAGAATTTCTATGCAGTCGGTATTATTGCGCTTTGCGTGCTGTTTCAGCCCGAACTTCGTGACGTTCTCGAGGAATTCGGTGCGACTACGTCCGACAATATAAAAAGATTCAGAAACCGTCATATTACCGATGATGAGAAGATACTTCACGACGTAAACGAGATATGTAAGGCGGCTTTTGATCTCTCGGGTAAGGGAGAGGGCGCGTTGATCGTTATCGAAAGACAGGGGACCTTGAGAAATCAGATGTCCGAGGGCACTCCTATTGATGCCGTAGTGTCGCACGAGTTGCTTTGTAATATCTTCGTTAATAAATCTCCGCTTCACGACGGTGCAGTCATCATCAGAGACGGAAGAATAGTATGTGCATCGAGCAAATCGAAGACTATTGCTGAGAACGGTCCGATGGTTGAGGGCCTTGGCACCCGTCACCGCGCTGCGCTCAAGATAAGCGAGGTCAGCGACGCTATCGTGGTCGTCGTTTCCGAGGAAACGGGAACCATATCGGTCGCGAACAACAAGCTCCTTAAGCGCCATTACGAAAAGGAAAGCGTGCATAAGTCGGGAGATCTCAAGGACGATCTTTTCAAGCTGCTCACGGGACGCACGGTTGCCGAGAGTACTACGGGAAAGAACTCCCCCGCAGGTGAAAACGGCACTGATCCCGATAATAAAGAAAATGGAGGTGAGCGTAAGGAATGAAAAAATTCAGCTTTATGAACGACGCGGGCGAGAAAAAAGACGGATCGATAGTCGTTGAGCGATCCAAGAAGAAAAACATTGATCTCGGAGCCAGAGTAATTTGCTTTCTTATAGCTCTCCTGATCTGGATATATATGGTGAACGTCAACGTTGTTGATAAGACCGAGACGATAACTCTTAATATCAACGTAGTCGGCGCGGATATTCTGGACGCAAACGAAGGCATGATGATATACGGTATGGACAAGGGAACCGTTACTATCACCGTAAAGGGCTCTAACCGAGAGCTCAGAAAGCATCTTGCTTCCGATTACAGTGCGACGGTGAACGTCAGTGACATATCGGATAGCGGAAAGCATATATTGCCAATTTCAGTTCAGCTTCCCGCGGGAGCGAATTTAAGCGTTGTTTCGATGGATTCCTCCAACGTAACGTTTTATTCTGACGTTGTTTTCACGAAAACTGTTCCTTTTGATACCTTTTACGGCAACGCGATAATGCTTCCCGAAACGGAAGGATATTACAGCGTTGTTAAATCGGTAGATGCCGTTGAGATAACAGGTCCCAAACAGCTGATCGATATGGTAGAGTCTGCCAAATATTGCATAGAGGGCGATATACAGATGGGCAAAAGCTTTTCTAACTGTGCTTTGATATTCTGCGACCGAAACGGAGATCTGGTGTCTTATCCCACGAATCTGATCAACTATGCTGCCGAGGATATTTCAGTGGACGTTCTTGTTACCGGTAAGAAAACCGTGCCGTTATCTGTAAAGGTTGCGGGACTTGAAAGCGGTGAGTGGTTCGCTACGATGAGCACCGAAACCGTTACTCTTTACGGAGATCCCGCGGTTCTTGCCGAGATCGAGGAGTATACTATAGAACTTGATGGAGTGATGATAGGTCAGACGGTAGAGAAGGTTTTAACGGATGAGGATCTTGATGAGGGTATTACCTTTGGCGGAAGCTCCGTCTCGGTATACATTCAGATCAATTCAACCGCTGATGCGTCGAAATAATGAGCAAATATATATTTGACGGAGTATCCTTGCCGTTTTCAGCCGATCCCTCCGATGCATTGCGCGCGGTGGAGAGAAAACTGAGGGGAATAGGGATATCGCATAATGAATGCAGGTTGGCAATCTGCAAAAAGTCTGTTGACGCAAGGCACAAGGACGATATAAAATTGATCTATTCGGTTCTTGTCAGCTTTGATCATCTCTCAGAAAAGGAATGTGATCGCATAGCCAAGCTTGGTGCAAGGGCTGTGACGACCGAGGAGCTTGATGTCAAGATCGGAAACGAGATGATGAGCGCAAGACCACTTGTGGTTGGAATGGGGCCTGCGGGTATGTTTTGTGCGCTGATACTTGCCGAAAACGGATATAAGCCGATAATTATTGATCGCGGAGATTCGGTTGGCGACAGAGTTGCGGCGCTTGAAAGGTTTTATGCGGAACATATTCTTGACACCGAGTCTAATATTCAGTTCGGTGCGGGCGGTGCGGGAACCTTTTCCGACGGCAAGCTGCTTACGAGGATCAACGATCCAAAATGTGCTTACGTTCTTGAAACGCTGGTAAAATTCGGAGCGCCGAAGGAAATAACGGTAAAGGCGAAGCCACACGTCGGTACGGACGTTTTAAGAACTGTGGTCGACAACATTTTGGCTCATATTGAAAAACTTGGCGGAGAGGTCATATACCGTTGCAAGCTTACGAATATTCGCGAGAGAAGCGACGGGCTTGTTGAAACTTCGACGAGCAAGGGCGATTTTCTTGCTTCGGCTGTCGTGCTTGCACTCGGTCACAGTGCGAGAGATACCTACCGTACGCTCGTTGAGAGTCAGTTTGATATTGTTCCGAAGCCGATATCGGTTGGAGTGCGAATAGAGCACAAGAGAAGCTTTATTGAGGAAGCCTTGTACGGTCGTTTTGCGGGAGAGGCGGCGCTCGGCGCGGCTGAATACGCGCTTTCCGACACCCGTGGTGAGCGAGGAGTATATACCTTCTGTATGTGTCCCGGCGGCGAGGTGGTCGCGGCGGCAAGCGAGGAGGGTGGAGTAGTCGTTAACGGAATGAGCCATTTTGCCCGTGACGGTGAAAATTCAAACTCCGCAGTCGCGGTTTCGGTGAGAGTCGAGGATTACGAGGCGGTAGACGGAAGTCTTGCTCTCGGAGCGATCGAATTCCAAAGATCGATAGAGCGCCGTGCTTTTGCGGCCGGTGGGGGCGGATACGCCGTGCCCGTACAGACCGTTGGAGATTTTATGAATAAAAGATCGGGAAGTGAACCAAGTTCAGTATTTCCGACCTATATGGGAGGCAACAATTTTAAAGTCGCATCGATGGAGGACGTCTTACCGTCCTTCGTTTGTGACTCGTTGCGTTACGGTCTTGCCTCTTTTGACAAAAAAATAAAAGGATTTGCCTCGGATCCCGCGCTTTTATCAGGCGCGGAAACGAGGACCTCGTCTCCGCTGAGGATCTTACGCGGAGAGGATATGAGGGCTATCGGCAAAAGGAGCATTTATCCTTGCGGAGAGGGTGCAGGATATGCCGGTGGAATTACGAGCGCCGCAGTTGACGGCGTTAAGGTGGCGATGGCTATTGCCTCAAGATTCAAGCCGTTTGATTAAACGGGTTTGATAAAAACATGAGTTTTTGATTTCAGATTGCCGAAACGTCTTGTTTTCGGCAATCTGCCATGATTTTGTAAATAATTTTTGGTTATATAGAGTTTTGGAGTTGAAATGAATTTAAGTGAAAAGAAGAAGGTCTGGTCGCTGAGGTATACGCCGGGAAATAGTGACGTTGATAGCGCGATCGGTGCTATTGCGGCGGAAAACGGTATATCCGAGGTGGCGGCGAAGCTTATATACAACAGAGGATACAGGACCGCCTTGTCGGTAGAGAGCTTTTTAGCTCCGTCTATTGAAAGGGCTCACGATCCCTATCTTATGAAGGATATGGACAAGGCCGTGTGCCGTATAAACGAGGCGCTTGCAAGAGGAGAGAAGATAACGGTCTACGGAGATTATGACGTGGACGGTGTTACGTCGGTTACTTTGATATATCTCTATCTGAAGTCCTTGGGTGCGGATATTGATTATTATATTCCCTCGAGAAGCAAGGAGGGATACGGTCTTTCGATCATGTCCCTTGAAAATCTGAAAAAATCGGGAACACAGCTTATCATAACGGTCGACACAGGTATTACGGCGAACGCGGAGGCGGATTACGCTCGCGAGCTTGGTATCGAAATGGTCATAACAGATCACCACGAATGTCACGCGGAGCTACCCGTTGCCTGTGCGGTAGTCAACCCTCACAGACCCGATTGCGAATATCCCTTCAAGGAGCTGGCGGGTGTTGGTGTAGTCTTCAAGCTGATATGTGCTTGCGAGATCAGTCGCCATGCCGATGAGGATAAAACGTCTTGTATTGAGCACGTATTTGAGGAATATTCCGATCTCGCGGCTATCGGTACGGTTGCCGACGTTATGCCTTTGATCGATGAAAACAGAATAATAGTTAAGAGAGGTCTTGCGTCTCTTTCGGAGACCGAGAGGATCGGTCTTTCGGCGCTTATTGAGGCGGCAAGTGCGCCTTCGGGTGCTACCAGACCTGCGGTTGGAGAGCCTGAAAAGACGAAAAAGAAGAAAATGAGCGCCGGATTTATCGGATTTGCGCTGGCTCCGAGAATAAATGCGGCTGGAAGGATCAGCTCTGCACAAAAGGCGGTCGAGCTTTTACTTGAGGATGATCAGGACAAGGCTGCCGAAAAAGCTTACGAGCTTTGTCAGATCAATCTCCAAAGACAAAAAGAGGAGAACGCTATTGCGGAGGCCGCATATAAGACTATTGAGGAGAAGCACGATTTTGAAAACGATCGCGTCATAGTGCTTGACGACGATACCTGGCAGCAGGGAATAATTGGTATCGTTTCTTCGCGAATTACCGAAAAATACGGTCTTCCATCTATACTCATTTCGTTTGACGGCGCAACGCGCGGATACAGCAGTCTTGATGACGTTGGCAAGGGATCGGGTCGATCTATAAAGGGAATGAATCTTGTCGGCGCACTCGATTACTGCCGTGACCTTCTCGTTCGCTTCGGCGGTCACGAGCTGGCGGCGGGACTTTCTGTTATGAGATGCAATATTGACGAGTTCAGAAAAAGGATCAACGAATATGCAAGAGAGCATTTGACCGAGGATCTTTCCTGCATTAAGTATGAGGTCGATTGCGAGATACATAGCGATGATATTGAGCTTTCCCTGGCTAACGAGCTTGCGGTATTGGAGCCTTTTGGAGTCGCAAATCCGACTCCCGTGTTCCTGGTTAAAGGGCTTACCGTTAACAAGGTAATATCAATGGGTGCAGGGAAGCACTCGAAGTTGCTTTTGGGTTCGGGTAATCGTAATTTCCAAGCGGTCTACTTTGGTATGCCTGCATCCTCGGTGGATTTTTACCCCGGGGAGAAGGTCGATCTGCTCTGTCAGATGAATATAAACGAATTCAGGGGAGTATCTACGGTACAGCTCGTCATTCAGGACATCAGACTTTCTGATGAGTGCGAGATCGAATACGATCACGAACGCACCAGATATCACGAGATACTTGACGGCGCGGAATTTTCATGTGATGAGGACGTTTTACCTTCAAGAGCCGATATAGCCGAGCTTTATCGCTTTTTCAGACGAGAAAACATGAGTGGACACACCTCATTTACTTACAGAATGCTTCGCTCACAGCTTTTCGAGCATTTGCGCGTCAACGTAAGCTATCCTAAGCTTCGGTTTGCGATCTCCATCCTCGGAGATATAAACGTTTGCGGCGTTTCTGAGGAATCCGGCGAGATCGTTTCGGTCGAGGTGTATAAAAATGCCGCAAAAACCAATATTGAAACATCCGAGACCTATAAGCGACTTTGCAATCAATGTGGAGCTTAAGGTAAAAGTAAAAAATTTATTATAGGACTCTTCTGCAATAGTGGGGGAGGCACGGGATCTTTATGGACAATAACACGGTACAAACTAACGATTTTACAGCTAAAAAGCTGATAGATCTGCTCAGGGTCACGGGAAAGAATTACGACCTTGAAAAAATTCAAAGAGCATACGAGTATGCGGCAATGCTTCACGTCGGACAGTTCCGCGCAAGCGGTGAGCCGTATATCTCGCATCCTCTGGCGGTCGCGGAGATAGTTGCAAGCCTCGAGCTTGACACCGACTCGATATGCGCGGCTCTGCTTCACGATACGGTCGAGGACTGCTCCGACAAGACTGATCTTAAGGAAATACAAAAGCTTTTCGGACCTGAGGTGGCTCTGCTTGTTGACGGTCTTACAAAGCTTGTTTATTTTGAGATAGAGGATAAGGAAGAACAGCACATCGAGAATTTAAGAAGAATGTTGCTCGCTATGTCGAAGGATGTCAGGGTCATTTTTATCAAGCTTTGCGACAGACTTCACAATATGAGGACTCTTGATGCGAAAAAAGAGAACAAGAGAAGGCTTACCGCGCTTGAAACGATGCACGTATACGCTCCTCTCGCTCACCGACTCGGTATGCAGAAGATAAAGCAGGAGCTTGAAAATCTCAGTCTTCAGCATCTCGATCCTATCGGATACAACGAGGTCAGAAATGATATAGAGGGCAAATACGGAAAAAGCCTTAATCTGATCGAGCATATCAGAGCCGTTATTTCAGACAAGCTCAATGAGAACGGTATCAATTTCTATCTTGAGGGAAGAATAAAAACGGTTTACAGCGTCTACAAGAAGATGTACAACCAGAACAAGAGCTTTGACGAGATATATGACTTTTACGCGTTACGTGTCATAGTTGACACGGAGCTTGAGTGCTACGCTACGCTCGGTATCATTCACGAGATGTTCAACTCGCTTCCCGGACGCTTTAAGGATTATATCTCGACGCCCAAGCCCAATATGTATCGATCCTTGCACACCACGGTCATCGGACGAGAGGGCATACCCTTCGAGGTTCAGATAAGAACCAAGGAGATGCATCATATCGCGGAATACGGTATTGCGGCGCATTGGAAGTACAAGTCCGGTGCATCTTCTAAGCAGGAGTTGGACAAGAAGCTTGAATGGATATCGCGTCTTATTGAGACCGAGGACGGTACTCGCGATCCCGATGAGTTTATGGATGCGATCAAGACTGATATCCTGCACGACGAGGTTTTTGCGTTCACGCCCAAGGGTGATATAATCCCTTTACCGCAGGGCGCTACGGTAATAGACTTCGCTTACGCGATACACTCTGCGGTTGGAAATAAGATGATCGGCGCCAAGATCAACGGCATGATCGTTCCTATCGATCGAACTGTGCAGAACGGCGAGATCGTTGAGGTGCTGACGTCGTCGAGCACCAAGGGCCCGAGCCGAGATTGGCTCAATATCGTCAAAACCAGCGAGGCAAGGTCAAAGATCAGGCAGTGGTTCAAGAAGGAGTCAAGACCCGAGAATATAGTGCTCGGTCGCTCTATCCTGGACGGAGAGTTTAAAAAATACAACGTTAAGCTCAGCGATCAGCAAAAGAATGATATGGTTGCCGTGGTGGCACAAAAAATCGGATTCACGAGCGCTGACGACCTTTATAATGCCGTCGGTTACGGTGGTGTTGCTCTCAACAAGCTTTCTAATAAGCTCAAGGAGGAGATCTCCAAGCTAACTGTGATGAACGTTGAGCCTGCCGTCGTTACCGAAGAAACGATGGTCCAGAAGAGCCAAAAGCCGAAGCATCTCAAGTCGAACGGTGGTATAGTCGTTGACGGGGAGGCGGGCTGCCAGGTCAAGTTTGCGAAATGTTGTAATCCTTTGCCAGGCGATGAGGTCATCGGATTCGTTACCAAGGGCTACGGTATCTCGATACACAAAAAGGATTGTCCCAACGTTATCGAGGGCATGAAGAATGAGGAGAATAAGGACCGTTGGAAGACGGCTTATTGGGAGGAGCAGGACAATGGCGGCTCATCAAGAAGCGTTTACGAGGCTTTGCTTCAGCTATTTACTGAGGACAGAGTGGGTATGCTTGCCGATATTGCAGTCGCTCTTGCCGATATGAAGGTGTCTATTCTTCAAGTCAATTCGCAGAAGCGAAATAACGGCAGATGTATAATCACCTTGAAGATTAGCTGCAAAAATATAGAGCATTACGATTCGATAGTTTCAAGACTGCGTTCGCTGAACGGAGTTGAGAGCGTGGCGCGCGGATTTTCGTGATCGCTCGTCCGCAAATAAAAGTTTTTGATAAAGGATATTACGGATAATGAAGGCGGTATTGCAAAGAGTAAAGCGTGCGAGCGTCAGTGTTGACGGTCAGATCGTCGGAGAGTGCGCGGAGGGTTTGATGATACTTTTGGGTGTTGCCAACGGTGATACCGAGGAGGACGCAAGGCTGCTCGCGACCAAGATATGTAATTTGAGAATATTCAGCGATGAAAACGATAAGATGAATCTTTCGGTCAAAAATATCGACGGTGAGGCGCTCGTTATATCTCAATTTACTTTGATGGCGAACTACAAGCACGGCAACCGTCCCGATTATCTTGAATCGGCGTCGCCTGCCGAGGCGAACAGACTTTACGAATATTTTAAGGGACTTATGGCTGCCGAGCTCCGTCACGTTGGCTGCGGAGTCTTCGGCGCTCATATGGAAGTAAGTCTCGTCAATAACGGACCCGTTACCATAGTTATGGACAGCGAGGTCCTCAAAAAGAAAAAGGCGTGAGAGATACAGATCTTTCACCAGCGTGTGATAATTAAAATACACGGATCAGGAAGGACAATAGGAAAATGAAACTAAACATAAGCGGAAATATAAACGCGTATTACGTTCAGACTCTTTGTATGATATTTTTCCCAGGGGAGAAATTTTCTGACAAGGTGCCGACGGATCCCGAGGTCGCGTCGCCCGAGCTGACGCTTTCTCTTGAGGAGACCGACGCGGGAGTCAAGGTGTGCGCTGAATTGACGCTTGAAGAAAAATTTGCGAATTGTGAAAAGGTATATCCTATTCGCGAAGATATTACGTATGACAGACTCAAAAAGATCGCTGTGGGTGACGCGGTGTTATCGGTATGCAGTGAGGTCATAGGATACAGACCGTCCTGGGGAATGCTTGTCGGCGTTCGTCCCTCTAAGGTCGCGACCGAGCTTTTTGCAAGCGGAATGTCAAAGACGAGAGTCAAGAAGGCCTTGGTAAACGATTATTTCGTTATTCCCAAAAAGGCGGCGCTTGCCACCGAGGTCGCTCTTAACGAGGCTGAATTGGTCCAAAAGGTAGAGCCAAAGGCTTGCAGCGTATATATATCTATACCTTTTTGCCCGACGAGATGTGCATATTGCTCGTTCGTCTCATATACTTCTAAAAAGCTGCTTTCGACGATACCCGATTATCTCGTTGCACTTGGCAAGGAGATAAACAGGACCTTTGATACTATCAAGGAGCTTGGTCTTACTGTCAAGACGATATACATAGGTGGAGGTACTCCTACGATACTTGACGAAGCTCAGCTTGCGTGGCTCTTATCTGTGGTAGAGGCGAATATCGACGTTTCGACCGTGGAAGAATATACCTTGGAGGCGGGAAGACCCGATACCATCACCGAGGGCAAGATGCGTGTGGCTATGGCGCACGGTATCAACCGTATCAGCGTTAATCCCCAGACGCTCAACGACGACGTTTTGCGTATAATCGGTCGCTCCCATACGGCAGACGATTTTTTGAGGGCTTACGATATTGCTCGTAATTCGGGAATCGCAAACATAAACACCGACGTTATCACGGGACTCCCCGGAGATAAATTCGCAAGCTTTTCCGCTTCTTACGATAAGATCGTTTCGCTCCGTCCCGAAAATATTACCGTGCACACCTTCAGCGTGAAAAAGGCGAGTGATGCGCTCAAGAATTTCAGTCACATATACTCGGTGCGCGGAGGTGACGTTGGAAAATGCGTTGATTATTCGCAGATAAAGGCGCAGCATGAGGGATATCAGCCCTATTATATGTACCGTCAAAAGAATACGGTCGGAAACTACGAAAACGTGGGATTTTGCCTTGACGGTAAAAAGGGCCTTTACAATATTTATATGATGGAGGAGCTTCACTCAATATTCGCCGCAGGTGCGGGTGCTGTTTCGAAGTTCGTTGATATTGCTCCTTCGGGAGATAATAAGCGTACGATCGAGAGATTTTTCAATCAGAAATACCCTTACGAATATCTTGCGGAGGATAAGACAGAGGAAAAGCTTAACGCCGCGCGTGAATTTTATATCAAGCACGGTCTTGTATAAATGGCTATGCTTCCATCTCTGTTGTTGATCGATCTGCGCGGCCGTGTTTCCAATGTTTATTTTTAGTGTTGTGGAGGATATATGGCAACTGAAAAACGTATTAACAAGCAAGGATTTGCAAAAATAGATGAAAAATTCATCACCGAATGCGACAAGGATTTTGAAGCTTTGCTTGCGGAGTCGGTCAAAACTCTTTGCGAGAAAAACAACGCGAGGGTGCTCGGATTGACAGGTCCTACCTGCTCGGGAAAGACCACTGCGGCAAACAAGCTGTTGGCTTATCTCGGTGACGAGCAAAAAAGAGTAGTAACGGTCTCGCTTGACGACTTTTTCAAGGATCAGTTTTCGCGCAGCAGTCTTGTGGGCGCGGATCCCGAAAAGTTGGATTTCGATTCTCCCGATACTCTTGATACCGAGCTGCTCGGCAGATTTGTTGACGAGCTTTTCGCGAAGGGTAGGGCTAAAAAGCCTATCTTTGATTTTGTCAGCGGCGACAGGGGCAGTTGGGTGGACGTTGAGCTTGACGGCGACGATATTCTGCTTTTTGAGGGCATTCAGGTGCTCTATCCGTCGGTCTTGTCGGTCATTGAGGCTCACGGAGGCGCAGTCCTCGGAGTCAGACCCGAGAGCCCGATCGAGATAGGCGGCGTCGTATTCGATCCCGATTTTATAAGGCTTTGCCGCAGACTCGTTCGCGACAGTAATTTCCGCGGAGCTTCGCCCGAATTTACGCTCGGTCTTTGGGAAAGCGTGAGAAGGAACGAGGAGACGAACATTTTTCCGTATATGGACAGATGCGACGTTAAGATAGACACCACTCTTGCTTACGAGATGAACGTGCTTGCGCCTTATCTGCGCCGTATACTTGCAGGTGTGGACAGGAGCGACAAGTATTACGCGAGGTGCGTGGATATCTTGAATCTGATAGAGGATATAGTTGGTATAGAGAGCTTCGTTATTTCGCCGAGCTCGTTGTACCGTGAATTTGTTTGAAAAATAAGGACGTTGAAATATGAGCATACTTTTAAAAAACGTTAATCTTACCGAGGGCTACGGATTTGAGTCTTCGGTGAATATTCTCGTAAAGGATGGGAGAATCGCATACGTTGGCACGGCTTTGCCCGAGGAGCGCGCCGACAGAGTGATAGAGGGTAACGGAAATCTCGTTATTCCCGCATTCTATAACACTCACTGTCACAGTGCGATGACCCTTTTCAGAGGGTACGGCGACGATCTGCCCTTGCAGAGATGGCTCAACGAGAGGATCTTTCCCGCAGAGGACAGATTGACGGGCGAGAGCGTTTATTACGGCTCTATGGTCGCTATCGCGGAGATGATAAGAAACGGTGTGGTCTCGTTCTCGGATATGTACTTTTTCCTTGACGAGACGGCGAAAGCGGTTGAGGAGAGCGGAATAAAGGCCAATCTGTCGCGCTCGATCGTGTCGTTTGACCCCGATATAGACGTTATCAACGACTCTCGTATAAACGAGGGTATTGAGGTCTTCGACCGCTGGCACGGAAGGGCTGACGGAAGAATAAAGATCAATATGTCGCTCCACGCGGAGTATACCAACGTGGAAAAATGCTGCCGATACCTTGCCGAGCTTGCAAAGGAAAGAAAGACCGGCTTGCAGATACACCTATCGGAGACTGCCTCCGAGCACGACGCTTGTATAGAGCGCCACGGAATCACGCCTGCAGAGTTCTTTGACCGCGCGGGCTGTCTTGACGTGCCTCTGACTGCGGCGCATTGCGTTTGGGTCACCGACGAGGATATTGCGCTTATGGCTCGCAAGGGAGTCAGCGTAGCTCACAACCCCGTCAGCAATCTTAAGCTTGGCAGCGGAATAATGCCCTTTAAGAAGATGATGGATGCGGGAGTTAACGTCACTCTCGGTACCGACGGTGCGGCATCAAATAACCGCCTGAGCGTTCTTCGTGAGCTGCAATTTGCAGCACTGATACACAAGGGCAACGATCTTGATCCATCTGTGACCTGTGCGCAAGAAATGATAAAGGTAGCCACAAGAAACGGTGCTATCGCTCAGGGCAGAGAGGATTGCGGTGAGATAAAGGTGGGTATGAAGGCAGATCTCTTGCTCGTTGACATGAGCGCGATGAATAATATCCCCGCATACAGCTTTGAGTCGGCGGTCTGCTACGCTATGACTGAAGAAAACATACTTATGACCGTTTGTGACGGTAACATACTTTACGAAGATCACGCATACACTACGATTGACGAGGAGAAGCTCAAGAGCGAGGCTCGGAGAGTTATTTCTCACTATTTCGATTGAGTGAGGTGCTACGGTGACGGATAAACGCTCGGATAAAGGAATCAGGGATAACGGGTTTATGTCGGGGGTTTTAGTGCTCTCACTGTCTGCCGTCATCGTAAAAATAATCGGACTTATATATAAAATTCCCATGCTCAAGCTATTGGGTAGCGAAGGCATGGGATATTTCAATTCAGCTTACGAGATATACACTCTGTTTTGTATTATTGCGACCACGGGTCTGCCCGTTGCGATGTCGGTAATGATATCCTCTGAAAAGGGCGGGGCAGAGAAGATATTTCGTGTGGCTATTAGGATTTTCTTGTTGCTCGGAGTTGTGGGCAGTGCCATTATGATAGGCTTTGCACATCCGTTTTCCGAATTTCTTGGAAGTGACAAGACTGTTTTTTGCATTTTTGCCATCGCTCCGACGGTGTTTCTCATTTGTTTATCAAGCGCTTATCGAGGATTTTTTCAGGGGCACGGTAAAATGCTTCCTACTGCTGTATCACAGGTAATAGAGTCCTTGGGAAAGCTGATATTGGGGTTGATCTTTGCGTTTGTTGCTCTACGTCTCGGGTATTCGATCGACGTGGTTGCGGCATTTGCGGTTCTCGGGCTGACGCTCGGAACTGCGGTTTCAGCTTTGTATCTGATGCTGAGCAAGAGATCTTCGGGCGAAAAAGTGACCTGCTCCTTGGGTGAGAAAAACGACCGAGGGATCGCTTGGCGATTGATGAGAACTGCGATCCCGGTGACGCTTTCTGCGGCGGTGATCAGCTTGACAAAGGTCATTGATATGACTATGATACTGCGGCGGTTGCAGGATCTTGGATACGAAAGTGAGGTCGCGTTTTCGGCTTACGGAAACTACACCACGCTTGCGCTTCCGCTTTTCAGTCTTGCGCCCGCGCTGATCGCGTCGGTTGCGATGCCACTGATACCGTCTTTATCGAGGGCGGTGGCTATGAATGACGCTGAGGAGCAGGAACGGGTGGTCTCTGACGCTCTGAAGCTGACGAGCGTGGTATCTATGCCGATCGCCGTTGGTCTGTCGCTATTTGCAAAGCCTGTATTGGAGCTAGTTTTTGTGGGAGAGAGCGAGGCGATAAGTGAGGCATATCCGCTTCTTGTCGTTCTTGGGCTTTCGGTCACGTCGGCTTGTCTGATCACGGTCAGCAACGCAATATTGCAGGCATATTCGAGGGCTTATATCCCGATAATTTCTATGGCGGTGGGATCTTTGGTTAAGATAGTGTTGGCGTATTTTTTGATAGGAAATTCCGAGATCGGTATTCTCGGCGCGCCGATAAGCACGTTTTTTTGCGATCTCATTATAAATGCGGTGAATTTTTACTGCATTTCAAGGGTAATGCCGAGGACTCCATCGGTGAGCACGGTATTTTTGATGCCGTTTATGGCATCTGCCGTTGCGGTCATACTCGCGAGGGTAGCGTACAATGCTTTGGCTATGCGTATGGGAGAAGGCGCTGTTTTGACGCTTGCTTGTATTGCGATCGCGGCTATATTATATCTGCCGCTGATCTTTATATTCAAAGTGGTAAAAAAAGAGGAAATATCTGATATGCCGATATTAAATAGGTTGAGTTCGGGTAAAAATAAATAATTATATAAAAGAGGAAAACAAAATGACACAGGAAGAAAGACAGCAAAACGTGGAGCGTTTGGTCAATCAGGAAAGATACGGCTTTGACGATCTTGTTACGGTGGTGCAGCTGCTTCGCGCGCCCGGGGGATGTCCTTGGGATATGGAGCAGACTCACAAGAGTGTGAGAAAAGATTTTATTGAGGAGACCTACGAGGTGATTGAGGCAATTGACACCGATGATCCCGTGCTTTTGCGCGAGGAGCTTGGAGACGTGCTTTTACAGGTTGCTTTTCACGCGCAGATAGAGGCAGAGCAGGGTAGCTTTGACGTTTATGACGTCGCGAACGATATTTGCGCAAAGCTTATCCACCGCCATCCTCACGTTTTCGGGGAGGTTCAGGTCAGTAACAGCGACGAGGTCCTTTCAAATTGGGATAAGATCAAGACCGAGGAAAAGCACAGAGATACGCTTACCGACAAGCTCCGCGCGATTCCTCCTATGCTTCCCGCGCTGATGCGTGCGCAAAAGGTTGGCAAGAAGGCGTCGTTCTTTGATTTCGGCACTGCAGACGAGGTGATCGCCAAGCTTTACGAGGAAATCGATGAGGTTAAAGCCGCTATGGAAAGCGGTGATCAGTCAGAGATCGACGAGGAGATAGGAGACCTCTTGCTGACCGTTACAAGCCTTGCCAGAAAAGCACATACCGACTCCGAGGAGGCTTTGGTGCGTGCGACAAATAAGTTTATAGATCGTTTCGAAAAAGTGGAAAAAATTGTAAACTCTCGAGGCGAAAGCGTTGAAAATCTGACTATGAGCGAGCTTGATGCCGTCTGGGATGAGATAAAACACGAAAATTGAGGCGGGATAAGGCTTTTTTGATAAAAAATACTGATTTTTTTGAAAAAAGCTCTTGCAAAAAATTTTAAAGTATGGTATAATTAACTAAACAAAGTGGTTGGAATGCCGTTTCAAATGGTAAAATTGCCTATGCTCTGCTTCCAACGACAAAAATAAATAAAAAGAAAGAGGTTTACATTATGAACAAATTACAGCTCACAGATGCAGTTGCTCAGAAGGCAGGCATGACGAAGAAGGACGCAGCAGAGGCGGTTAACGCTGTTCTCGAAGTTATCGCTGAGACTCTCGCAGCAGGCGGCGACATCAAGATCACCGGTTTCGGCGGATTTGAGGTTAAGTCCCGTGCAGCTAGAACCGGTAGAAATCCCAAGACCGGCGAAGAGGTTCAGATCCCCGCTTCCAAGTACGTTGCATTCAGCGCAGGCAGCACCCTTAAGGACAAAGTTAACGGCTAATGCGTCTTGATAAATATCTGAAGGTTTCAAGAATTATAAAGAGAAGGACGGTTGCCAACGACGCTTGCGATGCCGAGCACGTGACGGTCAACGGCAGACCTGCCAAGGCGTCTTACGACGTTAAGCAGGGCGACGTTATCGAGGTCAGCTTCGGTCAGCGCACTCTCAAGGTCAGAGTTCTTGACGTAAAGGAGTTTACGGCTAAGGCAGACGCCGCTTCGCTTTATGAGGTAATTGAATAATCGGAGAAGCTTCCGCATATATTTGTACAAAATATGTGCGGAGGTTTTTTTATGTCCGATAAGATCGTAGAGAATAAAGCCCACGCTTTTTCGTCAAATTCAAGGAATGGTATTGACGTCAGCGGCGTGCTTGACGTAGTCAATTTTGACGAGGGCGGGGTGGTTATGGAGACTTCATGCGGAAGCATGGCTGTTGAGGGAGAGGGCTTGCACGTGACTGTACTCAACGTAGCTGACGGAAAGGTGAGTATTGACGGCAAGATCAACGGGGTCTATTATTTTGATAATTCTCCTCAGGTCAAGAGGGGTCTTTTCAGTAAGAAGAAATGATCGATCTTTCGCAGGAGGTTTTGCTCGCGCTCCTGATAAAGTCTTTCCTTGCGGGAGTGGCTCTTGGAGTTCTTTATGATTTTATCAGGGCGTTTAAAATGTTTTTCGGGGTCAGATATGCTCGCCCGATCGTAAAAAGGTCGGTGGCGGTGAGAGTATTGGCGTACATTGTGACATTTTTGACTGATATTTTGTTTTGGATCGTCGTCGGGGTCACGTCGATACTTTTGATGTACGGAGTAGGCGGCGGAGTTTTTCGCGGGTTGACTTATTTTGGCTTGGCTGTCGGGGGGCTGCTTTATTATTTCTCAATAGGCAGATTGGTACTTAAGGTCAGCGAAGCGGTGGTCAGTTTTATTAAAAGAGCCGTGCGGCGTGCGGCGAGGATATTGGCAAAGCCATTGGTTTGGGTGGGGAGAGGTTTAATTTTCTTATTTCACTTGACAATCGGCAAATTTATTGGTAAAATAAAGGATAGGAGAGCGCAAAGGAAAAAGCGCGACAAAATTGAGCCCGACGAAGCTGCTGCTTTGGACGGGGGAGGAAAGGAAGAGTTCGTTTATGTCGACGGAAAGAACGGATATAAAAGAGACGGAAGGATCAGCTTCGGATATTTCGGAAAAAAATCTTGAACGTGCGGTAAAAAAGGGGCTCTCATCTCCCTCATCTAAGGTTTTACTCAGATTGCTTCTTTCGGTATTGATCATATCTTCGATAGGCTTGTTCGTTACGGGCTTGATGAAGTACGACGAGCTGCAGCGTGAAAAAGAGGCGTTGCAAAAGGAAAAAGAGGCGCTTGAGCTTGAGATCGAGGAGCTTCAGTAT
Source organism: Clostridia bacterium (assembly GCA_017411745.1). GTDB lineage: Bacteria > Bacillota > Clostridia > Oscillospirales > CAG-272 > SVTX01. The sequence continues at coordinate 113,557 of JAFQPM010000021.1, read as the reverse complement.
CTTATCGATTGCCCTGTGGATTACGATTATATAATTCGTGTGGCGAGAGAAAAGCTTGGGCTTCACATGCCTGACGAGATCATATACTATACGGATTACAATAAATAAAAGCGAACGGGCAAGCCGTTCGCTTTTGGTCTTTATAAGCTAAATATATATTGTGCTATCGTTAAAGTGAGGGGGATCGTGAGAATCGAAAGTAATGACGACGTGCCGACGGTCAGCGAGGCGTATCCCGGAGAGACGTCGTAGGTCTCTGCCATCATTGTGGTTGCAGATGCTGACGGAAGCGCAGCCGCCGCGGTCAGAAAAATTGCGTAGGGCTGGGGCAGATTTATAAGCTTGGTGATCACGCAGACGAGAAGCGGCAGAGCCACGAGCTTTATTATATTGAAATAATAGAGCTGCCAGGTGCCGAATATTTTTTTCGGGCTCTGGACCGCGATCAGCGATCCCGTGATGAGCAGGGAGATCGGGGTGCAGAGATTCATAAGATATTGCGCCGCTTTTGTGAAAAACTCGGGCATTTCAAATGATATCGCTGGGTTTTTGAGCAGGAACAGAATAAATCCGATAAGGCAGGGGATCGTGCCGAAATTTACAAGGACCTTTTTGACGGTTATTTTAACGTCGGTTCTTCCTCGGGCGAAAATGCCAAGTCCGAGGGTCCAGAGCAGGATATTGAAGCTGACGACGAGGAAGGACGCCATAAAGAGTCCTTTTCCGGGGATCAGAGCTTCAAAAATCGGGAACCCGATAAACGCGCAGTTGGCAAATATCAGGGCGAATTCGGTGACCTTGCGGTCGTCGGGGAGCTTTTTGAATGGGAGGGCGATGAGAAAGGCGATCAGCGCAAGTATTGCGTGGAAAATGAAGCCGATGACTATCATTGCTCCTGCCATTTTGACGTTTTCTTCGGAATATTCGGCGCTTGAGAGCGAATATATGAGCATTGCGGGCTGACCAATCGCCAAGATCAGCTTGGACATTTTCTTGGATGCGTGGTCATCTATTATTCCTGTTTTACGGCATAAAAAACCTATCGCCAAAATGATAAATAAGGTTAAAATGACGATATTCAGTGCGGTGAAATCCATAGGGTTGCGTTATTCCTCCGACAGTTTTTCCTTTATCCTCTTCATATCCTCGAGCATATCCTCTTTTTTGCGAGGATCGCGCAGAAGCGCCGCGGGGTGATATACTGCGGTCATAAGATAGTTGCCCTTTTTGAACCAGATGCCGTGCTCCTTGGTGATCTTGAAGTCGGGCTTGATGAGTCGCATCGCGGATATTCTGCCCAAACAGACGATGACCTTCGGATTGATCAGCGCGACCTGCTCGCGAAGGTAGTCTATGCAGGCATCCTCTTCCTCGGGGAGAGGATCGCGGTTCTTGGGCGGTCGGCATTTGAGGATATTGGCTATGTAGACGTCCTCGCGCTTGATATCGACTGCACAGAGAAATTTATCGAGCAGCTGTCCTGCGCGACCGACGAAGGGAACACCCGAAAGGTCCTCCTGCTCGCCGGGGGCTTCGCCTATGAACATAAGGGTCGCATTTTCGTTACCCGTACCGAAAACGCAGTTGGTTCTCGTTTGGTGCAGGGCACATTTTTCACATTCGGAGCATTTCTTTTTGAGGTCATCCCATCCCATATATCTTTACCGTCCTTTTTGAGTTTTATGTATACTTTGTCGCAGATCTATATACTTGCTACTATTATATCAAATATCGCCCCCGATTTCAAGGGTCGAGAGCGATATTTTTGCTTTTTGTGAGGAATTTCGGTTTTATTTTCAATAATTGCAGAGCGTTTCGATGGCGTTTTCGTCACAGATGATCTTGCCGTGCTCGTTTATGTAGCTTGAAAGGCAATCGGGGTTTTCTCGCTTGCCGTATTCAAGGATGAAGGTCAGTCTGTCAAAGCGTGAGTATGCCGACATACCTGCGTCGAGCAGTAAAAGATAATAATTGCCCTCGTCGTCGGCAAAGGCGCGGCTTTTAGGACGTATATTAGAACGGTGCAATATTTTACAGACCGCAAAAAGATCCTCTGGGGAAACGAATGAAAAGGCGATGCGCGAGCATTTGTGCTCTTTGATGAGCGCTTTTTCTTCGGTTGCTTTTTCGGATATTTCACTTGGGGGGAGCTCGGGGTGTCTTTTTTCGGGGAGGCGCGGAGCTTTTCTTCTTTGCTGATCGGCAGACTCCTTTGACGCGACGGGGCTTTTGAGACGTTCTTCCATCGGTGTGAGGGCTTCGCTGATCTGGCTTTTTGTTACGAACAGCTCGCAGCCGCCGCGCTTCGAGGTGTAGAGCTGGACGAAGATCTCCTCGCCCTCGGTGTTAAATCCGATCTGGTCTCTCGCTCGTTCGAGCAGGGAACGAATGGCTTTTCGCGTGCCCGAGTCGGCACAGTCACTCTCGTTGCCTATGTGGTATTTTCTCATATCGCTTTCGTCGAGCATTATTTTCAGCTTGGTGTTGCTTATAAGTATTAATTCCATATGTATGATCTCCATTCCGCCGCGCGCGGCGGCACAAATCCTTTCGGGGTGTCTTCTTATTATAATTATAATACGGATCGCGGAAAATTGTAACCCCTAAATTTATGGTAATTTTGAGGGGTGGAGGAGATGTCTTTTTGAATATTGACAAATATTGATAGTGATGATATAATTAAACGAGATAAAGTTGAAGCTCGTGTCTTGGTGCGCGGTTTCGGCTGCGCACTTTTTGTTTCCTATTTTTCATTTTCAGGAGGAAGGACAAATGAAAAAAGCATCGTTATTGGTGGTTTTATTGGTTTTGGCGCTTTGTTTGCTGACTTTGGCGGCGTGTGATAGCGGTTCGAACGGTGGGGAAACCACCAAAGAACATATTTGTTCATTCGGTGAATGGGCTATAATAAGGGAAGCGACCTGCACCGAGATGGGTGAGCAGGAGCGCACTTGTGCTTGCGGTGAAAAGGAAACACAGAATATTGATGCACTCGGACATAACTACAAATCTGCAGTAACTGAACCCACCGCAACCAAGAATGGACTTGCGGTGTATACCTGCTTCGAATGTGGAGATTCCTATAATGAGGTAATAAAACCTATTGATTTTACTGTTAATTCACGCAACAGAACGAAAATCGGTTATACGGGTGAAATGGGCGAGCAGCTTATCATTCCCGACGTTTTCTGCGATAATGACGGTATATGGTATCGCGTTACGGGTATATACGATCGCGCATTCGAGGATTGCAGCAATCTGACGAGCATAACTATCCCCGATGGCGTTACGAGTGTAGGCGACCGTGCGTTCGAGGAATGCAGTGCTTTGACGAGTGTTATTTTCGGCGAAAACAGCCAACTTAAAAGCATTGGTGATTATGTGTTCAAGGAATGCAGTGCTTTGACGAGTGTTATTTTCGGCGAAAACAGCCAACTTAAAAGCATTGGTGATTCTGCGTTCGAGGAATGCAGTGCTTTGACAAGCGTTATTTTCGGTGAAAACAGCCAACTTGCGAGCATTGGCAATTATGCGTTCATTGGTTGCAGTGGTCTTACGAGTATAACGATTCCCGACAGTGTCACGAGCATTGGTCCGGATGCGTTTAATGGTTGCATAGATGTGATTCAAATAGAAAACGGGATATCTTACGTAGATAAATGGATAATTGATTGTGACACCGATATCACACAGGCAGTTATACGCGAAGATACGGTCGGCATTGGCGGCGGTGCATTCAGGAGATGTGACCGTCTGACTAGTATAACTATACCCAATGGCGTCATGAGCATTGGTCAGGCGGCGTTCGCGAATTGCGATAATCTGACGAGTATAACTATCCCTGATAGCGTCACGAGCATTGGCTATTTTGCGTTCGATGGTTGCAGCAGTCTGACGAGTATAGCTATCCCCGATAGCGTAAGGACCATTGCCGATTTTGCGTTCGATGGTTGCAGCAGTCTGACGAGCGTAGTTTTTGGCGAAAACAGCCAGCTTATAAGCATTGGCAATAAGGCATTCTATGAGTGCTACAGTCTAACGAGTATAACAATCCCTGATAGCGTAAAGATCATTGCCGATTATGTGTTCGACGGTTGCAGTAGTCTGACGAGCGTTGCTTGCGGCGAAAACAGCCAGCTTACGAATATTTTTAATTATGCGTTCAGCGGTTGCAGTAGTCTGACGAGTATAATTATCCCTGATAGCATCATGGGCATAGGCCATTATGCGTTCAATGATTGCAGTAGTCTAACGACTGTTTATTACATGGGAAGCGAGGAAGAATGGGCGGAGATAATTATTGGTTGGGACAATCCTTATCTTACAAACGCTACGATAGTTTACAACTACGTTCCTGAGGAATGATTATATTTTAAGATCAAAAGCGCGAGGGTGACCTCGCGCTTTTGGTGTGTTTTGTAGACAGGTTGTTTGTTTTAATGGTGCATCTTCATCCGCCGCACGCGGCGGCACAAATACTTTCGGGGTATCTTCTTACTATAAATTATAATACGGATCGCGGAAAATTGTAACCCCTAAATTTATGGTAATTTTGTGGGGTGGAGGAGATGTCTTTTTGAATATTGACAAATATTGATAGTGATGATATAATTAAACGAGATAAAGTTGGAGCTCGTGTCTTGGTGCGCGGTTTCGGCTGCGCACTTTTTGTTTTCTATTTTTTTCAGGAGGAAGGACAAATGAAAAAAGCATCGTTATTGGTGGTTTTATTGGTTTTGGCGCTTTGTTTGCTGACTTTGGCGGCGTGTGACGGTGGTTCGAACGGCGGGGAAGAGACCACGACTGCCGAAGAAACGACTAAAATAGAGGAAACGACCAAGGCAGAGGAAACGACCAAGGCAGAGGAAACGACCAAGGCAGAGGAAACGACCAAGGCAGAGGAAACGACCAAGGCAGAGGAAACGACCGAGGCGGAAGAAACGACCAAGGGTGAGGAAACGACAGTAACTCCCGAGACAACGGTAGCACCCGAGACGACAGACATTCCCGAGACATCTGTATCGCCTGAAACAACCGAGGCTCCCGAGACAACGGTAACATCCGAGACTACGGTGGCTTCTGAGACTACAGAAGCTTCCGAGGCGACCACGGATGAAGAGATAGTTGTAAGCGAAGGTTTAGAATTTACCACTAACAGTGACGGCAGTACTTGCTATGTTAGTGGAATAGGAACTTGTACTGATACCGATATCGTCATTCCGTCTATATCCCCTGGTGGATACATCGTTACAAGTGTTGACGACCGTGCGTTCTACAATTGTAGTAATCTGACGAGTATAATTATTCCCGATAGCGTAACCTACATTGGCGAGAATGTGTTTTACTGTTGTTCCAACCTTACGAATATAACAATACCTGACAGTGTTACTAGCATTGGTGATAGTGCATTCTCGGGATGTTCCAACCTTATGAGCATAACGATGTCTGATAGTGTCACCAGCATTGGCAGATATGCGTTCTATAATTGCAGCAGGTTGGATAGCATAACTATACCCGATGGTGTTACAAGCATTGGTGAGGATGCATTTTACGGTTGCACGAGTGTGATTCAAATAGAAAATGGAATATCTTACGTAGGTAAATGGATAGTTGATTGCGATATCACTATTACTCAGGCAATTTTACGCGAAAATACGGTGGGCATTAGTTCTTATGCGTTTTATGGGTGTAGCGGTCTTACTAGCATAACTATTCCCGATAATGTAACTAATATTGGTAGACGTGCATTCTATGATTGTTACAATCTGACTAGCATAGCTATCCCTAATGGTGTTAATAAAATTGATTCTTACGTGTTCGGACGTTGTAGTAGTTTGACGAGTATAACAATACCCTCCAGTGTCACCAGCATTGGTGAGGGTTCGTTCTCAGGATGCTCCGGTCTTTCGAACATAATGATCCCCGATAGTGTCACTAGTATTGGTAATGGTGCATTCCAGAGATGTAGCGGGTTGACAAGCGTAACAATCCCAGATAGTGTTACATACATAGGCGATTATGCATTCAGTGGCTGCACGGGTGTCATTCAAATGGAAAATGGAATATCCTACGTAGATAAATGGATAATCGATTGCGATACCTCTATCACGCAGGCGATTTTACGAGAAAACACTATGGGCATTAGTTCTTATGCTTTTTACGGGTGTAGTGGTCTGACGAGCATAACTATTCCTGCCAGTGTAACCAGCATAGGCGATTCTGCGTTCTACGGTTGTACCGGAGTGATTCAGGTAGAAAACGGAATATCCTACGTGGATAAATGGATAGTTGATTGTGATACCACACAGGCGGTTTTGCGCGAAAATACGGTTGGCATTGGTTCTAATGCGTTCTATGACAGCAGTTTGACAAGTATAACGATCCCCAACGGTGTAACAAGCATAGTAGATTATGCATTCTATGATTGTAGTTGTCTGACGAGTATAACAATCCCTGATAGCGTTACACGTATTGGCAATTTTGCTTTCTATGGATGCACAAGCCTTGAGAGCGTATACTTCTCCGGCACGGAGGAGCAGTGGGCGGAGATAAGCATTTATGATTACAATGCTGATCTTACTAACGCAACAATAATTTACAACTATGTTCCCGAAGAATAAAATTCAAACCAAAGCGCGAGGGTGACCTCGCGCTTTTGGTGTATTATAGAGATATTATTTGTTTTAGTGGTGCATCCTCATCCGTCAGCCTTCGGCTGCCGCAGCTTGTCTGCAATTCTCCCACTGGAGAAGGCTATTGAGGGGATTTTTGGGGGTGAGGTGATTGACAAGGGCGCGTAATATGTGATATAATTGCATTATTATGATACGTATAGCACAAGGAAAGGAGGGCGACGATGAGATACGATAATGAAAGAGATCATATAGAGATGTCGGTACGGGAGCTATGCGAAATGGCGCTTTTGCGCGGAGATATCGATTGCCGTCGCCCTGCTTCGAGCCGTCGCGAGCGTGCCTCTGAGGGCACGAGGATCCATCAGAAGCTTCAGACTTCCTTTGGCGCTTTGTATCACAGCGAGGTCGATCTGCGCAACACCAGCAAGCTTGACGAGGTCTACTTTTATGTCAAGGGCCGCGCCGACGGAATAATATGTCATAACGGAAACTACACGGTCGACGAGATAAAGACCGTGGGAGAGCAGCAATTTGCGAGCAAGGTGGTAGACCGTTTGCACACGGCGCAGCTTTACTGCTACGCTTACTTTCTCTGCAAGACGAAGGAGCTTGACGGAGTCAACGCGAGGATAATTTACTACAACGTTGACGACGGCGAGATAGAATACAACGAAAAATACGTGACGGTCGATGAATTGCGTGCGTTTTACACGAAGCTTTTGACCGCTGTCCTTTGGCGCGCGCGTTTTTTAAGAGAGAGGGCAAGAGAGAGAATGCTTGCGGCGGCGAGTGCGCGGTTTCCGTACGGATCGCTCCGTGACAGTCAAGCCGAGATGATAAAGGAGTGTTACCGCGACATAAAGCAGGGAAACCGACTTTTCTGTCAGGCTCCGACGGGCATAGGAAAGACGATCTCGACGCTTTATCCATCGGTCAGGCGGATGGGCGAGGGGCTTGCGGACAGAATATTTTATCTGACTGCGAAGGCAAGCATTCGCCGTGAGGCTTTCTCGGCGGTCGGCAAGCTTAACGAGGGCGGCGCGAGGATCAAGGGGTGCGTGCTTTCCTCCCGCGAGGTCATGTGCGCCAATCACGCGGCGAAGCTTCGCGCGGGGCGCTTGTCGTCGAATTGCAATCCCGAGCTTTGTCCTTACGCGAAAGGATATTACGACAGATCGAGCGCGGCGCTCGAGGAGATGCTCTCGTCGGGCAGTGAATTTGACAGCGCGGCTATCAAGGCGTTTGCTATCGAGAGAGGGATCTGTCCTTACGAATTTTCCCTTGATCTTTCGGAGCTTTGCGACGTTATTATTTGCGACTACAACTACGTTTTCTCGCCCACCGTTTATCTCAAGAGATATTTTGACGACGGCGGTGAGCGCGGAAGATATATTTTCCTCGTGGACGAGGCGCACAATCTGCCCGACCGCGCGAGAGATATGTTTTCTTCTCGCTTGGGTACGGAGGATTTTGAAGCGCTCATTGAACTGGCGGGGGAGAATTCCAAGCTGACCGAGGCGTGCTTATCCTTGCTTCGCGCGTTTGAGGATCTCGAACGGCTTTGTAAGAACGATATGAGCTACGACGTCGACGGCAACGCGGTGGGTTACTACGTTGCGCGTCAGCTTCCCGAAAATTTTGCTCGGTCTCTTTCTGCTTTTTCCGAAAAATGTGACGCGTGGATGAAATATAATTACGATCACCCCGCTTACTTTGCCGCGGAGGATATTGGCTTTAAGGTCTTTGAGTTCAAAAAGGCGTGTGAGATGTTTGACGGTCATTATCTCACGTTTATTAACACGGGGGCGGGAAAGACCTCGGTGCTTCTGTACTGTCTTGATCCATCGCACAATCTGTCGATCGCTCTCGAGAGAGCCGTGGCTTCGGTGCTTTTCTCGGCGACGCTTACTCCTACGGAATATTTCGCCGACGTACTCGGCGGAGGGGAGCGTGCGGTCTCGGTCGAGTTTGAGTCTCCGTTCCCACGCGAAAATCTTTGCGTGGCGGCGGTCGACAAGATAAGCACACGGTACGAGGACAGGGAAAAGTCGTACAAGAAGATCTCTGCTTGCATTGCGGCGACTGTGTCCGCAAAGGTTGGAAATTATATGGTCTTTTTCCCGTCGTACAGCTTTATGGACGAGGTCCACAAGATCTTTCACGCCAAATATCCGAAGGTGACGACGCTTTTGCAGAAGAAAAATATGACTCCTGCCGAAAAAGAGGCGTATCTTTCCGATTTCAAGGATGACGGACGGCTCAGAGTGGGCTTTTGCGTGCTTGGCGGCTCGTTCTCCGAGGGAATTGACCTGCCCGGCAGGCGACTTATCGGGTCGATAGTCGTGGGAGTCGGATTGCCCGGAATTTCAGACGAAAACAACATAATCCGCGACTATTACGATGAAAAATGCGGTGCGGGCTACGACTACGCTTACACCTATCCCGGAATGAACTCGGTGCTTCAGGCGGTGGGCAGAGTTATACGTACCGAGACCGACCGAGGCATTGCCGTGCTGATCGACGACAGGTATGCCGAGCCGAAGTACAGAGCCATCCTCCCAGAGGCGTGGAAGGGAATGAAATTTGCAGGAAATCCGTCCTCTCTTGCAGAAATTGCCCGAAGATTTTGGAAAAACGAAGAATAAATAAAAAATTTTGCAAAATTTGAAAATATATCTTGCTTTTTTCTTGAATATATGGTATAATGTGTTTCGTTGTGTATTAAATGAAAAAACGGAGTAATTTTTGATGAAATATTGCGAAATGTCACGTGAAGCTCTCCTTGCAGAGTACGAGAGCTTGAAAAACGAATATGAAAAAATAAAAGCAAGCGGACTTAAGCTCGATATATCGAGAGGAAAGCCCTGCACGGCACAGCTTGATCTGTCCGACGGCATCCTTGACATCTTGCACGGGGCTGACGACTGCAAGACCGAGGCAGGCTTTGATTGCCGCAATTACGGTCTTTTTGAGGGCGTACCCGAGGCGCAAAGGCTCTTTTCTGAGCTTTTGACTATTCCTTCGGAGAATATTCTGCTTGGAGGAAGCTCGTCCTTGACCTTTATGTACGATACTCTCAGCCGCGCGATGCTTTACGGCGTTTGCGGAAGTGAGCGCCCTTGGTGCAAGGAGGAAAAGGTCAAATTTATCTGTCCCGTGCCCGGATACGACCGTCACTTTATGGTGACGCAGTCGCTTGGCATCGAGATGGTCAACGTGAATATGACTCCTACGGGTCCCGATATGGACGCGGTCGAGGAGCTCGTTAAGGATCCTGCGGTGAAGGGAATCTGGTGTAATCCCAAGTATTCCAATCCCGATGGAATCACTTATTCCGACGACACCGTTCGCCGTCTTGCTTCTATGAAGACAGCGGCACACGATTTCAGAATTATGTGGGATAATGCGTACGCTATCCACGATCTTTACGACGAGGGTGACGGGCTTCTCGACATTATCGAGGAGTGTTGCAACGCGGGCAATCCCGACAGAGTTCTTTGCTTCTATTCGACGTCCAAGATAACCTATCCCGGCGCGGGCGTTGCGCTTATGGCGGCGAGCGAGAATAATCTTAAGCAGATCAAGAAGATAATGATGGCGCAGACCATTAATTTCGACAAACTCAATCAGCTCCGTCATGTTAAGTTCTTCAAAACTGCGGAGAACGTGAAGGCTCATATGAAAAAGCACGCGGCTATAATCGCGCCCAAGTTTGCGCTCGTCAAGGAGCATCTTTCGCGTGAGCTCGCTCCGCGCGGCATCGCGAAATGGACCGATCCCAACGGCGGATATTTTATCAGTCTGTTCGTTGAAAAGGGATGTGCGAAGCGCTCGTATCAGCTTGCAAAGGATGCCGGACTGACGCTGACGACCGTTGGCGCGACCTATCCTTACGGATACGATCCCGACGACAGCAATATCCGTATCGCGCCCACGTATCCGACTATCGAGGAGCTCGACAAAGCTATGGGTGTTTTGACCGTATGCGTTAAGCTTGCGGCTGCCGAAAAGCTTTTGAATAATTGAATTTGTTAGAATAATCCTGATAGTACGAGGGGCGGCAATTTAGATTACCGTCCCTTGAATTTTAAGGATCAAGGAGTATCAATGAAGATAAAACAAAAGGATATAAATCCGTATCCGAACAGTGACAGCAACAAGCGATATTACACCTACGACTATTATCTAAGACAGACGTTTGGCGGAAAGTGTATGAAGATACCGCTTGACGCGGGCTTTACCTGCCCGAATATCGACGGAAAATGCTCGGTCGGAGGATGCATTTATTGCTCGCCGAGGGGAAGTGGGGATTTTGCGGCTGACGCAGTCTTGCCCGTTGAGGAGCAGTTTGAGATAGTTAAGGCTCAGCTGTCGTCCAAGTGGAAGACCGACAAATATATTCCGTATTTTCAGGCGCACACCAACACCTATGCGCCGCTTGAGGTAATAAGAGAAAAGGTCGAGGCGGTCGCGGGCAAGGAGGGCGTCGTTGGAGTGAACATCGCCACGCGTGCCGATTGTCTTGAGGATGACGTGGTGGAGTATCTTGCGTCCTTGGCAGAGAGGACAGTATTGACCGTTGAGCTTGGATTGCAGACGGTTCACGATTCGGTCGCTTTTGCTATTAACAGAGGGCATACGTTTGCGGATTTTCTCGAGGGATACGCGAAATTGAGGAAAGCATCGGACAAGATACAGATATGCGTACATCTGATCTTCGGGTTGCCCGAGGAGAATAGGGAGATGATGCTTGAGTCAGTCAAAGAGGTTGCGAGGCTGGTGCCCGATCAGGTGAAATTTCATTTGCTTCACGTCATCAGGGGAACGAGGCTTGGCGAGATATATCTTGAGGGCGGATACGAGCCGCTTGAAATGGAGGAATACGTTGATATAGTCGCTGAGGCGCTGACACTTCTTCCTCCCGAGACTGTGGTGGGCAGACTGACGGGCGACGGTATGCAGAGCGAGCTCTTAGCTCCCGAGTGGAGTCGAAAAAAGACGATAGTTATAAATAATATTGATAAAAAGATGTTTTCCGCGGATCTTTGGCAGGGAAAATTTTTTGAAAACGGTTGATCGATTCGTCGCCGTTCGGTCGTGTCGCTCGGCTGCCGAAACTATTGTTTACTATCCACAAAAAACGCGGGGCTTTTTGATTTAAAATGTCAATTTACAAAAAATGGCTTTGGTGGTAAAATGAAAGGTAGGACGATGATCGTCTGACAGCTTTTTAGGAGGTTCTAACTATGAAAAGGTTTTTATCGTTACTGTTGGCAGTTGCTATGATCGTTTCGACCCTCATTATCGTCTCTCTCCCCGCATCTGCGGTCGAGGGTGACTGGATGGTATATGCCCGCAAGGAGCAGTACCGCGACGACTATGAGGATGACGAATACGTAAGCGTTATGGGCTATGAATACACGAACGAGGGATTCCATACCATTTCTCCCGAGTTCTATGCAGGTCAGAGCCCCAGAGGAGGTCTTCAGACCAAGAGCACATACGATCTCAAGGAAGGCGTTTACATGCTTATCCGCGTTGACGAGTTTTCTTACGACGCGCCTGATAAGTGGCTCAATCTTAATCTCTGGAGCGAGCCGATGGTAGAGCTTGCAAGCAGTGACGCTGAAAGAGATGGATACGGTGTTCAGACTATTATGAGACCCGGCAACGACGGAAAGTTTATTCAGCTTGAATGGTATATTGAGGGATTCACTCAGGTTCAGGTATCTTCTGCGTTCCAAGGGGTAGATATGTACGACGAGGAGGGCAGAGCGCTCTTTGAACTCGTGGTTACTTACGAGAACAATTCGTTTGCTCTTACCATTAACGGAATCGCTGCCCCCCAGAAAGTTATTGACTATATGAACGAGACCTTCGTTGATATGGAGGCACATCTCGGTATGGCGTTCTTCCACACCAAGACCCTTGGAGATGCAAGCTTTACCGTTCTCAAGTACGGTACTACAAAGGAGACTGCTCTGACTCCTTCGGGTGACGACAAAGAGGCTCCTGTCAACTACTCTCTCGAGGTCGCAGAAATTGCAGATCCTTCTACCGTAGAGGATGGCAAGCCCGCGATCCTTATCAACGGAAGCAAGGACGCTTCGGATTCCTATACCACCGCAGGCAAGAGCTCGACGGGTAACTCTATTCTCAACGAAGATAATTCGGTTACCTATATTGCAAGCAGCTCGTCTGTCAGCGTAGTTTATAAGCCTAAAAATGAAGTATCTTACTCCATAGATGATTTCCCCGCAGTTATGATGCTCGTCAGAAATCTCTGCACCTGCGGAGAGGAGGACGGAAGTTGCATTGCGTGCGAGGAGGTCACGATGTACCTTGTTACCGGAGAATTTAACAGCCCCGACGGAGATCATTGTACGCCTCTTTACGTATGCTGGGAGCCCATTGAGATCGACGGTGATTCTTATCTGTACTTCTATACGGATATGAGTGATGATTTCGCTCCTTGGGATGCAGAGGGAAGAGTGAATGCTGTTCGTATGGACTTTAACGGAATTGATTATGCGACCCCCGGACTTAACCAGTTTGACGTTTGCTTCGTCGGTTTCTTCAGAGATATGGAGGATGCAGAGGGATACGTTTACGATTATCTGGGCGTAGAAAAGCCCGCTGAGACTGAAAGCACCACCGAGGAAGCGACCACCGAGGCGCCTGGGGAGACCACAGACGCTACTACGGAAACTACCAAAGCTCCCGAGAAGACTACCGGTGCTGATTCCGACGACAATACCGCAAACGATGATGAAAATAGTGGATGCGGAAGCGTAGTTGGATTTGGTGCAGTTGCTATGGTTACGACTATAGGTGCGGTTGCATTCGTTACGTTTAAAAAGAAAAAAGAAGATTGACCGCTTTAACGGGTGAACATTAACAAAGGCAGTCGTGCTTTATGCACGACTGCCTTTTCTATTGAAAGTGTTTTATTGGGCAATAGTTACAAATAAATAGTTATTTTTTGTAAAGAATGCGAATTTACAATGACAAATATTTTATGATAAAATTATCTAAAGGGATAACTCCCTAAAAAATGTCAAGGAGAGCTTGTTATGAAAAAATTTATTTCGGGACTTTTGAGCTTAGCAATGATCTTCTCGCTTGCAGCGGTCATTGGTATTCCTGCGGCTGCGGTTGAGGGCGACTGGATGGCTTATTCTTCTGCGGGAGAATATCGTGACGATTTTGAGGGCGATTACACTAGCGTTATCGGTTACGAATATACCAACGAGGGACTTAGAGTGATTCCTGCTGACTGGAAAGATTTTGGTGTTCAGGGCGGAATACAGACAAAGACTCAATATGACGTTAAGCAGGGCGTTTATATGCTCGTTCGTATTGATGAATTTACTTGGGATGCGGGCGACAAATGGTTTAATATGAACCTTTGGAGTCAGGAAATGGTTCTGCCCGGAAGTAACGACGTTGACAAGTACGGATTCGGTGTTCAAACTCTTATAAGAACCAATGCCGACGGAACTATCCATACGCTTTGGTGGCACACGGGCGGATTTGATGCAGGCGCACAGTCTACTGTCAAAGGAACCTCTCCTATGGATGAAAACGGCAAGCTTCTGCTTGAGCTTACGGTTACTTGGGACGGTACTACGTTTGCGGCTGATATCAACGGCTGGAAGGCTCCCGAATCGGTCATCAAATATATGAATGAGACCTTCGTTGATATGGAGGCATTCGTTGGTTTTAACTTTATGGCGGGTAAAAAGGGCGGCACCGCGGAAATGACTGTCCTTAAGTTCGGTACAAGCAAGGAAACTGCAACCACTCCTACGGGTGATGACAGACAAGATCCCGTTAACTACTACACCGAGATCGCTGAAATAGCATCTCCCGACACAGTTGAGCCCGGCATGCCCGGAGTGTTGCTTAACGGAAGCAGAGAATTTTCAGATGCGAAGACCAACACGGGTATCAGCGGCAATCCTTACAGGACCCGTAACGATGACGACTGGTCGGTTACATATCTTGCTGACAAGACGATCATCAATGCGAACTACTCGGTTGCGAATGACGTTTCGTACGATATTCAGGACTTCCCAATAGCACTTGTGCTTACAAGAAACTACTGCTCGTGCGAGGAAGAGGACGGCGAGGTCATCTGCTTCGCTTGCGAGGAGGTTTGGGCTTACATTATGACGGGTGAGTTCTCCAGCGCGGATGACAATCACAAAACACGTCTTGAGGTATGCTACGAGCCTATCTTGGACGAGGAAGGTAATTCGTATCTGTATTTCTTCTGCGATATGTCCTCTGAGGATTTGTGGGATGCAGAGGGAAGAATTCACGGTATGCGCGCGGATTTTTATGGTATGTTCTACAATGAACCCGGAAGAAACACTCTTGACATGTGCTTTATGGCATTCTTCAGAAATATGGAAGAGGCCGAGGCTTACGTTTATGATTACATTGGTGTAGAGAATCCCGATGACACTACCGAAGAAACCACGGAGGAACCCACCGAGGAAACTACCGAAGCTCCCGCAGAAACTACTGAGGCTCCCGCAGGAACTACTGCTGCGCCCGAGGACGAGAAGCCCACAGGAACTTCTGCTCCTTCTACTGACGATGATAAGGCAGGCGGTTGCGGAAGCGTAGTCGGATTCGGTACGGCTGCGGTCGTTGCGGTTGCTGCCGTTGCGGGATTTGTCTTCTTCAAGAAAAAGGAAGACTGATAAAAAGCAATAATGGGTCGGAGGCGTAAAATAATCTGATCCGAAAGACAAGAGGCTGTCACACAGACGTGTGGCAGCCTTTTTTTAAAAAGTGTATATGCTTGATTGAGGTTTATGATATTTTTTTACAGGGCAATACCAACAAAAATGAAATGGGGGATTTGTATATGTTGTTAATTTACTTTTCTTGTGTTTCGTGTTAAAATTAAGTGTAAGGGAATGATTTTTATCGAATGACATATTGACGAAGGAGGAATATTATGAAAAAACTTATTTGTTTGTTGCTTGTGCTTGCTTTGATGATTTCTCTCATTATAGTTGCTGCTATTCCTACAGCTGCTATTGATGGCGATTGGGTTGTTGTTGCTCAGGCAGATCAAGAATTTGGGGAAATCCCAGAGGATGAGTACAAATCTGTAGCTGGATATGAGTATTGCATGGATGGCTTTCGTTTGATCTCTGCCAACTGGGCGGGTCAGACACCTTGGGCAAGATTCGTTTCCAGAAACAAGGTCGACCTTAAGGAAGGCGTTTATATGGAGATCAGAATCGATGAGTTCAACTACGACGCAAGTCTTGACTCTTGGTTCAACGTTATGCTTTGGGATCAGCAGGTCATGACTCCCGGAAATACTCATTACGGAGAAGGTGTCCAGAACCTTATCCGCCCCGGTATTGGCAACGTTACTCATTGGTTTACAGGACCTTTTAATCAGGTTCCTTCGTATGACAGAGAAGATGTTCCTCAGGATATCGATGAGAATGGAAAGCACAACCTTACCGTTGTTATTTCTTGGGACGAGGTCAACAGCACCTTCGTATACACCATTAACGGTGTTTCTGCTGCAGAGGGTGCTATTGCTTATATGAACGAGAAATGGGGCGGCAATGACAGCGAGGCATACGTTGGCTTTTGCTTCCAGCACAACAGCAAGGGCGAGGATATAAGCTGCACACTTACCAAGTTTGGCACAAGTGCTGATGATGCCGTTACTCCCGCAGGTGACGATTACGCTGATCCTATTGATTACTCTCTCAACTACGTAAACGCTCCTATAGTTGAAGGTTCTCAGGTCGAAGCAGGGCAGCCAGCCATCTTTATGAACGGTAATCTTGACTCTCACATTAAAAATTATCCCAAATCGGCTACCGGAGAAGTTATATCTATCAACGATGACGACACAGTCGAGATCACAGCTTTCAACTCTTACTCCGCTACGGGAAATTGGATCGTTGAGAACGCCACCTCTTACGCCATTGAGGATTTCCCCATAATGACGGTGGTTACGAGAAACCTATGCACGTGTATAGAGGAGGACAAGTATGATGGCCTTTGCGGAGCTTTCGAGTACGCTCATGCGTACATTATGGTCGGGAACAAATTGGTGCCTGATGCAAGCTGTATGCTTTCTACGTCGGTAAGTTGGGATTCTTATTACATAGGTGAAGACAGTTACCTTGAGTTTACCGTAGACGTATCTGAAATTCCTTCATTTACGGGAAGGATCAATGCCGTTCGCTTTGACGTTTCTCAGATTGATATGTTCAGACCTGGTGCTAGTACCTTCGATATTTGCTACGTAGCGTTTTTTGCAACGTACGACGATGCAAATGCGTATTTTATGAACTACATAAATGATCTTGGTTATGATGACAGGGAAGAAGAATCTACTGAAACCCCTGATGAAGTGACCACCACTACATCCGAGACCACTGTTATAGAAGAAACTACAGATGTTGTTGAAACAACGGTTATGGAGACTACAGAGATCTTTGATACTACGGAGCCCCCTGATACTACATTTGTTGACACTACCGAAGCTCCCGAGACGACCGAAATTGCAGAGTCTACGGGTATTGAAACTGCTGAGATGTCCGAGACTACGGATACTCCCGAGCATACTTCTGCTGAAGACGATTCCAAAATCGATTCAGACAATGATGATTTGAACGATATTGAGGACGAGATCCTTAATTCACTCTTGGGCGGATGCGGAAGTGTAGTCGGACTCGGTACGGTTGCGATCGTTACGGTTGTTGCTGTTGCAGGATTTGTTTCTTTCAAAAAGAAGAAAGACTGATAAAAAACCAATAATGGGTCGGAGGCGTAAAATAATCTGATCCGAAATCCAAGAGGCTGTCGCGTGCTTGCGCGACAGCCTCTTTTTAGAAGATCCGAATATGCGTAATATTGCTATGATGATACAATTTTGTGTTTGTCAATACTAACAAAAATGAATTGGGGAATTTGTGAATAATGCGAATTTACTTTATTTGCTTTTCGTGCTAAAATATATATAACAAAAGATTGGAGATTTGTCTTTTGCACAAAATTATTTATTTTTAAGGAGAAAAAAGATGAAAAAGTTTCTTTCTATCTTGCTTACTCTCGCAATGATGCTCTCTCTCGTTATAGTTGCTACCCTTCCTACAGCAGCTATCGACGGTGATTGGACCGTTGTTGCTCAGGCAAAGCAGGAAAATGAGGAGATCGGCGAAGAGGAGTACAATTCCGTAGCAGGATACGAGTACACAACTGACGGTTTCCACGTAACCGCTGCTAACTGGGCAGGTCAGACCCCTTGGGCAAGATTCGTTTCCAAGAACAAGATCGACCTTAAGGCAGGCGTTTACATGGAGATCAGAATCGATGAGTTCAACTACGGTGCAGGTCTTGACTCTTGGTTCAACGTTATGCTTTGGGACCAGCAGGTTATGACCCCCGGTGACCCTAACTACGGCACAGGTCTTCAGAACCTTATCCGTCCCGGTATCAACAACACCACTTATTGGTTTACAGGTGGCTTTACTCAGTTGAATCCTAAGACATGGGAAGACATTCCCCAGGATATCGATGAGGATGGTAAGCACAACCTCACCGTTGTTATTGCTTGGGATGAGGCAAACAGCACCTTCACATACACCATCAACGGTAAAGCTGCAGCTGAAGCAGCTATCACTTACATGAATGAGAAGTGGGGCGGCGATGACAGCGAAGCTTACGTTGGATTTGCATTCCAGCACAACAGCAAGGACGAGGCTATCAGCTGCACGATGACCAAGTTTGGCACCAGCGCTGACGACGCTACCGTTCCCGCAGGTGATGATTACGCTGATCCTGTCGACTATTCTACCAATTACGTAACTGCTCCCGTTGTTGAGAATCCTTCCTTTGAGGCAGGTCAGCCCGGTATCTTTATGAACGGTAGTCTTGACTCCAACATCAAGGCTCTTCCCGGTTCTGCTTCCGGTGAGACCATTACCTTCAATGAGGACGGCACTGTTAAGATCGTAGCCGGCAACTCTTCCTCCGCTACAGGATCATGGATAGTTGAGAACGCTACGTCTTATGCTGTTGAAGACCTTCCTATCATTATGATGGTTACCAAGAACTTCTGCACTTGTACCGAAGATGATAAGGTCGATGGACGTTGCGGCGCTTACGAGACCAGTAACGTATATCTTATGACCGGCGATCATCTTACCGCTGACGCAGGCTGTATGGCTTCCGCATCGGTATCTTGGGATTCCTACTACATCGGCGACGACGGATATCTTTGCATGATGCTTGATGCTTCCGAGATTTCCGCGTTCTCCGGCAGAATCAATGCCGTTCGTTTTGACCTTACGAACATTGATACAACTACTCCCGGTGCTAACACCTTCGACATTTGCTTCATAGCATGCTTCGCAACCGAGGATGATGCTAACGCTTACTTCGAGAACTACCTCACCAGCCTTGGTTGGGAAGATCCCGATGCAGACGATACTACCGAAGAGACCACCGAGGAGACTACCGAGGAGACTACCGAGGAAACTACCAAGGCTCCTGATGTAACCACCGCTGCTCCTGAGGACGATAAGCCCGCAGGAACCACCGCTGCTCCTTCTGATGACGATGCACAGGGCGGCTGCGGAAGCGTAGTTGGCTTTGGCGCTATCGCAATCGTTGCCGTTGCATCCGTTGCAGGCTTCGTTTCCTTCAAGAAAAAGGAAGACTAATTAAGGATACATAACGGATTCAAAATCTCACTTATAATCCGTTCCTGACTTTTTGGTGGCTGTCACACAAACGTGTGACAGCCACCTTTTTTTGTTTGTCAATACTAACAAAAATAAAACGTTCAATTTGTTTATAATGAGAATTTACTTTGCCCCAATTTCGTGATAAAATTAAAAAAGTAGAACCCGTGTTTTGCAAAAATATTTATCAAGGAGAAAAGGTATGAAAAAATTTATTTCTATGGTTCTTGCTATTGCGATGATCGTTTCATTGCTTATCGTGGCGACGATACCAACGGCTGCGGTCGAGGGTGATTGGGTGGCTGTTGGCAGAGCAGACCAGTACGACGGCAGTGCGCCCAAGAGTGATTATGAATCGGTTGCGGGATACAATTATGATGACGATGGATTCCATCTGACTGCAGCAAACTGGGCGGGTCAGACCCCTTGGGCACGTTTTGTTTCCAAGGATAAGGTCGATCTCAAGGACGGCGTTTATATGGAGATAAGAATCGACGAGTTTAATTTTAGCGGTGGGCTTGATTCATGGTTTACCTTTATTTTCTGGGATAATATGCATATGACCCCGGGTGAGAAGGGGCACGGAAACGGTGTTTATAATCACATTCGTCCTACGGGTAACAATATAAATTTCTGGTATGCCGGAGATTGTGATCAGCAACCTCAGACTAACCAGATCCCCAAGAAAACCGTCACTTACGGCGACGAAGAGAGGACTGTTTTCATTGCCGAAATCTCTTGGGATGATGAAAACTCTACCTTTGCATATACTATTAACGGAGTTGCCGCGCCTTCAAGTGTTATCAAGTATATGAACGAAAAGTGGGGCGGAGATGACAGTCTTGCATACGCGGGATTTGCTTTGCAGCACAGCGAGCTTAACGGTAAGGTGGCTTGCACTCTTCTTAAGTACGGCACAAGTGCAGAGGATTGCGCGACTCCTGCGGGTGATGACAGTGCTGAGCCTGAGGATTGGTCATACAATTACGTGACTGCGCCCTTGGTTGAAGATCCCGACATAGCGCCCGGTCAGCCTGCTATATTTATGAACGGTGACGTTGATAATTCTAATATCAAGTCTGCTCCCGCGTCAACTACGGGTGAGGCTGTTTCTATCAACGATGATTACACGATCAAGATCGTCGCAGGCAATGCTTCGACGGGTACGGGCACTTGGACGGTTGAAAACGCTACGTCTTACGCGATCGAGGATTTTCCCGTAGCAATGATGGTAACGAGAAATCTTTGTACTTGCAGTGAGGAAGACAAGATTGACGGACTTTGCGGCGCTTTTGAGACCGGAAACGTATATATTATGACCGGAGATAACGTTTCTCCAGGACCTAACTGCCAGATATCCAATAGCGGAGTATCCTGGGATTCTTACTACATCGGAGAGGACAGTTATTTATCCTTCACGGTTGACGTTTCGGAGCTTTCGGATTATACGGGTCGAATCAACGGCGTTCGTTTTGATGCGCAGAACGTTGATATCACAACTCCCGGTGCTAACACGTTTGACGTTTGCTTTATTGCGTTCTTTGCAAGCGAGGAGGACGCTGAGGCTTACTTTATGAGCTACATTGAGGGACTTGGCTATGTTCCCGAGACGGAGCCGACCAGCGAGCAGACTACTGCGGAACAGACAGAGGTTACTTCGTCGGTTGAGGATGGTCAGACCACCGCTAAAGACGATGAGCAGAGCACGGCTGACGATCTTGTTCCCGAGCCTGCTGTTAAAAACGGTTGCGGATCGGTCGTAGGCTTTGGCGCTGCTACGGTCGTTGCTGTCGTATCGGTCGTCGGTGCGGTTGCTTTCCGTAAGAAAGAGGATTGACAAAAATTTAAAGGGCTTTCACACATTTGTGTGAAAGCCCTGTTTTTTTATCTATAGCCGTGGGTTCTTATGTAGGTCAGCATGGCGTTATAGCCGCTTGCGTTGAGATGCAAGCCGTTTCCCGAATCGTATTTCGTGTCGAGATATCCTTTTGAGTTTTTGAGTGCAGATGCAGTATCGAGATATCTTACGCCGTTTTGCTCGGCGAGCTCTGCGATCCATTGGTTTGCGGTGTCTATCTTATTTGCGGTCACTCCCGAGGTGCTTTTTGCGTACTTTTCAGACACCGGGAGGATAGATTGCAAAATTATTCTTGCGTTCGGGGAAGTGTCCTTTATTGAGGTGATGAGCTTCTGATAGTATGCTTTGAAGTTTTCCTCGGTGCAATAAGGAACGCCGTTATTTATTCCCAAAGTTATTACGATATACTCGGGTCTTCTTTCTTCGATTGCGGAGGCTATCGTTAGGAGCTTTCCGTCCTTTGAGCAGACAACCGTTGCCGTGTCGATATTATAATCAAGCGGCAGATCTCCATTCTCGCCCGTCCAAACCTGATCGGTCTCGGTACCGTTTTTGAGGACTCCCGCGTTTATCATTCCTGCTATCGTGGAGTCACCGACAAACACTATACTGTCTACGTAGTATTGTCCGTAGTCTGAGGTTTCTGCAAGCTTTATGGTGACGGGAGCTTCTTTTTCGTTTTTTTTGAAAATATCACTTCTTATTCCGCGAAAAAGCATAGTTATGAGCGAAACTGCGCAGGCGACGGTTAGTATAATGATCGCCGTGACGAGAGCTTTCGCGGTTTTATTAAATCTTTGTTCCGACATTTTTCGCTCTTATTTTAAAAATTGATTGGTGTAGGTGGATTTTTGTTTTTTGCTCTTTTGGGGTTTTCCTTTGGGACTTGAGGTGCTTTGGGAAAGCTTTTTTTCGTTATCGACGCCTATTTTTAAGAGCTTTCTTGCTATGAGGGTGACTGTGACGTAAATTATCGCGAACACAAGCGTGAATATGACGGTTGTGGAAAAATTCGCTCCGCCGAGCGCAACGAAAAGTAAAAATCCGAGAACGTAGCAGGCGGCATGCGTGAGGCTTGCCGCGGTTCGATTCATTACGTTTGCACGCAAAAGGGCACTACCGATCCCCATCATAAACGAGAATAGGAGTATGAGAAGAAAGCGTTTCGTTTCTATGAGTGGCGCGGAGTCGCCCGGGAGAAGCGAGGCGATCAGAATAAGCACTGTTGTGATCACGGTATAATATACCGAACCGAAAAAGAGAAGGTTTTTAAAAAATTTCTTTATGTCCATAATAAACGTTCCTTGCGTAAAGTTGTACATATTAATTTTATCATAATTTGACTTGTATTTCAAGCAGTTTTATAATTTATTTACAATATTGGAGTATTTTTGGCCGAGAGAGTGAATAAATTTTCAGTTTTTTGCATATTAATCGCTCTTTCGCCTTGACATTTACCCCCTTTTTGTGTATAATATAAGGTGGATTATTTTCCGCGCGTGCGCGAGAGAGTGTGTTTATCGGCGGAAAGAAAATGAATTTTTATCAAGCCGTTTTTGCGGCGGACAGGAGTTTTTTATATATGGCAAAGCTTACCAGACAAGAAGCAAGAGAGACACTTTTCGGTCTGCTTTTTGAGACCGAGTTTCAAGGCGGCAAGGAGCCTGCGGCTATTTACGATCTTGCTTGTGAGGACAGAGAAATTCCCAACGATAAGTACGTGCGCGAGAGCTTTTTCGGTATTCTCGCAAAGGCAAGCGTGCTTGACGCTGTGATCAGCAGATATGCGAAGGGCTGGAGAGCCGACAGACTGTCAAGAGTGTCAAGGACTGTTATCAGAATCGCGGTCTACGAGATGCTTTTCGTTGAGGATATTCCGATGAACGTTTCGATCAGTCAGGCGGTTTCGCTTTCGTTGAAGTTCGGTGAGGACAAGGCGAAGCAGTTCGTTAACGGCGTACTTTCGGGCGTGTTCAAGGATATTGAGGCAAACGGCGCCGAGGCGGTCATCGCCGAGGCGGTAAACGGTATACAGACTTCTGCGGAAAAGTCCTCTGAGGAGTCCGATAGCGCCGAAAATGCTTGAGTCAAAGCTGATCCTTGGGATCGACACGAGCAACTACACGACCTCAGCGGCGCTTTGCACGCTTGAGGGTGACGTGGTTTTAAATCTTAAAAAATTACTTCCCGTAGCCGAGGGCGAGCGAGGACTGAGGCAGAGTGACGCACTTTTCGCACATACAAAAAATCTGCCCGTGATAATGGACGGAGTTAGGGAGTTTCTTGACCGCAATTATCCCGATAGGGAGATAGTGGCGGTTGGATATTCCAAGACTCCGCGCGACATTGAGGGATCTTATATGCCTTGCTTTTTGTCAGGCGCGGCGGTTGCTTCTGCCGTGTCGGCAACGCTTGGCTGCCAAAGCTTTGCTTTTTCGCATCAGAGTGGTCACATTATGGCGGCGCTTTATTCGGCGGGCAGGCTTGATCTTATCGAGAACGGCGAGCGCTTTGCCGCGTTTCACGTCTCGGGCGGAACTACCGAGATATTGCTCGTTACGCCGAAGGCAGACGGTTTTTCGGTCGAGCTTGTAGGCGGTACTGTCGACATAAACGCGGGACAGGCTATCGATCGTGCGGGTGTGATGATGGGACTCGGATTCCCTTGCGGAAGGGAGATGGAGAGTCTTCTCGCGGACAGAGATATTCCTACTGTGAAGACGAGGATATCGGTGCGCGGTCTTGAGTGCAATCTTTCGGGACTTGAAAATCTTTCGAAATCTCTTTACGAGAAAACGGGGGATAAGGCTACGGTTTCGGCGTTTTGCTTTGATTTTGTCGCTGATACGCTCTTCAGGTTGACCGAAAATCTGCGCGAGGCGTACGGCAACATTCCGATAATATACGCGGGCGGCGTGATGAGCAACAAGCGTATCGGCACGCGACTTGCGGCGGTTGATAATACTTATTTTTCGGCACCAGAGTTTTCCTCTGACAACGCCGCGGGAATTGCGCTTCTTTGCCGAAAAAAATATATTGATTCGTTAAACTGTTAAAAATTGGTGGGTAAAATGAAAAAGGATTCGATCTTCAGCGTATCGCAGATAAATGAATATATAAAAATGACGCTGGAATCAAGTCCCGTGCTCCGAGACGTGTTTCTGCGCGGCGAAATTTCAAATTTTAAGAGCAATTACGCTTCGGGACATATGTATTTTACCTTGAAGGACGAGAGCTCGTCGATCCGCGCGGTGATGTTCCGCGGCTCTGCTTACAGGCTTAAATTCAAGCCCGAGAGCGCGATGAAGGTCATCGTGCACGGAAAGATATCGACGTATACGGTCAGCGGTGATTATCAGATAATCGTTGACGATATGCAGCCCGACGGGGTCGGTGCGCTTGCGGTCGCTTTTGAGCAGCTTAAAAGAAAGCTTGACGCAGAGGGACTTTTTGATCCTGCGAGGAAGAAGCCGATACCTCCATTCGCACGGAGCGTTGGTGTTATCACCTCGGCTTCGGGCGCGGCGCTTCACGATATTATAAACGTGTCGGGCAGGCGTTGTCCTTCGACAAGGATTGTCATATATCCCGCGTACGTGCAAGGAGAGATGGCGCCGAGGAGTCTTGTTGGCGGTATCAAGTTTTTTAACGAGCGACATCCCGTTGACGTTATAATAATTGGGCGCGGAGGAGGCTCGGCAGAGGATCTTTGGGGATTTAATGACGAGGAGCTTGCGAGGACGATAGCTGCATCGAAGATTCCCGTGATATCGGCGGTAGGGCATGAAACGGACTTTACTATTTGTGATTTCGTTGCCGATCTTCGAGCACCCACACCGAGTGCGGCGGCTGAGATTGCTTTCCCGAACAGCGAGGAGATACGCTCGAGGATAGCGTATATGAAAAACAAGGTAGACGCTTTGCTTGAGCGCAAGATATACGTGCTTGACGGCAGGCTTCAGACACTTAAAAAGAACACGGATCTACACTCGCCCGTGCACGTGCTTGATGAAAAAGCATCGAGGCTTGTGAGATTGCGAGAAAAAATGGACTCGATTGCAAAAGCTGCGGTAGACGGCGCTGACGGCGATTTCCGTATGCTTTGTGCTCGTCTTGAGGGAGTTAATCCTTTGGCGGTGCTTTCGCACGGCTACGCTATGGTGCAGGGTGGCGACGGAAGTGTGATCTCGTCGGTTGCGGACACGGCGGTTGGTGAGGTCGTTGATATAAGTCTTTCGGACGGAAAAATGCGCGCACGGATAACCGAAATAAGTGAAAAGTGAGGGGTTTGGATATGGCAGAGAAAAAGAAGATGAGTCTTGAGGAGGCTATGGCAAGGCTTGAGGGTATAGTAGCCGAGCTTGAAAATGAAAAGCTGCCGCTTGAGAAGTCCTTGAAGCTATATGAGGAGGGTGTGAAGCTTGCTTCGCGCTGTGCCGAGGAGCTTGAGGCTGCCAAGCGTAAAATACAGATACTTCAGCAGGGGGCGGACGGTCAGATCGAGGTCGTTGACGTTCCCGAGGGCACGTTTTCAGAGGAAAACTGATCTTTTTTAGGAGATTACTATGATTGAATACAATAAGGAGCTTGCGTTAGGGACTATCGCAGAGGCGAAGGCTTTGGTGGAGCGCGAGCTTGAAAAGATATATCCCGAGGGGGAGGGCACGGCGGCGAGTCTTTACGACGCTATACGCTACAGTCTGCTTTCGGGTGGAAAGAGAATAAGGGCTACGCTGGTGCTCGAGACTTGCAGGATGCTTGGTGGTGCAGTTGAGGCGGCTTTGCCGTTTGCTTGCGCTGTCGAGATGGTGCACGCATACTCGCTCATTCACGACGATCTGCCGTGTATGGACGATGACGATATGCGCCGTGGAAAACCCACAAACCACAAGGTCTACGGGGAGGCAACTGCCATACTTGCGGGTGACGGTCTGCTTACCGATGCTTTTTCGGTCTCCGCGATGAACCCTTACGTCAGCGGTGACTGCGCGGCGACGGCGGTTGCGATACTGTCGGGCGCGGCGGGAAGTTTTGGAATGGTCAAGGGTCAGGCTGCCGATCTTTACGGAGAGACCCACACTCTTACCGAAGGTGAGCTGGTCGAGCTCCACATGGGCAAGACGGGTGCAATGATATGCGCGTCCGTACAGCTTGGATGTCTTGCGGCAGGGTATCTGCCTAATGACGAGGTCACCGAAAAGCTGACGCTTTTCGCGAGAAATATCGGTCTTGTTTTTCAGATAGTTGACGACATCCTTGACGTTACCTCGACAAGTGAGATGCTTGGCAAGAAGGTTGGATCGGACAAGAATAACAATAAGACTACGTTTATGTCGTTCTTTACTCCCGAGAGCGCTATGACTTATGCAGAAAAGCTGACAGAGGAGGCTATTGCTCTTGTGGACGGCATAGAGGGAAGCGAGAGAATGGTTGATCTTGCACTTTATCTTTGCGATAGGAAAAATTGATAATTAGGAAAAGAATATAATGAAATTTTTGATAGATTTGGGAACGAATTTCTGGCTTATGAGTGTGGTTGCCGCTTGGTTTATCGCTCAGGTGCTGAAATTTTTTACCGGAGTTTTTAAGCTCAAAAAATTTACTACGGTCGAGTTTCTGTTCGGTACGGGCGGAATGCCGTCATCGCATACTGCGGCGGTCTGCGCGATGGTCAGCGCCTGCGTTATAAAGTGCGGATTTGGCTCCGTGGAGTTTGCGCTGAGCGCTCTACTTGCGATGATAGTTATGCGTGATGCGACGGGAATGAGACGTCAGGTAGGTGAGCATGCCAAGGCGCTAAATAAGATATTCCAGGAATTTGCTGATGCTCACAATGATCCCGATCTTACCCATAAGGCGCTGGCAGAGCTTGTGGGACACACGCCGCTTCAGGTTGGTGTAGGTGCTATTCTCGGATTTCTCGTGCCCGTTGCTCTTATGTACGTGCCGTTTTTTAACATCGTATGAGAATAGACGTTTATCTTGTTGAAAAGGGCTTTTGCGAGAGCAGAAATAAGGCGGCGAGGCTCATCAATGAAAAAAAGGTGATGCTTGACGGCAAGATCGTCTCAAAGGCTTCGCTTGATGTTTCTGACGTGGAGCATATTGTTGAGATAATTGAGCAGGACAGATACGTTGGTCGCGGCGGACTGAAGCTTGATGGTGCGCTTGAGCACTTTGGACTTGACGTCGGCGGAATGAGGTGCATTGACATCGGCGCCTCCACGGGCGGATTTACCGATTGTCTTTTGCAGAGAGGTGCGGCGCACGTTTGCGCGGTCGATTCGGGCAGAGGGCAGCTTCACGTAAAGCTTTTGGAGGATATACGCGTGACCTCGGTCGAGGGATTTAACGCGCGCGGGCTTGATGCCGAGGAGTTTGGTCTTTTCGACCTTGCGGTAATGGACGTTTCGTTTATTTCGCAGACGTTGCTACACGCGCCCGTTTTTTCGGTCTTGCGTGACGGAGCGTGCTTTGTAAGTCTTATAAAGCCGCAGTTTGAGTCGGGCAGGAGCGCTCTCGGAAAGGGCGGTATCGTCAAAAAGGCGAGCGATCGTGAGGCCGCAGTTCGAAGAGTGGTTGAGTCGGCTCTCTTGTGCGGATTTACGCTAAGAGGAGTTATACGGTCCTCTATCGAGGGCGGCGACGGCAATCGCGAATATCTTGCTCTATTCCAGAAGGGCGGTGTGCCCACGGCAGACCGTGAGACAATAAATTACAAGCAGATTTGCAAGGATTGATTATGGAAAAACAGATCAAAAAAGTACTGATAGTTACGAATTTTAATATTTACGACAAGGCAAACGCCGCCATAGCGGTCGCTGAAAAGCTGGTTGGATGCGGATGTGAGGTCTGCTCGCCTGTCTACAACAAGGACAAAATAATCAGGATGAGGGGAAGAGCGCGCTTTTCATTTCTTCCCGTGGATGAATCCTATAAGAGCGTAGATGCGGTCATAGTTCTTGGCGGAGACGGCACGATCCTTGAGTCCGCCCGCCGTGCCGCACCGTTTGGTGTGCCCGTTATGGGACTTAATCTTGGGCGCCTCGGATATATGGCGGAGCTTGAAATGAGTGAGCTCGACGAGATCGCTCGTATCGTATCGGGAGATTACAAGCTTGAGAAGCGCTCGATGCTCAATATCGAGCTTCTGAATGCTAACGGCGAAACTCGCAAAAACGAATACGCGCTCAACGATGCGGTGCTTTCAAACGGTACTATTTCGCGAGTCGTTGATCTTGAGCTCTACGAGGGTAGCTCGAAGATCGCAAATTACCGTGCCGACGGTATGATAATCTCTACTCCTACGGGCTCGACGGCGTATTCGTTGGCGGCGGGCGGTGCAATCGTTGATCCAAGGCTTGCTTGCTTTTGTGTAACGCCGATATGTCCTCATTCTTTGTTGTCACGTCCTTTGGTTTTTCCCGACAGCGCGTGCCTTGAGATAAAGAACGTTTGCCACAGAGAGAAGACCTTGTTTTTAACGGTAGACGGTCGAGTCAACTACGAGCTTGTATTGGGCGAGGCGGTACGTATCACGCGGTCGCCGCTGACTACCTCGTTTATACGACTCAAAGAAGAAAGCTTTTACGAAAAGCTTCGTCAAAAAATGAATGATAACTAATTTGGGAGTTTGGTGAATTGAAATGAAAAAGGGAAGACAGGAAAAAATACTTGAGCTTATAAACAAATACGAGATAGAGACTCAGGACGAGCTTATCGAATTCCTCGGTGAAGAGGGATATATCGTGACTCAGGCGACTGTGTCGCGTGATATTCGCGAGCTTGATCTCGTTAAGGTCGCTATGCCCGGCGGCAGCTACAAATATGTTGTAGCTCACGTTTCGAGAAAGGGTGCTAAAAATGCGGGCCCCTTGGCACACGCGGTATCCGATACGGTGCTTTCTATCACTTGCGCGCAGAATATAGTCGTACTGAAGACGACGGCGGGAATGGCGCAGGCGGTCGCTATCGCCATTGACCGAATTCCCGATTCCGCGATACTCGGTTGCGTAGCGGGTGACGACACGATAATCGTGGTAACCCCCGACGTCGAGTCGGCGGCAAGCGTAGCGTTGAGAATGAAAAAGCTTCTTGCTATCGGTTGATATTTTATTGATTTTTGATTTTTAAGGAAAGGACGGGCGGTCAAATGCTGAAATTTCTTCACGTTGAGAATATTGCCGTGCTTAAATATGCTGACATTGAATTCCGTGACGGATTTACCGTGCTTACGGGAGAGACGGGCGCGGGAAAGTCGGTCATAATCGACGGTATCAATATGATCTGCGGTGGAAAGGTCTCGCGCGACGTTATCCGCGCGGGTGAGCAATACGCGCTGTCCGAGGCCGTATTTGACGGCATTGGAGACGGAGTTGCCGCAAAGCTTGCAGAGCTTGGCGTTGAATGTGAAGACGGTGAGGTTTCCCTGAGCCACAAGTTGAACTCCGACGGCAAGTCGGTCGTGAGGATCAACGGCAGGGCGGTGACGAAATCGACTCTGCGCGAAGCGGCGCGGTTGCTTATATCTATTCACGGTCAGAACGACAGCAAAGTGCTTTTTGACAAGTTGGCTTATTTGAATATGCTTGATTCATACGGCTCGTGTGAGTTCGAGCGACAGAAATATACTGAGATCTACCGAGAACTTGATTGCTACCGCAAAAAGCTCCGCGATATTTCGACTGACGAGGAGCAGAAGGCTCGCGAGAGAGATATGCTTGAATACCAGATCAAGGATATCGACTCGAAGAAGCTGAAGGACGGCGAGGAGGAGGCTCTTGAAGCCGAAAAGAAGCGTCTTGGAAGTCTTGAAAAGATAAACAAGCATGTGAATTTTTCCTACCGCGCGCTTGCGGGCGGAGAGAAGGGTGCTTCGGCATCATATCTTTTGTCCCGCGCATCCGAGTCGCTTTCCAAGATATCGGACGTGATCCCCGAAGCGACAGAGATAGCCGAGAAGCTACTCGATATGAGCTACGAGGTCTCGGATATGGCGGACAGGGTTGCGGCATTCGGCGATGACGACGGTGAGGATATTGATATACGTCTTGACAAGATCGAGAGCCGTCTTGAAGCGATTTCGGGCCTTAAGAGGCGGTATGGCAGGGATATTAAGTCGATACTTGAATTTCGTGACCGCGCGGTCGAGAGGCTTGACGATATAGTTTTGTCTGACGAGCATGCGGCAGAGTACGAAAAGAAGATAAAGGAGCTCTGGGTGGAGGCAAAAGCCGCCGCGAAGGCTTTGACTGAAAAGAGAAGAGCTGCGGCAGTCGATGCTTCGCAAAAAATTATGGAAACACTTGCATATCTCGATATGCCTAAGGTCAAGCTTGAGATTTTGCTTTCTCCGACCGATGATTTTACATCGTCGGGCTGTGACAAGGCGGAGTTTATGGTTGCCACCAATCCCGGTGAGCCGATGATGCCTATGTCGGAGATCGCCTCGGGCGGTGAGATGGCGAGGATAATGCTTTCGCTTAAGAGCGTACTTAACGAGAAAGACGGAGTCGGATGCGCTATTTACGACGAGATAGACACGGGAATCTCGGGTAAGACCTCGAGAAAGATCGGAATCAAGCTTCACGAGATAGCAAAGGGTTGTCAAGTCATTTGTGTGACTCACTCGGCACAGATCGCAACGCTTGCCGACGATCATTATCTTATCTCCAAGCGTGAGGTCGACGGCAGAGCGCAGACGAGCGTTCGTCTGATCGAGGGCGAGGAGAGAGTCGCAGAGGCGGCGAGGATCCTCGGCGGAATCAACGTTACCGAGGCGCAAAGACAGGCGGCGAGGGATATGATCGAAAATATCAGCGAATAAATTTGCAAAAACGGCGAAAAATTTGATTTTTGTATTGAAATTTCGGCGCGGATGTGATAAAATTATAAAGTTGTGTAAAAATAGAGAGGTTAGTGTAAAATGTTAAAGATTAAATTACAAATAGCCGAAAAAATATATGTGGGAGTCAAGGGTATCAATCCCGACGCCGAGATCGCGGTCGAGGATATTGCTTCGATGCTTGAATATCCTCCCGATGCGAGCATGGGAGACCTTGCGTTCCCTTGCTTTAAGCTTTCAAAGGCGCTTCGTCGCTCGCCCGTGCAGATTGCGGCTGCTCTTGCAGACGGTCTTTCGGGAGGTGCGGTTGCATCCGCAGAGGCTGTAAACGGCTATCTGAATATTAAAATAGATAATGCGTATCTTGGCGAGAAGATCCTGCCAGAGATACTTGAAAAGAAGGAAAATTACGGTGCTCCCACATATCTTGGAGAGGGAAAGACGGTCGTTCTCGACTATTCCTCGCCCAACGTGGCAAAGCCCTTCCATATAGGACATCTCGGTACTACGGTTATAGGTCACGCGCTCAAGAAGCTGCACGAGTTTGCCGGATATAAGTGCATTGGCATCAACTATCTCGGTGACTGGGGGACGCAGTTTGGTAAGCTGATCGTTGCTTATAAGCTTTGGGGTGACAAGGAGCAGATCGAGCAGGGCGGTATTGACAAGCTCGTTGAGCTTTACGTTCGCATCAACAACACGATCAAGGGCGACGAGGAAAACGGCATTCCCGCAAGAGAGGATCTTGCTGATCAGGCAAGAGAGGAATTCCACAAGATGGAGATCGGCGACGAGGACAACATTGCGCTCTGGAAGTGGTTTGTTGAGATAAGCCTTGAGGAATATCAGAAGACATACAGACAGCTCGGTATTGAATTCGATAGCTACAAGGGCGAAAGCTTCTATACCGACAAGATGCCCGCACAGGTCGAAAAGCTCAAGGCAAGCGGTCTTATGAAGATCGATGACGGCGCTTCGATCGTTGATCTTGAGGAGTACGGAATGCCTCCGTGCCTCATTCTCAAGCGCGACGGCTCGACTCTTTATCCTACGCGTGATATTGCGGCGGCGGTTTACAGAAAAGAGCATTATAATTTCGACAAGTGCATTTACGTAACGAGCACACAGCAGATACTTCACTTTAAGCAATGGTTTAAGGTCGTCGAGCTTATGGGCTACGACTGGTATGATGAGCTCGTTCATATTCCTTACGGTACGGTGTCTCTTAACGGCGCTAAGCTTGCAACGAGAACCGGTAACGTTGTGTTGCTTAAGGATCTCTTTGAGGCGGCGATCGAGAAGGTCAAGGGAATTATGGAAGAAAAGAATCCGAATCTCGAGGGCAAGGATGAGGTTGCAGAGGCGATCGGTGTGGGTGCGATAGTTTTCTATTATCTTACCAACAATCGTATCAAGGACATCAATTTCAATCTTGAGGATGCGCTTTCGTTCGACGGAAACACGGGTCCTTACGTTCAGTACACCTACGCGCGCGCTTGCTCGGTGCTTGAGAAGGTCGATGGAAGCTATGGCGGCAAGATCGTGATCAGCGCAGACGCGGAAGCGGCGCTTCTTAAAATGCTTTGTCAGTACGAGGAGAAGGTGCTTGCGGCAATCCGCGATTACGAGCCCTCTATCATCACGAGATTTATTCTTGACGTTGCGGTGGCATTTAACAAGTTCTATCACGAGTGCTCGATACTTAACGCTGAGAATGATGATGTTAAAGGAACGAGACTTCTGCTGACCGAGGCGACCAAGCAGGTTCTTGGCTCGGCGTTCTCGCTTATCTGTCTGAAAAAGACTGAAAAGGTTTAATTTTTACGGTTAATAATTGAAAGGAATAATATATTATGTCAGGACATAGCAAATGGGCTAACATCAAGCACAAAAAGGAAAAGACCGACGCGCAGAGAGCGAAGGTGTTTACAAAGATCGGTAAGGAGATCACCATTGCGGTAAAAGAGGGCGGCGGAGACCCCAACTCTAACGCGAAGCTTCGCGATCTTATTGCAAAGGCAAAGTCTAACAACGTTCCCAACGACAATATCGAGAGAACTATCAAAAAGGCTCTCGGCGGCTCGGGTGAAAACTACGAGGAGGTCGTTTACGAGGGATACGGACCTGCAGGTGTTGCAGTCATCGTTGAGGCTACTACCGACAACAGAAACAGAACTGCGGGCAATATCCGTTCTTATTTCTCCAAGTATCACGGAAATATGGGACAGACCGGATGCGTAAGCTTCATGTTCGAGGAGAAGGGTGTTATCGTTATTACCGACGAGGACGGTGAGATCGACGAGGATCAGCTTATGGAAACCGCACTTGAGGCGGGAGCAGAGGATTTCTCCGGTGAGGAGGGCGTTTTCGAGATCTACACTGTTCCCGAGGACGTTTACGCTATTTCCGAGGCTCTTAAGGCTGCGGGATACGAGATCGCATCTGCTGAAAAGAGCAAGGTTCCTTCCACGACCGTTGAGCTTACAAGCGAGGACGACATCAAGTTTATGGGGCTTCTTATTGAAAAGCTTGAAGAAGACGATGACGTAATGGAAGTTTACCATAACTGCGATAACGAACTGTAAAAAATCAGCCTGACGACATTTGCCGAATACGGCGTTGCTCCTCGCGTGCAACTTGACGTAGGAAAACTACGCCTGCGTTTTGCACGCTGTGGTGCGCCTTGTTTTCGAAAAATCTCGACAGGCTGATATTTATAGCCGAGAGGCTTGACTTTACATTGCAAAAAAGGAGGATAAAAATGAAGCAAACAAGATTGGCTCGTCTTGCGTCAAACACGCTGATATTTACCGTTGGTAAGTTTGTGTCCAAGCTTATCGTCATTTTTATGCTCCCATTCTATACCTCGTATCTTTCCAGCGCGGAGTACAGCACGTCGGATCTGATCACCAATCTTTGTAATTTGATCATTCCGCTTGCGTGTCTTGGCGTCAGCGAGGGAATTTTCAGAAACGCGGCGACAGAGAACGTCGACAAGGAATCGTTTTTCACCAACGGCGTTATGCTGATGGTATTTGGCTCGCTTGGATTTCTTGCGCTCTCTCCGTTGCTTAATCTGACCGGATATTTTAACGATTATATCTGGCTGATCATCTGCTACGTTATCGCATCGAATATTCATTCGGTCTGCTCGCAATACGTTTGCGCTATCGGAAGGACCAAGCTTTTTGCAGGACAAGGAGTGCTCAATACGGCGCTGACGGTGGTTCTGAATATTATCTTCCTCGTCGGCTTCGATATGGGCATCAACGGCTACGTGCTCTCGATCGTTTTAGCTGACCTTTTGTCAACGGTTTTCGTTTTCTTCGTGGCAAGGCTTTACCGTGCGTTTATTCCCAAGAAGATAAACGGCGCGGTTATGAAGGATCTGCTCAGATTCTGCCTACCGCTTGTACCGTCTACGATCTTCTGGTGGATAACCGGAGTTTCGGATCGATATATGGTGGCTTACATGCGCTCCGATGCTGAAAACGGTCTTTACACTGCGGCTTACAAGATACCGACGCTTCTGACCTACGTGGTGACGATCTTCAACGACGCGTGGAAGCTTTCGGCGGTCTCGGAGTCCGAGGACAGAGAGAAGTGCGCCGACTTTTACTCGCAGATATACAAATATTATATTGCCGCGATGTTCGTGGGCGGTGGAATTTTGTCTGTCGGCGCGCAGATATTTGCAAAAATTCTGTTTGCGGACAGCTATTACGTGGCGTGGATATTTATTCCCGTGCTTTCTGCGGCGACCGTCTTTACGGCTCTTGATACCTTCCTTGGAAGCGTGTATTTTACAGTCAAAAAGACCTATATGTCGCTTTGGACCTCGCTTATCGGGGCGGTCGTGAATATTGGACTCAATCTTATTCTGATACCCGATTGGATGCTTGGCTGGGGTGCTATGGGCGCTTCGGTTGCTACGTTTGCAAGCTATTTCTTGGTCTATCTCATTCGTGCGCTGACTATGAAGAAATTTCTGCCGTTCAAGATGTACCACGGCAAGCTGATTATCAACACCGTACTTATAGGCGGTATTTCGGCGTTTATGACTTGGTACGGATACAGCGGCCAGACTCTTGGATTATACGTATCTATCGGAATTTTGCTTGTAAGCGTGGTCTTTAACAGCCGCGACGTATATATTGCGTGCCGTCAGGTGCTCTCGTCGGTGAGAGGAAAAAAGGGAAACAGTAACGAGTAATCGTTAAAAACGCAGAATTTACAAAAAATTCATAATTATTTTTTGTTTTCTCTTGCAATAGGGAAACAAATGTGATATAATTATTTCCGCGTGTGAAAACGCATAGAACAAGGGTGGTCCGCTGCTTTGCTCGCATGAACATCCGGATTTTAAGGAGGGCTTTAAAATGGATCTTATTAAGGCTTTTACAAATGAGCAACTCAAGGAAAACGTACCCCAGTTCAACATTGGTGATACCGTTCGCGTTCACAACAAGATCGTTGAGGGTACAAGAGAAAGAATTCAGATGTACGAGGGCACCGTTATCGCAAAGCACGAGGGCGGCATTTCCTCTACCTTCACCGTCAGACGTATCGCTTACGGCTGTGGCGTTGAAAAGACGTTCCCCCTTCATTCTCCCAACGTTGTTGCGGTAGACGTAATCCGTAAGGGTAAGGTTCGTCGTGCGAAGCTGTACTACCTCCGTGGTAGAGTCGGCAAGGCTTCCAAGGTTAAGGAAGATCTCGCAAGATAAGGTTTAAGGGATCTCTAACAATTCACCACACCCCGATCGACAAAATATTTTCCGTCATTCGTCACAAAAAATCTTCGCAGAGGGTCAAGCTATGCGCGCGATTTTTTGTTTATACTGACGAAAAATCTTATCGTCGCTCGTCGTGCATTGAATTATCAGAGGTCCCTTTATTCTTTATCGCTCATAGAGCAGAAAATATCGGAGGA
Source organism: Clostridia bacterium (assembly GCA_017411745.1). Lineage (GTDB taxonomy): Bacteria > Bacillota > Clostridia > Oscillospirales > CAG-272 > SVTX01. The sequence goes on along the minus strand of JAFQPM010000021.1, from coordinate 77,553 downwards.
CAAGCATTTTGCTTTGTCCTCCGATATTTTTTATTCGGCTTGAGTAATATGTAATTTTATGAGCTCTACCGCAGCCTTGGTTGCGGCGCCTAAGACCGCGAGGCTTTCGGAGTGATTAATCGAGTTTATATCGGGTAGTGGCTTGCCTGTGGCGGCGAATGCGCGTTTGATGTATCTAAGGGCGGTGCTGCCGAATTTCACCGTGTCGTATTCGATGATATATTTATCGGGCGAGAAGGCACAGTCGGTAAAATTGACGACCTTGTACAGCATTTTGCCAAGATCGTCCTCGGATAGCATTTGTCGGTGCAGATCCGCGAGTGTATCGGTGCCGCTTGTGATCAGATTTTTTATATTGCAGGTACAGATCGGCTCACAGTCCGAATAGACCGAGAGTGAAAGTCCTTTTCCAACGTAGACGTGTGCGAGCTTGTCGCTCGTTTCGGTGTCGATGGCCTTGTGTTTGAGTGCATAAGCGATCGCTTCCGATGATTTTATGATAATCAGGGGCTTGATGCTGAAAAATCGTGCGGTGGCGCTCTCAAGGATAGGGATATCGTCCTCGGCAGCGGCGCAGAGGTTTGTGATATTCAGTTCTCTTGCCGGCTTTTCATCGGATATCAATATGCAGATGGCGGAGATGCCAAATGGCTGCTTGACGGCATTTACGCCTATTCGCGAGAGAAAGAGGTTGAGGTTGTCGGCAAATGAGATACTTGTATCGAAATCGTACTGCTCGTAAAATCTGCATTCTGATCTGCCTCGGATTATGCTCATCGAAAAGCTTGGCGAGGACGTGTCTATGACGAGAACTGAAAGGGCTTCGTTTACGGTATGGCAGTACGATGGTCTGCTACCCTCGGGAAAGTGCCATTTCTTATACGTGAATTTGCACTCGTCCATCGCGGATAGAAACTTGCCTGCGGTCACGAGGCTGACGCCCGCTTTTTCGGATATTGCCGCACGGGTGATTTTTTGCACTGATAGGCAGGCATTCGTCATTTTGTCGATAAGCTCGCGGCTTACGTGGATCGATTTCTTTTCAAACTTATATCTTTTCATCGCTTTTCCTTGATTTTTGTCGGTCGTTGATATAATTATATAATGAAAACGCTAGTCGTGTCAAGAGAAAAAGAGGTTTTAGCCATTTTGATGAAAAAATTGTAAAAAAAGACGAAAAAAATTCAAGAAAGCTCTTGACAAGGTGAAAAGTTAATGGTATAATAATATGCCGCATAAAAATGGCTTTTTTAAGTATGCAGTTTTTTAAAAACACGCTTTGTAAAGCAAAGCAGCATCGCCATCATAGCGAGACTTATATGAAAGAGAGGTGCTTTTCGTGTTTGCAATTATCGAAACCGGCGGAAAGCAGTACAAAGTAACAGAGCAGGATATTATCTTTGTTGAGAAGCTTGACTGCGAAGAAGGCGCAGAGCTCACGATCAACGAGGTCGTTGCAGTTTCTACCGATGCTGGCTTTAAGGTTGGCGCTCCCTACGTTGAGGGTGCTTGCGTTAAGGCAACCGTTGTAAAGAACGGCAAGGGCAAGAAAATTTATGTCCTTAAGTATAAGGCGAAGAAGGACTCGAAGAAGAAGATCGGTCACAGACAGCCTTACACAAAGATCCAGATCACATCTATCGTTGGTTAATTTGTTATGACGAAGTTAGTATTTTTCCGTACAGGCGGTGTTTTCTACGGCTTTGAGGAGCAGGGTCACACGGGCTACGGCGAAGAGGGCGATGACGTTCTTTGTGCCGCGTTGTCTGCGATGACGATGCTGATCATCAATACCGTTGAGGTGGCTTACGCTTCCTCCATTGATTTCACGATCGATGAAGAAACTACTAATATCAAAGTGAGATCCAAGGCCGCGCTTCCCGAATACGAGGAGGACGAGCTGAAAAGATATGCGGTATCGGGAATCTTTCTCGCATACTATAAGCAGATCGAGGATATGCTTGAGGAATATTACGACTATCTTGATGTGTCTGTTGTGGACAGACCCTACGAGGACGATTGATTCCTTGTGGGAATGCACTGCGGTGCAAAAGAAATTTTTTAGGAGGATAATATTATGGTAAGACTCAGTTTACAGTTCTTTGCTCATAAGAAGGGTGTCGGTTCTACTAAGAACGGCCGTGATAGCGAATCCAAGCGCCTTGGCGTTAAGAGAGCTGACGGTCAGGCAGTTGTTGCCGGCAACATCCTCGTAAGACAGAGAGGAACAGCTATCCATCCCGGTAACAACGTTGGTATCGGTAAGGATGATACTCTTTTTGCTCTTATCGACGGTAGAGTTAAGTTTGAGCATAAGGCAGGCGGAAGAAAGCAGGTTAGCGTATACGCTGACTGATCTTCTGTGAGATAGATAAGGGGTGCGGAAGACGCACCCCTTATCTATTTTTGCGCCCCTTGACTTTTTCCGTATGCTTCGTCTCTCTACGCAAGCGGTGCTTGCTGTCCTCAAAAGCGGCTCGACTTACGTAAGTAAGCACACGCAGGCTTGCGCTTGCTTACTCGAGTTTGCTAAAGCAAACATCGACTTCGCTTGCTTTTTCCGGTACGACTTGTCTCCAAAAATTTTTGGAGGTCTAGTTTTTTGTAGACATTAGAGAAGATCGCCTTGCTTTCGAAAAAATTCGAAGGGCTTTTTTATTTTAGACATTAGAAAAAACGACTTGATTATTGATGAAAAATGTGATATAATTTCAATGTAATTAGACTAGTATTTGTGGAGAAAGAAATGAAAGGTTACATTTATATACTGACAAACCCGTCTTTTCGTGATTGGGTTAAAATTGGTTATGCTGACAATGTTGAGGAAAGGGTGAAGCAATTAAATAGTAAGGAATGTACCCCGTTTGCTTTCCGTATCTACGCTACATACGAAGTCAACTCTCGTTTGATGGATAAAAAGATACATACAATTATTGATATATTAAATCGTAATCTGCGGTCAATAGACGAATATAACGGGCAAAGGAGAGTTCGCGAATTTTTTGCTATTTCTCCGGAAGATGCATATGCTGTTTTTAAGGCAATGGCTGAAATAAATGATTGTCCTGAAAGGCTTAAAAAATGGGAATTGAGTACAGAGAGTATCAGGGATGAAGAATTAGCAGAGAACGTTGCGGAGGAAATGGAAATTAAAAGACAAGTAAGATGTGCAAATTGGACTTTCGATTCTTGGAATATTCCTGTAGGTGCGGTTCTGATAAATGTAGATAATCCGGATATAAAATGTACTGTGATTGACAATAAAAGCATTGAATATAATGGAGAGATTATGTCCATGACACGTTTAGCTAAATTGGTCAGTGGGAAAGAATCAACCTCACATGGTCCCGGATATGTTTCTCGACACTTTAAATATAATGACGAGTTAATTAAAGATATAGAAGAGCGTATTTAAAAATGAAAATACTTTACGAGGATAAATATCTGATCGTTTGCGAGAAGCCCGTGGGGTTTGAGTCGCAGAGGAGCAGCTCGGGAAAAGACGATATGCTGACGCTTCTGTCGCGATACAGAGTCGAGAAAGGCGAGGATAGCTACGTTGGTCTCGTTCACCGTCTTGACGTGGCGACGGGCGGCGCGATGATATACTCCAAAAGGGAGGATATGACGGGGAAGCTGTCGGCACTTGTGCAGTCGAGCGACTATAAAAAGACCTATCTTGCCGTTGTTCACGGAGAGCCCGTCGAGCCTGAGGGCGAGATGCGTGATCTATTATACCACGACAAGAAAAAGAACAAGTCCTACGTTTGCGACAAAAAGAGGCAGGGAGTCAAGGAGGCGGTGGCGAATTACCGTTTGCTTGAGACCGTGGAGCGAGAGAATGGTGAGAAAATGTCTTTGGTTGAGGTCGAGTTGATAACAGGTAGGACTCATCAGATAAGGGTACAGTTTGCGTCTCGAAAAATGCCGCTTGTCGGGGACGGGAAGTACGGCAGCCGTGACAACAAGGCAAGCTGCGCGCTTTGGTCGCATAGGGTTGAGTTTACGCATCCGATCACAAAAAAGGTGATTGCTTGTGAATGCTTTCCCGATGAAAATTATCCGTGGTCTTTGTTTTCGATAGAAGGTTAAATTAGCAAAAATGATAGTATAAATGGAGATTTTTATGAATAAGCAGATTGAAAAGTACGGCGAGCTGATCAAGTCCTACGTTAAGGAAAACTATAAAAAGGTGTTCCGTGAGCCTGCGGGTGTTATGCAGCACAAGTACATCGTTCCCGGAAGTGTATACGAATCTTTGTGGGATTGGGACAGCTGGACGACTAATATTGCTTTACGTGCGGTCGCTTCAAGCGAGGACATCGGAGAATATGAAAAGGGCTGTGTTTTGAACTTTTTAGATAAGACAGATGCTATTGGTAGAATCCCGATTTTAATAATGCCCGGCGGCGCAAGTCCCGGATACAACGATAAGATCAATATGAACGTACATAAGCCTTGCCTTGCACAGCATGCACTTTTTATATGTGAGCAGAACGGGGATTGTGAGTGGCTTCGTGACAAATTTTCATGCATGACAAGGTTTGTGGATTTTTACTATGATCATTGCCGTCACGAATCGGGATTGTATTTTTGGCTTAACGACGTTGCCATCGGTATCGACAACGATCCCTGCGTATTTTACCGCCCCGAAAAAAGCTCGGCTACGATTTATTTGAATTGCTTGATGTATAAGGAGATTTGGGCAGTTTCCGAGATCGCTCAACTCTTGGGTCTGGAGGACGTGGCGGCAAAGTATGCCGAAAGGGCAGAGGATCTGAAGATATGTATCCGCGACGGTCTTTGGGACGAGAGAAATGGATTTTTCTACAGTGCAGACCTCAATCTCCGTCCGATAGACAGTGATGAGAAGATGCACAAGGGTTGCCCGAGAAATTACAGCTTCTTACTGCAGAAGATCGACGTATGGTCGGGATTTATGGCGATGTGGGCAAATATTGCAACTCCCGAGCAAGCCGAGAGAATGGTAAAGGAAAATTATCTGAACGAAAGGACCTTTTATTCTGCGGGCGGTGTACGTTCACTGTCCAAGGCGGAAAAAATGTACCGCGTAATAAAATCGGGCAATCCGTCGTGCTGGACGGGACCCATTTGGGGCATTGCAAACTATATGACGTTTGTCGGACTTATAAATTACGGCTATGAGAATGAGGCTCGCGAGCTTGCCGAGAAGACCGTTTTAATGTTCGGCAAGGATATAGAAAAATACGGCAAGATGCACGAGTATTACGATCCCGACACCTGCGAGGGCGTGCATAATCTCGGCTTCCAAAGCTGGAATCTGCTGGCGGTGAATATGTACGATTATTTGTTGGATAAGTGATTGAGGTGTTTTCTTTATTATAGATACAAAAGCCAAAGCCGCCCTTTTGGGCGGCTTTGGTTTTTAATTATTACTATACGCCACTATACGTCGGTGGATTTTTCTAAAAACTCGGTTATTGAGTCGAAAAGCATAGAGGCGACCTTTTGCTTATATTCGTCGGTCTCGAAAAGTGCGGCTTCGGCAGGGTTGGATAGAAAGCCGCATTCAACGAGGACGGCAGGGCAGGTGGCGTTTTCAAGCAGGAAGATCGAGCTTGTGGCGACCTTGGTCTTTCTTGTGTTTTCGGGTTGGAGAGTTGCTTTGTTGTTGCTTTGGATAAGACCTGCGAGAGTCGACGAATCGGGGTCATTGGGAGAATACCAGACCTGCAGTCCCGAATATTTGGGGTTAGTGAAGGAATTCATATGTATGCTTATGAATATGGCATCGGGGGTCGTATCGGCGATCGTGAGTCGGGCGGCAAGGTCGAGCTTTTTCTTTCTGCCGTGATAGTCTACGTTTCGGTCGTAGAGCAGGCGGTCGTCCTCTCGGGTCATAACGACGTTGATACCGTTTTCGCGCAGCATTTCGCAGAGAAGCTTGGATATTTCAAGATTTACGTTCTTTTCAATAAGTCCTTTCGCGCTTGACGCGCCGCCGTCCTCGCCGCCGTGACCTGCATCGATTATGACGGTCTTATACTTGAGTGTGTCAGTGTTTATTTGTAGTGAGTCGCCGCGGCTGAGAAAGGGAAGTCTGAAATCGCTTAAAAGGTATGCCGCAGCGCCAATAAAAAGGGCTGACGCAATAAAAAACAGCAAAAGCTTTACAGAAAATCCGAGCTTCATATTTGCTCCTTTCAAATAAGATCTTTCGTTGAAATTCTATTTGAAAATCGGCGCTTTTATGCCGTTTGTATCCGGATTTTGTGCGGAAAAGCTACCAAGAGATAGTCTTCGTATCTCGCTTTGGTGAAAAACCACGAAAATGCGAATTTTGGTTGGAAAATGAAGAATATCGCTTGACAACCGAGGCCAATTATAGTATAATTAAGTTTAATAAAATAGGGTACTGTTTATCTCTTGATTATTATGAGAAAGGAAACGAAAAAATGAATTTTTTTGACGAGCTTGTTAACTATGACAAGGAAGTGTACGATGCCTGCTCGCTTGAGCTTGCGCGTCAGAGACACAACATCGAGCTTATTGCCTCTGAAAACATCGTATCAAAGGCAGTTCTGCTTGCTGCGGGAACTGTTCTGACCAATAAATATGCCGAGGGATTTCCCGGTAAACGCTATTACGGCGGCTGTCAGTGCGTTGACGTTGTAGAAAACATCGCGCGCGAGCGTGCAAAGAAGCTTTTCGGAGCAGAGCATGCTAACGTCCAGCCCCACAGTGGCGCGTCCGCTAATCTCGCGGTATTTTTTGCACTTTTGAATCCCGGCGACACGGTCATGGGACTCAATCTCGCTCACGGAGGTCACCTTTCTCACGGTTCGCCCGTAAATATTTCGGGTAAATATTTCAATATCGTTCCTTACAGCGTTTCGGATGATGACGCTATGCTCGATTACGAGGCTATCAGAGCGACTGCGCTCGAGTGCAAGCCCAAGATGATAATCGCGGGAGCTAGCGCTTATTCGAGAACTATCGATTTTGAAAGGATCGCTCAGATCGCAAAAGAAGTCGGCGCCTTCTTTATGGTCGATATGGCTCATATCGCGGGTCTTGTTGCCGCAGGACTTCATCCCAGCCCCGTGCCCTATGCAGACGTAGTTACCACTACGACTCACAAGACTCTCCGCGGTCCGCGCGGCGGCTTGATCCTTTGCCGCGAGGAGCTTGCAAAGCAGATAGACAAGGCAGTATTCCCCGGAACGCAGGGTGGTCCTCTTATGCACATTATTGCTGCAAAGGCAGTTGCGCTTGGCGAGGCTCTTACTCCCGAGTTCAAGGAATATCAGAAAAACATCGTTGAGAACGCCAAGGTGCTTTGCGACGCGCTCAAGGCAGAAGGCTTCAACATCGTATCGGGTGACACCGACAACCACCTTATGCTCATTGATCTTCGCCCCTTCGGTGTTACGGGCAAGGACATGGAGCACCGTCTTGACGAGGTAAACATCACCGTTAACAAGAACGCTATTCCTAACGACCCTGAAAAGCCTTTTGTGACAAGCGGTATTCGCGTTGGTACTCCTGCGGTCACCTCCCGTGGCTTTGGCAAGGAGGAAATGCTTCTCATTGCAAAATGGATGAAGCTTGTTGCTACTGATTTTGATGCTAATAAGGATCAGATAAAGGCAGAGGTCGAGGCGCTCTGCAAGAAGTTCCCGATATACGAATAATAATTGAAATAAAGGAGAAATAAATTATGGCAAAGTTTATCAATGAACCCTCGCATACCTTTAACGAATATTTGCTTATTCCCGGATATTCGTCAAGCGAATGTATTCCCGCTAACGTAAGCCTTAAAACTCCGTTGGTAAAATACAAAAAGGGTGAAGCTCCTGCAATTACTATGAATATTCCTATGGTATCGGCTATTATGCAGTCGGTATCGGGCGACAGACTTGCGGTCGCTCTTGCGACCGAGGGCGGTGTGTCCTTTATATACGGATCTCAGTCGATTGAAAATCAGGCGGCTATGGTGAAGCGTGCAAAGATGCACAAGGCGGGATTTGTTCGCAGCGATTCCAACGTAAGCCCCGAGTCGACTCTCGCGGACGTTATTGCGCTCAAGGAGAAGACGGGGCACTCGACCGTTGCGGTTACCGAGGACGGAACTCCCGATGGCAAGCTCGTCGGTATCGTTACCGGACGTGATTACCGTGTCAGCCGTATGTCTGTAGATACCAAGGTGTCTGACTTTATGACTCCCTTTGAAAAGCTTATTACTGCTCCCGAGGGAACTACTCTTAAAGAAGCTAACGATATTATTTGGGACAACAAGCTCAACAGTCTTCCCATTATAGACGACGATCAGAGGCTCTGCTATTTCGTTTTCCGCAAGGACTACGATTCTCACAAGCAGAATCCCAACGAGCTTCTCGATTCCAAGAAGAGATACGTGGTTGGTGCGGGTATCAATACGCGTGACTATGCACAAAGAGTTCCTGCTCTCGTTGAGGCGGGCGTTGACGTCGTTTGTATAGACTCCTCCGAAGGATTTTCCGAGTGGCAGCAGAGAACTATTGCTTGGATCCGCGAGAGGTACGGCGACAGCGTAAAGGTTGGCGCGGGCAACGTAGTTGACGCGGCAGGCTTCAGATTCCTCGCTGATTGCGGTGCAGACTTTATCAAGGTCGGTATCGGCGGCGGTTCGATCTGTATTACTCGAGAGACCAAGGGTATCGGTCGCGGTCAGGCAACCGCGCTTATCGAGGTCTGTGCGGAAAGAGACAGATATTTCGAGGAGACCGGCGTTTACGTGCCCGTTTGCTCTGACGGCGGTATCGTTTATGACCACCACATTACTCTTTCTCTCGCTATGGGTGCTGATTTCGTTATGCTTGGCAGATATTTTGCTCGCTTTGACGAATCGCCCACAAACAAGGTAAGCATTGGCGGCACTTATTACAAGGAATATTGGGGCGAGGGCTCGGCTCGTGCTCGTAACTGGCAGAGATACGACCTTGGCGGCGACAAGAAGCTTTCCTTCGAGGAGGGCGTTGACTCCTACGTTCCTTACGCCGGAAGTCTCAAGGACAACGTTGCTATGACTCTTGCAAAGGTCAAGTCAACGATGTGTAACTGCGGTGCTTTGACTATTCCCGAGCTTCAGGAGAAGGCAACGCTCACTCTCGTTTCTGCGACAAGTATCGTTGAGGGTGGCGCGCACGACGTTATCCAGAAGGATAAGACTGCGATAAAGTAATTTTAATAATCGATAAAAAATCGGCGTGAAATACGCCGATTTTTTATCGATTATTACATATCCTGTTCATATTTCAAAACATCTTCAACTTTACAGTTAAGGATTGTGCAAAGATCGTTGAGGGTTACCGTAGTTATTGGTTTATTGTGCTTTAATCGGTCAATAAGGCTTCGGCTGATTCTAAAGTCGTTTATAAGCTTGTAAGTCGTTACGCCTCTTTTTTTCATGGTCTCATAAAGCGGCTTATAAGTTATCATTGTTATCCTCCTTTGCTTATCATTAATTTAATTATAATTTGTACTCTGAGTATTGACAATTGTCTATATATAGAGTATAATTATATGGTAAGTAGTGAGAATTAGGCTTACGAGTCAAAATAATATTGGGATGGAAACGTTGAATATGACAAAAACGGATAAACAGAATTGTTGTATGGAAAAGTGTGTAATATGCGGTAAAGAAACCGAGTACAGCTACGATGTACCTATAAATGAAAGAAAATATTATAGTGAGGGCGCGGGACAACTTTGCGAAAAATGTTATATCAAACTATATGTGAAATAAATATTTGTTTAAATGCGAGTGCAGAATTTATGATTCTTATATTTTGATCAAAAGAATCTATATATCAAATTCTTGACAAAGTACTCGAATTTTAGTATAATTGATATAATAAAGATGCAAAAGGATATTTTATGGAAAAAACATCGATATTATATCAAAATTATGTTGACATTCTTCGCCGTGAGCTTGTGCCTGCCATGGGATGCACGGAGCCGATCGCGGTCGCATTTTGTGCAGCTAAAGCGAGGGAGGTCTTGGGCGAATTGCCTGAGTATGTGCACATTCAGGCGAGTGGTAACATTATAAAGAACGTAAAAAGCGTTATCGTGCCTCACACGAACGGATTGCGCGGTCTTGAAGCGGCGGCGGCGGTCGGTATTTTATTCGGTAACGCGGACAAGCAGCTTGAGGTGATCTCATCGGTGACGGCAGAGCAGGAATGCTCTCTTGCCGAGAGAATGAAGGACTTTGATATAAAGGTCTCGCCGCTTGACAGTATACACCTGCTTGATCTTGTTATAACGGTCTCTAAGGGAGATTGCTCCGTTTCGGTTCATATCGAGGACGAGCACACCAATATCACAGAGATAATTGACAACGGCAAGTGCGTGTTCTTCGAAAGAGAAAAAGCTTGCGAGGATGAGTCGAAGCCCGATCACAGTCTGCTTTGCATAGCGGATATTTTCGATTTTGCCGAGACTGTTGAGATCGTCGACGTGGAGGCTATTCTACAGAGGCAGATCGATTACAATACCGCTATATCTCGCGAGGGACTGACCAATAATTACGGGGCGCGTATCGGTCAGCTTCTTATGAAGCAAGACGACAGCATTCGCACTCGCGCGAAGGCTTACGCGGCGGCAGGCTCGGATGCGAGAATGAGTGGCTGCGATATGCCTGTCGTTATTAACTCGGGAAGCGGAAATCAGGGTATGACGGCGAGCTTGCCCGTTATCGCCTACGCGGAATATCACGAAAAGAGCCGCGAGGAGCTTTTGCGCGCTTTGACTTTGTCTAATCTGGTCACGCTTCACCTCAAGAGTGGAATCGGAAGATTATCGGCTTACTGCGGCGCGGTCAGCGCGGGCGCAGGCGCAGGGGCGGGAATCGCGTATCTGATTACGCGTGATCTTCGTGCGATCAATCACACCCTTGTCAACGCGCTGGCTATTTCAAGCGGTATCGTTTGTGACGGTGCGAAGGCGAGCTGTGCGGCAAAGATCGCTATGGCGGTCGATGCCGGTATTATGGGCTTTGAGATGTTTTCGGAGGGCTGTCAATTCTACGGCGGCGACGGTCTTGTAAGCAAGGGCGTGGAGAATACGATCCGAAATATTTCGATTCTCGGTCACGACGGAATGAAGGAGACCGACCGAAAGATCATTGAGATCATGACTGGATGCTGACGGCACGAAGTTAATGTGAATAAAAAAACGGCAACGCACTCGCGTTGCCGTTTTATGTTGATTTTTAGTTTTCTTTTCCTGTCAGAAACTGCTTGTTAAGTCCGCAAGAGGTGAATTCGGTGCATCTGCCTCCGCGATACGAGCACATAGGCTCGAGAGTGCCTACAAATTCGGGGCACTGTTCTTCAACTATTCTCTTTATCTCGTTCATAACCTTACGGGTGTAGGGGTCTGCCTGCATGCACAGACGGCGGCGAGCCATAAACATAAGCTCCTGCGCGTTTATGTACATCATGTGAGAAACGGGGGAATCCTGCGGCGCTTTGGTGCGGTCGTAGTTCTCCTGACGGTCATTTCTCTGGCTCTGCACGAAGTGGGTCACTCCGATGAAATGGCGGCAAAAATGGACCGAGACATAATAGGGAATCACCATTTTTATGCAGAAATTGAGAGTTCTTATCGGGCTATGCTCACTCAGAAGGAGTTTTTTTCTCCACTCCTCTGTGGGAAGCTTCGTGCTGGTCTTACCAACGGTGTTGAGAGTGCAGAGCTTACACAGCATCCAGTCCTCTTCGGTGGGGTATTTTAAAAGTTCAACGGTGAAATCCATATATTAATCTCCATTCCGCCGCCAATGGCGGCATAAATAATAGTCGATGAATTTTGCCATCGGCGAAATTCATGCGTGAAACAGTTCGCCCCACGTTTAAATGAAAGCAATTTTCACGCTGGGCTCCTTTTGGCAAGATTTGATATCATCTGATTAATTGTAACATAATATTTTTTGTTAGTCAATAGTCAATCGGGGGATTTTTCGTTTTTTATATGTGTTTTACGTATTGACATTTAATATAAATGTGTGGTAAAATATATATAAAGTTAAAATTCAGTTAATATTGTGAAGCTTTTTACGGGAGAGGATCTTATGAAGATAAAATACGGTGTCAGCTACAAGGAGCTTTTGGAAAAGCCCGAAAAGAAGCAAAAAAAGCCGAGCAGGCCGAGCTTTTTCTTCCGCACGCTTATTCGCACGCTCTCGATTCCCGATCTTGTCGCGACAAAATTCAAATATACCTCTGTCGGAATGGAGAAGCTCTCAAAAAAGGAGCCTTGCTTTATTCTGATGAATCACTCGAGCTTTATCGATCTGAAGATAGCCTCGAGGATACTATATCCGAGAAAATATAATATCGTTTGCACCTCCGACGGCTTTATTGGCAAGAATTGGCTTATGAGACAGATCGGCTGTATACCCACGAAGAAATTTGTCAGCGAGGTTTCATTGCTTCACGATATGCTTTATGCCGTAAAGCGATACAATTCGTCGATACTTATGTACCCCGAGGCGAGCTACAGCTTTGACGGAACTGCTACGCCTCTGCCCGAGAGTCTTGGGCGGTGCGTGAAGATGTTTGGTCTTCCCGTGGTGACTATAAGGACTGACGGCGCTTTTTTGCGCGATCCGCTTTACAACAATCTTCAGCTTCGCAAAACTCAGGTGACGGCTGAGGTTGAGTATCTTTTGTCTCCCGAGCAGATAAAGGAAATGACGCCCCGTCAGATCAACGAGCTGTTGCGCGAGAAGTTCTCGTTTGACAACTTCCGCGCCCAGCAGCAAAAGGGTGTTAAGATAGACGAGGATTTCCGTGCGGATCATCTCAACCGTGTGCTTTACAAGTGTCCGCACTGTCTTGCCGAGGGTCAGACCGAGGGCAAGGGAACTACCTTGACCTGCCACGCCTGCGGCAAGCAATACGAGCTCACAGAGGACGGATTTATGCGCGCTATTGAGGGAGAGACCGAATTTGATCATATTCCCGATTGGTACGCTTGGGAGCGCGATAACGTAAGACGCGAGCTTGTGGACGGCACTTATTCGCTCGACGTAGCGGTGGATATTTACGCTATGGTGGATACCGATTGCATTTACTCGATTGGAGAGGGTAGGCTGACACACAACCGCGAGGGATTCCACCTCGTCGGATGTGACGGTGAGCTTGATTATGTTCAGTCGCCGCTTTCGTCGTACAGCTTATATGCCGATTATTATTGGTACAAGCTTGGCGATATAATCTGCATTGGCGACAAGAAGATGCTTTATTACTGCTTCCCGAAGGATTGCGGTGACGTGGTTGCGAAGACGCGTCTTGCCGCAGAGGAGCTTTACAAGATCGTAAGGGCGGAGAAAAGAAGTGCCAAGTAAATAAAAACAAGAGAACGGCGAGAGCCGTTCTCTTGTTTTTGCGGTTAGAATATTATAACTGTGATGCGATATTAAAAACCAAACAGAGCAAGCCAAGAAACCTGATTCCAATCATACGGATAATACACTGCAGCCCAGATCGAACAAATTTGTTCATCTCCCATATAAACCGGAAGGTCATGATTGATAAGGATAAATTTATCGTCCGTTATTATTATGGTATCAAATAGAGTTGGGTCATTTTCGTATGGACCGGGCAGGGAGCCTTTTTCTCCGTAAGGCTCGTATTTTAATTCAAGTCTGAATTCTCCGTTGAGTTCACCTTCTTCGATATCCTCATCATATAAGTAACCCAGTAAGTACGCACAATCATTACAGTAAAGCGCGTTGTTGAACAAATTGATCAATCGGATCAGTCTCGGATCGTTTACGTCGATAGTTATAGTCTCGCCGTTTTTATACAGCGTTGCCGAAAGGGGAATATTGTGCAGATTTGGATATTCCTCGTACCTGTCGGCCGGAACTTTATTAATATTACCCTTGCCAACGTTATATGAAGCAGTGGAGAAATTTTGCTTTGTGGTTTCCTTTGATTCTTCGCTGCTTGACTCTACGGTTTCCTTTGATTCTTCGCTGCTTGGCTCTACGGTTTCCTTCGAGTCTTTAATATCAAGGATTTCGCAGCTACAAAAAGTCGATAACGACAAAATAACTGTTAAAACAAAACATAATACTTTTTTCATAAAAACTCGATCCTTTCAAGGCTTTTTTACTAATGTATTAGTTTTTCTTATCAAATTCCTCGGCGACCTGCTTGAGAAGCTCTCTGATGGGGAGGCCCTGAGGGCAGATCTTTTCGCACTTGCCGCAGCCGATGCAGTCACTTGCCTTGCCCTTGTCTTTGGTATGTATGCCGTAATAATAATCTGAGTTCCAGTTCTGCCAGATCTTTTTGTCATTCATACACGCGAAAAGGTTGGGTATCGGGATCTGCTTGGGGCAACCCTCGGTGCAGTAGCTACATCCTGTACAGGCGATAAGTCCTTTGCCGCGGAGAATTGCGCAGACCTTGTCGATGGCCTTGCGCTCACGCTCGTCGAGGGGCTTAAAGTCCTTCATGTAGCTGAGGTTGTCGTTCATCATATTCATATCGCCCATGCCAGAAAGAACCATCTTTATTCCGTCGAAGCTTGCGGCAAATCTGATCGCGTAGCTTGCATAGCTTCCACCCTCGAGTGCATCGAGCACTGCCTTTGCATCGTCGGGGAGATTGACGAGGCTACCGCCCTTTACGGGCTCCATAACGATGACGGGCTTGCCGTGCTTTTGGCAGACCTCGAGGCAGAGGCGCGACTGCACTGCGGCATCGTCGTAGTCGAGGTAATTGAACTGTATCTGAACGACCTCAAGCTCAGGGTATTCGGTGAGGATCTGATCGAGAACGTCGGCGGTATCGTGGAAGGAAAGTCCTACGTGCTTGACCTTGCCCTCTGCCTTAAGCTCAAAGGCGGTCTCATATGCGCGGCATCTCTTGTATTTTTCGTAAGAGCCGCGGTTCTGCGCGTGCATAAGGTAGAAGTCAAAATAGTCGACGCCGCATATTTTGAGTTGCTCTTCAAAGAGGGGTCTTATTTCCTCATTCGAGTCGAAATAGTTGACCGAGAGCTTATTGGTGAGGATATAGCTATCTCTGGGATAGCGGGAGGTGAGGCATTTTTCGAGCGCGATCTCACTTGTTCCGCGGAGATAGCCGTGCGCGGTGTCGAAATAGTTAAATCCGTTTTCAATAAACGTGTCTACCATACGGGTAAATTCGGCGTAATCGACCTCGTCGCCGTTCATAGGCAAGCGCATGCAGCCGAACCCAAAATTCTTTTTTACGTTTTCAAAAGCCATTTTTTGACCTCTTTTCTGTTATTATTGATTTTATTATACATCCTTGGGTGGCTTTTTGTCAAGTAGCCATAGCGGTCAGAATGATGCGGTGTCGAGAATAAGTCTTTCGACGATATCTACTACCTTCTCAAGAGATTCTATCGGGATATACTCGAATCTTGAATGGAAATTCTCGCCACCCGTGCAGATATTGGGGCAGGGCAAGCCCATAAAGGAGAGGCGCGCTCCGTCTGTTCCGCCTCTGATGGGAACTATCTCGGGCTCGACTCCGACCGCCTTCATCGCGGCAACTGCGCGCTCGACGGTGTACATATTTTGGTCGATGATCTCCTTCATGTTGTAGTAGGAGTCTCTGATAGCTACGGTGCAGGAGCCTGCGCCGTATTTTTCTTCTATCTTCTTGGAGATTTCAGAAAGGAGTGCTTTCTTTTCTTCAAACTTTGCTCTGTCGTGGTCGCGGATGATATAGATCAGCTCGGCGTATTCGCAGTCGCCGTGGGATTCGATGAGGTGGAAAAATCCCTCGTAGCCCTCGGTATTAGCGGGAGTCTGGTCTGCGGGAAGCAGAGAATTGAACTCCATTGCCATAAGCTGCGCGTTTTTCATCTTGTCCTTTGCGCTTCCCGGGTGGATCGAGACACCTCTGAGCTCGACCTTTGCCGATGCGGCGTTGAAGTTTTCGTATTCAAGCTCGCCAAGTCCGCCGCCGTCCACGGTGTAGGCATAATCCGCGTCGAATTTCTTAACGTCGAAGTGGTCTGCGCCTCTGCCGATCTCCTCGTCGGGAGTAAAGCAGATCTTTATACATCCGTGAGGGAGATTGTTCTTTATGACCTTCTCAACGGCGGATACTATTGCGCATACGCCTGCCTTATCGTCTGCGCCGAGCAGGGTAGTTCCGTCGGTGACTATAAGGTTATTGCCGACATATCTGTTGAGGGAGGGATATTCATCGGGCGAAAGCCAGATATTCTTTTCTTCGTTGAGGCAGATCCTTTTGCCCTCGTATTTTACAATTTTTGTGTTGATAGGTCCGTCGCTGACGGCATCCGAGGTGTCAACGTGCGCTATAAGACCTACGATAACGCTGCTTTCGGCATTTGCGGGGAGAGTGGCGTAGAGGTAACCCTTGTCGTCGAGCTCGACATCTATAAGTCCGAGGGATTTCAATTCCTCGGCAAGATAACGGCTGAGGACAAGCTGCTTATCCGTGCTGGGCACGGTTTCGGAATTTTCATCCGACATTGTCGGGAAGGATACGTATTTTAAAAATCTTTCACTGATCGTCATATTATGCCTCCGTATAGAGTGTTTACAAGGTTAATTATACCATACAAGCGCTTTGGGGGCAAGAGAAAAAGGGTAAAAAAACAAATTTTATTTGAAAAAGGCGGAGTTTGAACAATTTTGGGTTGAAAAAAGTCTGATTATATGGTATAATAAAATGTAATAGTTTGCACTAATCAAATCTCTTCGTGGGAGAGTTTATTTATAATGATTAAGATAAAGAATTGGATACGTAAGGAAAAAGAGGAGACGGCGATCCTGCTGCGGTGCATTCCCGCGACGGTCGTGACTCTTTTTGTTGTGAGCGTTGTTTGCATGAATCTGCTTGCGAACAAAACGCTTTTACAGCTCGATTGGATCGCGCTTGACGGCGGTATTCTGATCTCGTGGCTGTCGTTTATGTGTATGGATATCATCACCAAGCATTTCGGCCCGAAGGCGTCAAACAAGATCTCGATACTCGCGGCTATGATAAATCTGTTGACCTGCCTTATATTTTTTGTGGCGAGCGTTATTCCGTCAAATGCCGATGATTACAGCGCGTTCAACTCTATTTTCGGCGGAACGTGGTTCATTCTGCTTGGAAGCACTATCGCGTTTTTGTCCTCCGCGGTAATTAATAATATGCTGAATTGGACTATCGGCAAAGCGTTCAGAAAAAATCCCGACGGCAAGCTGGCTTATGCTATGCAGTCCTACATTTCGACCTTCATCGGTCAGTTCTTGGATAATTTTATTTTTTCTATAATCGTTTTTGTCGGCTTCGCACCGATCTTCTGGGATGGATTTCATTGGACGGTGCTCCAGTGTGCGACCTGTGCGCTCACGGGTGCTGTTGCGGAGTTGATAATGGAGATAGCCTTCTCACCTATTGGATACCGTTTGGTCAAAAAGTGGAGGGCGAACCGCGTCGGATACGAATATTTGGAGTATATTGAAGGGGGAAAAAGCTGAAATGAAGGTTTTGATTACGGGCACTTCGCAGGGAATCGGCAAGGCGATATCTGAGATATTCTTGGATAGAGGGCACGAGGTCATTGGCATAGATAGACAGGAGAGCACGATATCGTGTGAGAAATATACCCATTACGTTTGCGACGTGCGCGATTACGATAATCTGCCCGAGGTTGACGACGTCGAGATACTTATCAACAATGCCGGCACACAGAATGAGGCTGATATCGATATAAATCTCAAGGCTTTGATCCATATTACCGAAAAATACGGTGTTCGCGAGGGTATCAAGTCAATACTCAGCATCGGCTCTGCGAGCGCGCACACGGGCGCGGAATTTCCCGAATACTGCGCGAGCAAGGGCGGAGTTCTTGCTTACACAAAAAACGTGGCTATGAGGGTCGCAAAATACGGAGCGACCTGTAACAGTCTTGACCCCGGGGGAGTTCTTACGCCGCTTAACGAGTGTGTTATTAACGATCCTGAGCTTTGGGCGGAGATAATGGAAGAAACTCCGCTGAAAAGATGGGCGACACCCGAGGAGATCGCCGAGTGGGCATATTTTCTGACGGCTGTCAACGGCTTCTGTACGGGGCAGAGCATACTCGTAGATGGCGGAGAGTCGATAAATTATAATTTTATTTGGAAATAACAGTGATATATAGGAGGCATAATGCCAAAATACGAAGCTTTGTCACAGGAGATAACAAATCAGATAACCGAGGCGAAGAAAACGGGTATATATAACGACGTTTCCTTTAAGGACGATCTTGTAATCAGGCGAAAAAATATCGCGAAGGACAACGCGACCGTTTGGCGCCCGACGTTTGTGCATGATATTGATAAAATTCTGCACTGCCCGTACTATAATCGATATACGGACAAGACCCAGGTCTTTTCGCTTTGTAAAAATGACGATATAACACGCAGAAGTCTGCACGTTCAGCTAGTTTCACGAATATCGAGAACGATAGGCGCGGCTTTGCATCTCAACGTCGATCTTATAGAAGCTATCGCCTTGGGTCATGATATCGGTCACCCGCCGTTTGCTCATACGGGGGAGGCTTATTTGAATGAATTAAGCTTGGCGCACACGGGACGAATATTCGCCCACAATCTGCAATCGGTTCGTGTATTGGATGGGATATTTCCGTACAATATCAGCTTGCAGACCTTGAACGGTATAGCCAGCCACAACGGTGAGATAGAATGTGAGGAGTATCATCCGGTTCCCGTAAACAGCTTTGCAGAATTCGATAAAATGATCGAGCGCTGCTATACGGATAGCTCCTTCCACGCCTCGCTGATGCCGTCTACTATGGAGGCTGCCGTCGTTCGTCTTGCCGATATAATTGCGTATCTTGGCAAGGATCGCCAGGACGCTATACGCGCCAATATAGCGCACGAGAGTATGTTCTTTAACGAGGACATAGGGTCGATAAATGCGGAGATTATAAATAATCTTGTGGTCAACGTTATTGAAAACAGCTACGGAAAGCCGTATATCAAGCTTGATAGCAAGCATTTTAAGGCTTTGCAGAAGTCAAAGCGTGAAAATTATCAGATGATATACAACAATGCCGCACCTATGGCTAATCTTGGTGCGACGGTGCGTCCTATGATGAGTGAGATATACGACCAGTTGCTTGATGATCTCAAAAACGAGCGCAGATCCTCGCCGATCTTCACGCATCACATTGATTACGTGAATTCCGCGCACTACAAGCGCTCAACTCCTTATGAGGCGTGTGAGCCTAATCAGATCGTAATAGATTATATCGCAAGTATGACCGACGACTATTTTATCGATCTGTATCAGTATATGTTCCCGAACAGCACGCTTCAGGTGAAATATCGAGGATACTTTGAATAATAGGAGAAAAATATGTTTGAACAGATATTAAACTGTATCGAATCGTACGATACTATCATAATACACCGTCACAAAAAGCCCGACGGTGATGCTTTGGGCAGCCAGATAGGTCTTAAGAATCTAATTAAAGATAACTATCCTCAAAAACGCGTATTGTGCGTCGGTGACGCGTCCGAGCGCTTTGGATTTATGGAGGATTCTATAATGGACGACGTGTCAGATGCCGATTACAGCGGCGCTCTGGCGATCATTCTTGACACCTCTGCAAAGGCTTTGATAAGCGACGAAAGATATACTATGGCTGATAGGGTAGTGCGTATTGACCATCATATTTTCTGTGAGGAGATCGCAGAGATTGAGGTTACCGACACCTCGTACGAAAGCTGCTGTGGCTTGATCACGGCGCTTGCTATGGAGTGCGGTTGGAAATTAAGTCCTCTTGCGGCAAAGTCGCTTTACACGGGTATGATCACCGATTCGGGCAGATTCCGCTACGATTCTACGTCGTCGCAGACGTTCAGGCTGGCGGCGTTCCTTATGGAGCAGAAATTCAGCACCGAGGATATATACAGAAATCTTTATACGGACGACTTCCGCTTTATAAAGCTGCGCGCGCAGTTTGTATTGAAAATTCAGATCTGCGAGGGCGGCAAGGTCGCGTACATATACACTACACGAGAGGAAGCGGAAGGGTATGAGGCTGACAGCTTTACGCTTTCGCGCGGAATGGTCAACACGATGGGTGAGATCCGCGGAGTAGAGGTATGGGTCAACTTTACCGAAGCCGAGGAGGGCGTTTTGACCGAAATACGCTCAAGTGTTCACAATATCAATCCGATAGCTAAAAAATACGGCGGAGGCGGTCACGCAAAGGCAAGCGGTGCTACCTTGAAGGATCGCGAAGAAGCTATGCAGATGCTGTCCGATCTTAAGGACGTTACGGAGGGAAGAATATGAGTTTAGAGAAGATGAGGGTCATACTTGAGAAGATCAAGGAATATGATCGTATAATCATTTTTCGCCATAAGCGCCCTGATGGAGACGCCGTAGGCTCGACCAAGGGGTTGCGCGAGATATTGAGAATTACCTATCCCGAAAAGGAAGTATGCTTGCTTAATAACGACTATTCCGATTATATGGCGTTTCTTGGCGACGAGGATGAGCCGAGAGACGATGATTTTTACAAGGATGCTCTCGGTATCGTTATAGACACTGCCACGGTGGAGCGTATATCCAATCCTAAGTACTCTCTTTGCAAGGAGCTGGTCAAGATCGACCATCATATCGACATCGCTCCTTACGGAGATTATATGTGGGTAGAGGAGGAGAGGTCGTCTTCTTGCGAAATGATCGCGAAGTTTTACGATACGTTCCATGACGAGTTGAAGATCAACAAAGAGGCGGCGACGTATATTTATACGGGAATGGTGACCGATTCGGGACGCTTCAGATTCAGATCCGTTTCGGGAGATACTATGCGCTATGCGGGAACTATGCTTGACGTTGGCATAGATACCGACATTATTTACGCCAATCTTTATCTTGATCCGTTTGAGGAGCTGAAGTTTAAGAGCTACGTTTACGGAAAAATAAAACTCACAAAAAACAAGGTCGCGTATATGTACGTAGACCGTGCGATGCAGGAAAAATTTGGGCTGACGTTTGAGCAAGCGTGCACGGCGGTGTCGTATATGGACTCTATCAAGGGTAGTCTTATATGGATCGCTTTCATTGAAAGTGATGACGGTTCGATCCGTGTCCGTTTGCGCTCGAGATTCGTTACGATAAGCGAGCTTGCAGAGCGCTATCACGGCGGAGGACATGCCTGTGCGGCGGGCGCTACTGTGTACAGCATTGATGAGGCAAAGAAGCTTTTGAAAGAGGCTGATAAGCGACTTGGCGAATATAAGGCAAACAATACGGGGTGGCTATGAGAATACTTATTACAAACGATGACGGCATATTCTCGCCCGTTTTACCGCGTCTTGTAAGGTGGGCGCAAAAGCTTGGCGAGGTAGTCATAGTCGCACCTAAGGTCGAGCAGAGTGCCAAGAGTCAGGGAATAGAGATACGAAATGCCGTTGAGATCAAAAAGGTGTTGATCGGCGGCGATATCGAGGCTTATGCTATGGATTCTACTCCCGCAGATTGTGTGAGATTTGGAGTTTTAGGACTTGGCAGGGAATATGACCTTGTTATATCCGGAATTAACCGTGGATTCAACGTTGGACACGACATATCTTATTCGGGTACGGTTGCGGCAATTTTGGAGGGCTCAAGGCTCGGTGTCAAGGGATTGGCGCTCTCTACCGATCCGCAAAGCTTTGACGACTCGGTAGAACGCTTGGATGCGGTTTGGGAATATATCTGCAAAAACCGTCTTTTTGAGCTGAACGGGCTCTATAACGTCAATATCCCGCTTGGAAGCAGTGAATTCAAGGTCACTCATCAGGGAGGCATGTATTTTTCCGATGCTTTTGAGTGCAGAGGGGAGGATATGTATATTCAGGTAGGCGCGCCCGTGACGTCCGACGAGGTAAATCCCAACAGCGATATCAACGCGATCTGTAACGGTTGGATATCGGTTACTCCGATCACTCCGCATAAGACTGACTTTGCGGTTTATGAAAAACTGAAAGATTTGAACTTATGATAAAAAAATACCGACGAACACAACTCGTCGGTATTTTTAATGTTATGCGGTTATGCGTTCAAGAGAAGCTCGAATGCGCGGCGGTCTACCCAAGCGAACATAATATATTCGGTCTTGGCGATACCGTCCTTAAGGCTCCCCGTATATACGGGCACGTACTCGGTGGGATTGTAGTCGGTCTTGCTCGAGATCTTACCGCCTCCCGTAATGTTTCCGAACATTTCTCCCCAGCCGCCGTAATAATTCAGATATTCTTGGAAATCATTGTAGTGGTTGTAGGTGTAGAAGACGAAAACCACGTCGTTACCGTCGTTTATGCCGTTATTGTTGAGGTCATTCCACGTATAAACGATCCTTGCGGCGCCGCGAGTGATCTTAGTACCGTTGTTATATATCGTGGAAGGGTAACCCGGATCGCAATCTGTGCCCGTTGTTCCGATGTCCATCTCCCAGTATTGAAGATCTCCGCCACAGCCACTGATACGCGGAAGCTCGGGCTCGTAGGGATATTTTGAGGTGTTGCCGCTGAATCTTGAATGATTGGAGCGCAGATATATCCCCCAGATGTTGCCTGAAACACTTGTGGCCTTTTTCGCGGTGTGATTAGCGGGGTAGGTGCCGAAAGCGTAGACGTATGCGGCAACCTCCTCAAGCGTTATATACGCGCCTCCGCGATAGATACGAAAGACCTCGCGACCGTAGGCATCGATTACAACGTACGTATTATGATCAAGGTAATATGAATCGTTGTTTTTGATGAGTTTTCCGTCTTTTGTAGGTTGGTACTCCGAGATAATGGGTGCTTGGTCGGGAACGAACGGATAACCCGAAAGCTCGCCGTTTTGAGAGCGATCCAACGCCTCCTCGTAGCTTCCCGCAGGGGCATAATCCGAAGGAGAGTTGACCGCCTCAATGATCTCCTCAAGAGGCCGCTTTTCAAGCTCGCCTCGCTCGGTTTCGGTTGACTCGGTTTCGGAACTGTCAGCCTCCGTTGCTTCGGTTGATCCGATTTCGGAGGATTCCGTTGTTTCCGGCGGCTCTGTTTCGGAGCTGCCAGCTTCTGTCGTTTCGGTTTCCTGCGTCGATACGTTTTCGTTTGTGATGCTTTCTGTCGGTTGCTCGGTGGATATGTATTCGTCCGAAGTGTCCTCGGCAGGGAAGGTGGTAGAGTTGTCGCTTGAGCTTTCGGTAGTGGTCTCACCCGACAAGCTGCCCGAATCAGAAAACAGATCACAGCTTGTAAAAGCGGTGACAAAAATCGCTAATGCCAGCAAAAGCGACAGGATCTTATTGTACGATTTCATATTTTGACCTTTCGAAGTTAAATTTCACGAGTCATTATACCACAATAATTGTTTTTTTTCAATACTTTTGTCAAAAAAACAAGCCATCCGCGGCAATTTGCCGCGGATGGCTTGTTTTACTCGGTTTTATCCGAACAAACTGTTAAGTTATGTAAAATTATGCAAGCTCGATGGTTATAGATGCAACTCTTACTTGCTTCTCAGTAGCAGCGAGCTTAATGAATGTATAAGCGGTTTCGCCAAGCTCTACATTGTAGTCGGTGTAGGTAGAGGTTACATCGATAGTAGTGATAAGAGTCCAGGTCTCACCATCAGTAGAACCGTAAACTGCCATGGGGCCAGCCTTTTCGCCAGCATTAAGGGAAAGGCTCTTTACTGCAGAGGTCATTGCAAATACTGCAACGCCGTTGCGTCCGTTAGGATTCCAATCGTTAACTTCGCTGTAGTAAAGTCTAAGTTGAGTGGTGAAGTGACAGTCAGTGGTGGTAACGGTTACGTTATCGTCGAGCTTATGGACTTCGCCTGCTGCGTACTGCTCGCCTGCTTCATAGTCAGCAAAGGTGTAGGTGGTGGAAGCAGGCTTCTCTGCGCCACAACCATCACGGTCACAAATACCGTCTACGTAGTTGTGTCCAAGAGCTTCGCCCTCGGTTGCACCGCAAACTGTGCAGGTCTTGGGAGCGTCACAAGTAGCATCGGTGAACTCGGTGCAGGTGTGAGCGGTAACGACTTCAGCTGTTGCATCAACGATCTGCTTATTGTCCTTGTAGGAGCCAACCTTACCGTAAACGATAATTACATCGCCTGCGCCAACCTTGGAACCAAGCTTATATGCGTTAAGGGTAGTAGTGCCGTCGGTGATATCAACGGACATGTTCTTGCTGGAATCGCTCCAGTTGTAGGTAATCTTAGAAACGGTGGCGTTGATAAGAACGAGAGTTCCGTCCTCAAGAGCCGCTGCCTCGGTAACGGTTACAACCTTTGCACCACAGTTTTGGCAAACATTCTCAACGATGTTATGACCGAGAGCCTCTCCCTCAGTCTTGCCGCATGCGCAGGTCTTGGGGGAAGTGCAGGTAGCATCTGCAAACTCGCAAACGTGCTCTTCTTTTTCTGTCGCGAGCTCGAAGGAACCGACACCTGCGGGGAACTGGCTTACGCCGGTGTTCTCAGCGGTGATATAAGAAAGCTTGGAAGCACTTACAGTGTTGTATGTGTTGTACGTACCGAGATAGTAGTCGGTTCCGTCCATGTTGGTTACCCAAGCATTAACGGTTGCGTTGTAAGCGTATACGGACGTGCCCTCTGCGTCAAACTTAACGGAAAGCTTATTATCTGCGTTGTTGTAAACGGTGATGTACTGCTTTGCGTCGTCAACGAGAATGTAGAACTTGAAGCCGCCTTCAACTGCTTCTGCGTAAACGTCAACAGCCTGAGCAGCCTTGTCGGTAGTAACAAGGTATCTGCCGCTAACCTCACCTGTGAGGTAGAGGGTCTGGCCAAGATTTCCCTGTACGAGGAAGAATTTGTATGCGGTATCTGCTTCGGGAGTAGTTACGGGTTTAGCAACATAAATATCGGTAGCTGCTGCATCGATCTTAAGTTCAAACTCCTTGGTTTCGGCAACTTCACCACAGGTGATAGTTGCAGTAAGCTTAAGAGTTGCCTGCTCTTCACCGAGAGCAATTACCAGCTTGCCGTCAGTGATGGTGTATGCCTCGTTATCTACGGTCCAAGTAATAGTAACGTCATCATAATACTGACCAACTGAGGGGAGAGTAATGGTTGTATCTTCAGTGATACGATCATTTACGGAAACAGCTTCCTTTTCAGCCTCAACCTTTTCAGCATCGGTCTTGGTAACTACCTGGTAGTTAGAGAAGCAATCGGTGCTAACAGGAATGAGGTAGGGCTGAGTGCCGTAGAAAATAAGGATACCGGTAGCGTCTGCAGTGTTACCGAAGTTTGCTGCATGCGCTTCGTCGATGGTAGACTTGTCTTCTGCCTTAAGAGTGGTGGGGAAGTCGGTTACGTAGGTTCTTACGTATCCGGTCTTTTCGCCGATAGCAAACCAGAGATATTGAGAAGTATCCTTCTCAAGCTCCTGGGCTCCAATGGTAACGCCCTTAATGGTTACTACGAGACCTACGTAATTCCAAAGGTCCTCGCCTGCTGCGAACTTGTCGGTGATATCATGAACGGAAACTTCCTTGATGGTCTCATCAATGATTACGAAACCGCCGCCCTTAGTCTCCTGCATTCCGTTGTAGGGAGTTACGGGAGCAGTAACGGCTACGGTCATACCGAGTGCAACACCTTCCTCAAGGGGATCCTGCTCGAGCTGGTAGCAGTAGTAACCGCCCTTGCCGTCAACGTCAGCGAGAAAGAGGTGGTTTCTGGTATTGCCTGCGCTCTTAGCGTTGATACCGACAACGATACCTGCAACGGTAACGGATGTGCCCTCTTCAGCCGCCATATAGTCCTCGAAGGAGGTAACTTCAAATTTAGGAACTACGCGATCGTAAGAAACGGTAGCAGTCGTTCCGTCGGGAGCAGTAATTGTACCGATGATCTTATAGTTAACAGTCTCAAGAGAGAGCTCGTCAACCTGGATGGTCCACTTGGGGCTACCCTCAACTGCAGTGACCTTATCGCTGTCAGTTGTCCAAGAAACCATGTATTTGTCGAGACCGACCATTACTTGACCGAACACCTCATAGTCAACCGGGGTAATCGTGTCTGCGTTCTTATACTGAGCGTCAAGGAATGCAGCAGCTGCTTCTACATCGTACGCGGATCCGGGAGTAGTAGTTTCCTCTGTCGTGGTCTCTTCAGTACCCTCGGTGGTAGTTTCTTCCTTGCCTGTAGTGGTTTCTTCCTTGCCTGCAGTGGTTTCTTCTTTACCTGCAGTGGTTTCTTCCTTGCCTGCGGTTGTTTCTTCGTTACCCTTACCGGTATCACAAGCCGCAAAAACAGAAAGGCACAAGAGCATTGCTAAACAAAATGCAATTAGCTTTTTCATAACGTCTCCTTTTAGAGTTTTTATTTTATATTATTACTTGATAATAATATCGTTCTGATTGAAGACCTTGATCTGATAGTCACCGCTGAAATATTCAATGATTCCTTTTACGTCAATGGTCTTGCCTTCATAGTGGTCGGTAGTGATGAGTTCGCCGTTCTCATCTCGGAAGACAGTGGTGCGGATCTGAATAGTCACACCGTTTGCTTCGCAGATAAGAGTCATAGCGCCGAAATCGTCACTTGCCGGATTGGTGGTAGTATACGCGCTCTTTACGTAAAGTCCTTCCATAGAGATGGAGGAGTATATCGCGAGGGCGGCGTAATCGTAGGTGGTCGTGGTTGCGTTGTCTTCGCTGTCCGTGAGTGTTACGTCAACCTTACCGTTTGCATAACGCTCGGGGGAAGTGGGAAGATATACGGGCTCGTGACCATCGCTTATTTTCTGGATGTTAGAGGGATCGTCGGGCTTCATCATACGGTAAGAAAGTCCCGAGACCTGATAAGTATTGCCAGTTTCATAGTAGGACACGGTGCCAACGATCCTTACTTCGTTTCCTACGGAAAGGATCTCAAGGGCGGTGCCATTCATATTGAAGCCGTAGTAAATATACATTCCGTACCAAACGTCAGTCTCCTCGTCGTAGCTTTCGACGTAAACTGCGTTGTCGTGATCCTGAGTTACGATTCCGTTGAAGGCAACCTTCATTCCGTTATAGCTTTCGATGTTGCAACGAAGCTCCTTGAGAGTGAGCTCTATCGATTCGCCATAATAGAAGTTGGGATCCTTTACTCCCGAATAAACACACAGCTTTTCGGCTCTCGCCTGATTGATTGCCGCCATACAGGTTTCGCCGTATCGGTTGTTTGAGGAGTTGGAGGCGATCGCCAATCCATTCTGCAGGATCTCGATATTGAGATTGCGATACTCGTCACTTTCGGCAGTCTTGTACCAGATCCAGAGCATATATCTGTCTCCCGTGGAATCCGCGTTGAGCGTTTCGGTGTCCGACTCGATAATGATAGACGTAGCAGAAGAAAGCTTTTCCTTGGTAAATGCGGCTGCCGTTTTGCCCCACTCCTCAATCTTACCCGTGGACTCGGGGGTATTGATAGCGAGATATCTCGCTTTGATAACGCCTGTCTCAATAAGTGAGGTAGGCACGTTGAAGTGAGTGGTGTCACCGTCTATGAACGCTTTTACCGTTACCTCTTGTTTAAGAGTATCAGAGTTCATATCCAGCTTTACCTCAGATGCGTAGTCAACGTGAACGTCGGGAGGTGTAGTTTCACTTTCGCTCTCGCTCTCGCTTTCACTTTCACTCTCGGTAGTGCTTTGATCTTCCTCCGTGGAGTTGTCTCCGCTTTGCGCTGTGGATTCGGTGGTCGGATCCTCGGTGCCGGTTGTTTCGTTTGTATTGCCTGAAGCGTCGCACGCTGACAGGCAGCCGAGAAGGGAGCCTATCAGCAATGCAACCACAAGCAAATTGCTAATGATCTTCTTCATTATTAATTTGTCCTGTAAATAATTTCAGAATTAAGAGAGGTACTTGCACTTTTCTACCGCATCCTCGAATGCCTTGTTGATCATAGCATCAACGTCGTCGGTTTCTGCGGAGAAGCAATCCTTGATGAGCTTTCCAACCTCGTCACGAGCAACGGAGGAGCCGTTGAATGCGGGGGAGGTGTAGTATGCGTCTGCCTGATCAAGACAAACCTTTGCGGAAAGTGCTGCGATGTTATCGCCACCGTTAGCCTTATCGAGCCAAGCAGCATACATCTCGTTCTTAGCAACGGACTTAAGAACGGGAACGTAACCCGATTCCATGGAGAATTCAGCCTGGAACTCAACGGTAGTGGTGAGGTACTTCATAAAGAGCCAAGAAGCATAAACCTCCTGCTTGTTTGCCTTGTCAAAGATACAGAGCGAGGGTCCCTGAGAAATAACCTTGGGCTGATCGGGGTTAGCCTGAGGAATGCTTGTGATTCCAACCTCAAAGGGATATTCGTTGTTAACCTTTGCGGGACGCTGGTGGGTAGCACCCGCAGAGGATCCGATGGACATATAGCTTCTCTGCTTGGAAGGATCGGGCTCTACAAAGAGTCCGGAGGTGTACGCGCCGAAGATATCCTGAGTGGTTACGTAGCCAGCCTCGAACCAGCTTCTGAATTCCTTAACAAACGCTCTGTTTTCGGGAGTGTTGAAGAGGAAGTGTTCGCCTGTTGCGCTGGTGTAGGGAGTACCGAGCTGCTCGGTCATAGTGATGAACCAGTTAGCCTCGCTGTCGTATCCAAGAGGGATACAGGTGGGGTCGATCTCTTTGATCTTATTGCAAAGCTCTTCCATCTCTTCCCAAGTGGTAGGAGGAGTGAGACCGTGCTCTGCAAAGAAGGTAGCGTTGTAGTAAAGAACCTCGGTGGACTTGGAGAGAGGAAGTGTATACATCTTGCCGTCGCCGAACTGCTTACCCTCAGCGTAGTAGCCGGGGATAAAGTCGTTGATCTGCTTCTGTGTAAGACCCATACGCTCGGTAGTGCCGTCTGCGCGGGTTACCTCTGCCATGTTGTCGATGAGCGCGTCAAGCGGATAAACTGCCTTGGAGATGTTGTAGACTGCAACGTGGTCGGGATAGCAGTATGCGATGTTGGGCTGGTTACCAACGGTGATCTCGGTACTGATCTGGTCACGAACGTCGTCGTAGCCGCCAACCTGCTCGTGAACGATGGTGATGTTGGGATAGAGCTTGTTGAATTCTACGATGTAAGCATCGAGAACTTCACGCAGGTTCTGACCCATGGTGTGATAGAAGGTGATGGTTACTGCACTGCCGTCGTAACCCTCGTCCTGAACTTCGGGAGCTGCGGTAGTTTCTTCACCCTTGGTGGTTTCGACATCGTTGGTGGTTTCTTCACCCTTGGTGGTTTCTTCGCCTGTGGTCGTTTCTTCTTTTTCGGGAGCTGCGGTGGTGGTCTCGGAAGAACCGCCGTTATCGCACGCTACGAATGAGAAGCAACCAAAACAGCAAAATACTGCCATTAAAAGCGCAAGAATTCTCATTTTCATGGTTTTTGTCCTCCATATAATAAAATTATATTTGTGTTAAGCCCTTTCTTTTTTGAAAAAGCGATTAACCTTTGATGCCGCTTCGGCTTACGCCCTTCATGATGTATTTTCTGAAGAAGATAAATACAAGGAAAAGCGGAAGTGAAACGAGTGCGACTGCCGCCATCTGACGGGGGTAGTCTGTGTTACCTGAAACGTCGTTAAACGCGTTTCTCAGACCGTTCGTAATAAGTCTGTGAGCGTCGTCGTTTGCAACGAGTCGGGGCCACATGTAAGAGTTCCATGCGCCCATCATCTTGAGTATCGTGATAGAAATAATGGTGGGGAGCGCAAGGGGGATCATAACCTTCCAGAGATACTTGAGGTCGCTGGTACCGTCTACCTTAGCGGCGAGGTAAAGCTCGTTGGGTATCTGCAAGAAGTTCTGTCTGAGAAGGTAAATGTAGAATACACTTACAAGGAAGGGAACGATCAGAGCAGCAAAGCTCGAATCGACGAACGGGATATGGAAATCGGGGCCAAAGAGACCGAACATATTTCCAAGCCCGTTAAAGAACCTTGGGAACCATCCGCCCTTGGTCATAACGGTTGCGTAGTTGGTGATGGTGAAAAGTTCACCGGGGATCATCATAGTGCCGAGAAGCGCCGCAAAGAGTGCGTTCTTGCCCTTGAAGTTAAGTCGAGCGAATGCAAATGCGGAAAGCACGGTGATGACTAACGACAGTATCGTAGAAACTATACCTACGAACATCGTATTTCTGAAAAGTGTGAAAAGGTCGAAATCGTTGGTTGCCGCTTCGGGAGAAACGATAGATCCAACCCAACCGTTAGCCTCTGCAACGTCAAAGGGGATAAGTATGTCGGTATAGTTTTGGAATTTCCAGGACTGAGGGATCAGCGTGGGAACAGCCAATCTATATTCTTCAAGAGATTTCAGTGATGAAATGATCATGAAGTAGAAGGGGAAAAGCACTATCAGAGCCATGATACCGAGGAAGGTATAAACGAGGATCTGACCGAATACCTTAGCGACCTTCTGACCGGAGGCAACCTTTTGGATATCTCTTTCCTTCATTACCTTCAAGGAGGAGTTAGAATTATTATCGATTTTTTCCAT
This sequence comes from Clostridia bacterium, assembly GCA_017411745.1. Taxonomy (GTDB): domain Bacteria; phylum Bacillota; class Clostridia; order Oscillospirales; family CAG-272; genus SVTX01. Next base: position 47,006 of record JAFQPM010000021.1, on the reverse strand, counting down.
ATTAGACGTGCCTCCTCTCTTAATAATGAGTGCTCTTCTTGCTTATACGCAAGTTGATCATGGTTACGATAAAGATTATTACGAACAGCATAAGTGCTGCCGCGCCCGCAAGACCGTAGTCACGGGTGATGGTAAGGTGGTTCTGAATATGTCCTACTATGGTGTTCATATTCGCACCGCCCGCAACGGCTTTATCCTCACCGAAGATACCGACGACGCTGGAGTATTCCTTGAATCCGCCGATAAAGCTGGTGATGACAGTGTACGTGAGCATGGGAGAAAGCAACGGAACGGTGATTCTGGTAAGAACGCGCCACTTGGGAGTGCTGTCGATCTTTGCAGCGTCGTAGTACTGTTTGTTGATACTCTGCAGACCGCCAAGAAGAATAAGTATCTTGAAGGGCAGAGCATTCCATATGATGTAGACGATAAGTGCTGTGAAGCTTGCCCAGGTCTCTGCGCCGTAGTTGATCCAGTTGATCCTCTCTACTCCGAATAGTCCCAGTATATTATTGATGATACCTACAGACTCCTGCGTGGAGTTGATACCGACTATGTTGAACATTGCCGCGAATACCATTCCTATTGCGATGGAGTTGGTAACGTAGGGCAGGAAGAATATAGTTTGCAAAAGCTTCTGCAGAGGCTTGATAGAGTTAAGTCCTACTGCGATAAGGAGAGCAAGAATTGTGGAGATCGGAACTGTGATGACCGTAAGAATGAGAGTGTTCTTCAAGCAGACTATGAAGTCACTTCCTCTGCTGGTAAGAACGTAGGTAAAGTTGTTCATACCAAACTTGGAGAAGACCTCACCGTTTACAAAGTCCTCGGTCAGCATAAGACCGCCACCTACGGCTGCACCGGTAGTGATATAGGTCTGAGTTCCGTCTGCCGCGCGATGTGCACCTATACGGTATGCATCATCCTCGCTGAGATTGGTCATTTCAACGGCTGCAGACGCCTCTCCTCTGTGCATATACATTACTGCGGGTGTAGGAGCGTTTTCAGCGCCGATGTCGGCAAGGGAATAGACACCTATTCTATTGATACCGTCAAGCCCGAGATAATACTCGGTATCGTTAATGAGGCAGACCCACGCTTTGTGAGTGCTGTTATAATAGAATCCGACACCCTGATCAAGCGTATACTCTATTGAAGCCTCGCCTTCCTCGTTCACTACTGTGTTAAGGTAGAGATAATTGTAGTCCTCGTCCTCATAGTAGAACTTGAAGCCGTTCTTTTCTCCGACCTTGCATTTTTCAGGCCAGAGCATCGCGGACTCGTTAAGATAATCCGTGGTGTTGAGGTAGCCTTCCTCGGAGGATGCAAGAACGTATCTTACTGCCTCGGAAACACCCTTGAAAATTCCAAAGTTGTAACCCGCCTTGGGATCAAGCTCGCTTGTGGCGTGCTTATTGGCTGATTCTGTGAAAAGACTTGCGGGATATATGGACGAGCCGAGCTTTGAAACGTTATCCTCTGTGACTTCAAACAGGGAAGCGTCGGAATCGTCGGTCGCACCGATAAAATACTGCTTTTCTCCAACGGTAACGGTCCATGCCATGATGTCATTGTCGTATTTAAAGTTGCCGTTTGTGCCGTCGGGAGTGCTTACGTACTCAAGGTCAACGCTGCCGTCCTCCTCGACGACTGCGCTCATATAGTACTTATTTCCCTCTACCGAGTCAACGTACGTGAAGAGATATTCTTCATCTGCGTTTTCCACGGCTTCAACTTGTATGATTACAGGCTTGTATTCTACATTATATATAAACGCTGTGGTGACCGTATTGATTATGGGCCATAGCGTGAATATGATCAGCAGAATAATTGCGGGAAGCAAATATATCCAAGCCTTCCATTGATGCTTACTATCTACCATTACTTCACCTCAAAATAAATTCTTTCTTCGGTTTCCTTGTTGAAGATGAACACCTTATGAGGCTTTAAGGAATACTTGATGTTTTCTGCGGTTACGTCGATCTTGTTGTCTGCATTGACGATCGAGCGTACGATGGGGTTAGCAGATGCCTCGTGCGTTGAAACAACGCTAACGTCTCTACCCATAACCTCTACGTTGTTAAGCTTACAAACGAGAGCACCGTTATCGTCGGGAGTAAAGCCTTCGGGGCGAATACCTACCCAAACGGGCTGATCGGACACACCGCCAACTTCAAGAACAGCGTCGCTTCCTATGTAAAGCGTGCCGTTTTCAACCTTTCCGTTGAAAACGTTGATGGGAGGTGTTCCCAAGAACTTGGCAACGAACAGATTTGTGGGGTCGTCGTAGATATCCTGAGGCTTACCGATCTGCTGAAGCACACCGAGCTTCATAACTACGATCATATCGGAGATCGACATAGCCTCCTCTTGGTCGTGCGTAACGAAAACGGTGGTGATGCCCGTTTCCTTCTGAATTCTTCTGATCTCCTCACGGGTCTGAAGACGAAGACGTGCGTCGAGGTTGGAAAGCGGCTCGTCGAGAAGCAAAACGCGAGGCATTTTAACGAGTGCGCGGGCGATAGCAACTCTCTGCTGCTGACCTCCCGAAAGCTCGCTGGGCTTACGGTCCATGAGCTCGTCGATCTGAACGAGCTTTGCCGCCTCAAGCGCTCTTTCCTGCATTTCCTGCTTTGAGAGCTTGTCTGCACCCCTGAGATTCTGCAAAGGGAACATAATGTTTTGCTTAACCGTAAGGTGAGGATAGAGTGCATAGTTCTGGAAGACCAGACCAACTCCTCTGTTCTCGGGGGAAAGCTCGGTAACGTCCTCGTCACCGAAGAAGATCTTACCCGACGAGGGCTTCTGAAGTCCGCTGATCATGTAAAGAGTGGTACTCTTTCCGCATCCGGAGGGACCGAGCAGACCGACCAGCTTACCGTCGGGAATGGTGAAGGTAAAATCATTTACCGCTGTCACCTCTCCACCCGACTTTTTGTTACGGCTGGGGAAGATTTTTGTTAAGTTTTGCAATTCGACTTTCATATTACCTCCTGAAAGTTTAAGCAATCTCGGCGTTTTGCGCCAAGCTGCAGTTTATGTAATATTTTTTTAAGACGGGTTGAAATAGGTATCAGTACGGCGCGTTGCGTACTTCCTCCTCGTGTAGCTTTTTCTTGTATTCTATAAGATCCTCGGGGGAGTCGAACATCGTCTGGTCGTTCATATCAACGACGACGGTAACTGCAAAGTAGTCGTGTATTGTGGAGTTGTTTTTCGTTACTATCAGGAGTACTACCTGAATAATGAAGATCAAAACGGTGATTATAACGCCCATGCCTGCCATCACTCCGAAGAATTCCAGCATGATAACGAGAAGGGGGATCATAGTTTCCATCAAGAATTTGCCAAATACAGAGCGAACGAACAACTGGAAGCTTGAGATCCTGACGCTGTCCACGCGCATAACGCCGATCGACATCATCTTCTTTCCAAGCGTCTGACCGTTTTTGAAAAACAGCGGTATCGCCAATTCCGTTATGACAAACGCAAAGAAAAGGGAAATGATCACTACCAAAATCGTTTTGTTCATAAGCGTGGTGTAGAGCTTTACTATTTCTTTGTCTTTTGCCAATTCCTTGGTTGCTTCCTCGTAGCGTTCCTTTTGCTCGGGAGTTAATTTGTCGTACTCGTCGGCAGACATGTTTGTATCAATCGCATACTTTTCTTCATATTTTTTATAGTGTGTTTCAAATGCCTCTACTGTGTCGGGATAGTTGAGAATAGCAGATATCGGCACTGCTACCGCAACTGCCACCAATATCAGAATGATACTGTCAAGCATAAAAGCGGACAGTCTTTTAAAAAAACTTGCTTTTTGGATATCGTTTACCATATTGCGGGGTCCTTTCACAAAATAAACACAACATTACACACATACACAATTATTATAGCATTATTAATCCGCAAATGCAAGAGTTAATCTGTTTTTCTAACAAAAAACGATTATTTTCGGCGTTTTGACCAATCAAAAAATCGAACGAATGTTGTAAATCCTTTTAAAAACTTTAATTTGATAAAAATCGGCTATGCGAGGATATGCCGCAGAGGATTTTGGAGGTGGGGAAAAATGTGTTTTTAGTAATTTTTGGGGGAGAATGTTTTTCGTCAAATAAACCAAAATCCTCATTTTATTCATCAGCTTTATTGGGCAGGGGAAAGAATTAACGTACGGAGCTTCTGTTTTGTCGCTAATCTTCATATATTTCATATAATGTGTACGTGGAGGTGAACAAAAAACGCGTTTTTACTGATGATCGCAAAGAATTATGGAAAAGTTGCACATATTCGAGGGCTTGAAATTGTGCAATGTGACCTCGAAAAACACAAAAAGCGTGTTGATTTGGGTGGGCTTATAGTGGACTTTGTACGAAAAACGGTAAAGGGGGTTGACAAATGACGATTGCTGTGATATAATGTCGACGATACGCGGTGTAAGACCACGTGAAAATATTAAACTCTAAAAAGGAGAAAAGTTATGAAAAAGTCTAACAAGAAGGGCTTTACAATCGTAGAGCTTGTAATCGTAATCGCAGTTATTGCAATTCTTGCAGCAGTTATGATTCCTACTTTCGGTGGTGTTATCGAGAAGGCAAACAAGAGTGCAGTGCAGCAGGCAGCAACATCGCTTTATAAGGAAGCTTACGCTCTTGACCTTGCAGACGGTAACCTTGATGGCAAGGACGGAGAAGACGACATTTACAAAGTTGGAGATTCTTTCGTAGTATATGATGTAGAATATGATGAATATGGTAAGGCTAATATTAGTTTTACTTACGTTGATGAAAACAAGGACTATACATCTACACTTAAGGACAACGCTTGGAATACAGAAAAATCTACTGATGCCGATAAGGCTGCAGTGCTCGAGGCAAAGGTTAACTATGCTTACGAGAAAGCTTACGATTTGGCTAACGCTGATGAAACTATCGCCGCTGATGAAGAAGGTACTGCTGAAGGCATAACCTTTAAGTTTGGCGCTAATGCTACAACTTGTGAGATCACTGCTGGTGCTGAGGCGCCTACTGGATACGAATTCAAATTTAACAACGGTGTTTGGACAGTAGAGAAAGTAACTCCCTAAGACGAAAACAAATAATCTAGAATTTAACTTTTAAAATGTAAAACGCAAGCACTCTGCACTCCTTGCGGGTGTAGAGTGCTTTGATACTTTTTTTAGAAAAGGTTGGCAAAATATGGGCAGAAAACGTAGGATAAATACGCTATCAGAGCATAATATTGCTGCACGAGGCAAGGGTGGATTTACTCTTGCCGAGCTTTGCATCGTCTTGGCGATCGTGGCAATAGTTTCCGCTATGATAGTTTCGTTTTCTGCATCTATGAAGGAATTTTCAACCTCCAACAAGGAAGAATATGACTTTTTGGAGGATTGTGCCGTCGTCAAAGAGGAGCTATACAAATGGATAGCGGAAAGAGATAATCCGAGCGCTGATTTCTCGGACATAACAGGGGATCAAGGTTTTACCGTATCAAACGGCACGATTGATCTCGGCGGCAAACAGATTGATAATCTGCATACGATCAGCAAGATCAAATTTGTGATCCAAGACAATCTGATAAAATGCGAAATTACCCGAGTTGGCTCCGACAGTGCTGACAAGAGCTTTGTTTTTGCTCTGCGCTGTGCAAACTGATAAGGAGGCAGCGAGAATGAGAAAAACTAAAAGAAACAGCGGCTTTTCCGTAATGGAAACGGTCATAGCTCTGGCGATGATCGCAATCGTGACGATCGCGGCACTTTCCGTAGTTCTGTCAGCTATTTCCGCGAGAGTCAAGCAAGCCAACATCAGCGAAGCGCAGGATTTTGCGCACAATATCCTCGAGTGCTTCAAGGCGTCGGAGAATTCCGGTCAATTTACAGACAACGTTGAGTTTGCAGGTATCGAAGGTTTGGAGTATTCGGGAGGCTCAAAATACCGTTACGTAGCCGAAAATAAATTTGCAGCAGTATTAAATGCCGATTTTACAAGTAGCGAATTTGAAATTGATATAAGAAACAATAAAGACGAAGTAATAATTTCGTTCTCATACGAAAAGGGGGCGAAATAATGAAGATACTTAAAAGCAAAAAGGGAATAGCGCTTGAAAATGCGCTCCTTTTTATGATGGTCATATTTTCACTTTGCTTCTTGGTCTCATCTTTTGCTTTGATAGGACACTATCAAGGTGAAATAGAGAATATCAAGATAGCTCAAAGAGCCGAGCTTGATCAGATAGGTGAGAATTTCATTGCAGACGCAAGATCAGCAGACGCAAGCTCATTTACAGAGCAGCCGACAACATTGGGAAATTACACTTGCAAAGCGGAAAACCGCGTGTTGACGGTTTGGCATAAAAATGACGCAGAAAAAAACGTAATGCTATACGTTGAGGTTGATGACACCGGCAACGTGATGGTTTGGCGTTATTCATCTCCGAACTGATTTAACATTTTGCGATATGGAGAAAAACAATGGCAAAATCTAACTATATGACAACAATAGCGATCGATACCAATCGTTCCGCCATTCACTTTTATTCAATGGTCGGTAACGATAAGAGCTCGATCACTCATAATATAAAAAGCTATGCGGGGGTAAAGCTCGACGAGAACTTTTTTGATAAGTTCAAGGATGCCGTGAAGGATTTTGCGGCTAATACTCCTTCCGAGTCTATCCGCAAGGTCACGGTAATTCTGCCCGATTCGGCAGTTCTTACCGACACGGTAAGGATACCTACGGTCAAGGGCTCGGCACAGACTCAAAAGATGCTTGATACAACTCTTGGCGGTCTTTACCGAAACTACAAGGATCTGCATATTATCGCTCAGATGGCAGATCAGAATAAGCAATATTCGACCATCGGTATAGCTGCGGTGCAGAACAGTATCGTTTCGTCGATCTATTCCGCTTGCTCTGAAAACAAGCTTTTGGTCGACACGCTTTCCTTTGCGTCTGCTTCGTCGGTTGCGGCGGCAACGCTTTTTAATCCCAAGCTTAAAAACGCTTCTTACGTATTCCTCGACGTAAAGGATATATATTCGAGATTCGTATTCGTTGTGGGCGGTAAGGTCATGGGATTCTATACGCTCCCGTTTGGCGTTGAATTTTTGAGAAATCCCAAAGTAGTGCGTGAGGACGCTCTGTTTGACCATTCCTATGCTGAGCTTACGGTTCTTAACGCAAGGGAAAGGGCACAATCCAAAAAGCTGACTGTTATGGGATCAGATTCCTATCAAGATGCTTGGGATCAGTATTCGGATAATCGTGATGATCTTTCTGAGAATTACGATCCCGAGGGTGATGAGGAGGATGCACCCGAGGAGGTCGTTCCCGAAAAAGAGGGGCATAATTTGAAGATCTTCTCCAGAAAGAGTCAGCGCAATCTTCCCAAATTCATGCTTCGTGAGATCCCCGAAACAAAAGACGGAATTGCTTATGAAAACTTCAGAGTTTTCATGAAATGGGCGTTGACTCTTATACATAGCAACGAAAAAATCACTGAGATCGATAAGCCTCGCTTCGTATGCGTGAATCTGCCCGAAGATCTCTCGTTCGTCGTAGACGTGGCGAACAAGGAATCAAGCGAGAACGGGATCACGTTTACCCATTTGAACGGTGTTGCTGATCTCCCAATCGTTTGCCAAAACCTTGAACTGTACGGCGGTCTGTTCCCGAGCCAGATAAACTCGGCAAACAGATTCTAAGGGAAAGCTTATGGATAAGTATTATTTGGCGGTAGCCTATATTCTTGCGGGGATCGTAGGCTTATGCGTCGGAAGCTTTCTTAACGTGGTCATATACCGCGTGCCCAACAAAATGAGCATTGCAAAGCCCAACTCGCATTGTCCCGCGTGTAATTACGAGCTCCGCTGGTACGACAATATCCCCGTGATCTCTTATTTGATCCTTGGCGGTAAATGCCGAAGCTGTAAGGGTCATATATCCTTCAGATACACGGCAGTTGAGATCGCAAACGCGGTTTTGTGGGTCCTTTGCGTTCATCTTTTTTGGGAAAAGAGCATCGCATTGACCTGCATTTATGCGTTGGTTTTTTCGGTCTTTATCTGTATATTTTTCATTGATCTTGAGCATAAGCTGATATTTGATCGTTTTCAGATAATTTTGCTCGTGCTTGGAATAATAAATATTTTCTTTGATAAGGATTATGGTTGGCTGTCGCATATTATTGGCGCGGCTTCCGGATTTGCAGTCTTTTTCCTCGTTGCTTGGGTATTCGAAAAGGTGACAGGGAGAGAAGGACTGGGCGGTGGCGACGTCAAGCTCGCACTCGTGGCGGGATTATTGCTTGGTTGGGAGCGTTTGATCCTTTCGTTGATCATCGCAACCGTGCCTGCCGCAATAATTATGTCGATCGCAACCAAAGGCAAAGAAGGGGAAGATAGGGAATTTCCCTTTGCGCCGTTCCTGATCATTGGTTTCAGCGTTGCAATACTTTTTGGAACGCAGATACTTAATTGGTATCTGTCGTTTCTTAGATGATAAAAAGAGAGTGAGGTGAAAGGTTATGCCTACATACAAATACGTAGCGGTAAATTTGCAGAAGAAAAAATATAAGGGCATTTTTATTGCCGAAGATGAACAGGATCTTGCCGTTCAGCTTACAAAGCAAAACTTGTATCTTGTTTCTGCCTCCGTCTACAAGGGAGGCACGCCGTCCGCTTTCTTCACGCTCGGTACGGGAAAGGTAAAGCTGAGTGAGCTTACTACCTTCTGCAGACAGTTCGCTATTATGCTATCTACGGGCATTACGTTGCTCGAATGTATCGACATTCTGAAAACTCAGCCTTACTCTGCGTATTTTAAGTCCGTACTTCAGGTAATCAGTGAGGACATAAAGGGCGGAGCAATGCTTTCCGAGGCTCTTGACAAGCATAAGAAGATCTTTCCTGATTTTTTCTGCAGCATGGTTCACGTTGGAGAAGCAAGCGGAAAGCTCGATACGGTGTTTGTCTCCCTCGCGGACTATTATGAGAAGGATTCCGCTATAAAAAGAAAGGTAAAATCTGCGCTATCGTATCCGTCTATGCTTGCGCTTATGACGGTTGCCATAGCTATACTGATGCTTGCGTTCGTCGTTCCTACTTTTCGAGAATCGCTCGCGTCCCTTGACGTTGAGATCACGGGATTAACGAAAGCGGTATATGATATTTCGGATTTCTTCTTGGTTTACGGTGGCCTTGTGATTGCCGCGATCATTATTCTTGGCGGTGTGATCTTCTTGCTTTCCAGAACTGCAAAGGGAAAGCGAGTCATAGACGTAATAAAGATCAAAGCGCCTCTTATCGGACGCATTCAGGTCAACTTGATAACCGCGCGTTTTGCGCGTGCATTCAGCATCTTGCTTTCAAGCGGAATGGATCTTGCCAGCGCGCTTGATGCCGTAACTATTATTCTTGGTAACAGTTACGTTAAGGAACGATTTGAGGAAGCGGCAACCGACGTACACAACGGTGTCACGCTTACGGATGCGTTCCAAAAGCAAAAGCTGTTTCCCCCCATGCTTCTCCAGATGCTTGCCGTCGGAGAGCAAACGGCTTCCTTGGAGGAAGTGCTTTCCCGTTCTTGCGCGTTCTTTGATGATCAGGTCGATACCTCGCTCACTTCGCTGACCTCCAAGATCCAACCCACAATGCTTGTGATAATGGGTCTTATAGTCGGAGTGCTGTTTTTTGCGGTTTACTCCCCTATGCTTGCCATTATGAGCACCCTTGCTTGATTTAGGAGGTGACTGAATGAATATAAATAGAGATCTGCTGCAATTTTACATTTACAAAAAGATAATAAAGAAAAAGCAAGCGAACCAGATCCTTGAGGATTGTGAGAGACTTAAGGTTTCGGTACGTGATTATATGCTTACCAAGGAGTACACGACCGAGGTCAAGGAATTACCCGTTTTAGGCGGATATTATTGCTTGCCTTACGTGGAAATAGATATGCTTGACATAGACAAATCGTTGTTCGATATGTTTACGTTCGAGTTTATGAAGCGTTACAAGATAATTCCCGTCAGCATGAGCCCCGAAGGGAAGCTGCTTATAGCAACGGGCAATCCGCTTGATTGCGCGGCTATGTCAGCTATCTCCTCGCAGATAGTTTGCCCGACCGATTACGTTCTCGTTCCGCCCGGACAGATCGATCGATATATAGACTCGATCGCGGTAGTTATGTCAACGTCAGCGGCGCTTAACGACCTCAATACCGAGGGTGAGGCGGAGATGTTCTCAAATAAGAAGGCAGCCGCAGATGAGGATGTTGTAGCCGAAAACGACGTCGTCAACAACCCGTCGGTTCGTCTGGTCGACTCAATCATCAGAGAGGCAGTGCCGTATCGTGCGAGTGATATACATATCGAGCCCTTTGAGAAGGTCGTTAAGGTGCGTTACCGTATTGACGGTGACCTTCAGGAAAGAGCAGAGTTTCCGATAAATTCTTATTCCGCAATATGCGCGCGAATCAAGATAATGGCAGGACTTGATATTGCCGAACGTCGAATACCTCAGGACGGAAGAATCGATATGGTGATCGGTGGCAAGGAATTTGACTTCCGTGTGTCCTCGCTTCCCACTATGTTCGGAGAAAAGTTCGTTATCAGAGTACTTGATAAAACGTCCTTCCGCTTCACGCGTGAGGACCTTGGATTTACTGAGCATGAAAACGTGTATATAAACAAAATGCTCTCGAAGCCTCACGGAATCATACTTCTGACAGGACCTACGGGTTGCGGAAAATCCACGACTCTTTACTCGTTCCTCAAGGAAGTGAACACCTCTGCGGTGAATATTGTCACAGTTGAAGACCCCGTTGAGTACGTTATGCACGGAATAAATCAGACTCAGGTGAACGCAAAGGCGAATATGACCTTTGCAACCGCGCTCCGTTCCATACTCCGTCAGGACCCCGATATCATAATGATCGGTGAGATGCGAGATGAGGAGACCGCGGAGATCGCCGTCAGAGCAGCTATTACGGGACACCTTGTATTCAGTACTCTGCATACTAACGACGCGACGGGAGCGATCACGCGTCTTGAGGATATGGGTATCGCGGATTACCTCGTTGCAGACGCGCTTGTGGGTGTTATCGCTCAGCGTCTTGTCAAGAGACTTTGTCCCGAGTGCCGAAGAAGGAGCAAGACCACACCAAAGGAAATGCAAATACTCGGTATAGACGAGCCTATCAGTATTTATCGTCCGCAGGGCTGTCAGTTCTGTAATCACACGGGATACAAGGGCAGAATAGCGGTGCACGAGATCATGTATATGAACGAAAATATGCGAAATGCCGTATCGCACGAAAAGAATCTTGAGGTGCTTCGCGACCTCGCAAGACAAAACGGAATGGTAACTCTTTGGAGCTCCTGCCGCAATCTTGTGGTAAACGGCGTGACTAGTATTCAGGAGTTGATGACCTTGAACGTAGAGTAATACGTTTAAGTGCAGTTAATTATTTAGGAGGAAATTATGAAAAAGAGAAACGTTAAAGCCTTTACCGTTGTAGAGCTTGTAATCGTTATCGCGGTTGTAGCTGTGCTTGCGGCGGTAATGATCCCTACGTTCGGAGCTTTGGTCGAAAAGGCGAACATCTCTGCTGATGAGGCGGAGATAACCTCGCTTAATACGCAGCTGGCTATCAACGAGGTCGAAAATGCGGATGATCTGTATGCCTTGATTAAGGAGACATACGGTGAGGCAAAGGCAAACAATTTTGCGCCCCGAAGCGCGAAGTACGGTTTGAGCTATTACTATGACGTTGAAAAAAATCAAATCGTTCTTAGTACGTATTCAGATTTGGATGCCACACCTCAGAACAGTCCTGAGGCAGAAAACAAAACTGCAAACAAGGTCATTTTGCTTGGTGCTACCACAGAGCAGGCAGAACCTGATGTGAATGAAACGACCAGAAACAGTCTTTTTTATGATGCTCATAAAGACGACATAAGAATGCATAAAGACCGCTATTTTTGCCTTGATCTGAGTGGAATAATTGGCGATATGTTGGTTGCAATGGAAAGCGGTGATACAACTGCCATTGAAGCAGCGAAAGAAGTGTTAACAGAGGCAGCACAAGCATTCAACAAGGCAGCCGAGCATTTTCAGGCTATTGCAGATGCCCTTGATTTAAGACTTGGCGAGTTAGCAAAATTAGAGTCCTTCACGGTTACTGCAGACAAGGGAATCTCCGCAGGTGATACGATCTACGTTCCGTACGACGTAAAAACGTTTACTTTGACAGCGGGCGGTTTCGTATCCGATAACGGTGGAGAGCTTGGAGAAGTTACTGTAACTTGGGGATCTTCGAATGCTCTTGCTACTGTTGATGAGTCCGGAAAGGTAACTCTCGCGCTTCCTGCTGTTGGAGCAGATTCCGAGGTCGTTATTACGGCTACAGCTACCGTAGGCGAAAGTGAGCCTAAATCTTTAACGAAAACTATTGCCATTGTCCGTATAAACGCAGTTACTCTCGATACTGAGTTTGGTTCTATTGAGCTCGACAATGCGGGCGATGTACTCGCTTCTACGATAACGTACGACGGAACAAAGGATTCGTACTCGCTGGGCAGCATTTCTGCTTATTCATATAACTACACCATCGAGGGAATCGAGCTTGACGATACTCTTAGTTTTGAATTGGGTGAGGGAAATGTATTTACCATCGACGGCAACAATCTTGTGCTTACGAAAGAAGAATTTGGCACACAGAATTTGACGATCAAGGTCGGTGAATACATTACCGATACCGTTGCAATTGAGGTAGTTGATAATTCCTCGAGTCCGTTCGAGGTCAACGATATTACCGAGGACGTTAAGATGGGTGCGACCTATCTCTTCCGCGTGGGTAACGGAAATGCCTTTACTTTGGATAAGCTGTTCAATACGGAGAAGGCACCTGATTCCATTACGTTGAATATCTTCGATGCTTCCAAGACCTCAGGTACGGGAACCCTCAACGCGATCGCAACAAGCGGCAGTGGCTTCACGGCAACCTATACCTCCGACTTGACAAAGGATACTTGGGCAAGCAGTACCATTAAATTCAGCGGCACGGGTGTTGCGATCATAGAAGTAACTACGGAACAGGGAACAGCAACCCTTGCAGTTGAGGTCGTAAACGGTAAGAACGTGACCTCTGCGAGTGATTTCAGCGGCGCTACTAACTACGTTCTGCTTAATGATATTACTTGGGGAACTGCTAACAAGACTGCTATTTCCGGTACTATTTACGGTAACGGATTTGCGATCAATGCGCAGAGCTTTACTAGTGCTACAACTAACTCTAACAACGCGCTGTTCTATTTGAATGGTGGTACTATTGATAATGTTGTGATCAATGGTCCTGTATATCCTGAGCTGATCTATCAGAGCGAGGTTTCTTCCAGCAAGCCTTATTATGTTGCGGGAATTTATACGACCGGAAATGCAACAATTTCTAACTCTTATATTTCCGGTTTCCGTGAGCCCGTTATGGCTAACGGTACGTCCTTGTACGTTGAAAATACTACTCTGGTGGGTGGTAACTATTGTAACCTTTGGTTGCAAACCGGTTCTCTTACCCTGAAGGATGTTACAACGGTGCAGGTGCCTACAACCGCTACCATTGGTTCCGGTACGGTTCTTGGTGCAGGTGTAATTGTGGAATCCGGTATTAGTAATACGTGTGATGTTACGTTGGAAGGCACACTCAACCAGTATAACTGGGTATCAGAGAGTGATAAGCAGTATTTGGATAGTGACATTCAGTCTATTGCCAGCAACTTAGTAAATAATTCCAGCCTTTACCACGAGGTTGGTGGAACAAAGTACATCAACACAGGTATTCTGTTCCTTGGAACGAGAACTAAGGCAGTGAATGATAATCGTACAAACAAGGCTTCTGTGCCCTATAGCACTACTGATGCTTCTGTGAAAGTGATGGGTGAGACGTACGATGCTACTATTTATACGCATATACCTAGCCCTGCTGTAAGCGCTATTCCCAGCTACGACAACAGTTATGTTCCTAACACACAGGCGGTATTGAAGCCTGTATTCAAGCATAATCTTACACTTACGAATGGTGTAGTTCAGTACAAAATAGATATTCCCGCGGGTGAAACGTGCACGTTGGATGCATCTGTATATACTGTATCTAAATATTCAGGTCAGACTATTGCTGTCAACATTTCCTGCACTGGCGGCACTGTGAATGGCAAAAAGGTCACCTTTAATAAGGCAGGCACATATACGCTTACTTATGTGGTTACGGATAACTGGTTCTTTAATAATGATGGTTCCAAGCAGACCGCAAACAATGAATACACGTATGAGGTTACGGTGGTTGTATCGAACAGCAACCATCCTAGTGCAGTAATAAACGTAGACGGTCTTACCAAGACCTCCAAGTGGGTAGAAAGTGGTTCGGTATTTGACAAGGACTATTCGGCATACTATGAAGTTTTGGGAGGCTTGGTAATTACCGATTATAATGATGATGGCACAAGCTTCACAGTATCTATTTCCGCATCTAATCTGAATGGTTTGTCTATTAAGGCTAGCGATAGTGAGGTGACCGGAACACAAGTTGACGGTACTAACTATTGGATGTATGATAGTAAGGCGGATGATGATTCTACAGATAAGACTGTTACATTCACATATTCCTATACTGGAAAGAATGGTACGACTGTTAAGAATACGGCTACATTTACTCTCGCAAAGAAGAATAGTTGTGTTACTCCTGACACTCTGGTAACATTGGCCGACGGTACTCAGAAGGAAATTCAATATGTAACATACGAGGATATGTTGCTGGTTTGGAACTTCTATGATGGTAAATATGATGTTGTCCCCGCTTCTGCTATTGGTAATCACGGTGTAGCTGAGCAGATTGTAACCGCTCTGTATTTTGATGACGGAACTGTAATAAACATTATTGGCGAACATGGCATCTTCGACGCGGATCTTGGTGAATTTGTATTCCTTAATGCAGAAAATGCAAAAGATTATGTTGGCCATAACTTCATCAGAGCGGGAGAATCTGGCCTCAGCAAAGTAAAAATGGTTGATTGTCATTCTGAAATTCAGGTAACAGATAGTTATTCTGTTTTGTCTGACAAGCATTACAACTGCTTCCTAGAGGGCATGCTTACTTTGACTCCCACAGAGGGATTGGGTAATTTCTATATGCCGTTTGATGTTACCCAAGATATGGCATTTGATAAGGTTCAAATGCAGACTGACATTGAACTATATGGCCTATATACCTATGCTGACCTCGCTGATATTATGACAGAGGATGAGTTCGTGGCTCTCAATGCTCAATACTTTAAGGTCGCTGTTAGTAAGGGTATTATTACTTATGATGACTTGGTCTACTTCCTTGAGAAGATGCTTGCCTTCAAGAATGGCCTGTGGAAATAATTATGTAATTATTTCCTAATTAAAATTTTCTGCCACCCACCCTCTCGGGGTGGGTGGATCACCATTATAACCTTTATTTTGGAGGAAAACTATGGCTGTTAATTTTAAGCCTACAAAACCAAAAAAAGAAAAGCAAGTTAAGGCTCCTAAAGAACCAAAAGCCCCCAGACCTTCAAAGAAGGACAATACCGTAAATTTGAAAATAAGCAAGCCCGCGAAGGCTCCTAAAACCCCCAAGGCAGAAAGACTTGTCAAGGTTAAGCGGGAAAAGCCCGTAAAGGTCAAGCAGGAATCGCACGTAAAAATAAAACAGCAGAGGCAGCCGAAGGGCGCACAGCCTCTGAATACGGTTAATTTAAAAAAGAATAGCGGTTCGGGCGCTCGTAAGCCTAAAAACGTCAAGTCGATAATTGGTATTTCAATCTCTCTTGTCGTGGTAATAGCGCTTATTTCCATGCTTTTAGTGATAGTCATAGGTGCCAATAAGCAGGGAAACGAGATCGGTCATATCTCAATTTCCTCTACACCTAACAAAACGACATATTACGTTGGCGAAGAAGCGGATTATGAGGGCTTGAAGATAACTGTTACTCGCAGAAACGGCAAGCAAACTACAGTTCCGATCTCCAAATGTATAATAACCGGATTTGATAATACCGAACCTGCGGAAAAGCAGACTATAAGCGTACAGTACGAGGGCTTTATTGCGACTTTTTCTATCACGGTAAAGGAGACGCCAAAGCCTACGTCGACATTGGTAGGAATTTATCTTGAGGAGCTTCCTAAAATCGAATATAAGGCTGACGAATGGCTTGATACCAGCGGCGGAGTTATCGTTCGCGAATACAAGGACGGTACAACCAAACGCATCAGTCTTGTAAACAGTTACGTTTACGGTTGGGAAGCGGCACAAGCGGCATTTGAGAAAGGGGAAAAAGGCCCCTACACGCTTACGGTCAAATACAAGGAAGGCGGCATTTTAGTCGAAACAACCTACGAAATAACAATTACAGAATAATATGACACCAGGAAGCATACAACACATAGTTTTATTTCTTGCCACGGCGGCGTTTATGGTTTTGAGCTGCTTGGCTGTGGCAAAGCTGCCGAGAAAGTGGCAGGACTTGTTGATAGTCATCTCCGTTGTGATATGCTCAAGCGCGATATTTTATCGCTTTGCTATGGGGCTATCATGGAAGGGAGGTCTTGACCTTAAAACTCTGCTTATGCAGCAGCTTCAGGTCTGTAATTTTAACTTTATTCTACTGCCGCTTATGCTTATACCGAAATTCAAGCTGGCAAGGCAATATTCATTCTACTTTTCGATGTTTGCCGCGGCTACCACGCTCGTTGCGCTCAATCCACGCTGGGGAGGCGCTAATTGGTACGAGCCTATCGTGTTCAACTCCTGGCTCTATCACAGCTTTGCTATGATATGCCCGCTTTGGATGTTCGCTTCGGGCAGACTTCGCCCCGAGAGAAAGTATATTTTGCCCGTCAGCGGCTGTGTTTTTGGGTATTTCACTCTCGTATACGTTATATCCGAAATACTCAAGAGCGCGGGAATAATGGCGGAGAATCAGAGCTTTTCGTATATCTACAACACCGACGGTATACCGATCCTCAGCACCTTCCATAAGCTGATAGGAGTGCCGTACTGGCATCTGGCGCCCGCGTTCGTTATCGTAGTCATATTCTTCTTTTTGCTCTCTCTGCCGTTTACGCGCACGATACTGCTCGTTGGCAACGGAGGCTTATCAGCTCGCGCAAAGGGCGTAAAAAAGCTTTACGGCACGACCAGATGCGACCTGAAATTGCTTGAGGGCGGATTTGAAAGGGAAGGCTACACACTTGTCGGTTGGAGCGACGTTCCCGACGGTGAGGTCAAGTACGCTCTCGGCGAGACGATCAACGTGAGCCGCAAAATGCAGCTTTATGCTGTCTGGGAGGCTCGTTCTGATATATAATCGTACGAGTGTGGGGAAGAGAAAAAGCATTGAAACTTTAATGGTTTCAATGCTTTTTTTGAGCGACAAAGCTCGAACTTGCTGCCTCTACCACCCCAAGGTAGCGCGCTACCAGCTGCGCCACACCCAGAAACCTTGTTTTTAGCTTTATCGCACAGCTTCAAGCCTGAGCGTGCCACAGAATCTAGACGATTCTGATGGCGCGCTTTTGCTTTGTCAAATCGCTTTGCGTGGCAGCTTGCGTAACAAAGCTTGAGTGATTGCGTGGCACGAACTTGCAGCTTCAAGTTCAAAGCCTAGACCAGCGTTTTTATTGATAGGGGATCAAATATATCTGTGCCAACATCGGTAAATGAAAAAATAATATAGGGTACTTGATTTTTGTCAAAAAAAGTGGTACAATGAGGATACAGATAAATGATTTGCTTTTGGAGGTGCTATTATGGCTACTAAAACAGAACTGTTTCTTCAACTTGCTCAGCCAAATGAAAATGGAGTCAGCAGATGGGTGAATACTACCGAGTTTGTTGGGGAGTATGCAGAACTCAAGTTTGGTAATGGTGCTTCTTGGGCAAGAAAAGAATCTACTCTTGCTAAAAGGTACATAGTTGAATTTGATAAAAGCATCACATCTGGAAATGGAATCGACAGAGTACGGTTGAATGGTTTCAACGACGGCGATTTCTCCCAGAACATTAGTCCAGAAATTAAACGTGTCATCAGAGCTCAACGTTGTGTTGTTTTAGGAACCTCAAATCCTGAAGTAGACCATAAGAATGGTATGAAGAATGAGGCTCGAGTAATGAGAAATGAAGATCAGAGACTTTCAGATTTTCAGCCTCTCAGCAAGGCAGCAAATGATGCAAAACGTCAGTACTGCAAGGAGTGTCGCAGAAGCGGCATAAGATATGATGCAAAAAAGTTAGGATATCCTATGTCTTACTATGCAGGTGGTGCAGAGCATCACGGAGAGGAAAATGCCTGCGTTGGGTGTTATTGGTATGATCCGCTGGAATTTAAGAAACACCTCACAAAGAAGAATTAAGTGATCAGGAGTGAATAAATGAACCCCTTCAAAAAAGGAAGCAATCAATATTTGGATTTTGAAACGATGTCTGACTGCAATTGGCATTGCACTAAATGTGAGCTGAAAAGTGGTCAGGCTAAAACGTGGCAGGTTTGGAGACAAGAAAAGGGAATTCAATTAGATCAAGATGAAAATGGTAATTGGTTCAAGAAAATTAATTGTCCTACTTGTGGAACCCAAACTATACACAGAAAACTAAAAACAACTGAACTAGATCTCTCTGGAATAAAAGCTAGATCTAATATTCCAGAAGATGTTATCATTCGAGCAAAGAAGTTGTTTGGTTGTGTTGATGAATATACTCTTCGCGTAGAGCCAGCTAAAGATTTGGAACTTGACCATAGAATTCCACAGGTCAGGTGGGTTGGGAGTGAAGATGATAATACGGGCTTAAGTGACGAGCAGATAGTAGATAAGTTTATGCTCCTGACGGAGAAAAACAATCTTTTAAAATCAAGATACTGCGAAGAATGCAAAAAAACAGGGAACAGAGCGAACGGTTATCGAGATATTGAGTTTTGGTATGTTGGAAACAAAAAATATGACGATAAAAACGGATGCGAAGGCTGTTTTTGGTATAATCCGTCAAAATGGAGAAAAGAACTTAACAGAGTAATAAATGAAAAGGTGAAGTAGGTTTCTACTTCACCTTTTTGAATATAAAGATGTATTCGTGGTCAAAAACGTAAAAATCACTAGCAAGAGCTCTATAACGCCAAATTGCTTTTTGATTCATCTTTCCACGAGTCTTATCGAAATTCTTGACGAGAATAGCTTTCATCATAAATCCACGTTGTAGGAAAAGGTTCATACAATGAAAGCCAAGCGGAACGATTTGACTATTTGCATACTTATCGCCAATTACAACTGCACAGTATCGGTTTTTCTCAAGGTGCTGAGTTGTGTTATCTATTACTTGCCCAAATGAATCTAAAAATTCATCCAAGGTTTTTGTATTAGAAAGATCGTTCTCATTTTCGGAAAACTTAATGATGTCCCAGTAGGGCGGATGAAAAATTACGAATTGGTATTTTTTAATGTTATGGGTTCTTAAGACATTCTCTATATCAATAGTTTTGCTATCTCCAACCAAAACATTTGTTGAACAGTCAGGATTCATTTCTTGTCTTAGTCGTCCAACAACTTCTTTAGCTACTTCTGGTTGTAGTTCTATTCCAATTGAGTTGCGGCCCATTCTTTGAGCTTCTATTAATGAAGTGCCACTTCCCATAAAGGGATCTAAGATCCAGTCACCTTTTTTTGTATATCTAGTGAAAAGTTGACGCGGAACTTGAGGAATAAAATTACCATGATAGCTAGCGTTATGTACACCTGAATTTTCTCTTTGAAAGGTCCAAAACGATGTAGTTAGCACGTCTTCATATTCGTGCCATCTTTGCATATCTAAATCATTATAGCGAGACATACTTGTTATCCTTTGTTTTCGATATCTTCATCAATTTGTTGTAAGCCCTTCATAACAGCTACACCGATTGCTTTTCCAAGCAAAGCGGGAACTGCATTTCCAATTTGAACAAGTTGCCACTTCTTAGAACCTTGGAAAATAAAGTCGTCAGGAAATGACTGAAGAGCAGCTAATTCTCTGGGGGTCAAAACTCTAGGAAGCTTGGGATGAATATTTACACCACCATGATTTTCTTTGACTGTACAAGAAGGCTTGTCCCAGGGAGATTTTTTCCAAGCATCAGAATAATTTCCATAGAGACTTTGACCTTCGGGAAGAGCTTCCATTTGTGCTATCATTTTTTCAGAATGCCTTGTGAAGATGTGATTAACTTGTTTGTTTTCGGGAATAGCCATAAATCTTTTTATGCCCTCACCTAAAGTGACATAATTATCGGGTGAGTATATAGGCTTTGGATGGAAATTGGTTAGACCGTGTTTGTTTCCAATAAAAATTACCCTTCGTCTAATCTGAGGGACACCATAATCTGCGCTATTAAGAACAGTTACGTTGATATCATATCCTGCTTCCTTATAGTCACTGATAATTTTTGCTTCAACCTTACCATCTAACATTGATCTAAGACCTTCGACATTTTCCATAACTACATAGTCGGGTTGAATGTTTTTTACTATTTCAAGCATTTCAAGATATAAGCTGTTTCTTGGGTCAGTAACAACACGATGACCAGCCATACTAAAGCCTTGGCAAGGGAAGCCGCCTACTATCAGATGCACGTGTTTGTCTTTAACGGATTTATACAATTCTTGCTTAACATTTTCTTCTCTTATGTCTCTTGTTTCAACATTCTCGTCAAATCCTTTAGTTTCAACAAAGTTATATCGATAAGTAGACACCGCTTCAGGCATAATTTCCACGCTTCCTATAGGTGTAAATCCTGCCATAGTTAAGCCGCAACTAAGACCACCAGCGCCAGAAAACAAATCAATAAAATTAAAGCCATTTCTATAATTGGTGTTGGACCAACCATCGTAAACCCATTTATCAGTTATGTCTATCCAATTAACTGAGTCACCATTTTCTTCTCCAACAATGGTTTCATTAAAGATATTATCTTTTTCGGGATCAAGATCAGATATTAACCATTTTTCGTATTGATCCTTGGTAATGCGATATCTATTTCCAACTCTATCAGCTTTAAGCTTGCCAGAAGCAATATGCCTGCGTATTGTTTTTTGACTTTGTCCAGACATTTCTGCTACTTCTGCGATTGAATAAAACTCCATAATAACCCTCCAAAAGCGATATGTGTCCATTATACATGATTTTTGTCCATTTGTCAACGGGGAAGGTGAGAATTTTACAATTTATTTGCTTTTGGCTTCTCACCCGTTCTCTACATTTTGAAAATATTGTAAAAATATGTTGAAAAAATTTGCAAAACATATTGACAATATTCAAAAAATGTTGTATACTGTAAAAAAAGGGAGGTGTTTCTATATGAGTAATAACGAAACTAAGAGAGATAAATTTGTTAGACTAACTGAAAAAAGAATGGAGAATGTTCTTAAGGGTATTAGCCTTCTGGGTAATCTTGCAAACACTAGCAACTACGAATACACCGAGGCGGATGCCGCTAAAATTATTAAAACTCTAAAGACTGCGGTTGCAGATCTTGAAAGAACTTATAGCTCTTCTCAGAAAAACACAAAATTTAAATTGTGAGGTGCCATATGGCTTATCGTTGGTATTTTAATGATGAATTGAGTCCATCCGATGAATTAGTTGATAAATTTGCTGACTCAAAATTTGGTATGGATAAATGGACGTCCTTTTCAAGAGAAATAATTCAAAACTCGCTTGACGCGCGTGACGATTATAATAAACCTGTGGAAGTAGTTTTTGATCTAAATAAGGACTTAACACTGCAAGATATACCTGGTGGTGAATACATAAGAGATGTCCTTACAAACTGCGCCAAAAAAGCAACCAATAGACAGACAAAACAAGCATATAATAAAGGAATAGAAATCCTCGACAAAATGTTTGTTTATTGTTTGAAAGTTTCAGATTATAATACCAAAGGTGTTGAAACCGGAAGAGATAAGGCTTGGGGAGCATTTGTTTTTGACGAAGGTGTTTCAGTAAAACAGCGCCCGGGCTCCGCTGGAAGTCACGGAGTTGGTAAAAAAGTTCCTTTTATTATCAGTACCTGTAATACTGTTTTTTACGCAACAAAAAATAAATATATGGTCGAAGAAACAGAACATAGTGATATGCTTGTTCAAGGAAAAACCACCTTGATTAACTGGGATGACGAGAACGGTAATAGAAAAAGCCCTAAGGGATGGTTTGGAAAAATCAACGAGCAGGACAACTCGCCTAAGAATAGGATTCTTCCTGTTTCAAACCAAGAAACAAATGAACTTAATCCCTATTTTGTTAGAAAAGACCGGTTTGGAACAGATGTTATTATGGTTGGCGTAAATGCCTATGACTCAGAAGAAAAGATTAAGCAAACGATTATTAGTTCCATACTTGAGAATTTTTTCGTAGCAATAAAAGAAGGAACTTTAAAAGTGAATATTTTTGGCGAAAAAATTGATGCAAATGAGAATAGTGTTGAAAAGGCTTTTGCCAAATGGTATAATCCTACAGATGCTTTACATAACTCATTGAACGATTTGCTCAAGATTTACTCTACAGAGCCTCAATCAATTCCTGTTAAGAAGGATGGCGAGCTTATTGGCCATATTGATTTGTATTTTCAAGACAGCAGTGAGATGAACAGAAAATACTATACTGTGATTCGAGAGCATGGAATGAAAATCTGTGAATACAGAATAAATAAAGCTGATAAGGCGTTTTCTGCTATTGCTGTGATTAAAGGCGAGAATATTAATACGCTTTTGTCTGAATTGGAAAATGCTGCTCACGATACATTTGTAACATCAGATGATGATATGGATTTAAATCCCGATGCATTGAAGGCATTGAGGCTTGTCAAGGAATCGATTGAAGAATACATTGTAAACAATACTAAGATTGATGATGGCGAAGATCAAACAATAGATGGGCTCTATGATATGTTGGCTATTCCTGGGTTTACTCCCAAAATCACAAAAAAAGATCCCAGAACCAGTGTAAGGCGAAACAAGGTTAACAAGAAAAAGAAAAGAGAACCTAATGCACCCAATCCCCAAACTCCCACTACACCTACGCCATCAGAACCCACTCCATCTACTGAACCTAAGAAGAGAAAAGTAAAAACAGAGAAAATGTACAATACATACGCTCTTGCACCTGTTTTGCTTAAAAACGAAGAAGGGTATTTGTTGCGTGTTCAAGTAAAGCACGATATGAAAGATTGTGAGTTCCGTATACATTCAATAAACTCTGACGAAAAAGTAGATAATTCCATTGCAGATATATTGGTTTCTGCATACGACAACAAGAAAAAATACAAGGTTGTAGATGGTTGCATTTCGAAAATCAAGCTAAACAAAAACGAAGTGTATGAACTTCAAATTAAAACTAGCAGAGAGATACGATACAGACTAACAACAGAACTGTGGTATAAGGAGGCATAAATGAACGGATATCCATACCCCGTACTTACGGATATAGACTCATCTTATATAGATAACATTCATTTTAATATTGAGTTCAGCAAATATGAATGCCTTGACAACAAAGTTAAATTACATATAACTGTTGATCTGAATTCTTCATATCTGATAGAACAACTTAGTTGTGGCAATGCAGAATTTGTTGTTAAAGCTATATCAGATATTCGCTCTATGATTTTTAAAAAAGAGTTTAATGAAAAAATTGAAATAGAAATCGATGGTGAAAATGTTAGGGCTAATGATACAATTAAACTCACAGCGTTTGTATTGGTAAAAAAACCTTTTTCTTTGGAAACAAATGAAGAAATAAAAGATTATTTTGGTCAAGACTATAGTATAAATCTTAGAAAAGGTGATGTTTTGGCCATTTCCAATGACGAGAAGCTAAATTATAATACAACGAATAATGATTTTATTAAAATTACAAGTTCTGCTGAGCGAGATGGTTATGGTTTGAAGATACGCCTTAATAATGATAATCATATAGAGGTTTTGGTCGGAAATGAATTTAAGCATGCTTATGCAACTATCAAAGGGCAACGATATGCGCCTATGGTTGCTCCAATATTAAACAGCCATATTGTCTTTGAGGCAATAGTCTATACTTTGACTGAAATAGCACAAAAGAGGGAAGATTATAGCCAAAAAGAATGGTATCGTCTTTTTTCACAAGCTTTTTTGTCAACGGGAGAAACCCTTGAAGATTTTATAGAAAAAGCATATGACGAATCGGTAGATATGGCGTATGTTTTTGAAATGGCTCAACTTATGATCAGCAATTCTCTCGAAACTTCTGTGATAAACGTTAGCAAGATGGGGGACAGATAATGAACATCAAACTTTGTAGAATTAAAAAAGATAAATATGATGATCTTAGAGATATTGTTCTGTGTCAGTTTAATCAATCTGGAAGTGTAGCTTTTTCTGATGATGTTATCAATTCCTATGCGGAGCCAATCATCATTAACGGTCAAGAAATTGAATTAAACATAGATTTTGAAAAATATGAAGATATCTTGAACGAAAATGTTTTTGGATATACAAAGTTTTCAAAGGTTGGTATGCAGTTACATAAAGATTTGAAGCACGAATCAATAGATATACCGAGGAACCTCTTTTATGAAAAAGAGGTGTGGGCATATCTTTCGATGACGTCTTTTAAGA
Source organism: Clostridia bacterium (assembly GCA_017411745.1). Classification (GTDB taxonomy): domain Bacteria; phylum Bacillota; class Clostridia; order Oscillospirales; family CAG-272; genus SVTX01. The sequence continues at coordinate 22,315 of JAFQPM010000021.1, read as the reverse complement.
ATATCGTTAAAGAATTACGTTTGAAAGATGATGAAAAACTTACTGAGAACAAGATAAAACAGTTTTATTTCAATGCGGGCGAAATATCTCGTACAGGATTGCTTTTTTTATGGGTAATGGTGGATCGCCTTGAATCTGAAGACGATTTCGAAATAACACACACTGCCTTTGAATTCGTAGATCCTGTAAAAGCAATATTAGAACGAACAATGAGTAAAAATCCTGCAATATTACGTGCATTTGTTCAGGGAATTATTAATAATAATAAAAGCTCTCTTTTCAAGAGTGATAAATTCAGAAGTAAGGTCCCATCTAATATAAGTTGCTATGCAAGTGTTAGTATGTTAGATGCATTAGAATATGTTGAACTTGTAGATGTTATTACAGAGCAACAGAAAGCTATAATATCAAGTAAATAAGGAAAGCAAAATGATCGAAGTTGTTGCAGCTCTTATATGGAAAAACAATAGATTTATGATCTGCCAACGCCCTGCACACAAGACGAGAGGACTCCTTTGGGAATTCGTTGGTGGTAAAGTAGAACTGGGCGAAACAAAGGAGCAAGCCCTTATCCGCGAATGTCAGGAAGAACTGGCCGTGACGCTGTCCGTTGGTGACGTATTTATGGATGTCATCTATGAATATCCCGATTTGACGGTACATTTGACATTGTTTAACGCCACCATTGCCGAGGGTGAACCGCAAAAACTCGAACATAACGATATTCAATGGATCACACCGACCGAGATATCAAACTACGAGTTCTGCCCGGCGGATGAAGAAGTAATTAAAAAAATAAAGCTCATACAAGCCCAAAAGGAGAATAAATGAAAGCACAATATCTGCCTTCGGTTTGCCAGACTCATGAGGCTCACTATGATGGTAAAATTATAATTGATAACTCGCAATTAAAATTAAAGAAAAATGAGGTCATATCTTTGAAGAAAATGTGTGATCTATTAGTAAGCCGTACAACTAAACCACTTCAAATTTTAGATGGGTATTATGTTGGGTTTTCTATACCACAAATTGCAAATGAATTTGATTTGCTTAGATTTGGTACAGAATATATTGTTAATATCGAGATGAAAGGAAAGCTCCCTGAGAGCAGAAAAATCGATACCATCTACACACAGATGAAAAAGCAACATTATTATCTAAAATTCCTTGAAAAGGAAGTAAAAGTATTTACATACATAGAAGATGATGGCTTTTATTGTTTTGATGCTAAGGAAGATTGTGTTCAGTCTATTGATACTCGAGTTGTTGTAATTACTCTTCTAAAACAAAAAGTAGATTTTGATGTAGATCCTGAGAAACTATTTAGACCATCAAACTATCTGGTTTCTCCATTCAACAAAGTAGAGCGTTTCATATCAGGTGAATATTTCTTGACTACTGATCAAGCAAAGAAAAAGAAAGAAATAATTGACTCTATAGATAAGAAAGAGTATTTGTTTTTTTGTATTTCTGCAGATGCCGGAACAGGAAAAACTTTGCTCACATATGACATTGCCAAAACAATGCAAAAGGAAGGAAAGTCAGTACTGATTTTGCATTGCGCAACATTAAATGAAGGGCAACTAGAATTAAATACGAAATATAATTGGAATATTAAATCTGTCAGAGTACTTAAAGCATCAAAACTAGATCCCGTTATTGAAGAACCAGATTTAATTGTCGTCGATGAAGCGCACCGTATGAGAAAGCATCAATTAGATTCTCTTGTCAACTATACGGTAGGGAAAAAGATTATAATATTATTTTCATATGATCCCAAGCAATATTTAAGGGATAGTGAGGCAAAAGATATTAATAAATACCTAATTGAAAAATATCCTGATGATGTTTCACCATTGCGCAAACTTAGCACCAAAATACGTACAAATAAGAAAATGGCTTCATTCATAAATAATATGTTAGCTATTGGCAGCAGTAATGATAATATGGATTATGAGGGCATAACTATAGATTACTTTAGCAATGTCCAAGATGCTCATGATTATATGAAATATCTGGATTCTACAGGTGAGTGGAAAGCAATTACATTTACTGCTTCGCAATATTCATCCGAACCTGTTGATTCTCTTTCAGGAATTTGTGAGTTAAAGGCACACGGGGTTATAGGACAAGAATTTGAGCGCGTTGTATTTGCAATGGATTCTGTTTTTTCATATAACGATAAGAACAGATTGATAGGTAGAGTAACTTATTATAGTTTAAAGGGAATGCTATATCAAATTGTGACTCGCGCGATTAATGAGCTTAAAATTATTGTAATAGATAATCCAGAGTTATATGAAAAGTTAATAATGATAAAGCATATGGGAGAGAAGAATAATGGTGAGGGAACTAGTGCACGATCCGATATTTCTGGCAGGGAAGACGGAGATTGCGACTAAAGAAGATTTGCAGGTCGCACAGGACCTGCTTGACACGCTGATGACGCATAGAGAAAGTTGTGTCGGAATGGCGGCGAATATGATTGGCGTGCGCAAGCGAATCATCGCTTTTCTCGATGAGAGCGGACGAGCTCCTACATACACGGTGATGCTCAATCCCGAGATTATCAAGAAGGACGGCGCGTACGACACCGAGGAAGGCTGTCTGTCACTTCTCGGCGGCCCCCGTAAGTGCAAGCGCTATAAGACCATCAAGGTGCAGTATCAGACCTTGGAGATGCAAACGCGCACAAAAAACTTCACCGGCTGGACGGCACAGATCATTCAGCACGAGGTGGATCATTGTAATGGGGTTTTGATCTAATAGATATTTATAAGGGGTTTGAAATGGAATTTAATGAAATAGATTTTGAATTTATGGATAGTGAAGAAATCTACGATTTTGGCTGTATTTTCTTGGATAATGGTGACATTGATAATGCCATGAAATGCTTTATACTTGCTGCCGAACAAGGTAATATGTCAGCTCAATCTCAGTTAGGTGATATGTATGATGATGGCAAGTGGGTTGAAGCCAGTTTGGATGAAGCTATTAAGTGGTACAAATTAGCGGCAGAAAGCGGAGACAAAGAGGCTATATATTATCTGGGATATTTGTTTTATCGTGGTGATGATGTAGAACAGGATTATAAAGAAGCTTACTATTGGTTTAGTAAAGATGGCTTTTACGATATTCCTAACTATATTCGTGGCGATATGTATTTCCATGTTGATCAAAATTATGAACTAGCTCTGGCGTGCTATCGTAAGTCTCTTGAAGATGATTGCTATGAGTATGCGGCATACAAAATCGGTGAAATGTATTATTATGGTTTGGGATTAGAACAAAGCTATGATGAGGCCGTAAAATATCTTAAGTACTTTGAAGATGAATTCGATGAGATGTTTGCGGACGAGGCACCTGCAAAGGTTCACTACATGTTGGCTGAGATGTATAAGAACGGCTGGGGTGTTGAACAGGACATAGGATTGGCTGAAAAATTACTTAAAGCTGCTGAAAACAGTGAATGGTAACGCATATTAAATAAAAAGGTGAGTATTGCTCAATGCAAAGACTCACCTTTTTGTGTTTGATATTACTGATTGGTTGCGTGGTCTAAGATAATGAATTTATCGACTTCAGGAATGATAGCACAACCTCCCCATGTACCATGAATTTGACCGGCATCGTCGATATGAGTGACAACACCCTCTCGGTCGGTGTATTGAGGTTCGCCTTCCATCTTGATGATTTTGATAGTGTCTCCAATTTTAACCTTGCCCATAATGTCCTCCTTAATTTGACTTTGCTTCCTTTTTATATTTGTAATAAGAGTTCCTAGAGCAACCACAAAGTTTGATTACATCTGGATCTTCCAGACTACCCCCAAAGTCCTTTGAGTGCTTCTTGATGATAGCGATGCACTCTAGAGATTTTTTAGTGGTAAGGGTGGTTCCTTGAGGAAGACCAATCTTGACACCATTCTTCTTAGCTTCTCTCATGCCCTGTGAGATTCTAGAGTGAAGGTCGGTAACTTCTTTCTCTGATTGCTCAAATGCTGCTTTGATTTGCTGCTCGGCTAACGCCATCATAAAATTATTTATAAGCTGGACGTTGCCTTTAAAGAAATCATCAACGGCAGTATTACCGGTTTCTATATTAATATTGAGAAGATTGTTCTTAGTAGAGTCAAAGACGGAAGTGTTGATTAGCGGCTCATTGAGGAAAATGAGATTGACGCCGGACTCATAGAGCATTTTATAATCTTTAAATCCTTCTGCTGCATTACGGCTCATACGGGAGACGCTATCGAAAACTATAGTGTCTTCCTTTTTAATTTGTGTCATGAGTCGTTCCCAGTTGGGACGGTTCTGTGTGGTGCCGGTGTAGAACTCTCTAAAGATAGTTGCTTTGGGATAAAGTTCAGTGATGTTGGTAATCTGGCGTTCGAGTCGCTGGTGAGGTGTGGATACACGACAATAGGCATAAATCATAATAAAACCTTCCTTATTAGTATTAAAAGTAACTTTAGTTTCTTTTGATGCTTTAATTATGCCGTGAAAATGCTAATATGGCACTAACTTTTGGTATAACTTTCGCAAACTTTGTTTTGGTGCTTGAAACAATAGCAAAAGTATGCTATACTATGCTTGTACCAATTTTGTGGGAGGTGTATTATGGCACAAAGATGGACATTTGAAGAAGACTATATAGTGTATAAATTTTGCTGTGAGCAAGAGTATATGGATATAGAATATGAATCGCTAAATCAGTTAATAAATAAATTGACGCAGGCGGGCTTTGCGGAAAGAAGTGGCCCTGCTGTTTATAAACGAGCACGTGATTTTACATATTTGCTCCGTGGATGGGACGTGTCACGCGTTTCAAAACAAATCAAAGCGATAGTCGAAACCTTTAATGACGAAAGCCACAAAAAGCATGTCGCCGAGTTGCAAGCTTACCTAAATGAGAAAAGGCAATGCAAACGAATAGTAGTTGATGATGATCTTAGTTATTTATATAATAATTCTGATGAGCCTCTGCATATGGTGCATACAGCCAAAGGCAAGCCATTTAATTATGTACTAAGTGATTATATCGACGCTAGCATCATAAGACCTAAAACTAGAATATACAGAGACGTTGGAATGAAGCAAGAAACATACTCTGCAATTTTACGTGGTAAGTATAAAAAAGTCGACAGAGAAAATGTTTATAGGTTGTGTTTCGGTCTTAGATTAAATTACGATGAAGCAGTTAAACTAATAAGAAGTGGTGGATATGCTTTTCGAGATGATTCTGTGCTTGATGAAGTGGTAGAGTTTTTCTTGCGAAAGGGACCACAAAAAGCGGATGTGAACAGAGAAAAAGTAAAAGGAAAATATATAGAAAAGATTTGTTATTCTTATGATACGATTCTTATTGATTCTGATTTATTAGAAAGTAATGAATCGGTTTTATTCTGGACAGATCCTCCAAACGATGAAGATGAGAAATGAATACAAAGAGGGCAAGTGATGAAAAGTCACTTGCCTTCTTTTTGTTTTTAAATTCCGTATTGCCAATTCTGAAATTGCATTTCGGTTTATGAGATAATATAAACACAATCAAGCAAACAAAAAATTAAAAGTGTTAGAATTCCGTATTGCCAATTCTGAAATAAAATTGCAACTTATGAGATAATATAAACACAATCAAGCAAATAAAAATGAAAGTGTTAAAATTCCGTATTGCCAATTCTGAAATTGTATGTTGGTTTATGGGATAATATAAACACAATCAAATTAACCCCCCTTACCTAGTGGGCTAAATTTGTTAAAATCAGGAGGCGCCCCTGATTATAAATAAAATCAATATAATTTTAAGGAGAAAATTCAAATGACTAACAAAGACGTAATTAACATTATCAACAGGTTCATGTACCCGAGTAAGCAGAACGTGGCTTATAACGCTGACGAAGTATTCACAGCCGTCGTGCATGGATACTATTACGTTAGACCCGGAAAGGATACAGCTAGGTTTCTGACGAAAATTAATGAGATTCTTAATAAAGCTTGGAGAGACCTGAACAAGAATCACTCCGAAACAAAGCATGGGGTTCCGTATGATGTATGGCTCTATGGTAAAATGTCGGCTGAGGCTATCAGTGTTGCGCGTTCGCTGTTTGATCAGGCATACTATGAATCCCAGTGTGCGCATATGGTTATGCGCGAAAAGTACGACGAATCCCTTCTTGAACGCTATATGTATTGGCTGGACGAAAAAGAACTCCGTTCTGTGTTTGAGGGTATTCTCGCCTTTAAGGGAAATTATGATGCCTTCATTAGTGACGAAAACTTTGACAAGATGATGGAAGAACTTCAGGAGTGTTCTATGGTGGTGATTCAGAACGATCCTTGGTATATGAAGGATTATGACAAGCACGTTTCTTATATTGATAACAATTGGGACTTCCCATTTGAGTACATAACCAGAGAAACTATCATTACTGTTGTTTGCAAGTACATTGACGATCCGGTAATGCTTGCCCATATGATCAAGGTGTTCAAGCATACCGACAGGTCAACTGCGGCTGACTACACTGCTTTGGCCCTGTGGTTTACAGATATGTTTGAACTTGAGATTTTCAGTCCTACCATTACTGATCTGGATAAGATTTGTCTCGAAAATGGTATTGAAGGAGATTCCCAGTTTATCCATCGAAACAAGGCAGGCAAGTTTATGGCAGTTAAGTCTAAATAAAATAAACGAAAATAATAAAAATATATATAACTGAAAGGAATTCTACTATGATTAATTGGAATTACGACGCTAACGACTACAGTGCAAACAAGACAAACCTTCTTGATGAGGGCAAGTACCGAGTAAGAATCATTAACGCCATTGAAACTGTGGCGAAGAATGGCACGGAAGGACTTGAAATTTCCCTTGAAGTCAATGGGCATAGCAATAAGCTCAGATATTATATCTGGTACAATCGTGAGAATGCAGCTCGAACGAATCAGCTTCTTGGAGAATTCTTCAATTCGTTTGATATCTCTGCAGGGGAGAGAAGTAGCTGCGAGAATTGGCTGGGTAAGACTGGCGCTGTTTATGTGATGCATGACGTATACAAGGGTCGTCAGATTGCTAAAGTTGCCTTCTGTTTGAATCGTGATCAGCAGACATCACTTCCTGCTTGGACAGAGACGCAACCCACGAGAGTGGATGTAAATGATATGGCTATGTCCCCCAAGGAAACTTTCGTGCCTAGAAAGTTTGGCGACCTTTGTCCCTTCTAAGCACTAATCATATGTTAATGGGGCTATGTTATAAGTCCATAGCCCCTCAAAAATATAAAATAAATTAAATATATAAAGGAGATTAAAAAATGAAAAACAGTGAAATTATTGAGTACATTAACAGTTATTGTTCAAACAACAACGAGCTGGACACGGTGTTTGATGCAGATCTTGTCTATACCATTCTCGCTCATGAGTATCTCTATGTTAAACCCGGAATTGATACGGAATATTTCTTTATGGATGTATTCAATGCACTCGAAAATGGGACCGTTGAAGGGATTAATATGTTCATTGAAGAGTCCGTTGGTTGCTGTCCTCTTGATGAGTGTATTCGTATTTGCCTGGCAGAAGAGCTGCTTGAGGATGCGAGAGTGTCCTTCAATAACGAATACTTTGAATACCAGATAAAACATCTGGACCCTGATGAAGAGTGCGACGGTAACCTCCTCGATAAATACTTGAATCTTATGAATAAAGAACAGCTTTGCGATTTTTTCTATAATGTATGTCGCTATAGCGTGTGCCACTCGGTGTTCTCGGATGGAGACATTGCGTTTGAAATCGATGACGAACTTCATAAGTGTTGTCGAGAGATGGATTCTGCACTTCCCAAGGAGCATTATGATTCTAAGCGACATGTGTCATATCGAGACGAGCATCCTTACTATATGGCTGATTATTTGAGTCATGATGAGATTGCTGATGCAATTAAGCGCGTGATTGTCAATAACAAGACTCTTGCCGGTCATGTGGCACGCCAATTCTATTACACGAATGACTTCGATTCTCTGTATCTCTATATCACTTTGATTAGTACTTATGAGAGAGTTTTCCGAAAGGACATCTATAAACCTGAGATCCACATATGGGAATATTCAGACGATTCAGATGAAGTTTGAGCTTTACCGCCTCGGTTTGAATGAGGCGATCTTTGTCCCTTCTAAGTACCAATTATATGTTAGTGGGGCTATGTTATAATCCATAGCCCCAAACAACCATTATGTTAATAGCCAGTAAGGAGATTTTATGGAACTTGATTTGAGCAATTACACATATGAGACGCGCTATCCCAGAACTCTTAATGAATGTATCAATGATCTGGTTCAGGGACATGCTGGTGTTGTCCTTCCATATGAACTTGAAAAGAATCTTCTGGAGCTCGTTGATAATGAAATTCTTTTCAGATATCCCTTGATACGCTATATGTACGCTCATATTCTTCTGAAAGGATATTGGACACACGAAGGCGACTCACGGAGTTCGGATAAAGAGGCAGCAATGTATCTCTTGCAACCAATGGCAGAGGCTGGATTGCCAGCTGCGCAGTTTGACATAGGGTATTATTTCTATGATACAAGGCTCTTCACTATTGAAAAGCACTTGTATGCCGAAAAAGCCAAGTGGATTCTTAAAGCTTGCAAGCAGAACTATCCACCAGCGATAGAGTACATAAATTATTTCTTGGCACTTAATGTGAGAGAAAAATTGCCAATGACCGTGGTAAAAGAGGTTTGTGAAGAGATAGTAAGAGTGCGTGAGGACAAGAGCTTTGCATTGGAACTGCTTGAAAGAATGAAAAACAAAATTTGAACGGAAAGGAATGGTTATATGAAGGAAAAATATAAGTATCATAATCCTAATGATTACACGCGGTTGGGAATGCTTGCCATTCCAAGAAATTGGCATCGAGTAAAAATCACCAATGTGATCAAAAAATCTTATGGCCGTGATGTGATTGCTTACGAAATCACATTTAAGGTGTCTAATTGCCACGGATTGTTGTGGTATAATCTTACGCTTGATCCCAAGGACCGCCCAAAAAGCAATAGAAGACTCGGTTCTTTTTTTGAGTCCTTCAACATTACAGACACGGACTTGTCCCACTATAAGAACTGGATAGGACACCTTGGTGTCGTAGAAGTTAAACATACTGTGGACCCAGAAACAAAGCTCTTGAGAGCGTTCGTTTATTACTGTGTTCCTCGCTATAAGAGCTATTATTTGCCACCTTTTAAAGATATCACCAAGCCTATCAGCGATCAGTTGCACTATGCCATTTTGAGAAAGCACCTCAATAGTTTTAATGACACCACTTTCAAACGTTATTTCAACATAATTACTGACCTCAAATACCGAGATATGGAGCGCGAAAGTCGATGTTTTATGGGCGATGAGAGTTTGGAGTATATGCAACATACATTTCAAAAACAGATGCCAGACAAGGAAACATTTATTACCATTCTACTTGAACACATTGATCGCAATATTGAAGCGGCTAGACGTATTGCTGATGATTTTGCAAAATTTGGATATTATTATGCACTCTCTTTTGTTGGTAACTATTTTAATGGTGAAGTCATTATGGGAGAAAATTTGTCCATAGAAGAGTATATCGAACTTGAAAAATGGTATGAGGAAGAATACCCTAAGGAAATGGAGGAACTATATAAAGAATTGATGGATGCCTAGTGTAGATTTAGAAAGATTACTGAATGATTTATTATAATACAGAAAGGATAATTTATGATTACTTTGCAGGAGATTGCCGGCAGATTGGAGAGCAAGCCGGAAGATAACAGAAAGACAGCATGGAATCCCGAAACAGTGGACGACTACACGCTGCCTGAGTTCAACATTTATGAAAGCACAGCCAAAGGAGCCAAGACGTTGCTGAAGAAGAAGCTTAGTAAAGTTCTTGCTTTTGTCAACAGCGTAAGAAGCATGAGAGCAGAGGAGGGGTGTACTATTATGCCTATAAGCGTTACCTCACGGGCGAATCAGATGATTTGGACGAGCAGAAAGGGAGTTAGTAATGGCATAGCATATATGAAAGAAATCGGATTGATTAGTACCGAGAATAATTATTATAGATTTAATGCTTATACTGATTACGAGAATACATGCAAGCTTTATCGTTACTACAAGGAGAATGAGGACAAGCTTAGAGCATATTGCGAGAGAAATAATATCGAACCTTATTGGACTGAAAATATTGTTTATTCTATGGAAGATGTACGAAACAGAGATCGTAGTATTGATGGATCCAAGGTGCATTTCAAATCAAAATTGAAGTTGATGAAGCCTAGCTATATGAGCAATGTTGAGTTTGAGAAGCAGCTTACATTGTGTCTTTATGAAAATTATCCCGGCTTGCGATTCCATATTATTAAGGCCAATGAAATCAACAACCTTTACTATAAGGATTATCCTGAATTTCGAGTTAGATTTCAGCCTAAGTTTGAATGGTCAGTTGATGGAAGCTATGTAAAACGCATTGGCATTCGAGCAACCAATTCTATAACAAACACGAAAAAGGCTGACCGAGTAAACATTCTGAACAACTATGGTCTTACACTTGAGAAGGATATTAATGCTTCAGTACCGCGTATGACACTGTCCTTGAACTTTGGGCATTGGATAGATGAATCGGTTGACTTGTATGAACTTATCTATCGCGTTATGGAACCCTCGGGAGATTTTACATATGAGATGCGCGAGGCAATCAAAAAGCTTCATATGCGAGTTTACTTTGACTCAAGTAGCGTAGCTACAGCACATCATATTTGGAGACTGATGGACAAGAACGGTGTACTTAAGCAGGATGTAAACGATACGATAGAAGCTTTCAGAGAAGCCATTATTGAAGCAGAGGGCGGAGAACTGTACGGTAGCGATATCTTTTACGTTGAATCTTGTGTATATCTTATGACACTGTACGATTTGCTTTCTTCTAGGCATATGGTGTGGCAGGTTTATGATTGTTTCTATTCGACAGGCAAAGAAGACAAGGAACAGTTTGAAGAGATGATTTCAAATGGTGTGAGATTTAACTTTGATGAGTTTGTGAGAAAGTATTGGAGAGAGTGAGTATTATAGTATAGTGAGTAGTGTAGAGTGAGCTATACAATAGGTGTAAAACGTAAATGCTGAAATGTAAAAAAAGCATTGACAGTGAGCATTATGTTAAGAAATAAATGTATGGTATGTAGAGTATGTAAAGTAGCTATACAATAGGTGTAAAACGTAAAACAATAAACACAGTTCATAGTAAAAACAAAGCAACATTGAAAGCCATAGAAATTTCAATGTTGCTTTGTTTTGAGTTATATATGAAATGTAGAAATTAAGAAAACTCTTTTATGTGTTCTTCTGTTTCTTGTACTAGTTCATCAATGTTTTCAGACAAGCCCATAGCCTCATTTATATACTCATAGGCAGCCCTTAAACCTTCTCTGTGGAGCTTTTTCATAGCTATAATAATTACTTCTAGGTCCTTATCCATGTACCTCCAGAAGAGAGATTTGACCAGTTTCAGACTGAGTATATCAACAAAATAGAAGGGGTGTGCTATACAGAAATCCTTGACCAGAGTATGATCATCATACCGGTCAGGAAAGCTTTCATCTACCTCATGACAAAGCTTGTTCAGTTCACACCACATATTAAAGAAATTCATTTTACTGATAAAGAATTTATTATTAACCCAGTAATGAACCAAGATGCTATAAAACAGCTTGAACTCTTCTTTATCCATCACTTCTAACTTACTTCTTAAATGTCTTTTTAATATCTTTGTCTTATTATCCATTTCTTAATTCCTCTCAATTCTTGACCCAACTACATCTTGAGCTTTTTACATTCTTCATTTAATTTAGCGCATATTTATGCGTTGAGCATACAAAAAGGTCGATGTTCCAAACACCGACCTTTATTAGTAAACACAATGATATTTTGTCCTATCAAAGCGTCCTTATTTAAAACATATCATATCCAAAAGCATCTACCGTTGAGTAGTAGTTTTGAATTACTTCATCAATAGTGAATTTCTTCTTGAGCAGTAGAGTTGCAGTCAATAGACTCATATGGTCATAACTGAACTTTATCAAGTTTTCTATGAGTTCTTTTCTAAACATCTTGTCTTCATGATGTCTGAATGGATTGCTGTTAAAGGCAGCTAAAAATTCATTAAACTTATCCCCATAAATCATGTTTGACTGGTTGCAGTTGAGCTTGTAAAAAAACATAAACAGATCATGTAATCCTGTATCACTCATAGTTTCTAATTCTTTTACCAGAGTTTCAGTTGTCTTGTTAACAATCTTTTCTGGAGTTTTTTCATTAGTTTTTTCTTTAATTTCCATTTTAATTCTTCTTTCTATCAGTAAATAATTGAACGATAACAGAGGACAAAATATTATCATTCTATATAATTTAGCAGATAGAATAAACAATCAAGCTGAAGAATCCGATTTCTGCTCAAACGTAAGTGTCTTATCCAAATCTTTTGCCAAGGAAACCTTCTTCTTTTTACTCATATGCGCATAAATATTCGCAGTAGTCGAAATGTCCGCGTGTCCTAACCATTCTTTAATTGAGTTAATGTCCCAACCCTTGTCAACAAGGATACTAGCTGTTGAATGTCGAAGATCGTGATAGCGCATCTGCGGCAGTCCATGACGCTCCAGGGCACGCTTAAAACTCCGCGTAAGGCTATCGGGACGGTAGGGCACACCGTTTGGATTCTTAAAGATATAATCGTTATTATGGTAGCCGGAACCAAGCCGTCGCTTGTAGTCAGCTTGCTGGTCTTTCAACTTCAAGAGTAGAGCTTTGATGTCAGGCAGCAGCTGATAGGTTCGCTCGCTGCAATAAGTTTTGGTAGAGTCTTTTGCAACGATATGAGAGCCGCCTACAACTGTGTGATTAATGCTTATGGTATCGTTCTCAAAATCAACCGCTTGCCAGCGAAGACCAAGCGCTTCAGACTTTCGGAGACCGTAGTAGAGAGTAACGAAAACAATGGGACCAATCTCTTCATTTTGAAAAGCGTCGAGCATCTTTTGAGCTTCTTCAGCGGTGAGAAAGACCTGACGCTTGCTTTTGTTCTTTTCTTTTTGAGGCATAGGAACTTGAAGCGCGGGATTGATTTTTATGTCTCCATACAGAACCGCATAATCGAATACCTTGCGCAGAATACTCATTATCTTTCTGATTGAATTGTTGGACTGACCACCGATCTTATTATCCTTCCGACCGCCGTCCTTTGAAAGATAATTGAGATAATCCATTACGTGTCCCGCGGTGATATCTTGAATGTTTATGTTCAGAACTTTAAAATAGGGAATTAGGTGCCGATCAACGTAAGTGTGATAGCCATCAAAAGTTGTTTCTGCAACCTCATCTATTTGCAGCTCTTTCCACATCTTAAGGTAGTCAGCCATCTTGGCGGGATGCTCACTCTTTTCAAGGTAGCTGTATTTCTCAATCATCGAATCGATCATTGCCGTAGCTTTTTGCCTAGCTCCACGACCCGAAAGACCCGTGCTGATCCATTTTTCTTTTCTGTAATGATTCTTGTCATAGTAGACTAGACGAACGTAATAAACGTCTTTCCTTTGCGCTATACAACCGGTCATAGCTCACCTCGTTGGTCAGAACAAGGGGAGAGAACTTCGATAGCTATCCTCATGCCAAGCTTAAAGGCATAGAGAAAAATATCTCTCTCATTGATATCCATAAGCTCACAACTACAATCATCAAACTTCTCCAAAATCTCTTTTTGCTGTTCTGTGAGCGTAGACGATAGGTTGTTATGGTGATTAGCTATGTACTCAATAAGTTGTTTTGTCTCGGCGGTAGCTTCTAAACATCTTGCGCTCGGGCAGATGTTGCCATACCACAATTCTTCAAGAATAGATTTCATAATTATCACTCCTGTTTGTTTAAGATAAGATAATTATATCGTGAAATCTCTCGTTCGCGAATAGGGGGAGAGAATTGTTTGCGGAAAGGTTGCAAATAATGATCAAATGTATAAGGCGACTCAAACAAAGAGCCGCCTTTACTACTTAATTATGATACCCATATTTTTGGCATATTTCAGCAACAGTTTCCGCGAATATTGCTCGTGAATGCTTATCAGGATTATCATTATAGTTTTTCTTTTCGATATATAGATCACGAAGAGTACCCCATAATCCATTCGCTTTTATCCATTCAATCTTTTGGGGAAGTAATTGATATCCTTTAGGCTGATATTCCCAACTGTATTGTATTTGTTTCTTGTTGAAGTGTATGTATTGCTGTCTACCATTTCCACAGTTGTATACTATAGCAAAATCACAACTATGTAAAATGCTTGAATGAGCTCTATCTTTGAATTTTATCGTTAATACACGAGTAGAATCCTCGCAATGATCATAGCCATATCTGAGAACAACGCTATCAAATGCCAGTCGAAGAATACGTTTTATTTCTTCAGGTGAATAATCTTCTTCGTCATCATTCACTTGGATGTTAATGTCAAAATCAAATCCAATATTTGATTTTGCATCATAGGTGATCATATTGCGATCAGAACTTCCGATAAACCAATAATTGAAAGTAAAATGGTCTCGAACAGCGTCTTGAACCTGGTGAATTATCTCAATTAATTCTTTCTTGACGTCTTTTGCTTCATTGTTTGATACATAGCGAAAATCGTGTTGCATATCTATATATCTCCTTTTCAAATCTCCCTAACCGTCCATTTAACTCTCATTAAATCATTTAATTATACACAAAATATTTGAAAAGTCAATAGAATTTATGATTTTTCTAATAAAAAAATACAAATTTTCCAAAAACTATTGACAAGAGTACACAATCTGTGTATAATATAGTCAAGGTACACAAATTGTGTATAGAGAATGAGAAATGAGGTATTGAAATGCAAATCAGCGAATTAAGACGAATAACAGGTCTATCTCAGCGGCAATTTGCCGAGCATTTTGGAATTCCTGTTGGAACTCTAAGAAATTGGGAGCAGGGAATATCAAACCCTCCCGAGTATGTTTTCCAAATGATATTTACAAGTATAAGGAGAGATAAAATGATCAATATTGAAACTATAAAATTTGTTAATATGCTTAATGAGCTTGCCGAGCTTTCGAACAAAGGTATAGAACCGTTTGAAAATGCAACGGAAGATACATATAGAACCAAGGTGTTTTATGATTCAAGACATTTTGAAAGTGAAGAAGGATATAAAGTAGTTTGGGATGCTTGTTTATGTGATGATACTGATTGTTACCATCATGATATTATTTCTTATTATGACAGTAATAACTTGGAATACAAGATACGAGTAAAAATTGATGAAGATGACGAAGAGGCCGGACCATATATTTGTGTTGAACTATTACTTAGCGAGGAAATCATTGTTGTTGAAAACGGACGATGGTATTTTGCTTGAAGAACTAGTGTTTAATTAGAAATACGAACTGGAGGATTAAAAATGCTGAAAGATATTAAACGATCAAATAATTGGAGAGAAACTGTAGAAAGTATTTTTGACACATATTACAAACAGTGTATTGAAGAACGAATACCTGCACTTTATGACTGCGGTAGCATTTTTGGTGAAGAATTTAACTATGAGGAATTTTATTTAAAACTAGTCTTGGTTCCCAAGGGTAAAAAAATAAAACAAACCTGGATACAAAACAACTTAAGCCAGTCATCTATGTACTGTTGCGATGATGATTTTAATTCATGTTGTCATAACATAATTGTGGAGTTCAATTGCAATGGAATAAAAAAATATGGTTTTAATCCAATTTTACTGTCATCGGAAGAGCTAATATATATTGATTTTGGTGATGGCGACATTATTAATCAAGAATACAATGCTTATAATAAATTAATCAACCCGCGCATATTGCAAAAGGAAAACACGAAAGAGAAACTGATAACGTTATCTTTTCTTTCTATAGAAAGCTTAATTAACGATGCGTATAGTGACAGTTTTGATTTGTATGCTGATTTTGAATATAGAAAACGCAATGCCAATTACGATGGTGAAACTGGTGAATATGAAGAAGAGGACGGGAAGTACCATATTACTTTTAATTCAGATAACACATCTTTTACTAAAGAACATGGTCCATTACTTTGGATTCAAGGTTCGAAGAGATTAGATGTTGACAAACTCAAATCATGTTTAAGTCAAGACATTAACAACGATATATCAGTAAT
Organism: Clostridia bacterium; assembly: GCA_017411745.1. Classification (GTDB taxonomy): domain Bacteria; phylum Bacillota; class Clostridia; order Oscillospirales; family CAG-272; genus SVTX01. The sequence continues at coordinate 6,074 of JAFQPM010000021.1, read as the reverse complement.
TTCACTCGATAATCAGGAAATGCGAGCACTAAATCCTAACAATTATAATGACGATATCAATGCAGGCTTAGTTCCGTTTAAGACAGATGTTATAACGGTTTTGAAAAAGTATTATTTTGTTTATGGTTTACAGTTGATTCCAAAAAGTAATGAGTTTCCTAGCGTATTGGTAGATTTCTTGGATAACGCTATTGTTTTTTGGGAGGGAGAGTTTAACAAGTTCCCAGATGAATTGAAGAATGAATTAAAACCATTTAATATCAAAGATATTTTTAAGCCATTTATATCTGAGGCTATGTTCGCTTGGCAGCTTGGGGCACGGTTTGATTATACTGAAAAAGAGAATTTTTACCAGCAACTAGCAGATTATTACAGAAGCCATTATGAACATATAGCATTTGAAGAAGAGCTAAGTTTTGAAATCCCAAATACAACAGAAGAATTAGCAACAATAATTACAAAGACGCTTAAAATTGCCAATATTAAACTAGAAGACTTGCGATTGGTTCCTGATAAGCAAGATTTATTTAAAAAAATATTAGATAATTCTTTGAAACTATCTGCGGATATGTTGCATGATTATTATGAAGGCTTTTCATATGTTTTGCTGAGGTATCTAAATGAACAGTAATGAATTGTTAAATATTATTCGTACTTCTCGCGAGAAGAGATTGTTTGCAATTGTTGGTCCAAACACAGTTGGCAAGTCATATTCTTTAAGATTTATGCATGGACAGTGCAATGGAGAGTCATTGCTGATTGACGAAGATGGGGGATATACTTGCAATATCACTAGAAGCAAAGTACAACGCGTAGACAATAAGTATCTTTATATTGATGAATCGAATAGAGGTAAGGATAGTTTTGAAGCTGAGCAAGTTGAAATTGATGAATCGTCAAGAGCAATTATTTCCGTTGCGGAGGACTGCAAACGCCAGTTGAACGTAAAGTTTATTTCTTCCGGTTCAAAAAAACTTAATAATATTTTGGACATTATTCTTTCTCTTAACCTAAACAATATTAAGATTTTTTTCTTCGATGAACCTGAAAATTTTTTGGATGATCAATCAATAAAATTGGTTCAAAGAATATTTGAATCTCTTGTTATTAACGATAAAACCGTTGTCTTTGTAACACATAATCCCCGATTGTTAGAAGTTTTGAGAATTGATATAGACTCTATTTATCTTTTACCTAAGATGTACGGAGATTATATAAATTTAACTTTTCAACAAATAGAAAATATTTACCGTTCAACTGGAACAGAAATATCTGGAATTAAGCTTTCTACTCTTCCAGGATATGGGGATATTTTGGAGTACTCTAAACCCGAAAAGGTTGAATATTTGTTTTTGAAGAGATTGCTTTCGTCACAAGAGTTTTATCGGTCGCTGTTTTATAATGAGATTTTTCTTTTAGAAGGACTTACCGAGAGATGTGTTCTAGAGGAGAGTCCCAAATTGATTCAACATACGCAGAATGTGTTTTATTGCAATGGTAAATATCAAGCACCTTTTTTGATTAAACTGTTTGTCGCATTACATAAGCATGTTGTTGGTGTGTTTGATAGAGATGATGGCAAAGAAGGAAAGTTGCCGTATGAGATTAATTCTTATTTAAATCAATTGGTAATGACATCAAATAATTTGCTATCCATAAAATATATACCACAAGATTTGGAGTCTTTTTTGGGAATAGATGATGAATTATATCGCGAAATATTAGGCGATGAATATAGTACAAATAAGCGGGATCAATTAGCAAAACAGTATAAAGCATACATTAGTTTGTTTAAAATTAGAAAGCAGCCGGCACTTATTTCAAATTTAGAGGCATTATTTAATACTAGCTCGTACAGTTCATGGACAACTGAATAAATGGAATAGTCTAATGCCTCCCAAAAGCAAGGTGTTACCCAATCTGCGTAGCAAATTGCGTAACACCTCATAAAGTTTTGCGTAACAAGCACAAAAAAAGCATTGAAAACTCTAATGTTTCCAATGCTTTTTTGGTCTAACACCTTTAGTTATATCCGAACTTTTCAGATCTGAAAACAGAACTGTTTTTGCATCGCGTTTGTAGTTGAATGTGAACAGAAGACGGTCATTATAAACGAATATAGCATTGACGAAGGTATCGATCAATCGTTTGCGTTGCTCCAATACTGTTATGTCGTATTCGCGCATACGCTCAAACCAAAATCTCACTTGTTCTTCGGTAAATAGTGGACGCTTCATCTTTTCTTTGATAATCTCCGTTTCAATGTTACGGTGCTTTTCTTCGAGCGCATCCAATCGTTTCTTGGTCATGGGCGTAATGATGCCTTGCTCAATGGCGTTCAGCATATTATTGATTGCTTTTTCTGCTTCGGCAAGCTCGTGTTCAAGATGGGGAATAACAGTGTTTTCTTTTTGCTGAAACTCCATAAACATATGAACGATATCGTCAATCAGTTTATCATCGTGTAGTGCTTTTTTTATTTCCTCTACTACAACATCTTCGATCCAAGCCTTGCGTAGCGGTTTCATATGACAACCCGTATGTTTCTTTGCGCTGACACATTTGTAATAATGATACACCTGCTTGGTTGCACTTGTGCCCGATTCTCCCACCATCAAGGATTTACATTCACCGCAAAACAATTTTGTTGTGAGAATATAATCGTCTTCCGCTTTATGTCGAGCGGGAGCTTTTTTGTTTTTAGCAATCTTTTCTTGAACTCGATCAAACAAATCTTTTGGAACGATGGAGGGAATACCGTCGGGAACCACAATGTCGCGGTAAATATATTCTCCTGTATAACGTCGGTTCTTCAAAAGGCTTGCCACGTTATCAATGCTGATACGACCGCCGCGTGTGTTCTTGACTTCATGCTGATTCAGTATCGCTGCAATCTCGCTCATCGTCATACCTTCATCGTAATTTTGATATGCCTCTAAAACAAAAGGTGCGGTGAGCGGATCAATATGATAAGTCTGATCCTTGTCAGTTGTATAGCCGATAGGAAGTGTACCACCGTTATATTTACATTTCAGCGCATTTTCGGTGTGTCCGCGAATAACCTTTTCGGAGAGATCGGCAGAGTAGTATTCAGCCATACCTTCAAGTACAGATTCCAAAAGAATACCTTCCGAACCTTCGGAGATGGATTCTGTTGCAGACATAACCTTAACGCCATTGCGCTTTAGAACCGCTTTATAGTTTGCGGAGTCGTAACGGTTACGTGCAAAACGGTCGAGTTTCCAAACAATGACCAAATCAAAGTTGCGCTTTGCGCTGTCTTTAATCATCTTTTGAAAATCGGGGCGTTTATCTGTCTTGGCAGAGAAGGCACGGTCGATATACTCACCGACTACCGAAATATCATTCTTACGTGCGAAGGCATAACATTCACGAAGCTGACCTTCGATAGATTCTTCACGCTGATTCTCACTTGAATATCGGGCGTATATTACAGCTCGAAGGGAACTGTCAGTATTTATTTGCTTTTTTGCCATGATATCACATCCTTTCTGCCAAGAGTATAACAGATACTAAATTTTCTTGCAAATGTGTGAGATTGTTTTTTTGAAATTGTGTCTCCATTGGTGACACAATTATGAAATCTTTCGTCCCGTCAACTGTTCGGCATCGACTACACCTGCATCGATGAGCTTCTGTCCAATACGCTTTATTGCTTTCTTGACACCACTTGCATCGTGATAACCAAGCGCAGAGGCAATCTCTGTCATATTCTTTCCTTGTAAGCGTAACCGCAAGATACTTTGCTCTTTTTCGGAAAGAGCTTTCATACTCTGTTGAATACATACTTCGGTAGTAATTTCTGCAATCATATCGGGAGCCTCGATTTCAAGGGGAGTTGAGTTGCCACCCTTGTCAGCAGGTCCGTCGGTTTCAAGAGAGACTTTTGTGACAAGCTCGCCATTCATCGTATGTTCAATCCTTTTCTGCGCGTCAAGATATCTGAAATTGTTCGGTTTGAAGCGGTTGAAATCGTCGTAGTCGGGCATCTTGCGCTGAATGCTCGCAATCATAGGCATTTGCTGAAGATGAGCCAATACCGCACACTCGGTATTGAGAAAATCGTCGATATTGCTGCCATCAACGCCTGCTTGTGCCATTGCTTCAAGAAAAGCACCCATAATGTCATCATTCTCCAAGATGGCAAGCGTCCAATACTGAATTAGCTTGTAGTTGGATTCATAGAGAAGTGTGATCGGATCGTTTGACGAATAGCACGTAGGCGGGAACGAAAGCTTCATATCGCGCCGAGTGGGAATAAAGGCACCTTCAATCTCGCCTTTTACGTATTTATATACCTCGGTTGAACCGCTCTGATCGGTAGGTGTAACCTTGCGGTAAAGATGTTCGGTGGAACGGTCAACAAACTGCGATTCCAAGCCTTTGGCAATCTCTTTAGGTGTCCCGTCTGCCATTGTATCTACCAATGTTTTAGTCAAGTGATTAATCTCCTCGATAGGGAGAGCTTGCGTTGTTCTTTCTTCTACCAATAGTTTTACCTCCATTTTATTCGAATGTAATCTTTGAAATAGAATCCCAAAGATTTTCTGCGGTATTACTTATAATCTTTTTCTCTTTGTCGCTGACAGTTTCAAACAATGTGAATGTGAAATCCGCGTTTTTCTTTTTCCATTTGCCTACCACCTTGCCGTTAAGAAGAATTGGCGGCATAACGATTCCGGCGAGGTTGAAAATGCTTCGCAAGTGCTCCTGCGGCAAATAGAGACTTTCCTTCTTTTGATAGCCGAGCATTAGCTGGTCGAATCCTGCGAGAAAGATGCAGGTAGGGATTTCATTGTCATAGGCTTTGCCGTTTGGAATGTAGTAATATGTTTTGCCTTCACAATCAATGGACTCGACGGGCAATTGATTAAGCCAATTCTTCACTTCAGCCTGCTTTGCTCCGGTGTAGTACATAGCATCATGAATCGTCGCGGGACCCATATTTGTAAAATAACGACGTGCGATTTCCAATTTAGCTTCTTCCTCAGGAATGGGCTTGAATTCGGGTGAGGCAATATATGCCTTTTTTTCCTGCACCACGTAGTTCATAAATCCGCGTTCACACAACTCGCGTATACCACCGCCCCATTGATCGAACATAGAAGCTTCTTCACCCGCATCCATTCCGTGTGAACGGCAAAGTTCCTTGAGTTCATCTCGTGTGTATGGACTTTCGGTTACCGCCGACACTATAATATCAGCAAAATATTTTTGACGTTCGGGAGTGAGCGCCCATTTATCGCGCTGATTCCAAAAGGTATAGCCACCCCATTCATTTTTTCGGTAAGCTTCACCGTTATTGCAACGTATGAAAAGCGGCAAATCACTTTGGGCAAATACATGCACTGTACCGCGCACCGTCCAATTCTTTGCAAGTCCGTCGACAATGGTGTTTTCGTCAAAATCATTGCAACGAATCTTGAGCGAGTGCATCGCGTTCACCATAAACTGTGCCTGTACTCCACACAGATCGCGGATAACCGTCATTTTATCTGCAGGTTGAATAAGATGTTGATTAGTTAGTTGACGAATTTTTAATTCCTCAATTCTATCGGCACTATTCATAAATCACCTCATAGTTTCTTCAAAACGTGTTCAGCCACGCCTTGAATGATAATGTTATCATAGATCTGATTAGGATAATTCTTCTTATCGTCATTCTCGGCTTTCAACACCACTTTACGGTTTGCCCGATCATAGGAAAGTGTTTTGAGAGTAGCCGAGTCATCAATCAAAGCAACGACAATATCTCCCTCGTTGGCTGTGTTTTGTTTGCGTATCAATACCAAATCACCACTGTCAATTCCGGCATTGATCATCGAATCACCCTTGGCACGAAGCCAAAAGTATTCACCCTTTCCGATGAAAGCGGTGGGGATCGGGAACATATCGTCATGCTGCTCCTCTGCATAGATGGGAGAACCGCAGGCAATGTCACCGCTAACCGGTGCGTGGAACTTACCCTGCAATTCCTCAATATAAGGCGTGATGATGTGGCGTCCGTCAAAATATAGCTTGTCCATCTCGGTCATACGGTGCAGATATTTGTG
>JAFQPM010000020.1 GCA_017411745.1 Clostridia bacterium | reverse complement strand
TTTTTAGCATTGTGCGGTATCATCCACGCTCTACCCAAACGGGTTGCTCCTTCTATTCTTCCGTTAGAACAAAGAAGCTGAACAAATCTTTTTGAAAGCCCCCATTTTTTAGCGGCTTCGTCTATACTGATATAATCCATTTTTAACCTCTCAAACAGGTGTTTTATATCATTCGCAAGTGCGAATTGTATTACCATTCGCTTTCGCGTAGTATATTATACACTATTTTCCGCCGTTTGTCAATCGGTCAGAACAAATCTTAATCAAAAAGGCATCGGATATTTCACCGATGCCCGATTGACTGTTATTTATCTGTTAGCGTTTCGATAGCAATTTGCATACCGAGTTTGAAAGCGTACTCAAAGATAGCAGCTTCTGCGAGGCTCATATATTCGCTCCAACAATCGTCGAAATTCTCAAAGATTTCCTTTTGCTCGTCTGTCATCGTTTTGAGCAGGTCATCGTGATGCCGAGCCATATACTCCATAAGCTCTTTCATTTCGGGAGAGTTGTTGCGACTATCCGTTTGAGGACAGATGTTTCCGTGCCATAACTCTTTTATCATACTTATCATACGTATACCACCTCCCGCAAGACGATTTCTTCCGCGCTTGACTTGATGTTGTTCATCTCGGCAACCCAACGGAGCGTATCGCGAGCTTTCAAATTCTCGTCGATACCTCTTTCGGCAGCGAGGTGGGCAATGATGCTTTCAAGCATCTCGTTTGCTTCGAGGTCTATTTCGTGCAACCGAACATTCAACTTGCCTTCGGTCAGTAGCGTTGTGTACCTTCCACGACGGTGCTGCTTGATGTAGTCAAGGTGCATCCGTCCATACTTGCCTATCTGATAGTCGGTCTGTTCGGGAAGGGTTACGTTAGGAATAAGGTGTCCGTTTTCCTCGCGGTGAATTCCACCGAGCATTTCATAAAGGGATTCAAGGTTCTTTTTCATTGTAGTATTCTCCAAAATTAGATTTTGATTTTACTACAATTCATCCTCGCATCCAAACCAATCAACAAAAATGCCAAGGGACACCTACCTGCTTTATGGTAGGTGTCCCTTCGGTGTCCTTTTTTCGTTGGCGGAGAAGGAGAGATTCTCTAGGAACGCAAAGCGTTCCGTCGCACTGTTGTCTCCAACCGTTCGCGCCGCCCTCGCTCATCGCTCGGTTGAGCTCACGGGGAGACTGCCACTCGAAAAATCTCCCTTTTTCCGCCACCGGCGGCGGTCGATTTTTCTCCCTCTCTTGCCGGTTCCCGTCGCTCAAGTTCAAATCTTTCATTCGAAGACAAAAAATATAGCCACCTGATTGGGTGGCTATATTTTTTGGCGGAGAAGGAGAGATTTGAACTCTCGCGCCGGTTAAATCCGACCTACACCCTTAGCAGGGGCGCCTCTTCGGCCTCTTGAGTACTTCTCCAAAGTATTCAAACGGGCAATCCGCCCGCGCAAGCCATCCGTTTAAATTGGCTTACCAATCTATTATACCACAAACTTTCGTTTTGTCAATACCTTTTTTTAAAAATCACAAAATAAATGACGACAATTTCGAACAAAGATTATTGACACATTCTTGCTTTCATGGTATAATTACTCTGTTATTCAATAAATAATAAGGAGAACAAGTATATGACACCAGCTGCGCAGTGGCTGAATTCAACCTTTGCCGGATTCGACCGCGCCATTCTTGGCTTTTATCACTATCTTGCCACGATAGCCGACCCGATACTTAACCCCATTTCAAAATTTTTCGACGTCATCGGCGACGGAGCGCTGGCTTGCTTCGTGCTTGCCGCGATCCTTTTACTTTTCAAAAAAACGAGAAAAGCAGGCATCGCAATTTTGCTTGCAGTCGGTGTGGGAGCTTTATTCACCAACGTAGCGATCAAAAATCTCGTCGCGCGCCCCCGTCCCTACGTCAACGACTTCGTAGAATGGTGGCAATACGTCGGCTCGCACGTACAAAGCGAATATTCCTTCCCCTCGGGACACACCACCGCCGCAATGACGGGTATGACCGCGCTTTGCCTCACGCTCGGCAAAAAGCACAAGTGGCTCTTCCCTGTCGGCGCGCTCTACGTTCTCGTGATGGGCGCAAGCCGCAATTACCTTATGGTTCACTACCCCTCTGATATCCTCGGCGGCATAATCATCGGCGCGATCGCGGGAACTATCGCATATTTCCTCGCGAAGCTCATCTACGGCACGTTTGAAAAGCATTCGGACAAAAAGGCTTGCGCCTTTATCGTCAACTCAAGCATCGTAAATCTTTTCGGAAAAAAACAAGTTCAAAAATAAACCTATAAAGAAAATCGGTTTTGTGCGTTTTCGCACAAAACCGTTTTTCTACTATTGATCTGTCAAAGCGTATGTACTCGAATTAGCAGAACCACCAAACCTTCTTATTCACTATAACGCAAATAAGGTCGATGAGCCATACAAACGGAGCAAAGAAGAACAGAATAATGGATACAACAATTCCGAGAGTATTCTGAGCATCAATACTTTTTACAAGGCGGTAAATAGTCCAAACGATGTCAAGGACAGGGATACACAGAATAAGTTTAACGATCCAAGGAAGATTGTCAATAGCTTTGATAAAATCTTTCATAAAAGCACCTCTTTTAATTTTTTTTGCAGGGCTTTAACAAGCCACTATTAGAATTATATACTTTTTAAATTAAGTTGTCAAGGAAAATAGTCAAATTTGTCGAAATTATTATTTCTTATTCATCTGAATAGCAAGAAGCAGGCGGATTTTTTGCCGCCTGCTCTTATTCAGCCAAAGAAATTATTTATACTTTCTCTTGCGTGCAGCCTCAGACTTCTTCTTACGCTTTACGCTGGGCTTCTCGTAGTGCTCTCTCTTACGAAGCTCGGTAAGGATTCCCGAACGAGCACACTGACGCTTGAAACGACGGAGCGCACTGTCAAGAGACTCGCCGTCCTTTACTTTGATTTCTGCCATCTATTTTCCCTCCCCTCGCTTTTAAACAGGTTCAGTGAGCAATTTTTCTCACAGATACTTGACTATTATACACCATATTTTCCTGTTTGTCAATATTGATTGAGCAAATTTTTTCGATTTTTTGAGAAAAAATTCCGTCAAGCAAGCTTTTCAGCCTCGGCGGCGACGATATTTGCAACCGCACGGGCGCAGACCTCAACTCCCTCACTCGTCAGATGTATGTTGTCTGACGCGAGGATGTATCTTTCCTTATCGTCTGCGAGCAGAGCGTGAAGATCGTTGATAATAACGCCCTCCTTCTCAAGCGCCGCCACGGCGATCTCGTTGAAACGCTCGATCACGCAATTTCTATTATACGGATTGGCATCGAGCACGGGGGTGGTCGTCGCAAAGATCACAACGTCGCAAAAAGATTTCAAAATCCTCGCGATGCGAACGAGATTATCAACGTACTCCTCCTCGGTCGAGAATGTTCCGTCACCGAATATCTCGCAAAGATCCCAATGACCGCAATTAAAATGAACGATGCGGCTCTCGCGAATAACACTTGCGTAGTCAAACAGCATACGGAGCGTGTATTTTGCGAAACGGCAGTTGTCGTCGGGCTGAAAGACCTCAAAATCGGGACCGAGCAGCTCGGCGGCTCTCTTTCCGTAGCCCGATATCTGCTCACCCACCCCAAAACGAATCGAATCTCCGAGAAAAGTGACCTTCATAGCTAACCCTGCCTTATTTAACAACGATGTTGATGATCTTATTAGGAATAACGATCTCCTTGACCACGGTCTTGCCCTCGAGCGCATACGCGACCTTTTCGTCAGCCTTTGCGAGCGCGAGCGCCTCGTCCTTGTCCGTATCAACGGGAACCGAGATCTTGCCCTTGAGCTTTCCGTTCACCTGAACGATGACCTCAACGGTATCATCGGCGGTCTTTGCCTCGTCGTAGGTAGGCCAGCTCTCGTAAGCGATGGTGTCGGTGTGACCGAGGATCGACCAGATCTCCTCGCAGATATGAGGACAGATGCAGGAGAGCATCTTGATAAGTCCCTCGGCGTAAGCCTTGGGGCACTTACCCTCCTTATATACCGCATTAACGAATATCATCATCTGCGAGATCGCGGTATTGAACGCTAGCTTCTCGAAATCGTCGGTTATCTTCTTTACGCTCTTGTGGTAGATCTTTTCAAGCGCGGGAACGTCGCCATCGACTACGTTTTCAGGCTCGGTAAAGAACGCCCAAACGCGATTGAGGAAGCGCTTCGCACCCTCAACGCCCGCGTCGCTCCAAGGCTTCGAGACCTCAAGCGGACCCATAAACATCTCGTAAAGACGGAGAGTATCCGCACCGTATTCACGCACTACGTCGCTGGGATTGACGACAAACTCGGGGAAACGCTTACCCATCTTGATGCCGTTAGCACCGAGGATCATTCCCTGGTGAACGAGCTTCTGGAAGGGTTCCTTGGTGGGCGCAAGACCCTTATTGTAAAGATATCTGTTCCAGATTCTCGAGTACATAAGGTGACCGACCGCATGCTCGGGTCCGCCGATATAAAGGTCAACGGGCATCCAGTGCTTGAGCAGCTCCTGATTTGCAAACTCGTCGTTGTTATGGGGATCAATGTAGCGCAGGAAGTACCAGCTCGAGCCTGCCGAGCCGGGCATCGTCGAGGTCTCGCGGAGACCCTTGACGCCGTTTTTGTCGTATTGCTTCCACTCGGTCGCGTTTTCAAGAGGCGCCTTGCCGTTAACTCCCTTGTAATTTTCAAGCTCGGGAAGGATCAAGGGAAGCTCCTCGTCATCGAGCACGTGGATCGCTCCGTCCTCGCCGTGAACCACGGGAACGGGCTCGCCCCAGTAGCGCTGTCTTGCGAATATCCACTCTCTGAAGTGATAGTTGACGGTTCTCTTGGCAACTCCAAGTCCCTCAAGCTTCGAGGTGATCGCTTCCTTTGCCTCCTCAACGGTAAGACCGGTAAACTCCTCGGAATTAACGAGTCTGTATCCCTTGCCGAGATAATCCTGCTTTTCAAACGCCTTTTCGGACACGTCAACGTGACCGAGCTTTTCGTCGCCGTCGATTACCTGGATCATATCGATATTGTGCGCGATAGCGTACTCAAAGTCTCTCTGATCGTGAGAAGGAACCGCCATGACCGCACCCGTGCCGTAGCTTGCAAGCACGAAGTCACCGATAAACATTCTGACTTCCTTGCCGTTTACGGGGTTGATACAGGTCACGCCCTTAAGCTCACAGCCGGACTTGGTCTTGTTGAGCTCGGTTCTGTCCATATCGTTCTTTTTGAGCGTCTCGTTGATATATGCCTGAACCTCATCCTTGTTCTCGATTCTCGGCATAAGCTGCTTTACGATCTCGCCGTCGGGAGCAAGGACCATAAACGTGATACCGTAAATAGTCTCGATACAGGTGGTGAATATGGAAAATTCTCCGCCGCCGACAATGTTGAACTTGACCTCAACACCCGTCGACTTTCCTATCCAGTTCTTCTGCATAAGCTTGGTGGATTCGGGCCAATCGATCTCGTCAAGACCCTCAAGCAGCTCCTCTGCAAACGCAGGCTGATTGATGACCCACTGCTTCATGTTCTTTCTGACTACGGGATATCCGCCTCGCTCGCTCTTGCCGTCGATGACTTCGTCGTTCGAGAGCACCGTGCCAAGCTCCTCGCACCAGTTAACAGGCATATCGATGTACTGTGCATAGCCGTCGAGATAAAGCTGCTTGAATATCCACTGAGTCCACTTGTAGAACTCGGGATCGCTGGTAGCTATCATCTTGCTCCAGTCGTAGTCAAAGCCAAGCTCACTGAGCTGCTTCGAGAAGGTCTTGATATTGTCCTGAGTAAATCCGTTGGGATGATTTCCCGTCGTGACCGCATACTGCTCCGCAGGAAGACCGAACGAGTCGTAGCCCATCGGGTGCAGCACGTTGTAGCCCTGCATTCTCTTCATTCTCGAAACGATGTCGGTCGCCGTGTAGCCCTCGGGATGTCCCGCGTGCAGACCTACTCCCGAAGGATAGGGGAACATGTCGAGCGCATAAAATTTAGGCTTGGAAAAATCCCAAACGTCAGTCTTGAACGTCTCGTTCTTCTTCCAATATTCCTGCCATTTCTTTTCAACTGACAAATGATCGTATTTCATTTATATTTCCTTTCTGCCGTGGTGGCGGCATGTAATTATGTATAAAAGTTAGTTTGTGTGACGGATTTTCCACCTTTTTTGTAAAAAAGGTGGAGCCAAAAAACTTCACCCCTTGGGTTCTAATCAGGGTGGGGTGACGCTGAAATTTGCGAGCAAATTTCAGCCTGCTGTCCGCTTGTGTATCGTTAAGGTGGCGAGATCCGCGGCCGTAACCTTAAATCTCACCGTTTTAAAACCTAAGCCGTCTGTTTTTTATCTATCCTTGTGGAAGTTTTCGCGGGGGTGCAGGGGGAGCCTTTTTCAAAAGGCTTCCCCTGCTCTCTCCCAACAAAAAAACGCCTTCGTCTCAAAATTGAGACGAAGGCGTAAACTCTCCGCGGTACCACTCAAATTGCGTCTAATGACGCCACTCTGACCGATAACGGCGGCTGACCGTTCCAACCTACTGTGAATTCGGAAGGACTGCTCCGAGGTGAGTAAGAAGGGGCTTGTCTGCCGCCTCGCACCACGGGAAACCCACGGCGGCTCTCTGTCAAGACAAAACGATTCTCTGTCCTCATCAACGCATTTAAAAACAACATTAATATTATATTAGATAAAAGCACTTTTGTCAATAGCTTTTCAAAAGTTTTTCAAATATTGCTCTGCGATTCGCGCATGACCACGGGAACGACGTCACGGGATCGCGACGCGAGACGGTCAAGGCAGACGACTTCGACTCCATTCTCGCGGATAAAATAGAGGTCGGAGCGAGAGATCTTCGGCTTATTGACCACAAGCACCCAGATAAACGCACCGTCAAGCATCATTTTTCGCTTAAGGCACTCAACGATCTCGTCGGTTTTTTCGGTCCAACCGCCCTGCTCGCCGTCGATCTGAATACAGGAGGATGCGCCGACCCGACCGCCAAACTCGTATCTCTTGTAAGCATACGTAGCAAGAACCTCGGCATCCTCGTCAAGCGAATTGAGGCAAAAGCCCATTTGCGTAAGCTCGTCCTCGTCAAGTCCGAGCCTTGCGATTCCATCGGCAAGCCACGGCAGATCATTCTTGTCAAATTTCGGGCTGCGGCAGGACTGCGTGTCAAGATAAACGCTGTATATCGCCATTTTCTCCATAAAATCGTCCGCTACACCGCAGGCGACCGCCATATCGTAGATCACCCGACCGCACGACGACGCCTTGACCACTAAATTGAAGTCAAAATTCGCCTCGGGCGGAGTAGTGTGATGATCAACACAGCCAATGACCTTGTTTTCGTAAAAGGTCACGTGGTGATCGACCAAGACAATCATATCATTGTCGTCAAAGCCGTCAAAGCTGATTCCGTCAGCGATCCCGAGCTTTTTCATATCTCGAAGCGTCACACCGTCGGGATAAGTGCCGAATTTTACCGCCGAAGCAACGCCAAGCCTTGAAAGCAACTCTCGAAGCATCACCGCCGAAATAATACTGTCGCAGTCGGGCATATCGTGACCCGTCACCACGACCGAAAAGCCGCCCTCGATTGCATTTTTGCAAAGCGCGACCAGCTCCCCAACCTTGTTTTTCAAAAATTCTCTTTCCATAAAGACAAACCTCACAGATTCTATAAAAATTATACAACCTTTTATAAAGTTTGTCAATGGGTAAACCTTTGGTTTAGCATGATAACGGTCAGAGTTGTTGACTTTGTAACAACATTGTGGTAAAATATGTTCAATACCAAGAAAGGAGCGCGGCGACGGCATATGACCGATCTTAAACACATAATTTCCAAGCTCGTAATCCTGCACCCCGATCAAATAATCGACATCTCCCCCTTCAAAAGCGTTGAGGACGGAGAGGATTACGAGGTCTGGTCGATAAAAACAAAAAGCCAAAAATACGTGCTGAAGAAGGCAAAAAACTACGAAATAGAGGTCTATTCCTCGTTTTTGGACGGGATCAGCGCTCCACGCTTTATCGAAAGTGTAAACGTTGATGGTGATAATTATTTCATAACCGAGTTTTTCGACGGAGCAGATCTCTGCTCTTGTGACCGACAATCCCTAAAAAAAGCACTCGATGCCCTGATATATTTGCAAAACAAATTTTGGAACAACAATTCTCTTTTCAACGCGGGATATTCCTTTGAAAAAAGCCTCGAGAGAAGAATTGAGCGCGGCAAATTTCTAAACGACAGCCGTCTTGAATCTGCATATTCCGATTATCTGTCACTATATAAATCATTACCGAAAACACTCTGTCACGACGATCTTCTGCCATTCAACGTACTCGTAAATGACCGCGGCGCCATGCTCATCGATTGGGAATTTGCAGGCATACTGCCATATCCAACTTCCCTTGCTCGTCTGCTTGCTCATACCGAGGAAAAGGACGGCGCGCTGTTCTTTATGCGCGACGATGACAAGGCGTTCGCCATAGACTATTATTACGAAAATCTCTTGTCAGACAAGGGGATTCCCCGAGAGGAATACGACAGTGCAATATCCCTTTTTCTATTCTATGAATATTGCGAATGGATAATGCTCGGCAACAAATATGAGGATGCCGATATGGAGCTTTACGCCAAATATTTAGCAAAGGCATCTGACCATTTAAGCAAAATCAGCCTCAACTCAGGCTATAAAACGGAGAATAAATGAAAGTACTTATAGGAACCACCAACCCCTCAAAGCTCCGCCGCTTTGAAGAGCTTTTGTCGGGTCACGGTATAGAATTTTTCAGTCTGCGCGACCTTGGGATCAATGCCGAGCCCGAGGAAACCGGCAAGACTCCCGAGGAAAACGCCGCCATCAAGGCAGCGTTTTACGGCAAATATTTTGATAAAGTCGTCTGCAACGACTCGGGACTCTATCTCGATTCCCTGCCTCTCGACGACCCGCGCCAGCCCGGGCTGAACGTAAGAGCCCCCGAGGGCAAGCGGCTTGACGACGAGGAAATGATCGAGTATTATTCAAATCTCGTCGCCTCGCTCGGTGGAAAAGTCCTCGCCAATTATCTCGACGGCATCGCGATATATAATTGCGGCACAATATCCACCTATATGGAGAATAGCGAGGCAACTCGCGCAAGCGCCTTTTATATGGTGGACAAGTCCACACCCGAGCGCAATCCCGGCTGGCCGCTTGACTCGATCTCGATAAATCGCAACACGATGAATTATTTTACCGACAAAAGCGACAATAAATACGACACCACGAGCGAAAACATCATGCTCGGCGAATATCGCCAAAGGCTTGTCGAGTTTATGACAAAAGCGCTTGGTATGGAAGAATTCATTTTAACACGCCCAACGGGCGAGTATGCAAATCAGATCGCAGAGTACAGACAGGAATTTCTCGATGCAGGCGACTCTATGGACGGCACGGGTCCGCTTCGCAAAATCGAGGATCCTCACGAATATTTGAAATTGTGTAAGGAGTACGAATCCACCAAAGAGGTTTCTGCCCATTTAGTTCCGGCAACGCAATTTCTTTTCATACGCAAGAGCGACAACAGACTTGTCGGAATGATTCAAGTCAGACATCGGTTTAATGATTTTCTTGAAAAATACGCAGGTCATATCGGTTATTCCGTAAGACCGAGCGAAAGACGCAAGGGATATGCAAAAGAAATGCTCAAAATGGCACTCCCTTTCTGCCGCGAGCTTGGGCTGGAGAAGGTGCTGATCACCTGTCTGGACGGCAATATCGGTAGCGAAAAGACCATCCTCGCCAACGGCGGTGTTTACGAATCCACGGCACACGACCCTAATGACAATGTAGATCTTAAAAGATTTTGGATAACACTCTGACGGAGGATCATACAATGCTTGAAACCTATAACGAGAGCTTTTGGCAAGCCATAGACACACTCGTCTCCTCGGGAAAAATAATCATCGATCGCCCGAAAGGCAGCACCCACCCGAGATTCCCCGAGGTTAAGTACGATATCGACTACGGCTATATAGAAAACACCTCGTCAATGGACGGTGGCGGCATCGACGTGTGGAGGGGCTCCCTGCCAAGCAACACCGTCGGCGCGATAATTTGCATCGTCGACCTTATGAAAAAAGACTCCGAGATCAAGCTTCTCGTCGGCTGCACCGAGGAGGAAATGAACATCGTTTACGAGTTCCATAACAAAACCGAGTTTATGAAAGGGATTCTTATACGGAGGTAAAAATGTCAGATATACTTTTCAAAACAGACGATTACGTTTTTTCGTACCGTGTCGGCGGACTTCTGATCCACAATGGCAAGGTGCTTATGCAAAAGCTTGTCGGTGAGGACGGCTACGCCTTTATCGGCGGCCACGTTGCATTTGGAGAAACGACCGCAGAAACGATCGTGAGAGAATTTAAGGAAGAAATCGGCGCTGACATCAAGGTTGAAAGACTCTTTATGGTAAACGAGAATTTCTTTCCGTGGGGTACTCGCCCCTGTCAGCAGATAAACCTGTATTATTTGGTTTCCTTAAAAGATGAAACACAGATACCGCTTGACAGAAACTTCAAGGCACTCGACGAGCTCGGCAACGAGCGTATAGAGCTTGATATGTGTTGGATACCGCTTGAAGATGTACCGAACAAAAATATCTATCCGCCGCAGGCAAAAGAATACATCGTGAATACACCTAACGAGATAGTGCACTTTGTTTATAAGGAGTGATGATTATGATTATAAACTGTGTATGGGAACACAACGGCAATGACACTTTGCTATATGCGACAGATTATATCGGTGCATATACCCGTGGCGAAAGCCTTGAAATTGCAAAGGCAAAAATGCCACAAGAGATTGTTGCTTATCTCAAATGGTTAGGCGGGGATACCTCAGATAACATAGAAATTGTGATCGTTGGAGAAAAAGACTCAGATCTTGCTATTAAGGATGCCGATTCAAATGTGCTTTTTGAAAGCGAAAAAGCACCGCTTACGGCTGATGAATATGAAAAATTGAAAGCACTTGCATTGAAGTCCGCAAAGGATTTTCTTGCCTTGTATGAATCTATCCCTGACAAGAGTGCTACTGCAATAGCAGAACGCAAGACATTTTACGGTAATGTTCCTCGCTCGGCAGACGAGATGTACACGCATACCAAGAACATAAACGAGTATTATTTTGCGGAAATTGAAGTTGATGCCGATAACAACGGAAACATATACGAATGCCGCAAACGAGGATTTGAAATTTTGGAGACTAAACCCGATTATCTCAATAACTCGGTTGTCGAAGGCAGCTACGGGGAGGATTGGTCGCTCCGCAAGGTTCTCCGCCGCTTCATTTGGCACGACCGAATCCACGCAAGAGCAATGTATCGAATGGCGGTAAAAGTTTTTGGCGCAGAGAATGTAGCAAATCCATTTTCATTTTGAATTGGAGAAAAGATGAGCATTATTAAAAACGAAATACCGATATTGGAGTTTGACACCGAGCAAACGGCGGTTATCAACCCCACACACGAAAATATAGATTTGAAGCTCCCGAAGAAGTGTGTGTTCGCTTTCCTCGGTGAGTATATTGAAGAATACGCAAGTAAGACAGGAACACGGAAGGTGTCTGAGTTCGTCAGCGCAACGAAGCTTTACCCGATCTACATAACAAAATACAAGGGCGAAGAAGTCGTGCTTTGCCAAGCTCCCGTAGGAGCTGCACCTGCGGCGCAGATACTTGATTGGCTGATCGGCTACGGTGTGCGTGAGATTATCTCTGCCGGTTCTTGCGGTGCGCTTGAAAAGTTCCCCGAAAGCACATTCCTTGTGCCGAACAAGGCTCTGCGTGACGAAGGTACATCCTATCACTACGCTCCCCCTTCACGATTTATGGAGATCAGTGAAAGATCGAGGAAAGCAATCGAGGAAACCGTGCTTGAACACGGAATGAAATATCAAGAGGTCATCACTTGGTCAACGGATGGATTCTTCCGTGAAACAAAGGAAAAGGTCGCATACCGAAAGAGCGAAGGTTGCTCCGTCGTTGAAATGGAGTGTTCGGCTCTTGCAGCCTGTGCCGCTTTCAGAGGTGCGACTTGGGGGATGATACTCTATACCGCAGACAGCCTTGCCGACGTGGATAAATACGACGAGCGAAATTGGGGCGGCAACGCATACGAATATGCGCTGACTCTCTGCCTTGATGCGGTACTTAAATTATAACTATCAAATTGATGTATCAACACTTCCACAAGTGTTTTGAATACAAATATGAAACAGAAAGGGTGGTTTTTTATGAAAATGAGTCGTGTATGGAGGGTTCACGCTTCCTAACCCTCCGAATAAAATTTTGGAGGAAACAAAATGGAAAACCAAATCACCATCCGTGAAG
>JAFQPM010000019.1 GCA_017411745.1 Clostridia bacterium | reverse complement strand
TCCGTTATCCGAGATGATCTTCTGCGCATCAGAGCTCTGGAGGAAGGTGAGGAACGCGGTATTTACTTGGCTTGCAACCTTGCTTTCCTGATATACGACGTTAAGAGGACGGGAAATCTTGTATGTGCCGTTCTTAACGTTTTCTACGGTTGCTGCAACGCCGTCAACCTTGAGCATCTTTACTTCATCGGTAACGTAGCCAAGGCTGTCGTAGCCGATTGCAAGGGGGTTACCCTTTACTTCGTTGAGGACCGCTGCGGTGTTCGCGCCGATGATAACGCCGGAAACGTCAGCTTTGCCCTTGAGACCGATGATCTCCATAAATGCGGATTTGGTTCCGCTGCCGTCCTCACGTGTGACAACGCTTATGTTCTTGTTCTCATCGAACTCCCCGCCACCGCAAGAGGTGAGCGTTCCGAGGGTGCAGAGTGTGAGTGCGGATGTAAGTATGAGTGCAAAAATCTTTTTCATGTTCAAAATCTCCTTTTCGTGTTTTGCACTATTATTATACCGCAAATAAAAAAACGCAACCACCACGGTTGCGTATGAGAAACGTAATGTTTATGTAAATTGAGGACGGAACTTCTTGTTTTGTCATTTCTTTCCCAAAGACAAGAAGTGCTCACAAGATCAGGTGCATCTTAGTGCTCTTTTTTGCAAAAAAGAAAGCACAACCTGCGTTTTCATTGCGTCAAGGATATCATAAGATTGATATTTCGCAGAAAACATGCACGGTTGTGCAGGATAAATAAAGCGTCGGCGCGGATCCAACACTTTACTCGGGACTCTTATTATACACTCTTTCGCCCGATTTGTAAATAGCCATTTTGTACGATTTTTCGTCGAATTTTTCGTTAAAAAGCATAAGTGTGAGAATTTCGGGCTTTTTGTCGTAGTCCTTTTTGGCTATTTTTACATATCGCCTATGTCGTAGTGTGCTTGCCCATTTAAGCTTGCCGATCGGTCGGGATACCGCGTTTTTGTTAAACATATAATTAAATTGTAAAAATTCTTTGAAACGTATGGCTTTTTTGAGTTTTTTATGTTATAATGAAGGATATAATGAGATAATTATACCATTGCGGCCGTCTTTTCCTCGCAAGCGGAGATTTCGGCACTTAAAAATATATTACGAGGTCTAGCGTGAAAGTTGCTTCCATCTAATAGTGAACTAATCTTTTTCACGCAGGAATTTTGCCTCATCGGCAAAATTCATCGATTACTATTTGTGCCGCCACGGGGTTTCCCGAAGTGAATTATGTGAACTTTTGGGGTTCCCGTATGCGGCGGAATGGAGATTAAAATGTCACAATATACAGTCAAAGCACAGAATCTTTCTCTCCCCTTGGTCGCGCTGACCTCTACGGTCGCGTTCCCGGGAGAAATAATAAATCTTGAGGTCAGTGAAAACAGCTTCGATTCCTGCGAGGCGCTTCGCGAAGCATTCGAGGGATCGAAATACGCGCTTGCTATCCCGATCGTTTCCGAGGAGGGCGAGGAGCCCAGGCTCTTTGAGGTCGGCACTGTCATCAAGATCAAGCAGCTCATAAACGCAGGAGAAAAGACCCTGCGCTGTATCGCCGAGGGAATGTCGCGCGCAACTCTGACGTCCTACCGTCGCACCGGCAAGTTCAACACCGCAGAGGTGATCTGCAAAACCGTCGCCATGCCCGACGGCCCCGGCATTAAAAATCAAGCCTATACTCGCCGCCTCACAGACGCGGCAACACAGATAGCAAAGCTGCTCCCTCCCCCCGCGGAGAGCATTCTGCCTACCTTTAAGTCTATCAAAAACCCTGCGCTGTTAGCCGACGTTATCGCGTCCAACCTTTTTATAAAATTCGAGGATAAGCTCGAGGTGCTCGGCGTGTTCGAGCCCTATCGCCGCATTGAGACCGTTCTCGCTATCGCAGAGGACGAGCTTGACGTGCTTCAGCTCGAATCCGAGCTTCATAAAAAGACCCGCGAGCGCATTAACCGCGGTCAGCGCGAATACTATCTGCGCGAGGAGATGAAGTCGATCCAGGAGGAGCTTGGCGACGGTATTTCCGACACCGAGGAATATTACAATAAAATAATGTCCGCAGGTCTGCCCGAGGAGGTTCAGAAGAAGCTGCTCAAGGAAAACGATAGATTAGCTCGTTCTCCCTTCGGTTCTGCCGAGGCGACAGTCATCGCCAACTATCTCGACGTGTGCCTTGAGCTGCCTTGGAAAAAGACGACCAAGGACAGAACCGATATCAAGGCGGCGAAAAAGATACTCGACGCAGACCACGAGGGTCTTGAGGACGTCAAGGAACGACTTCTCGAATATCTTGCTGTAAAGCAGCTCAATCCCGAGCTTAAGGGACAGATCATCTGTCTTTACGGTCCTCCCGGAGTCGGAAAGACCTCTATCGCATCGTCCTTGGCGAGAGCTATGAAGCGCGAATACGTACGCGTTTCTCTCGGCGGAGTCCGCGACGAAGCCGACATTCGCGGTCACAGAAAGACCTACGTCGGAGCTATGCCCGGACGTATTATCGCCGCGCTTTCGCAGGTTGGAGTCAAAAATCCCTTGATCTTGCTTGACGAGATAGATAAAATGGCAAACGACGGCAGAGGCGACCCTGCGAGCGCGATGCTCGAGGTACTCGATCCCGAGCAAAACAAGTTCTTCAGAGATCATTTCGTGGAGCTCCCCTTCGATCTCTCTGACTGCATATTCATCGCGACAGCCAACACGCTCGACACCGTGCCGCGCCCGCTTATCGACCGTATGGAGATAATCGAGCTGCACACCTACACCAAGAGCCAGAAGATCGGCATCGCTAAAAATCACCTTATTCCCAAGCAGATAAAGCGCCACGGTCTGACCAAGCGCACGCTTAAGATAACCGACGCGGCGCTCTCCGAGATCATTGATTGCTACACTCGTGAGTCGGGCGTGCGTAATCTCGAGCGCGAGCTTGCTTCGGTCTGCAGAAAGGCGGCGAAATATATCGTCGAGGGTGGAGCGACAAGAGTAGTCGTCGACGCTGACGATCTCAAGTCCTTCCTTGGACCGAAGAAAATAATCTCCGAGACGATCAGTGCACTCGACGAGGTCGGCGTAGTCAACGGAATGGCATACACGCAGTCGGGCGGCGATCTGCTTAAGGTCGAGGCGGCTGTTATGGACGGAAGCGGCAAGCTTGAGCTTACGGGCTCGCTCGGCGACGTTATGAAGGAATCGGCTCACGCCGCGATAACATACACCCGTCAGATAGCCGAAAAATACGGCATATCACCTGATTTCTATTCAAAAAAAGATATACATATCCATTTTCCCGAAGGAGCCGTTCCCAAAGACGGTCCCTCGGCGGGTATCACCACGCTCACCGCGCTGGTCAGTGCACTTTCTGGCATTCCCGTACGTCGAGATATCTCGATGACGGGTGAGATCACCATTCGCGGAAACGTGCTTGCGATCGGCGGTCTGCGTGAGAAGACTATGGCTGCTTACAGTGCAGGCGTTCGCACGATAATCATTCCTGCGGATAATCTTAAGGATCTTGGCGAGCTTGATCCTCTCGTGCGCGAAAACGTTACCTTTATTCCCTGCCGCAGAGCTTGCGAGGTGCTTGCAAACGCACTGGTCGACGTAGGAGTTGACTGCAAGAAGGTAGATAGAGTCGTGACCGAGGAGATCCCCGAGATCGCTATCGCGCCGTCTGACGTTGCCGTACCTAAAGCGCCCTCGCGCAAGCGTGCAAGCTCAGGCAAATAATTACACCGATCAAGCAATTTTGCTTGTGTGTCTCTTTTAACGAAAGGCTAATTTATGGGACTTAACACTCAAAACGTAAATCTCAGAATGACCGCGGGCTTCGCGTCGCAATTTCCGACCGATCCCATTCCTCAGGTTGCGCTTTCGGGCAGATCAAACGTAGGAAAAAGCTCGCTGATCAATACTCTGCTCGGCAGAAAAAGTCTGGCGCGCGTTTCCTCTACCCCCGGAAAGACTATCACGGTCAACTTCTACGAGGTGGACAAAAAGCTCTTTTTAGTCGACCTGCCCGGATACGGCTTTGCGGCTCGCAAGCCCGAGGACCGCGATAAATGGGCGGCTCTGACCGACGGTTACTTTACCAAAAATAAAAATATCGATCTTGTAAAGGGCGTGGTACAGCTCATCGACTGCCGTGCAGGAATCACCAAGGACGATGCGATGATGCTTGATTGGATGAATCAATCGGGGATATACTATATCGTAGTTATCACCAAGATCGACAAGCTCAACAAGACCGAGCGCGCGGCAAGCATCGAAAAGATCTCGAACGACGATCTGATCGCCGAGGGCACGCCTATAATTCCCTTCTCCTCACTCAAGGGAGAGGGCAAGCAGGAGCTTTGGCGCGCCATCGCCGACTGCGCTGACATCAGGCTTTGATCGAAAATTACGATCCGGAGGCATATTATGCTTTTATCCTTACTTTCGGGCGGCAATTTCAGAGAAGTTCTTATCTCTCTTTTGCTTTCGCTTCCCGTTATAATCCTTGCGCTTTCCGCCCATGAAGCCGCGCACGGATACGTAGCTTACAAAATGGGTGACCGCACCGCGTACAATCTCGGTCGCGTTACTCTCAATCCGGTCAAGCACCTCGACCTTATGGGCACGATCTGGATGCTTGTTTTCGGATACGGTTGGGCAAAGCCCGTGCCGATCAACGCGAGAAATTTCAAAAATCCCAAATACGGTATGGCGTTCACCGCGATCGCAGGTCCTGCGACAAATCTTCTTCTCGGCATCATCGGCGTTATCGGTTATTGCATAACCTCGTTCTTTTTTGCGGTCAATATTGCTGAAATCAGTCAGAACGAGATGCTGTTCAACGTAATGTTCATACTGCTCAACTTCTTCTATCTGTTCGGAATGATGAACCTTATATTTATGGTCTTCAATCTCATTCCCGTACCCCCGTTCGACGGCTCCAGATTCTTTGGAATCTTTTTGCCCACGAAGACCTATTTTCAGATAATGAAATACGAGCGCTATATTCTCATAGGTGTGCTCGTAGTCACATTCCTCTGCTCGAGATTCTTTGGCTTTTCTCCTGCAGCCTGGCTTGCCGAAAAGCTCTTTGATCTTATCGCAAAGCCGATATTCTCCCTGCTGGGCGCTATCTATTCTTAATCTTCGGTTATTGGCTAAAGCCGAGAAAGGAGGTCCTTTGTGGACGCTATAAGCTATCGTCTTGAAACCTTTGAGGGTCCTTTGGATCTTCTGCTCTCACTGATACAGAAAAACAAGATGTCCATTGAGGACATTCAGATAAACGTGATCTGCGAGCAATATATCGGATATATTGAGGAGGCGCAGAGTCTTGATATGGAGCTTGCCAGCGAATTTATCGTTATGGCGAGCGAGCTGATGCTGATCAAATCCAAGCTGCTTCTTCCCAAGCCCGAGGCCGAGGAGGAGGACCCGAGAGCCGCCCTCGCAGATGCCCTGCTTAAATATCAGCAGGCCAAGGAAGCCGCAAAAAAAATGGCGCTTCTTTATCCCCGCTTCAGCGGCCGTCTTGAAAAGGACACCGACGAGATCTCGATCGACCGATCCTTCGTGCTTGATCAGGAGGTCGAGTCGCTTTGCGCGGCTGTGCGTCGAATCATAACCTACAATGAAAACCGTCCGAAGCTCGAAAGATCAGTGTTCACACCTATGATCAGCTCGCCGATAGTTCCCGTTGAGGTCAAGATAACGGGAATCCTCAACCGTATGGCAAAAAAGGAAAGAACTACCCTTCGCGAGCTTCTCGACGATTCGGTATCGCTTCCCGACATGATCGCTATTTTCCTTGGTGTTCTTGAGCTGATCAAGATAAGAAAGATCCTTATTTGCGACACCGAAAGCACGATTCTGTCAGACGAGGCGTCGTTCTCTATCAATACGAACACCGACGATATTGAAAAAGATGCCGACGGAAATGAACTCTTCTCAACCGACTTTGATAAGTCGGTTGAGGATATCCAAATGATTTTTGATAACACAGGAGACGACTGATGAGCACAGAAGTTCAAAATCAAATCGAGAGCATCTCTCCCCAAAAGATCACCGCCGCTATCGAGGCGATACTCTACGCCGCGGGACATCCCGTGGAATATTCCAAGCTCTCCGAGGTGCTCGGTCTTTCGATCCGCGACGTAAAAAATATGATCGAGGCTATGAGCGCCGAATACAATTCTGAAAAGTCGAAACGCGGCATCATGCTTCTGATGTACCCTGAGACCTGCCAATTCGCAACCAAGGAGGAGTTCCTTCCCTACATACGCGAGGCGCTTGGAATCAAGCGAGGCGGAAATCTTTCGGCGTCGACTATGGAGGCGCTTGCAGTGGTCGCTTACAATCAGCCCGTTACAAGATCTTACGTTGACGCGGTGCGCGGAGTTGATTCCTCTTACGCTATGACCTCTCTTATCGACAAGGGACTTATCGAATCGCTCTCGCGTCTCGATGCACCCGGCCGCCCGATGCTTTACACCACGACCGATAAATTTTTGCGAGTTTTCGGTTTAAGATCGCTTGAGGATCTTCCTAAGACCGAGCTTTCCCCCTCCGATATCCCCGCCCCCGAGGCCATGGCAGTTGAGGAGGTCGGATTTACCGCGGGACTTACCGCAGCCGTCGAAAGCACGGAGGAGTAATTAACGCTTATTTTTGATCTTTTAGGAAAGGAGTGATAGATACGGATATTTTCTGGATAATTTTAGCTGCTATCGTTGCGATATTCGTGGCTTTATTCACCATACGCGTGCGGGTAGATCTTGAAATGGCTGATGAATTGAAGTTGTCTGTCCTTGCGTTTGGCGTGAGAATAGGAATACTTCCTAAGAAACCAAAAAAATACAACATCCGCAACTATACGCTCAAAAAGATAGCCAAGCGTGATCAAAAGGCGGCAAAAAAAGCCGCGAAAAAGGCCGAGGCGGCAAAAAAGAAGGCTGCCGCCAAAAAAGCGAAAAAGGAACAAGAGGCAAAGCTGACCAAAGCCGAGAAAAAGGCGATCAAGGCGCAAAAGCGTGCAAAATTGCCACCTGTTCCCGATATGATCCCTCTGTTTTTACAAGTTCTTAAAACCTTCTTCTCGGGATTTTTGGGGAAATTCCATTTCCGAGTTATGCGCATCAAGATCGCGGTCGGATCGGCTGACGCCGCAACGACGGCTATGCTATACAGCGGCATATGTACCGCGATGAAGCCCGTATTGAAGTTTTTGGACAAGCACTCCAATCTTCACGGAATGAAAAACGCTGTGATCGAGGTCACTCCCGACTTCCTTTCCGACTCAATCAAGGCTGACGTAAAAATGAGCTTTTCAATGAGCATCGGAGGACTTCTCGGTGTACTCTTCAAGACCGCATTTAAGTTCCTATTCGGCTGGATGAAGATAACGCCGAAATCAAGCGCAAGCTCTGCCACCTCTGCTCAGACCTCCAACGCTACACAAAATCAGAGCTCTGGGGGCAAGGTTGAGGCTGTCAGTAACGCTCAGAGCAATCCCCCAAAAACTGATTTTTGAACGTTTCCGCGACTATCGCCGCGGTCAAATAAAAGATTAACAACATATATAAAGAAAGGATTTTATCATGGCATCTGAAAACAAACTTCAAGGCGTAGTACAGGCAACGCTTTCCGAGATCCGTAATCTCATCGACGCTGACACAGTAATGGGTACTCCCGTTGAGACATCCTCGGGCACCACTCTTATCCCGATCTCCAAGGTTGCGGTCGGATACGCTACCGGCGGTATGGACTTTAACGACAAGAACGGCGCGCAGGGCAAGCCCCAGAACTTCGGTGCAGGCGGCGGTACCGGTATTTCGGTACAGCCTATCGGTATTCTCTGCATCTCCAAGGACGGCTCCGTTGAGCTTATCAACATAGGCGTGAAGAACCCCTCCGATCCCGTTGAGCAGCTTTCCGATCTTATCGATCGCGCTCCCGAGATCATAGCAAAGGTTAAGGCGCTCTTTGCAAAGGACAACTCCGAGGAAGACACCGAGGAAAAGGCAGAGGGCTGATCCCCAAAGTAGCGATTGAATTTACATTCAATTTCAGAATAAATATTTTTCCGGACAAATATAATGCTTGTAGATAAGCTCTGTTTGTCCGGAGGGATATTTATGTCTTTTTTTAAAATAAAGAAGCTTTTTTTGAGCGCCGCCCGTGCTGTGACGGCGATATTGCTATGCTTGGCTATTTTCACGGGCTGCTCACAGCCCGTATTAAAGTCCGAGCACGAGGCTCCGTCTCGGGTGTCGCAGCTCTCCTTCCCCGTCAATTATCCAGCCGACGTTTCGGCAAAAGCCGCCGTGCTTATCGAGGCGACTACGGGCAGAGTCATAAGCGCTAAAAATGCTGATATGCGATTGCCAATGGCCTCTACCACAAAAATAATGACCGCACTCGTTGCGATCGAAAATTGCGACATATCAACCATGGTCACTATATCGCCCGATGCAGTCGGAGTTGAGGGCTCGTCTATATATCTTTCCGAGGGCGAGCAGTTGAGTCTTGAGGACCTGCTTTACGCTCTGTTGCTTGCATCGGCAAACGATGCCGCAGCCGCGATCGCGATAGAGGTAGGAGGCAGCATCAAAGGATTTGCCGAGATGATGAACGCGAAGGCACGTGAGCTGGGGCTTTCGAACACGCATTTTACAAACCCACACGGTCTTGATGATCCCGAGCACTATACCACGGCATCGGAGCTTGCGAAGATTGCGTGTGCCGCAATGCAAAACGAGGTGTTCAGAGCTATCGTTTCAACTGGCAAAAGGACGATACCGCAGAACGATGGCGAGAGCGTGAGGCTGCTTGTAAATCACAATAAGCTGTTGAACGGCTACGAGGGCTGTATCGGCGTCAAGACGGGATTTACAAAGCAAAGCGGTCGCTGTCTTGTCAGCGCAGCTGAACGCGACGGAATAGAGCTTATCGCGGTCACTCTGTCGGCACCTGACGATTGGAACGACCACAAAACGATGCTTGACTACGGCTTTTCGCTCTATGAGTCGCGAACTCTTTGCGGAGAGGGTGAATTTCAGTATACAATGCCCGTGATCAGCGGGGGTATGGACTACGTTATTTTAAAAAACGAGGACGTAGTCGCTCTGACACTGCCGAAAAACATACCCGAGATCGAATGCACGGTTGAGCTTCCTTCATTTATATATGCTCCCGTGAGTCAGGGTGAGCAGGTCGGCAGTCTTATCTACACCGTTGATGGCAATATCGTCGCAGAGATGCCGATAATTGCCTCTTACTCTGTGGATCGGACGACTTATAAGAAGAATTTTTGGGAAAGATTATCTTCTCTGTTCGGTCGGTAACGGTCGGGCAAAAAAGGATACGGATATGGAAAAAATCAGACTTTCTAAATATTTTACCGATTGCGGTGTGATGTCACGCCGCGCCGCTGAGGAGGAGATCAGAGGTGGCAGGGTCACGGTCAACGGTCATATTGCCGAGCTTGGCGAAAAGATCGATCCCGAGGTCGACGAGGTTATCTATAAGGGTCGCAAAGTTGTAGCATCGGCTGACGAAAAGATCTGCATCATGCTCAACAAGCCGCGCGGCATCGTTTGCACCGCGGCTGACGAAAAAGGCAGGAGAAACGTGACCGAGTTATGCCGTGACGTCAAGGATACGCGCGGAGATCGTGTCAGACTCTACCCTATCGGTCGGCTTGATATGGATTCGGACGGGCTTTTGCTTCTCACGAACGACGGCGAGCTTGCCAACAAGCTGACGCATCCGCGTCATTCCGTGCCGAAAATATACCACGTTACGCTAAAGGGTGCATTTGATGCTGAGGCATTAAAGGTACTCGGCGAGCCGATAGACCTTGACGGTCGGCTTACTATGAGGGTCAAGGTTCGCAGAGTCGGCGGAGATGCCGCCGTTACGGTAGCGGAATTCGAGCTTTTCGAGGGTAGAAACCGTCAGATAAGGCGAATGTGCGAGGCGCACGGAGTCAAGATCGAACGGTTGCAAAGAGTTGCTATCGGAAAATTGAAGCTTGGCACTCTTGAGATCGGAAAATGGCGAAGGCTTGACAAAAATGAAATAGAATATCTGAAAGCGATACCATAACTATGCATGACGTTACGGTATCGCTTTTTGTTGGCTCGGCAAGTTTGTAAAATGCTGAAAAATGGCGATTTTTAATATATATAACGATCTTATAATTTCAACAAGATTTACGCTTTTTCGACACGCTTTTAGCTTTTACTCTCTTTTTTCGTTATATAAGACAAATCACTTTGGAAATTTTTGGTAATTTCGACTATTGGAATTTTTTTGGAAATATATTGCATTTTCTCCTAATTTATGGTAAAATCATACTGTAATCAATAACTTAATTTTACCGGAGGATACAGAAAAATGGAATACACAACAAAAATACTGATCGCGGACGAAAATGCGTCACAACGCGCGCTCTTAAAGGACTGTTTTTTGCACGCAGGCTGCCGATACATAGAGGAGGCTGTCAACGGAGAGGATGCTTTGACGAAGATAGGTCGAATTCATCCCGATCTGGTCGTTATCGACATCTGGATGTCTAAGGTCGACGGACTCAGCGTGGTGCGCAGCGCAAAGGCTCTCTCTTACGGACAAGACAAGCCGCCCGTTATTATCATGACCTCGCCCATCTCAAATCAAAACATTTTCGTGCAGGCGCTTCAGTCGGGTGCGGAGCTTTGTCTGATCAAGCCGATCAATCAGTCTAATCTCATAGAATATGCCGAAAATATGCTAAAGAACCGCAACTCAAAGAGCGAAGGGGCGGACGTTCAATCCTCTGACGACAGCACTCCCGATATCGAAGCGCAGGTCACGCGCATTATTCATCAGATCGGTGTACCCGCGCACATTAAGGGCTACCAGTATCTGCGCACGGCTATTCTCCTCACCGTCAAGGACTCAGACATCATTAACTCGGTGACCAAGGTTCTCTACCCCTCTGTCGCGAAGAAATATCAGACCACCACGAGCCGCGTGGAAAGGGCAATCAGACATGCCATCGAGGTCGCGTGGGATAGAGGCGACGTGGATACGCTCAATTCTTATTTTGGATATACTATTCAGAATAACCGAGGAAAGCCCACAAATTCGGAATTTATTGCGATGATCGCAGATAATCTCCGCTTGAAGTATAAATTATATTAAACGACATATCAAACAAAAAATTTTCTTCCGTATTGATTTTCGGCGTTTTTTATGTTACAATAAATATGATGAGGCACAAATTCATCGAATTACGCCTATACGGGAGGATTTGCTATGTCGCAGACCACTATCGGAATTCTTTACGATTTTGACAAAACGCTCTGCACCACCGACATGCAGGAATATGATTTTATCAAAAATCTTGGCATGACGTCGGACGAATTTTGGGGCGAGGCCGCCGAGATCACGTCCAAATACGAGGTAGAAAAGATACTTTCCTATATGCTCGTTATGATCAGACAATGCAAAAAGCACGGTATTCCTCTGACCGAGGAATATCTGAAAAAATGCGGAGCAAACGTTGAGCTTTTCGACGGGGTGCTCACCTGGTTTGACAGGATCAACGCTTACGGCGAGTCCTTGGGAGTCAAGATCGAGCATTATATCATTTCGTCGGGTACTTATGAGATCATTCAGGGCACACCGATCGCAAAGTATTTCAAGCGCATTTACGCCTGCAAATATATGTACGACGAGAACGGCGAGGCTACCTGGCCTGCGCTCGCTATCAACTATACGCTCAAAACGCAGTACATTTACCGCATTTCCAAGGGAATCCTCGACGTGACCGACGATTATAATCTCAATCGCCTGCAGGACGAGAGTCTGCGCCGCATAGCGTACCACAATATGATATACATCGGCGACGGAATGACCGATATTCCCTGTATGAAGCTGGTCAAGGAGCGCGGCGGCAAGTCGATCGCGCTGTATGCATACGGTCACGACGAGAGTGTCAAGCCACTCGTAGAGGATGCCCGAATCAACTACGTTTGCGTGGCGGACTACTCCCCCGATTCCCCGCTTGAAAAGATCGTTAAGCTTATGATCGAAAAGATGGCGGTGCTTGAGCGCCTTAAGGCTCAGGAGATCGCTCAGCTTTCTCAATATAAGCAGTTTGTTGAGGAGAAATAAAAATTCCGCTGCTTTTCCTCGCTATTGCGGACAATAACAAAAAACTCCCGTTTGTTGATACGACAAACGGGAGTTTTTTTGACTTTGGGATTTACAAATGAGAAAAACTGTGATAACGTGAAAATAAAATTAATATAGTATTGAAAAGAACATCACAATCCTTTAATATAGACAAAAGCCGCCTTACACCAGGCGGCTTTTACTGTTCTACTTCTAAATTTTCCGAACGAAAAATCTCGTCATCTAAAAACTCTGTAAGAGGCATATCGAAACCTCTCGCAAGCATAATTACGGTACTCAAAGTTACCGTTTTGTTTCGTCCGTTCATAATGCATTGCATACTTCCATGTTGTATTCCCGATTCCTGCTCTAAGCGGTATTGGGACATTCCTTTTTCACGCAACAACTTGGAAATACGCTTTGCAACAGCGTCATTGACTGTCAAGTTGATCGCCCCCTTGATAAGAAGATTGGACTCTGTAGATTCACCTACACATATATTCTATCAAGAAAAAGCAAAAATTATAAGAAGGTGTACCTACACATATTGACTTTTTTAAAAAAGCGTGGTAAAATATGTAGGCACACCTACCTAAAGGAGAATTGAAATATGATTGTGACGTTTTGCGGACACACTCGATTTCCGAAATCAAGTGGATACGAGCAAAAATTGCTTACTTTTTTAGAAAAAGAAATAGGAGATCAATACGCTGAAATGTATTTAGGCGGTTACGGCGAATTTGATAATTTTGCATACGATTGTTGCAAGAAATATCAAAAAACGCATCCCAACGTATCTCTTGTGTTCGTTACTCCTTACCTAACGATCGCTTACCAACGCAATCAATTACAATATCAAGAAACAAAGTATGATTCTATTCTCTATCCTGAAATTGAGGATAAACCCAAACGGTATGCGATTACATACCGTAACAAATATATGGTAGAAAAAGCTGATTATGTTGTGGCTTACGTTTCGCACGATTGGGGCGGTGCATACACGACATATAAGCACGCAAAAAGAAAAGACAAGAAAATCTTTAATCTTGCCGAATTTTAAGAACAAAATATTTAGGACAGGAGAAACAGATTCACCATAATATAGGTATCATCAACGCCAACACACAATAATTTCACGTGAGCAACAATAGTGCGTTCGCAACATCGGTAGAAACGATGATAAAAGTCAGAACAACAGTCTATTGTTTCAGCTACAGTACAAATATTACAAATATAAAATTGGCGTTAGTTGATATAGGCGCAGGTTGTCACCTGCGCCTGATTTTGTTACACCTATATTCCAAAGAAATAAAATTACCGCCGCGTTCAAAAGAACTCGGCGGTGTTTTTATCAATATTGTTTCCTTTTCCCTTTTTAAAAGTTTTTTGGAAGGAAGGGGGTGCGGGGGAAGGAAACCGATTTTTCAAAAACGGTTTCCTTACCCCGCAAATTATATCAACTTAAATCAATCCCGTATTGACGAAGCTATACTTATCGGTATAGTAGCCTGTCTGGAAGCCGTTCCAGATGCAGCGCTCCTTATAGAAGTGTGCGGGAGCGACCGCGAGGAGCTCGCCTGCGGCATGGTGGTGCGGACCGAGGAGGTTACGCAGGTTATTGACCAGCGTCAGCTCGACGGTGTTCTCGCCGACCGTGAGGTATTCGGAGAGGTCGACCTCATAGGGTGCCCACATTACAGTATCAAGCTGCTTGCCGTTTACCTTGATGCGAACCGCGTTGACTCCGTTCTTGACGAACGCAAGCTTATAGTCGGTGCTGTCGAGGTTGAACTTGCGGCTGACGGTCAGCTCACCCGAGAAGAAGGTATAGCCGTTCTGCTCGAGGTTCTTGAGAGTAACCTCATCTTCGGGCTTAACTACGGTAAAGCCGCCGTCGCAGAAATAAGCGTTATTGGGGATAGGCTCGAATGCGCTCTCGCACTTGACGGCAAAGTCGCCGACGAGGTACATCGACTCGATCTCCATATCGTAGGTCAGCTTATTCTTTTCCGACTCAAACATCTTGGATTTTTCAATATTCTCGTAGGTCTGCTCGGACTGAACTATGGTCGCTTCAAGCTCGATGATATTCTCACCGACCTTGGCATATTTCTGAATGTCGAGCATTCTGAACGACTGATCGCGGAAGCTGCCGCAATCGGTCTTGTCTATCTCGACTCCGTTTACCTTGATCGTGAAGATCTCGGGAGTTTCGCAAGCGAGGTAGAGCTTATCCGAGATGTATTCCATATTTGCCTTGAAGAGACAGCGGACGTCGACTGCGCGCTTAAGATCGGTGGTTCTCGGGAGAATGTTGAGGACGTAACCGTTCTCCTCCTGAAGCTCGCCGTCGAACCAATAGTCGCACTTATCGAGCGTGAGGGAGTTGTAGGTGCAGTTCTCTACCGTCCACTTGCCGCTGATATCGAGAGCTTTAAGCTCCTTCTCTGCCTTCTTCTCTGCGCAAGGTGTGCCGTCGTCTATTACGAGCAGGCTACCGTAGGGTGCGAAGGTATATTCGCCGCAGAAGTCGATCTTCTCGCCCGTTGCGATGTCGATCGCGTAGCTTCCGCGAGATATGGTTGCCTTCTCCGCTGTATCGTTGGAGTTGACGAAGTAATGCACGGTGCAGTCGCCGAGGTCGCGCCAGGTGTACGTGATCTTCTCATTATCAATTACCGTGTTGGGCGCGAGCTGATCCACAGTGGTTATGATACCGCCGTTCGCCTTGAACTCGGCAAGCAGCTTTTCGGTGTTCTCCATAAACGCGATATGCTCGGGGATAACTACGGTCGTATACGCCATATTGCCGATGATGAGCTTGTTGCCCTCGACTCTGCCGTGTCTTTCCATCATGATCTCGTCACCGAGGTGGAAAGGAATATGCTTTGCCTCAAGCGCAAGGGTCGTGCCGACGAGAGCGCCGTTGTAATATTCGATATCCTTGCCGTTGGTGTAGAGGTTGTTGCCGCAGTTGAAGCATACCCAGGCCGACGTCATATTGTGAAGCACGAGGGTGTCAAACTTGATCTCGCCCTCGGCAAGAATCATACCAACGCGCGACATAGCGTCGTTGAAGACCTTATAGTCTGCCCACCAAGGCTGCTGTATGTACATTGCGGGGGGATAGTCTCTCTTACGGATTCCTCTGTTGGAGTATCCCTCAAGGTGCTGACACATCAGGTTTATGCCGCGGACCATCATCCACTCGTAGTTTCTCTTGAGCTCGTCGTGGCCTACGTTATGTCCGCAGAGCGCGAAGGTCTCGGAGAGGATCTGCTTTTTGCCCGTCTGTGCCGCCGCGCTGGCAAGCTGATGATGGGTAAGGCAGGGGTAGATAGGTCTGCAGAGCCAGTCCATTCCGGGAATATGGAAATATTCGTAGTGAGGCATGCAGGCACCGTTGGAAACAAGCTGATAGAACAAGGTTTCCTCAAGAACGAGGTGGCCTGTGAGCTTGAGTCCGTGATCCTCACACCAGTCGTATATCTGCTTCATAAAGTTCTTCGAGAAGAGCTCGGTTACCATCTTCCAGAACTTGATACGGACGGTCTCAAAGCCTTCTTCCTCATAGAACAGCTTGGCAAGAACAGCACAAAGGTCCTCGCCGTAGGCAATCTTATACTGCTCGGGCATAGTCAGACTCCACGGAATTCCGTTACGCGAGATCTGGGGCTCGTCGGTGAAAAATCCGTCAAAGCTCTTACCGTACTTTTCGTAGTAGGGGACGTAAATTTCGTTTATAAAGTCTGCGATGACCTCGCCGTCGAGCGTGTCAACATAGAAGGGATTGACCTCGTAGAAAAAGCAATATTTATCGTTTTCTGCGATGATGCGGTGCTCGGGGATCGCGCTTCTGTCGGCATCTACGGGCTGTACGCGCAGATACTTCTGCCAATATTTTTCTCCCTTGCCGTTGACCTTGCCGCCGCCGAAGCCCGAGGGCCAACCGTTTTCGTCGTATGCCCAGGCGTGCATTCCGCGCTTGTTGCACTCGTCTATGCAAGCGCCGACGTTTTCAAACCATTCCTCGCCCATATATTCGGTCTGCAGACCTCCGCGGGCGTGCATAAAATATCCTCCCATTCCCGCTTCGTCCATAAGGGCGGTCTGGCGGAGGGATTCCGCGACGTTAAGCTTTTCGTTCCACGACCAGAACGGCACGGGACGGTATTTTTTGTCGATGTTTTTGAAATCCATGATTTGCTCCTTTATTCGAGGTTAGATTTTCTTTTTTTGTGAGTGAAAATGCGGCATTTTTCTCCACTCGCATTTCCTCTTTAATTATAAAATGAAAAGCGGCTTTTGTCAATGACTTTAAGGCAATTTATACCTAAAATTTCATCGCGCAGCCGCTTTTTTTATTTATTTTTTCAACGCCAGCTCAACTATTTTGCAGCAAAGCTTTCCGTATGTGATCCCGACCGCCGCCGCCATCTGCGGAAGCAGGCTTGTTGGGGTCATTCCCGGGAGAGTGTTTGCCTCGAGGCACCAGGGCTTGCCGTCCTTATCGACTATGTAATCAAAGCGCGAATATCCCGAGAGTCTGAGCGCATCGAATGCAAGCTTGGTCTGCTCGGCAAGGATCGACATCAGAGCGTCGTCGATAGGTGCGGGGCAAAGCTCGACCGTTTTGTCTGCCTGATATTTGTTTGTGTAGTCGTAAAAGCCCTCGGTGGGAATGATCTCAACGGCAGGAAGCACCTCTCCGTCGAGGATTCCGACCGTGAATTCCCTGCCGCTGATCTTTTTCTCGATAAGTATACTATCCTCGTATTTTTCGGCTTCCTTAAGTGCATTTTCAAGCTCTGCTCGGTTCTCCGGGATAGAAATACCGACGCTTGAGCCGCAGCAGCATGGCTTGACTACGCATGGGTATCCGATCCTCTGCTCGATCTCGTCAATATCGGCCTGCTTTGCCGAAATATACATCCATTCGGGTGTATTCACACCCGCGCCGACGAACATTTTTTTGGAAATGTCCTTATCCATCGCCAGAAGGCTACCGACGTAGCCCGAGCCCGTATATTTGATGCCGTAGCTGTCGAGCGTTGCCTGAAGCTGACCGTTCTCGCCCATAGCTCCGTGGAGTGCCAAAAAGACTACGTCTGCTTCGCGACAAAGGTCAATAATTCCCTTTCCTATCAAGGCATCTCCGTTACCGCTGCTCTCCTTGAGCGCGTCGAGATCGGGAACGCTGTGCGTGACCTTATATATCGGCTTTTTTTCTTTATTGAAAAGGCTTTTTGTGTCATTCGCACCATCTATTCCGAGGTAGACGTCGGCAAGGCAGACGTTATGCCCCTCGTCGATGAGCGCATTTGCTATGAGGCTTCCCGACGTGAGCGACACGTCTCTTTCGGGAGAATATCCACCCGCTAAAACTGCTATATTCATATCTATGCTCCGTTTTTCGTTGATTTCTGTTTAAGTTTATGCTGAATCGGCAGTACTCGTCAATCGTTTTTGCGAAGTATTGCCACGCGGTCGCATCCGCCGAGGTCTTTTTTGATCTCGCAGGATAAGCCCGACTGATCGGCTATTTTTTTTAGGTCATCGGCTTGGTCGTAACCGATCTCGAAGATGAAAACACCGTTTTCGTCGAGATTTTTCGCAAAATTATTTACTATCGTGCGATAGAAGATAAGACCGTCCTCGCCTCCGTCAAGTGCCGCGCGCGGCTCTTGCTTGACCTCTGCTTCGAGTGTATCAATGACGTCGGTTCTGATATACGGGGGGTTTGAGATGATCGCTGCATATTTTTTGTCCTCAAGCAGATCGGGAGAGAGCACATCGCCAAGGATTCCCGAAAAACGTTCCGAGACCTTGTTTTTTGCGGCGTTTTTCTTTGCCAGCTCGAGAGTTTTCGGATAAAGCTCGTAAGCATCTGCTCTCGTGTCTGATCGAAGGTCCAGTATCGAGATCGCTATGCACCCGCTTCCCGTGCAGAGATCGGCAAAGCTTGCGTTTCGGGGCAGTAGCTTTACTGCGGTCTCAACCGTAAGCTCGGTGTCGGGTCTTGGAACGAGGCAATTTTCATTGACCTCAAATTCGCATCTACAAAACCACCATTTTCCGATGATATACTGTATAGGATAGCGAGCGCATCTTTTTTCGACCGCTTCGGCAAGGCGAGGGGAATCGTAGTCCTTGTCTTCGGAATATTCGCCGCAGAACTCCTCTATAAGCAGCTTGGTCTCTATATAGTCATTCTCTATTCCGTTTTCTTTAAGCCTTGCTCTTATTTTCTCAGCGGTCATATTTCACTTTCCTCTCCTTGCAATACTACTATACAGTATATCAGAAAATCGTGTTTTTGGAAAGAGGTTTTTGTAATTTTTTGCTCTTTTTTACAAAAAAACACGCGAAATCTTTCGATTCCGCGCATTTTTTAAGCCGTATATTTTTTTATGGTCTCGTCTATTTGAGATTTCACCATATCGGATATCTCTGCGGTCTTCATATCACTATACTCCGCATACGGTATCGAAGGAAGAAAGACTACCTTTGTCGTAACTCTCTTAAGCGAATTGACTCCAAACGGTTTATATGAATCTATGATAGCGACGGGCACTATCGGGCATTTTGCCCTTTGGGCGCACAGAAAGCAACCACGCTTGAATTCATTGGTCACGTTGTCTTGATCTTTTCTGTATCTTCCCTCAGGAAATACGAGATATACTCTTTTCCCCTCGGCAACTTCCCTTGCCATATCTCTCAAGGTTTTGACCTGCATTATGGGGTCGGTCCTTGATATTCGCTGACCGTGCAAAAGGTCTACAAACTGCTTGGATATAAACATTTTTGACCTTTTTTCGTCCATAAGCACTGTGCAAGGACGGTCATGTCCGTTCAATATTCCAACCGCATCGTATTTTCCTTGATGATTTGAAAACATAATGTAACCCTCGTCGCCGTCGGGAAGATTTTCAAGTCCGTAATACTCGGTCGTCACCCTGGCAGTCTTTTTGACCTTACCGATAACGGTACGGGCAAGCGCATAGCAATCCTGCTCCGAATATTTCTCGGGGTGTTTTGCATAGTACGCCATTTTCGGAACGAAATACATTATTGAAAATATACGAAGTATTATGACGTAGATAAATCGTAGCATTTTTACTCGCCACTTTTAGCGCAATTTCTTTATTGAGCGCATTAAAGCCTTTCTGCCATATAGTAAATGAATCTTTCGGTATCGTCCCAGCCGAGACAAGCATCGGTTATCGACTTACCGTAAATTCCCTCGCCGATCTTCTGGTTGCCCTCCTCGATGTAGCTTTCGATCATAAAGCCCTTGAAGATCCCCGCAATCTCGGGATTAAGGGCACAGGAGTGGAGCACTTCCTTTGCGATTCTCACCTGCTCTTTATACTTCTTGCCCGAGTTTGCGTGGTTACAGTCGACGATGAGCGCGGGATTGACGAGCGCTCTCTTGTCATATTCCTTGCACAAATGCTCGATGTCCTCGTAATGATAGTTGGGCAGAGATTCGCCGTGCTTATTTACGTATCCGCGCAATATTGCGTGGGCGTAGGGATTGCCTGACGACTTGACCTCCCAGCCGCGATAGAGGAAGGTGTGCGGGTGCTGTGCCGCCATTATCGAGTTGAGCATGACCGAAATATCACCGCCCGTGGGGTTTTTCATACCTACGGGGATCTCTATACCGCTTGATACGAGTCTGTGCTGCTGATTTTCAACCGAACGCGCGCCGATAGCAACGTAGGAAAGCAGATCGTAAAGGTACTGATAGTTCTCGGGATATAGCATCTCGTCGGCGGTGAACATTCCCGTCTGCTCGATAACTCTCTTATGGAGATGTCTTATCGCGATAATGCCCGCGAGCATATCCGAATCCTTATTGGGATCGGGCTGATGGAGCATTCCCTTATAGCCGTCGCCCGTAGTTCTCGGCTTATTCGTGTAAACTCGGGGGATAACAACGATCTTATCAGACACCTTTTCGCTGACACGCGCAAGTCGGGTAACGTAGTCCATTACCGAATCCTCATTGTCTGCCGAGCAGGGACCGATGACAAGCAGCTTTTTGCTTGATTCGCCGCTGAAGATCTTGGCGACCTCGCGGTCAAATTCTATTTTTCTTTTTGTGCTTTCCGCACTCAAGGGATACTGCTCTCTGATCTCCTTGGGCAGAGGTAATTTTCTTACAAATTCCATAAATTTCTCCTGAATTATGCGATAGGACTTTGCTCCAAGCGCATTCCCATTATAATCTCGTATTCTATCACCAATATGTGAACTGCATATTAATTTAGCAAGCTAAATTGACAAAAATATCAAAAAACGTCGTTTTCGGGCTTGTCGCCCGACTCTTTCACTCGGAGGAAGATTTTTACACGGTCATCCTATTCATCGTATTGACATTTACGGCAGTTTGTGGTAAAATCTATATGTAGTCTTCACGAAAGGAAGTTGAACAAATGATCTACAAGCACATAAACCACGTCGAGCAGTTCCCTGACGCGAGAATTGAGGCGTATATTCACGATTATCACGACGAGCTTACCATCGGCAAAAGAAAGGCAATAGTCGTCTGCCCCGGAGGCGGATACGGATTTTTGTCGGAAAGAGAGGCCGAGCCGATAGCCCTGCAGTATTTTGCCGCGGGACTTAACGTTTTCGTTCTCCGCTACTCTATCCTTCAGAATGCGGCAAACAATTATTCTCCTCTCATCGAGGCATGCCTTGCGATCAAATACATCCGAGAGCACTGCGACGAGCTTTACGTTGACCCCAAGTACGTTTCTATAATCGGATTTTCCGCGGGCGGTCACCTTGCCGCTTGGACCGGCTGTGCTTGGCATTCTCCCGAGGTCGTGGCGCATCTTGGCGGCGCTGATCCCGAGATCTGCAAGCCTACCTCAACTATTCTCTGCTACGCCGTACTGACAAGCGATGCAAAATACAGACACACGGGAACTATGTGGGTGCTCAACGGTATGCCGACCGAGTCCGACGTCTTTCCCAAGGACGAGAACGGAATGGTGCTTGACGAGGAGGGTATGTCCCGTTTTTCGCCCGAAAGCATGGTAGACGAAAAAACCTCCCCCGCGTTTCTCTGGCACACCGTACAGGATGATTGCGTAAACGTTCAGAATTCCCTTATCTATTCAAGCAAGCTCCACCAATATAAGATACCTTTTGAAATGCATATTTACAACAACGGTCCTCACGGCATGTCCCTTTGCAACAAGGAGACCTGGTCTCAAAGAGACGATCTTGTCGATCCCTATGCAGCAGATTGGCTTCGTATGTCGATCCACTGGCTGCTTGAATGCCCCTTTGAAAAGAAATAAAACAGAACACCGCGCGGAAAAATCCGCGCGGTGATTTTTTGTTATTCTTCTATTTTTGCCTTTTGGGTCAGGACGGAACGGAAGAATTCGCAATCGAATTTTGCCTTTCGGTCGTATGCATAGAAGCCGTTTTGCTCCTGCTCGACGTCAGTCAGCTGGGTGTAGCAAAGTCCACCCATCTTCGAGTTAAAGAGCAAAGCCTCGGTCAGTCCCTTGAAGCGAGCCTTGAACTCCTCCTCGGTTTCGGGCGGCAGACCGTAGCCCCAACCGTCCGGCACGCCGTTCTCAAACCAGAAGATACCGCCGTATTCGCTAACAAAGGTAGGAGTCGACCAATAATCGTGCTCCTTGTTATTGTATACGTAGTGGATATTATACTGCTCGCCATTTTCAAGAACGTCGAACTTCGCCTTGAATTTCTCGGGATCCTGCTCGTAATCGTGGCAATCCATTATATCGGTGACGCCCGGATAATGATACCAGCCCGACGCGTCGATATACATACGGGTGTTATCGTACGCTCTCGTCAGCGAGGCAAGCTTTTCGGAGAAGCGGCGATCAAAGTGATCGGAAAGCGGAGTTTCGTTAAGAGGACACCAACCGATAATGGCGGGGTGGTTGAAATCTCTTTCCAATACCTCCTGCCACTCCATCATAAAGTCGGCAAAAGGAAAATCTCCAACGTGCGTCATACCCCAGTTGGCGTGCTCGCCCCAGACGATGTATCCGCGTTTGTCACAATGCTCAAGGAAAAGCGGCTCGAAGACCTTTTCGTGAAGTCTTGCGCCGTTGAATCCAAGCGCCATCGACATATCAACGTCGTTTTTCAAAACCTCAAGCGTGGGCGCGGTGTAGATTCCGTCGGGATAGAAGCCCTGATCGAGAATAAGGCGCTGAAATACTGCTTTACCGTTGAGGTACATGATACCGTCTCTGCATTCGACCTCGCGCATACCGAAATACGAGGTGACCTTATCGTCGCCGAGCGTCAGCTCGATATCGTAAAGTCTTCCCTCTCCGACTTCCCAGAGATAAAGCTCGTCGAGCTTGATCTCAAGCCTTGCGACGTGATTTTTAACGGGCGCGCTTGCCTCTCCCATGAATTTACCGTTATAACTTGCCTTTGCATGAACTACTCTGCCGCTTGCGACGCCTTCCGAGTAGATCTCGGCAAAAAGGGTCTGTTTTTCAAGGCAGGGATAATATTTCATATTCGAAATTCTGATCTTGGGAACGGACTCGAGCCATACGGTCTGCCAGATGCCCGTGGTACGCGTATACAAGCAACCGAAGGACTCGTGTCTGAAGCTTTGCTTACCCGTAGGCTGTCTTTCGTCACGGGTATCGTCCTCGGCCTTGATAACGATAGTATTTTCTCCGCTTGTAAGCGCTTCGGTTATTACAAATGAGAACGAAACGTATCCGCCGCGGTGATTGCCGATATGCTGACCGTTTACCCAGACGTCCGTATCATAATCGCAGGCGCCGATATTGAGAACGACGTCCTTTTTCTCGTCAAGCCAGCCGTCAGGCAGGGTGATCTGCTTTTTATACCAGACCGCCGCGCAAAAATCCTTATCGCCGATGCCCGAAAGCTCACTTTCGCGGCAGAAAGGAACTATGATCTTTTCGTCGAATCCTACACCGTTGAAGAGGTTTCTATCCATACCCGACTTGGACTTGTCGGTTGAATAATCCCATTCGCCGTTGAGGTTTATCCACTCGGCGCGCTTCATCTGGGGGCGCGGATATTCGGGACGCGGAATACTGTTATTTAACATTCTTGTTACTCCTTTATCGGTTTGATTTGTTACTGATTTTATTGTATCACAGCCAATCGTATTTGTCAATAAGAGTGGGGGCAAAATTCCTTTTTCGCGCAATCATTTTAGTGAAAAACAGGATAAAAAAAGAGGAAAGGTAGTCCACGCCCTTCCTCGTTTTATGCTTTCAAGACTGTTTTTTGACTATTTCATGCGCGGCGCGGATCTCCGTCGCCGAGTATCCCATTCGGGATAAGGATGCGCACATAAGCTCTCTTTCGTGTCGGTCATCGGGGATATTGCCGAATTTGCGCTTTATCAAGGCGGCGCAATTCTCTGCAAAATTGACCGTGGCGAGAAATTTTCTTGCTTCTCCGAGCGAATCCTCATCAAAGCCCTCCTCGCGAAGCTTCATCAAGACGCGCGATCTGCCCCACTTTTTATCGACGCAAAGCTGTGCGCGGCGCAGGGCGATCTGCCCCTCATCGACAAATCCGCGAGACTTGACCGAGGCTATTGCATCGGACGCTACGTCCTTGGAAAAGCCCTTCTGTATCAGCTTTTTTCTGAGAGTTGAGAGCGAGGATGGCGTATATGCAAAGGATGAGCACGCCGAAAAGTACGCCCGTGCGACCTCTGACCAATATTCAAGCTCGGGCATGATCTCCGCATCAAGTATGCCGACCGACAGACCCATTTCCCGAAAATGCTCGGTCAGGAGTACCATTTCGGTCTCCTCGCTGCCTGACGGGTTGCTGACCGATATTGCGAGAATAACTCTTTCGTCGCCCGACGGCTTTGCCGAAAGCAAGCGGATGCCATATCCATTGCCGTTGTCTGAATCCGCGGTTTCGGTGCGCGGCGCGCCGTGAGAACGGAGAAATTCGTTTATATCTCTGCCGAAGGTGAGCTTATCACTCATCGTCTTCCATCGTGCGAATGTCGAAATCGTCCTCGTCGTTGTCGAGCTCGAATTCTTCTTCATTCATAACGCCGCCTGCGTTCAATTCCCTTACCTTTGCCTCTATCTCGGCACAGAATTCGGGATTGTCCTCGAGGAGCTTTTTGACGTTTTCCTTGCCCTGCGCGAGTCTGTTGCCGTCGTAGGAGAACCAAGAGCCACTCTTCTTGATAATATCAAACATGATAGCGAAGTCAAGCACCTCGCCAACTCGCGAGATTCCCTTGCCGTAAAGGATGTCGAATTCGGCTACGCGGAAAGGAGGAGCGACCTTGTTCTTGACGATCTTGCATTTGACTCTGTTTCCGTAGATATCGGTGCCGTTCTTGAGCTGCTCGGTCTTTCTGATGTCGATTCTGACCGATGCGTAGAACTTGAGCGCGCGACCGCCCGTGGTGGTCTCGGGGTTTCCGTAGATAACGCCGACCTTCTCACGAAGCTGGTTGATGAACACGACTACGCAGTTGCTCTTGGAAATTACCGCCGCGAGCTTTCTCATTGCCTGCGACATAAGGCGAGCCTGCACGCCGACGTTGGACTGACCCATATCGCCGTCGATCTCCTGCTTGGGAACGAGTGCGGCAACCGAGTCGACTACGACCACGTCGATAGCCCCCGAGCGCACGAGCGACTCGGTGATAGAGAGCGCGTCCTCACCGCAATCGGGCTGGGAAACGAGCAGATTTGCTATATCAACGCCGAGAGCCTTGGCGTAAACGGGGTCGAGCGCATGCTCCGCATCGATAAACGCCGCTTCTCCGCCCGCCTTCTGAACCTCTGCGATTATATGCAGAGCAACGGTGGTCTTACCCGAGGATTCGGGACCGAAGATCTCGATTATTCTTCCTCTCGGAACACCGCCGATGCCGAGAGCGAGGTCAAGAGAGAGTGAGCCCGTAGACACCGCCTGGACCTCCATGTGAGAGTTCTCGCCGAGCTTCATAATTGCGCCCGCGCCGAATTCACGCTCGATCTGAGCCATAGCGGTGCTCAGCGCTCTTTTTTTATCTTCCTTATCCTGAATTTCGCTTACCTTGGGAAGTGCTTTTTTTGTTGCCATAATATTCTCCATTCCTCCGCCGCGGCGGAACAAATTGTAATTGATGAATTTTGCTTCGGCAAAATTCGCGCGTGAAGCAGTTGAATTTCCTGTAAAAATAAGTCACCTTCACGCTGTTCTTCTTTTGTGAGATATGTGTATAGGTTATCTTATGGAACTATTATACACCGAGCAAAAGCGTTTGTCAAGAGGTTTTTTGAATATTTTTTCTTAAATCGGAAAAATTTGTTTATCGAGTCGTCCTTTGGAGATTTTTGGGCAAGTGTTTTCTTCCGAGTTGGGAATTATTTTTGAGACCGCAAGAAACGATGCAGCCCCTTGACACATCGGCACTTCCGTGATATACTGATATCATTAAAGTTATATCTTCGAAAGGAAAAGAAATATGAACACAACCGAAGCTCTCGAGCTGTTTTACAACTGGCAGGCAAAGCTTAGCGCGTATAATCACGCTATGTCCTTGATATATTACGACGGCGCAACGACCGCCCCCAAGGGCACGGCTCAAAATCGCGCCCGCGCACTCTCCGTGCTCAGCGAGGAGACCTACAAGCTCTCGACGAGCGAAGACACTCTCTCCCTGCTCTCTTATCTTGACGAGCACCGCGGCGAGCTTGGAGAAAAGGACGCACGCGCAGTTTATCTTGCGCTCAAGGACATAAAGGAAATGAAAAAGATCCCTATGGACGAATATATCGCGTATCAGGAGCTTATGGTCGAAGCGGACGACGTCTGGCACAGAGCCAAGGAGGAGAGCAACTTTGAGCTCTTCCGCCCCGTGCTTGAAAAAATATTCGACACGCAGAAAAGATTTGCTAATTACTGCGCCCCCGAAAAGCACCCCTACAACTATTGTCTCGACAAATACGAGGAGGGCTTGACGATGGACGAATGTGACAGGTTCTTCTCTGCTCTCAAGGAAAAGATCATTCCTCTCATAAATAAGATATCCTCTGCAAAACAGGTCGACGACTCCTGCATAAAAGGAAACTTCAGCGAGCTTGAGCAGGAAAAGTTCTCGTACGAGCTGATGAAGATAATGGGCATCGATCTCGATCACTGCGGTCT
The DNA here is from genome assembly GCA_017411745.1 of Clostridia bacterium. Lineage (GTDB taxonomy): Bacteria > Bacillota > Clostridia > Oscillospirales > CAG-272 > SVTX01. Next base: position 42,094 of record JAFQPM010000019.1, on the reverse strand, counting down.
TGGCACGACCGAGCACCCCTTTACGACGAGTATCGGCTCTCACCACGACGTTCGAATCACCACTAATTACGACACGTCGAATCTTTCGTCTTCTATGTTCAGCGTCATTCACGAGGGCGGTCACGCGCTCTACGATATGAACTCCGCCGACGATCTTGCCTATACCTTGCTTGACGGCGGCGTTTCGATGGGTATTCACGAAAGTCAGAGCCGTTTTTACGAAAATCTGCTTGGCAGAAGCCGCGAATTCGTAGGATACGTTTTCCCCAAGGCGCAGGGGTGCTTCCCCGAACAGCTTAAGGACTACACTGCGGACGATTTTTACAAGGCGATCAATCTCGTCACCCCCTCGCTTATCAGAACAGAGGCGGACGAGGTCACCTACTGCCTGCACGTTATGGTCCGCTACGAGCTTGAAAAGAGAGTGATGTCGGGCGAGCTTGAGGTCAAGGATCTTCCCCTCGAGTGGAACAGACTCTACAAGGAATATCTCGGTGTCGACGTTCCCGACGACAAGCACGGCGTGCTTCAGGACAGTCACTGGTCGGGCGGCGGCATCGGATACTTCCCCTCTTATGCACTCGGCAGCGCGTACGGTGCGCATCTGCTTCACAAGATGAAGGAGACCGTAGACGTTGAAAAGTGTCTCTCTGAAGGCAACTTTGCTCCCATTAACGAATGGAATCGCGAGCACATCTGGAAATTCGGCTGTCTTAAGGGCTCGTCGGCTCTATTGCGCGACGCTCTCGGAGAGGAATTCGACCCGAGCTACTATACGGACTATCTTGAGAAAAAGTACTCGGAGATATATTCTCTTTAAAAATATTGAAAATAAACAAACGAATTTTCTCTCACTTGCATATTTTTATACAAAGTGCTTTTGAAAAAATACCTCAAAGGTATTGAAATAAAGGGGGTTTTGTGCTATAATAAAAACAAATCATTACTTTAGTTCACTAAATCAAAAACACTCGAATTGTATTGAGAGGGTGGAGGTTTCTATGGAAAAAATGAAGGTCGGCGTCGTTGGCGCCACGGGTATGGTAGGTCAGAGGTTTCTTTCTCTGCTTGCAGATCACCCTTATTTTGAAGTTATAAAGCTCGCTGCTTCTAAAAACAGCGCAGGCAAGACCTATGCAGAGGCTCTCGGAGGACGTTGGAAGCTTGCTACTCCTATGCCCGAGAAATATGCGGATATGGTCGTTATTGATGCGGAAAACATCGACGAGATGAAGGATTGTCAGTTCGTTTTCTGCGCGGTAAATATGAAAAAGGACGAGATCAAGTCGCTCGAAGAAAAATACGCAAGGGCTGAGATCCCCGTCGTTTCCAACAACTCGGCTCACCGTTGGACTCCCGACGTTCCTATGGTCATTCCCGAGATAAACCCCGAGCATCTTGAGGTCATCAAGGCGCAAAGAGAAAGACTCGGAACAAAGCGCGGCTTTATCGCCGTTAAGCCAAACTGCTCTATTCAGGCTTACGTTCCCGAGCTGACTCCCCTTCGCAAGTACGGCATCAAGGAGGTCGTTGCGACTACTTATCAGGCAATTTCGGGCGCGGGCAAGACCTTTAACGAGTGGCCCGAGATGATCGACAACGTCATTCCCTACATCGGCGGCGAGGAAGAAAAGAGCGAGCAGGAGCCCCTGCGCGTTTGGGGCAAGGTCGAGAACGGCGAGATCGTCAAGGCTGACGGCCCTGTGATCACCACCCAGTGCATTCGCGTTCCCGTTACCGACGGTCACACGGCGGCGGTCTTTGTAAAGTTTGAAAACAAGCCCACAAAGGAACAGATCCTTGAGGATTGGAAGAACTTTAAGGGACTTCCTCAGGAGCTTGGTCTTCCCAGCGCTCCCGCGCAGTTCGTTACTTATTTTGAGGAGGACAATCGTCCTCAGGCAAAGCTCGACCGCGACATTTACGGCGGCATGGGCGTTACCGCAGGCAGACTGCGCGAGGACGTTCTCTACGACTATAAATTCGTTGGTCTTTCGCACAACACTCTTCGCGGCGCGGCAGGCGGCGCGGTGCTTATCGCAGAGCTGCTTTACAGACTCGGTTATTTTGATTAAGTATATATAGATTGCAGGGGGAGGAAACCATTTTTTAGAAAAATAGGTTTCCTCCCCCTGCACCCCCACCTTCCAAAAAACATTTAAAAAATGGGGGAATTTATGGTGACGCAATCTGCGTTACCGTTTTTTATTTATTAGCGCTCTTTTTAATTATAGTATATTTACCATCTCCGATAAATTCGAAGGTGTCGGCATCGAGGTCGTAAATTATCTCGGCGACGGTGTCGAGCGACTCACAAAAGACCGAAAAATGCTTGGTGACAAGGTAGCCGAGAACCGCCATTCTTCCCTTTCTTGCTATCTCGACGGGCTTTGGGTGATTTTCTCTGTTTTCCTTCGAGAGTTGGTCGATAAGCTGCATATCGGCTTCGGTTGCGTTCTGCCAATGCTCAAAGCCTCCGATGCCGCGAAGCTCGGTGTACTTAACAAGGTCGGTCTTGCCCTGTCTTTCGACCTCTTTCATATAATTTCTCGCGTGATACACGGGCACGCGCTCGTCGGTCTCGCCGTGGATTATGACCATTGGCGAGCAGAGATTTTTAACTCCGTAAATACCGCTTCTTGAGGCGTACGCCTCGTTATAAGCTCCCTTTTCGCCTCTCTCACCTATCCAAACCGAGAGTTCGTCCTGAAATTCGCCGATCGGGTCGTTATCGTACCAGACCGCATAGTCGGACGGACCGCACATACTCGTGATAGCGGCAAAATAGTCGGGAAATTTTGCGGCGAGAGCATAGGCATTTCCGCCGCCTCCGCTTCCGCCCTCAAAATAGACGACCTCGGGGTCGGATATGTACTCGGCGTAATACTTCTTGACGTATTCGCAGGCGTCTATAACGTCGTAGATCTCAAAACCGTTGCAATCCGCCTTGCCGTCCGAGAGCGCCCTGCCGCGCATATCTACGTGGACGGCAAGACAGCTTGACGCTCCCGTAACACTCTCGACGCTATGGCTCGGTATGCTCATGTGCCAGCCGTGAGTTGTGACGAAAATATGTGTGGGCTTGTTGGGCTTATAGACCATCATAGCGAGCTCGATACCCGGAGTCACGCTCGAAGGGTAATAAATGAGGTCGCAATATTTCGAATACCTGCTCTGTCGCTCGCTTGTCTTCTCTCTTCTTTCTATATCTTCAAAAATGCTTTTTTCCATAATATTAAAATGGGGAAAACCCTTTAAAAGTTTTCCCCATACTCCTTTTCTAAAGATCAATCTTCGGATTCGGACTCGTCGTCATCGTCCTTATCCTTGAGCTTCTTTTTCTTTTTCTTGTCCTCGTCGTCATCATCCTCATCATCGTCGTCCTCGTCGTCTGCTACGCGCTCCTTGACGGTAACAACAGTCGATTCGATGTGGTGGTCGACCACGGACTCGGTTTTTATAATAAGATCGTCGGTTTCGGTCACGATCTCAAGACCTGTTCCGTCGTCGGGAACCTCTCCGAGAAGTCCGAATATGTATCCGCCAAAGGTATCACATTCCTCGGTGTCGAACTCGACTCCGAGCGCCTCGGTGACCTTTTCAAGCGACGCAGAGCCGAGTATATTCCACTCGTTCTCGCCGACGTTGACTATTTCCTCGACCTTGACGTCCTCCTTATCACCCATATCGCCCACGAGCAGCTCAAGCAGGTCGTGGATCGTGATTACTCCACTCGTTCCGCCGTATTCGTCGACGACGACGGCAAAGTAGGTTCTCGATTCCTTCATATTGGTGAAAAGCACGTCTGCCTTCATGTTTTCAGGCACGAAATAAGGCTTTTCCGCCGCCTTTGCGATCGCATCCTCGATGCTTTCACACTCTGCGCGGAAGAATTTTTTGATATTCAGAACGCCCACGATATCGTCGGCATCCTCACCGCAGATGGGGTAAAATCCGTGTCTTGACTGAATGATCTTCTCTCTCCACTTCTCGAGCGAGTCCTCTTTATAGAGCATATCGACCTCGCGACGATGCGTGCAGACCTCGGAGATCGATATATCGTCGAACTCGAAGATGTTCTGTATCATCTCGTTCTCCATACTGTCGATCGTTCCCTTTTCGCTGCTGGTGTCAAGGATGATTCGGATCTCCTCCTCGCTTGCGGCCTCCTCCTCCTCGTGAGGATTGATGCCAAACATACGAAGTATTCCGTTTGTGGTCTTTGTAAGCACCCATACGAACGGAGCAAAGATGCAAGACGTGAAGCGTATAAAGCCCGAAAGTGCAAGCGACACCTTTTCGGCATTCTTCATCGCCATTCTCTTGGGCACGAGCTCTCCGAGCACTATGCTGAAGAAGGACAGAACCAGCGTGATCACTATTACACACGCAGGCTCGATCTGACCCGCGGTGATTCCGTGCGCCGCGATCCAATCGATCTTTACGATAAGATCTGAAAGCGGCTCAGAGAAGGTATCTGCGGCAAATGCAGACCCCAAAAATCCCGCGAGGGTTATTGCTACCTGTATAGTTGATAAAAATTTGGAAGAATCCTTGGTAAGCTTCTGGAGCTTTTTGGCTTTCTTTTTAGTCTTTTTGTCGCCTTCTTCCACCATTTTTTCGATCCTCGCCGAATTTATCGACAAGAACGCAGTTTCAGCGCACGCGAATATCGCGTTCAACGCTATAAGACAAACCTGCAATAATAAAGGCCCTATGTAATCCATGATAATATGTTCTCCTGATCGTTTCATTTATATTTTTCAAAAAAACGCAAAAAAGCACAACCTACACCGATACTCCCTATCATTTCAGGCTATATCGCTTAGGCTATGCCGCACATTTTATGAAATATAATGAAACGCACGTACAACAGTTAAGGCATTACACATACAAGTAGTGTCCGTACTATCGCCGTCATCCATTTCCTCTTACCTTCCTTTTTTAGTCATTTGCTATATGATATCACACGTGCGTGGAAAAGTCAACGAAAAGCAGGTGTTATTAACGGTTTATTTACAGTTTGATAACAAACAGCCCGCTTTTCTATCATTTCCACGCATTTCATTGGAAAGGACCGCCTCCTTTGAGGCGGTCCTTTTATGAAAATTATTTATTAAGAATAACGGGCATAAGCTTTGCGAAGGTCTCTGCATCGAAGGGACTTGCAAGACCCGAACGCTCAACGGCAGACATAAAGGACTCGTCCTCCTCGGTCTCCTCGATGAGAATTCTGTAGATCTCTCTTGCTGCTGCTTCATCCTCCTCTGCAGTTGCAAAGAGGCTGAGTGAAGATACGATCGAAACCGCGTAGCTGATATAATATACGGGATTGTTCGTTGCTACCGATCTCCAATAATTGTTGATATCAACTATATTTTCGTTGAGATAGTCAACTCCTCCGTATTTCTGACAGATATCTGCCATAATAGCGTCGAAGTCTGCGGAGGTGTATCCCTCGGTGCTCTCAAGAGCGTATACCCTCTGCTCAAACTCGTCGATGATAACGCAAACAACAGCCATAACTGCGAAGTTATACATATTGTAGCCCTTTATCACCCCATAAACCTCGTCACTCATCTTGCTTTCGAGATACTTCAAGAACAAAAGCTCGTTGGACTGTGACTGGGTCTCCGCAAGATCGTAGGAGGAGACATCGGGGTTGTAAAGAGATGCATAATAGTGTCCCATCTCGTGTACTATCGTGGATGCGCTCTGACCGTTCGATCCGTACAGACAGAAGGGTGTTTCGAGCTCGTAGAGATATAGCTGGAATGCGGACGGATGGGAATTGGGAGAGTCTGCAAACAGAATATTCTTGTTATCGAGCAGGTGTCTGAAGCCCTCGTAGGTGCTGGTGCCCTCAAACGAGCTTATGTAGCCCTCAACATGATTCTTGGGCATATGATCGAATGCTCCGTACAGGAAATTATATACCGTGTTTGAGTTCATCAGGGACATATTGTAGTAATCATTGAGCCAGGCATTGAGCAACGTGTCGGCATTAAGGAAAAAGTTTTCTCTTACGAGCTCACGGAAAGCGGCGATGTCTTCGCGGTCATAGTCTCTGCCGTAGATCTCCGCAGACGCGTAGTCGTAATAGTTATCATAGCCGTTGAGCTTTGCGATCTTCTGATTGTTCATAACGATCTCGGCATAAATTTCTGCCGAGCGATCGTACAGCTCGGGCTCAACAAGGCCGTTGAGCTCAACGAGCAACTCCTCGTTTCTCTGGCTGAGATCCTGAATCTCGGGGGAATAGTCGAACAGCTCCTTGAGGTCGGCTTCGGTCCAGTCGGCAAAGAGCTCGTCTCTTATCGGAGAATTTTCATATACCTTTTTGCACGTCTCAATGTATGCGTTATACATATCGCCGTACTTTTCGTTTGCGTTAAGGTACTGATCATTTGTCTCCTCGACGGTGGTATCGTAATAATAGATCAGAGTTGCGATGCTGACCTGAGTTGCGATATGGTAGAACATATCCTCAAACTCGTTATAAATGGCATCAACATCCTCGTAATTCTCACCGAGGATCGCCTTTTCCTCAAATTCGGCAAGCTTCGCGAGAGCTTCGTCGAAATACTCGTCGGTCAGAGTGTACATCTCCTTGATCTCCTTGATGTCCTTGGAGATACTTGCGCGGTACTCGGAAAGCTCTGCCTCGGTCGTTTCCTCTTCCTTGGTGGTTTCCTCTTCCTTGGTCGTTTCCTCTTCCTTGGTCGTTTCCTCGGTTTTTTCTGTCGTTGTTTCTGCGCTCGTTTGGGCTGTGTTATCTTCGCCCGCCGTGGTTCCATCGGCAACGGTGGACTCGACGGTGGACTGCTCGGTTTCGCCCGTAGAATTACCGCCTATGTCACACGCGCTAAGGGTAATTACGATGGCAAGCAACAGAGCAAGCATTTGTAACCAGCTTCTTGTTTTCATAATTTTGGTCTCCTTTTCAGTGTTTAATATGCTTAAAATAAATCACAATTTAATAAATTCGTCTATTGCGGGCCAGACGATCTCGGGTACCCACATATGTCCCTCGGGTGTGGCAACGAGCTTGCAGTTGTCCTCTGCTCCCTCTCGAGCATATATCTTCTTGACCGTTTCAAACGCGCGCTTGGTTCCTTCGAACAAGAAGATATCGTCCTTCTCGCCGTTGACGATAAGAAGCTTTCTCGGAGCGATAAGGCAGGTGAGATCTTCCATATCGAAATATCTGAACGCACTCGGTATGTAATTGCATCCGCAGTGGAGCATTGCCATGATCGATTCTGTGTAAGGACAGAAGGAACAGCCGGGAATCGATGCCTTGATCCTCTTATCAAGACAAGCCGCGTAAAAGCTTGCAGTTCCACCGCCCGAATTACCCGTTATGGCAACTCTCTCAGTGTCTATCTGTGCAAACTCGGTCATAAGGTCGAGGGCTCTGCTTACGTCCCACGCGCGCTCGCCGATCGTGGTTCTTCCGAGCATAAAAGCATTGTGCGTTTGAAAGCAACAATTATGACCTCTGTCTGCAGGATTGGGAGGCTTGCGCTCGCCCATCGATCTCTGCTCTATGCAAAGCGCGGCAAAGCCGTTCTTGACCGCCTGTAGAGCAAATGCTGAGTTGGTTGAATAAACCTCATCACCTGGATATTTTTCAAGTCCAAGGGAGATGTGCATTCCCGAGGTGTGTCCCTGCAAAGTGATCATAAGCGGATATTTTTCTTTATTGGTGTCGGGTATGAGCAGATAGCAAGGCACCATTGCATCAATCTCGCTGTAAAACACAAAGCGTATTCTGCGGTAGCCGTCCATATGGATATCTTCCTCAATAGTCAGCTGAGGCTCACACGCGTTTTCTTCTATGAGATCGATTCCCGTAAGCTCGCGAAGCTTTGCTTCTATCTGCGCTTTCCATTCCTCATAGTCTGCGCTCTCGTTATACGCAAGCGACGGGGTGATCTTCTTCATCAGCGTTGCATGACACTTATCGCCGTTTATTTCGACCATTTTCCTGTCCTCCTTTAAGGTACGACTTCCTTGTTGACAATGTATGAGCCGTTGTGGGTTTGTTTTTTAAAGCTCCTTTGCCACGTCCTGCATTCCCATCAGCACTACGAGGTCTCCGTAGCTTTTATTATACTGCGCTTGAGTTATCGCACCGTTTGCCAGAAAGATGTCAAGAGTGCGCTTCTGCTCGAGAAAAAGCTGTTTCTTTTTCTCGTCGGGTGCGGTGATTTGAGTTTGGTTTGATTCGTTTTGTTTCATGATTATTGGTTAGTGTGGCGGGTTTGCTTATGCAAAAAACCCAACCAAAAGCCCAAGGACTATGTATTTCGTTGCGCGGAGGGCGATCTTTGATCGCGGCGACGTTTTGCGAAGCAAAACTCGGTGAGTGAGCCGACGAAGTCGGGGAACGTAAGATTCTGAACCCTTTCACAAATTCGCAAGCGAATTTGGAGTAGGAGCTCTCTTGAGCCTCTGACTCTGTAAAAAACCCAACCAAAAGCCCAAGGGCTATTGGTGGCAGAGGGATTCTGAACCCTTTCACAAATTCGCAAGCGAATTTGGAGTAGGAGCCCTCTTGACCCTCTGACTCTGTAAAAAACCCAACCAAAAGCCCAAGGGCTATTGGTTGGGTTTTTGGCGGAGGCAGAGGGATTCGAACCCCCGTGGGCTTGCGCCCAAACGGTTTTCAAGACCGCCTCGTTATGACCGCTTCGATATGCCTCCGAGTAAAAATATTCAGTTGTGCTCGGCTTCGAACTGCCAAACGGTTTTCAAGACTCGTGCCCATACTCAAAAATATAGTCGAATTCAAGCCTCGTTCCCTCGGCTTTAATTCTCCTTATTTTTGGTACTCGCTTCTCAAAAAACGATACTCAATCGTTTTTTGATCGCTCCCCCGTTATGACCGCTTCGATATGCCTCCAAGTAAAAATATTCAGTTGTGCTCGGCTTCGAACTGCCAAACGGTTTTCAAGACTCGTGCCCATACTCAAAAATATAGTCGAATTCAAGCCTCGCTTCGATATCAACAATTATATCACACAATATCAACATTGTCAATAGAAAAGGGATAAAATTCTTTTAGTAAACTAAAAAATAAAGTCGTGCTTATCTTATGCCAAATCAAGTGTTTTTTTCTATAAATGTGTCGTTCCAATTCCTTTTTAACAAGAATTTTTAATTTTTTCTCAAAAACATTGAAATTAAATAAAAATCGTGGTACAATATAACTAAAGAATTGCGATCTAACGATTTTGAAGGAGGATTTTACTATGCCGGGACCCGGAGGAGGATCAAGAGGCGGCTTCGGTGGTGGAGCGAGAGGCGGCGGCTTCGGCGGAGGACATCGAGGCGGCGGATTTGGAGGAGGACCGAGAGGCCCTCGCCATTATCACAGAGGATTTTACGGAGGATATTGGGGACCTCGCCGTTACGGATACGGCGGCGGTTGTCTTGGAGGAATGTTGGGGCTTATGATGGCCCCCATCATCCTGCTCCTTATGAGCGTGGTGATTTTGTTCTCTATCTTCGGTTCTGCTTTTAACACAATATCAACCGGCGGTGAGATATATTACGACGAAGAAAGGTTCGAAGACTACGCAAACGAGCGTTATTTCGAGCAATTCGGAAAAAGCGAGGATTGCATTCTTGTAGTATTCGTGACACACGAAGACAACTATCACTACGAATGTATGATATACAAGGGTTTCCATTTTGAATCCCGTGTCAACGCTCTGCTTGAAGGAAATAACAGCGGAATTGAAGAAGGATTCTATGACGCCAACCCTCAGTCGACCTACAAATATACTATGGGCGCATGGATTGTAACAGGCATTGATGCTCTCACAGAAAATATCACTGCAATACCGACGGATTCTTATTTTTCATCGTATTGCACCGATGAAAATCACAATCCCGCGGCTTCCCGTCTGATAAACGACACGGAGCTTTCGATCGATACAGCTTATGTCAACGCAGCGCTGGAAAAATTCACTCAGCAAACTGGCATATCTATGGTCATAGTTGTTGACGAGGGAGAGGATGTATTTGGGAAAACCATCACAGGCGAAGATATTTTTATGATCGTGATTGCCGTCGCTATGATAGTCATAGCTATAGTTATTATTGTTAATGTTTTGAAGCGCCGGAACAAAAATCAGGACGACGGCAGCTACAAGGGTAGCAATAACAACAATTATAACAATAATAATTATAACAGCAACGACAACTATTATAACGGCTTTTAACGCTTAAAAATCCGACTCCCTCGCGGAGTCGGATTTTTTATTGATACAGTAAAATTTGAAGCCGAATTTTATTATTTATCGCTGTTTTCGTCGTAGACCTCAACGCAATAGCTCTTGACACCGCAATGTGAGCAGATCGGCTCCGTCAAGATACGGTGACGTTCCGCGAAAAGTCACAAAAAAGGACTTGCATTTATGGGCAATTTGTGATATACTTATATTAGCGATAACATAAGGAGGGGTACGATGCATATACAGGAATCGGGCGAGATGTATCTTGAAACGATACACGTGCTGTCAAAGAAGAACGGCTCGGTCAGAGCTATCGACATAAGCGAATATATGGGTTACAGCAAGCCCTCCGTCAGCCGCGCCATGAGCATTCTCAAAAGCGCGGAATACATCGAAGTCGACGAGCACGGATACATTACGCTGACCGACACGGGTCTTGAGATCGCCAACAAGATGTACGAGCGCCACACCCTGCTCACCGAGTTCCTCGTTCGTATTGGGGTCGACAAAGAAACTGCGGCAGACGACGCCTGCAAGATCGAGCACCACATAAGCGAGGCTTCCTTCGAGGCAATCAAAAGATTTGCCGAGTCAGAGAATCGCAAATAAAACGCTTACATATACAAAGAGATCCGCCGAGCTTTCGGCGGATCTCTTTGTTTTTTACTATCCTAATTTTTATATGTCTTGTATCTTGATCAGGTTGGTATTTCCCGATTTACCCGTGGTGTCTCCGCCTGTTATGACGATCTTATCGCCCTTTTGCAAATTCAGCGTTTTTGAGGTGATCTTCTTTGCCGTATAGAACAGCACGTCAGTCGACGTAAATTCCTCGCACATAGCGGGGATAACTCCCCAAGAAAGCGCAAGCCTACGCCACGTGGTTTCATTGGTGGTCAGACCGATGATATCGACGGGAGAACGGAAACGGGAGACCATGCGCGCGGTCATTCCCGACAAAGAGCACGCAACGATAGCCTTCGCATCGATATCGATAGCCATACCGCAGGTCGAGTGGGAGATCGCGTCGATCGAATTTCTGATCTTGAATTCCGCATTATAGAAGCGCTTTTTGTAATCGATGTTGCTCTCGGTCGTCTCTGCGATCTTTGCCATTGTAGCAACCGCCTGAACGGGATATTTTCCTGCGGCGGTCTCACCCGAGAGCATGATCGCGCTCGTGCCGTCGTAGACCGCGTTTGCAACGTCGGAGATCTCGGCTCTCGTCGGACGGGGATTTGATATCATTGATTCAAGCATCTCGGTGGCGGTTATGACTCGCTTGCCAAGAAGTCGGCACTTGGTGATAAGCTTCTTTTGTATAGTGGGAAGATGCTCAAAGGGGATCTCCACTCCCATATCTCCGCGCGCGACCATAATTCCGTCGCAATATTCACATATCTCCTCGATATTGTCCACGCCCGACTGATTTTCGATCTTTGCAATAAGCTCGATATTATCTGCATCCAGCTCCTTGAGATATTCGCGAACGTCTATAAGATCCTGCTTGCCCGAAACGAACGAGCAGGCGATATAATCCACCCCGTTTTCGATGCCAAAGCGAATGTCGTTCTTATCCTGTTGGGAGAGGTATGTTTGCTTCATCACCTTGCCCGGAAAGCTCATGCTCTTACGGTCGGAAAGCTCGCCGCCGCAAAGCACCCTGCATTCGATATTGCTTCCGTCGATATTTTCGACCTTGAAGGTGAGCAGTCCGTTATTGAGCAGAATGGCATCTCCCAAGGACAGCTCGCGAGGCAGATTTGCATAGCTTACCGAAACGATTCGCTCGTTTCCAACCACATCGTCCGAGGTAAAGGTAAATTTATCTCCGTCCGACAAGCTGATCTTGCCATTCTCAAACGTCTTGATACGGTATTCGGGCCCTTTGGTATCGAGCATGATCGCTATCGGAAGGTTCAACTCCGATCTCACACTCTTGACAAGGTCGATACGCTTCTGGTGGTCTTCATACGTTCCGTGAGAGAAATTCAGTCTCGCCACGTTCATTCCCGCCTTACAAAGACCCTGTATAATTTCCTTGGAATCGGTTGCAGGACCAAGTGTACATACTATTTTTGTCTTACGCATTTATATTCCCTTCCATTGCCCTCTCTGTGAGGACATTTTTTCAGATTCATCTCGGTATGTTCAATTATTTTCTTTTTGCGCGGTCGATTATTCTCTCGGCAAAAGCCGCGGGGATCTCAAGAGCGCCCGCGCCCTTGCCCATTGATACGTGCGGTCTGTTTGCGCCATGGAAATCACTGCCTCCGCTTTCCATAAGTCCATACTCCGCGGCTATCCTTCTCGACAGCGCGGTCGTTTCCGCGTCGTAGTCGGAATACAAGGTCTCGATCCCATCAAGACCGTGTTCCTTGGCTTGCGGAAGAAATTCTCTCAGCTCCCTCTCGTCAAGATTCAAAAAAGGATGTGCAAGCACCGCCACCGCGCCTATTTTCTTGATAAATTCGATCATTTCAAACGCAGAGGGACGCTTGGGCTCTTTATAAAAGCCTCCGTCTTTAGCAACAAGGCGCACGAATGCCTCCTTGATAGAACTGACGTATCCGTTTGCCATCAGCTCTGCCGCGATATGCGCGCGATTTATATATTTGCCGCTTTTTTGCGCCTTTATTTTTTCATAGTCCACAACGTAGCCTGCGCGCGCAAGCGCCTCTACAAGCTCAACGTTGCTCTGCTCCTTTCGCCGACAAACGTCCTCCATCAGCGCACTGATCTCGCCGAAGCACTCGGGACGAATTCCAAGCGCGAGGATATGCAGCTCCTTATCCTTATAATCCGTTGAAAATTCAGCACCCGCCACGGCTGTAACGCTTCTTCCCTTTGCCGACTCTAGAAACTCGGGCAGACCGCCGACTCCGTTATGATCGCAGAGCGCGATCGCATAAAGTCCTATTCTCTCTGCCTCGTCTATAAGCTCGGTTGGGGTATAGCTGCCGTCCGAATATACGGAGTGCATGTGCAAATCACAAAATCGATTTTGGATTGCCGCTTCGCTATTTATCAGTTTTTTCTCCATTATCGTCCTCCGACAGATGTGCCGAAACACAATGGCATATCATAGCGTTACAGCACAAATTATATTATCAATTCATTGCTTTGCACAAGCTGCCCGTTCTCCCAGATCACCGTTTTTACCTCAAATCGTCCAAACGAGAGAGAAAGCTTCGCTCCGTTGACGACAATATCGGTGCTTACGCATGCGTCGGTGTTGTTGAGCAATCTGAATATTACGGCTTCTCTGCCGTCTGCCTTCTTGATCGCTACGCAGCAGATGCTTTCGCTTTCGATGCTCACGTCAAACGCGCCGCGCTCTCTCTTCTCGGTCGGCACGGGGAAAACGTTTAAGGCGTAAGGCTTTTGCGTGAATTCCTGAGCCTTTTTCTCAAGATGAGTGCGATCTGCTACGCTGAGTCTGAACGAGAAGGAGCATTCTCCCTGATCTATCTTTTTAGTAAACTTGTCCGAGGGCACGAGCGCTCTTTCTGCAATAGGATGAGCGCAATAGGTAACTCCTCTTATCAAGGACATATACAACGCTTGATTTTCATAATGGCTGCCGTAAACGTCCTTATTCATAAGCACGGGGCGCTTACCCTCACCGTCGATAGCGATAAAGCGGTGCGCTACGTTCTCTCTTGCATCGGTGAAAAGTCTTTGAGTACCAAATGCGGTCTGTCCTATCAGCTCACCGCTTGCAAGCAAGGGAAGCTTGAGCTTTACTATTCTGTTTATATCGCCCATATAAACGTCAACGTCAACATCCACGTCATCGTTATTCTTATAGATCTTGTAGGCTATTCTCGCGCGGGTATTGTCCTGCTCGAAAAACGCCTCGACGCCGAGGTATATATCGCCGTCCTCGGTTATCTGAATACTCTTCATTCCCTTGAAAATACCGTCGGGGGCGGAGGAAAGAGCGAACGCTCTCTCATTCACTCCGACTCGGCGAAGCTGATCGGCACCCATAGCCCAAGGATCCTCGTTATCGTCGAAGCTGACGAGCTCGAAGCCGTTTTTGACGTAATCGACTCCGTCTATTCTGTAGGTCTTGAGAAGTCCCGTTTTTTCGTCTATCTCCACGCGCTTGTGACCGTTGTCGAACACGAGCGACTCGGCTTTTTTCGTCTGCTTCTTGTTTTTATATTCAACGTAAACGCTGTATCGCGTAAGATCAAGCGGACGAAGATCTGCGTTTATGATTATCCTCTTTCTCCAGTCAAGGTTGAGGTTGCTTTCTTCCTTTATGACCTGAAAATCGGCAGGCTCGCCGTTTTCATCGAGCACGGTTATCGAGGACTCGATCTCCTCGCTCCAATTTTGGTCGGCAAGCATAAACTCGCACTCTACGTTCTGATTTATACGGTAGGGGTGCGGGTTGAATATAACTATCGGATATTCACCCTCACCTGCGGGCTTTTGCGCGGCAGACAAAGCAAAAAACGCCCTGATCTTGACTTTTTCGGCTTCAAGCAAGCCGTGGTCGAGAAAACGGATACCCGCTTCCTCTCCGCACTTTATAGACGTGCCCGGAAGTATATCGTGAAATTCCGCGTTGAGCAGGTCGTGCGTTGCCACGCGAAGCTCGTCCTCGGGATATTTATCCATCGCGCCCGACGCATAAGCCACCGTTGCCATTTTTTCTGCAAGATAAAGCTCACCTTCAAGCATAGCATGGCGCTTTTTTACACTATGCATAGAGGTATAGCAGCCCGGCATTGAAATATGCAGAGAGCCGTCAAAGACCTCGGTGGGAGCAATTTTAGAAAAGAACTCCTCGGGGGTCGAATGGATATATTTTATCTGGCCCGAGGTCATCAGCTCGCGCTCTATATCGCCAAGGTCCTTAGCAGACGGGCCGCCGCCGTGGTTGCCCACGCCCCAAAGCACAGCACCGACCGAAAACGGCTGTTGCTCTGCTCTGCCCTTGATCAGCTCCGCGCTCTTTCCGAGAGATGAGCTATAGGGTCCCGTGCGAGTTGCCTTGATCTCACTGCCATCAAGTCCGCGCCAGATAAACTGCTCGCTCGGCAGAGCGCACTCGGACGTATACGGGCGCATAAACATATAGCTGTCCTGCCCGCATTTTTTGATGATCTGCACGAGTCCCACCGTGTGTCCAAACGGATCAAAATTTATCGCCGTAGTGGGACAAACGCCAAATTTTTCCTTGAAATATCTCTGTCCCTCGCGTATCTGACGCACGAAGCTTTCTCCTGCGGGGATGTTGCAGTCGGGCTGAAGATACCAGCCACCCATAATATGCCACTTTCCTGCCTTAACGAGCTCTTGTATACGCGCAAAAAGCTCGGGAGCGTATTCCTCGACGTATTTATAGACGGTGACCTCGTTGTGACAGAATATATAATCGAATTTGTCGGAAAGCTTTACTGCCGAATAAAAGGTCGACAGAGTCGCGCTTGCTCCCTCAGGCCAATCCCACTGCCATATAGGGTCTATATGTGCGTTGCAAATAAGATGCATTTCTTTCATTGGTTTATCTCCTTTGGATTGATGATTTATCCTTTCAAAAGCTTCGAAAGCACTTCCATTCTCACGATCTTTTCGATCAGATCTCTTTCGGTATAAAAATAATGATTTGATGCCTCGTAGCCGATTCGTGCATCGAGGCGCATAAGCTCAAGCAGCTCTGCCGCCGTGCTCTTTTCTTCTTCAACGCAAAGACGCATCTGCGCCTCGTCGCCCTCCCTTTTTGCCCTTGAAAATCTCGTTTGCAAAAGGTCGGTCTTAAAGTGCAATCTTGACGCTCTCGCAAAGCGCAAAAGCTCGTCGATGCTATCGTTCTTTCGGGCAGACGCGAGGATATCTATACCCTGCTGCCAAAGAGATAGCAGCTTTTCCATCTGCGAGACGTATACCTCGTAAGGATACGGCGTTATCCAGGCCTCGTAGTCGTCAAAGGAATAGCAGACCATTGACGAGCTCTTTTCCTCGGGCTCAAGCTCCCACATGTTCGCAGATCCGAGCGTTTTGGGCGACAGATAGAGCGCCTGAACGCTGAAGGGATACTCTCTGAATGCCCGGGAGATCCTTTTTATACCGTCGTGTACGATCTCGGCATTATCGCCGTACTTTTTCTCATACCATTTATCTAAATCGAAGCCCTTTTTGTATTCTCCCGCGAGCTCGACCGAAGGTGACGGATAGCCGCCCTGCGTCCAGGTGAGGAAATAGTCCTCTACTCCGATCGCAGAAAGGTTTTCAAGATGCTCGTGCACGAGGTCAAATACGGGAATATAGGGCACCGCCGAGCACTCCCAGCTGTTGCTTGCCTGAATCTTGGCGTATACCGTGTGTCCCGCCTCTCTTGCCTTGGTCATCATTTTTCTCGAGGTCTCGCTCGGTCCGGGGTTGGAGATAGAATAGTCTATGATTCGGCTCTTGACTCCTCCCTTTTCGATGTCAAGGTCGTATTCGCTGACGCACAAGACCGAGATATCGGGGTCAAGCATCTCGATCCCGTGGAATATCTGCTCGTCGCTCCAGCCCATATAGGACGACCAGCCCCAAAGGTTTGCAATAAGCTCGCCCTCGCATCCGCTGTCCTTCATCGCCTGCCACATAATATTGTTGACCGTTGCGGCGCTGATCTCGGGAGAAATATGCTTGCAGGTCGGGCAGTCGGTATTGGGTGCGAAGTTGCAGTGCGTGGGGTTCTCGCTCATGGTTATCGTGAAGATGCCGCCAAGATCCTTGGCGCTTGCACACAGATCGCGCACGGCCTCGTAAAGATATTCGCGAACCTCCTGCTTTTCCATACAAAGCGTTCTTATCGCCTTCCAACCGATAAGAGAGTCGTATTTCGGGTCGGCCTCGGCGGGCAGAGCACGCGGCTCGTTCATATATAAATATACCTTGATCCCATACTTTTTGCAACGCGCGATGATCTTATTCAGGTTTTCGCGGCGAAGCTGATAGTCCCGCGACAGTTCGGGCACAAAGGGATAGGGCGAGAGCGACGACAAAACGCCATGCAGCCAGATGCCGTTGACTCCCGATTCTCTGTATTTTTCAAGCAGAGCCTCGGGCAGAGTATCCGAGCAATCGCTGACGAAAACGTCGCCGCAGGGTGAAAGATAGCCGTGAACGATTCGTTTTCCCGACGCCTCTATGACCATTCCCGTTTGCTCGGGTGAATCGGAGAAGAAATCGAAGGGACGAGCAGGGTTTTGCGCGCGATAAGAAGCGACAGTATGTGCAAGAGATTCGGTGACAGCAATCTGCTCGTCATTCAAGGGCGCGTAGCGCACCTCATCGCACTCGGGCTTGAAGCCGCCGAGCTTGGTTGATAGAAAATCGTCCTTTTCAAGCACGAAATCAAGCTTGCTTTCATCAAATCCAAGAATCTGCTCAAGCTGACCGTAGGGCAACAGATACCAGTTGTTTCTGATCACGGTTATGTATCCGCGCGACTCAAATTCTGCACTGTAATCTATGTAGTCGAGTCCGAGTCTTTTCGCCTCGGCATCAACTGTGGCAACGTCACAGCCAAGCACCTCTGCTATACGCTCGGTACGGACGTAGCCGTAGTTTCTGAATATGACGGTCTGCCAAGCCGTCGGAAGATCAAGGATGGGATTTTTTACTTTTTTTATGGGAGGTAACATATTAAAGCTCCTTTCGGCAACGTTGCTCACGCTCTATTCAAGCGGGGGTTCTGAATTATTTTCATTCCAATATATTCGACGTTATATAGTCAACGCCCCAATGCGCCAGCTCTTCGGCGCGGTCTTTGTCATCGACTGTCCAGCAGTTTACCTTCAAGCCCTTGCCGTGCAACAGATCGATAACGTTCTTGTTGAGCGCTTTATGGTAAACGTCTACGTCGATTTTGTCGTCTATCAGTCTCCCTACAATTTCCTCGGTAATTTCGGTAAAAAGGAACTGTGCCGACTGATTCGGAAGAAATTCCCTTACTTTTACAAGATTGTCGTAATCAAAGGAGATAAAAGTGACGTGGTCAAGATATTTGTAGCTCTTGATCGTATCGATAAGCTTGGCTATCTCGTCTTTTGTGAAGTGAGATTTCAATTCCAATATACAATGTTTATTGTATTTTTTACAAATGCCTATATAGTTTTCGGGGATGGGCAGGCGCAGGTCTTCTCTGCCCTTGCCGCCGTCCTTGTCGAACAAAACTACGTCCTGCAATACTGCAAGATCCGTGCTTTCGACGTCGATATCTACACCCGCAACGCGCTTGAGGTCATAATCGTGGATAACTACGAAATTGCCGTCTGCGGTTTTATGAACGTCGGTCTCGATGCCATAATACGAGCGATTTCCTGCCGCCACGAAAGCCGCGTTCGTGTTCTCGGTTTCCAATCCCGAAAGCCCTCTGTGCGCAATAACGAGGGTTTGGTTTTTTTCGAATTTTATTGTGTCCATTTTGTAACTTCCTTTAAGACAGATCAAAGGTGGTATATCCGCTTTCAATAATTGCTTGCTCCAACGTTCTGAATCGCTTTGCTTTGCCGCCAATCAATAAATGATTTCCTTTTTTGAATACGATGGGGCTTTTGAACGAAATCTTAATAGTCGTTCCCGAGTTGTAGAACTTAAATTGCCACTTTGTCACGTTTCTTTCAGCTACGCAAGACTTGGTTGGACCGTTGACCGCACAATCGGCGTAATCAACAAGATGCTTTCTGCCGAATTCATCAGCATACGTTATGCCGTTGTTATTGATATCAACAATATTCGTGTCGTATATCTCGAGCTCGGTTAAGCCCTTTTCCTGTTCATGCACGAATTCAATAGCATAAAAATATATATCCTGATCCTCCCACACCCCTTTTTCTCTTTGTCCGTTCACATAAGTACGAAAGCCACCGTGACAAAGTTCGATCTCAAGAATATCAGAATTGTAGTGAATAATTATTTTATTGTTTTCTAAACCGATATTCAGAACAGCATCACTTAAATCGTCAAATAGTTCTTCTATGGTTTGATAATTTCTGTGATATACTTTATACAACTTTTCGTTATCTTTCATCGCTTGTCTCCTTTCGATATATCAGCAAAACTGCTGTAATGGGGGCTTTGCGTTTTGCTCAAAAAACACATTTGTCCCAAGGCAAAATCAGGGCGATTTTTGATTTTGAACACCAATTTTCGTAGGGCGGTGCCTTGGTGCCGCCGTTTTGCCAGCATAGGGTTTCTCAACGGCGGGAGCAAGCCCCCGCCCTACGGTTTGGCGGTTATTTTCTCGTCAGACAAACGACACTCTCCACAGTTGTCCCTTTAGGTAGGGAGTCTACCAAAGCGTTTGATATATTGGAATCTGTGCAAAAGCTATCTAAATAAATCTCTCAACAAAGCATCAATGCGCTCTGTACAGTCCGCTTCTCGTGTTTTTTGCTTTCGCCAATCATCAGAAAGAGGAAAATATACTTTGTCATTTACAGCTTTACCCATATCCCATTTCCCGTTTGTGTTTTTATTATCAATCAGCCAATCTGCCACAAAATGCAACTTGTCCTTTGCGGAATCATACCTTGAAAGCAACTCTATTGCTCCAAGGTAGCGACTTGCTTCTCTACTTTCAAAACTACAAGGCAAGGTGGATAACGCCTTATCGTAAACATAATAAATCCCATCTTCTTTGGATAGGACATAATTCACAAATGCCGTTTCTGTGCTGCTATCTAAGCAATCTATCAAAATAGAAATAGGGTAAAAATTCACGAAATCAACAAGTCGACCTCCGTTCGGCTTCATTCCAAAAGCTTCGTAATATGCGACAAGGTAATCACTATGGCTATAGGTACCTCCTGCAAAGGCGTTAGTAATAATCCCAGTCCACTGTTCCGCAACCCTATTTGCATTTGGATTATCCAAAGTAAAGCGCCGAATCCACGTTGCCAACATCAGTGATGTGAAAACATCCCAATCATGCAGCTTTTCCTGTCTGTCTGGTATCGTATTTTTTCCAGTCAGGCAGTCATCCATATACATTATAGCCTTTTGAATACATTCATCCTTTATTGTATACCCTAATCGCTCAAGACGGCGAAGAGCCTGTTCTGTGGTAATAGGTGAATCACAGAATTGTGACAACGAATGAAACCAACCCCACTTACCATCAGGTTCTTGTAAAGCAATTATGCTTTCTGCCCACTTACCATTTTTATGCATCTTAATTCTCCAAAACTAATCAAGAAAATTCTTATTTGTTGGTTAGTTCGCTTTTGTTTGCAAATCCCTTGTATGAACAGAAATACGAATATAATCGTCGGCCTTTTCCCTACTCAAACAAATAACGCTTTCAACATGTCCCGTCCCGGGGAAAAGATCCACCGGAGTAACTTCGCCTATATCGTATCCTTTCTCCGCAAACCACGCACAGTCGCGTGCGAGCGTGTCGGGATTGCAGGAAACGTACACAATTTTCGGCACGCCGAGAGAATCGAGGTAATCGACAAGCTCCTTCGTAGTTCCCTTTCTCGGCGGGTCGATCACGACGACGTCGGGGCAGAAATCGCCCAGGGTATCCCTAGCACTTGCCAGAAGTCCGCGCGTATCCGAGGCGTCTCCGCAGAAAAAGTAAGCATTTTCCACGCCGTTCATCCTTGCGTTTTCCTTGGCGCACTCGACCGCCTCTGCGACTATCTCCACGCCGACTATTCGCGAAGCCTTCTTCGCCATTGACAAGCCGATAGTTCCCGTGCCGCAATAGAGATCGGCAACAGTCTCCCTTCCCGTCAGTCCTGCTCTCTCTCTTGCAAGACCGTAGAGCAGCTCCGCTCCGTCGCGGTTGACCTGATAGAACGAGCCAGCCGTGATCTTAAAGCGCATGCCGCACAGCTCGTCCACTATGTAATCGTTACCCTTGACACAGACGAATCTATCGGAGAGGATAACGTTCGTATTCTTCTTATTGATATTGAGCATTACCGAACAGACCTGCGGAAATCTTGCCGTCAGCTCGTCGGCGTATTTTTCGGCGCAGGGCAATTTATCCGCATTTATAACGAGGCAGGTCATTATCTGATCCGTCTTTTCTGCGATTCGCAGGTAGATATGGCGCAAAATTCCGCTTTCTCTCTCCTCGTCGTATGCCGTGATCTTATTTTCCCTTGCAAATTCGATCGTAAACTCAACTATTTCGCCGAAAACGTCGGGCTGGAGCAAACACTGCTCGCAGGGGATGAGATTATGGGTCTTCGTCGCGAAAAATCCCGCGCGAAGCTCACCCTGCACCTGCCGCACAGGGTACTGACCCTTATTTCTGTATGCCGATACTTTTTCGGTGTGTCTTGTGTCATTCACCGTCACGTCGGGCAAGCCCGCCTTACGAAAGGCATTTTTGACGTAATCGCGCTTGAGCTCAAGCTCGTGCTCGTATTTGATATTTCGGTATATACATCCTCCGCAGGATTGCGGCGCTTTGCAGTCCTTCGTTCGCAGACCCGTGCCGTCGGCTCGGTTTTGCGAGCTTTCGATTATTTTTTCAAGCTTGCCGACGAGGAATGACGACGACACCTTGATTATTTTCGCAAGCACCTTGTCGCCCGTGACCGCACCCTTTACGAAGACCACGACTCCATCGTTCGTCTTGCCCACGCCGCAGCCGAGGTTGTTAAGGTCGGTTATTTGGAGCTCTATGAGATCGTTTTTCTTTATGTTCACTGTAAATTCCTATCAAACGTAAAATTCTTTCAAATCCTCAAGGCGCAAGCAGCCGACAGTTCCGCCTCTTGCCTCGCCGCAGTCGATGGCGATAGAGCCGTTACCAAAGAAGATCTTGCCGTCGCCGCCGTTGTCCTCGGTGGTGGGGGTATGGCCGACGATGATCGTTTTATCGTCAAAATATTTCTTCGTCAGGTCAAGCGCCTCGGTGAAGAAAGCCTCGGGCTTAAGCTGCTCAAGGTCAACTCCTGTCTTAAATCCCGCGATTCCCGCGTGAACAAGCAGATACTCCTTGCCGCCGACCTCGATCTCCTCGTAAAGAGTCATATCCGAGAGATAGTCGATTATTCCCTCCTTCATCTCCGCGTCGAGAGTGCGGAAGGAGTCGAGTGTGCTCTGTCCGCCGTCAGCTACCCAAGCGGTCATCTGGGTGATAAACTTTTTGTCGGGACTCTCTCCGCTTTTGAGCATCTTTTCAAAGCCCGAAAGCATTCTGACCGCAGTATAGTCGTGCTCACCGACTATGGGGTAGACGTTATATCTTATACTGAGGTCACCGACCAGCTCCATGCTCTCATCGCCGTAGTCGACAATGTCGCCGAGTATGTACATAAGGTCCGTATCCTTGAAATTGATGGTCTTAAGAAGCTCTTTGAATTTCGTGTAATTTCCGTGCAAATTTGATACTACGTAAGTCATATCTGATCTCCTGTATTTTAATTAAAGCGTTATCACTTGATTTGAAAAATAGATCTCGCGCTGGACTTTGGGGCAGATCTCGGCAAGCGTTTTATCCAGGAACTCGCAGACGGGGTGCTCGGTAAAGAAATGACCCGCGCAGATGAGATTTATGCCGAAATCGAACGCGCCGAGATACTCGTGGTGCTTGGCGTCACCCGTGAGGTAGGTATCAGCTCCCGCATCCTTGGCAAGATTCATCATATCTCCGCCCGAGCCGCCGACAAGCGCAACTCTTTTAACTCTGCCGTTTGCATTGCAGACCGAGAGCGTTGCCTCGCGCTCACCGCTTCCCCAAGAGAGCTTGTCCTTCACGGTCTTGACAAAATCCTCAAGCGAGATCTCCTCGTCGAGTTCTCCCACGCGGGCGATCTTGTCATCTCCGATCACCTCGATATTTTTCAGTCCACAAAGGCGGGCAAGTGTATCATTCACTCCGTCCTCACGGGCATCAAGTCGAGTGTGGAAGGACATCGCCGCGATATTGTTTTTTGCAAGTCTTACCGCCTTTGCACCGTCAAAGGTCAGCGCATTCATTACGCCAAGCCCACCGAAAAAGACGGGATGATGCGACACGATGACATCAAAGCAGCCCTCGATAGCGCGGTCGATAGCCGCGTTAGTTATATCAAGGGTAATAAGTACCTTTTTTACCTCGCGATCGGGCTCAGGGCAGGATTCAAGGCCGTCCTTGTCCCAAGGGCAAGAGAGCGAGGTGGGGATTATTTCACAAAGCTTATTGTATAGTTCGATTACCTTCATTTTTTCGTCTCCAGATATGATTTCATTTCTTTTACAAGCAATTTTTCATACGCGGCGTCGGCACCCGAGACCGCCTTACCGTCTATTCTCGTTTGCAGTATGCGGACATTTTTCTCGACGAGCGCGCGTGTGACGCTATCGCCGCGGTCGAGATTGATTCTACCAATCAATGCTTCAAGCTCTGACATCTCATAGCTCTCGCCGCAATAGCTCGCCTTGATCACGCGATATATTCGGTCGTCTCTGCCGCCGTCGCAAACTATCCTTTCGTCAAGGATCGCAAACCCCTGCTCTGCAAGATATTTTGCGAGGATCTCTGCGTGGGTCATCGGTTGGAGCACGAGCGTGATATTGCCGTTTCTGATCCATTTCGCTTTGTCGAGGATCGAGGTGATCAGCTCACCGCCCATTCCAAGCACCGCGATACAGTCGGGTGCGAAGCTCTCGGCTCCGTCAAGTCCGTCGGCGCGCGTGACCTCTATTCTTTCAGTCAAGCCATTCTTTTTTACGTTGGCCTTTGCCGCCGACACGGGTCCCTCGTTGATGTCGGATGCCCGCGCATATTCAATTTTGTTTTCCAAGCAGAGCGCGATCGGCAGATACGCGTGGTCGCTGCCAATGTCGGCAAGTCTTGCGCCTCGCGGGATCATTTCCGCCGCCGCGCGAAGTCGTGTGTCTAATTGCATTTTTGTCCCTTCGGGGACTTAAACCCTTTTTGGAAAAAAGGGTTTAAGAATCCCAAAAACTTCCTGTAAAAATATATGTATTGTAGATTTATCTCCTCGCCGTAAGTCTTTACAAAACAAGGAGAATCCCAAAAACTTTCGATAAATTAGTTTATATGTATGGTGAGGATTTCTCCCTGACGAGTACTTTTGCCAAACAAGGAAAATCCAAAATTATGTAAAAATTATTTCCTTGAAAAAACAGCCCGTAGACATATTTGAATACGGGCTGTTTCCTCGGGCATTACTTGCTTGCGAGATACGCGTTGATCTTCGCTACAAGCTCGTCCGCGTCGGTTCCGTGAACCGCGCAAGCTTCCTCGATCGACTCACCGCGAGATGCGGGGCAGCCGAGACAGTGCATTCCGATCTCGAAGAAAAACTCTGCAGTTCCTCTGTCGTAATCGAGAATATCGCCTATGATCGATTCCTTTGTTACCTTCATTGTACTATCCTCCTTTACATACAGATAATTATATTTATACAAATACTATTATATATCTTCGTTCAGAAAAAGTCAATAGAAACACCATATTTTTAAGCGTTTTTGATGCCGTATTTTTAAGCGTTTTGAAAATATTTTTTCACGTTGGGCAAAAAATATTCAAATGATGAAAAACCCTCTTGCAAAAGTGCAAAAATTGTGTTATAATATACGCTGATAAAATATGGATAAGGATCAGATAGCTATGAAACTCAAAATTTAGCGATTTATCCCCCACGCGATCACGAAAAACAACATTGATAATTTTGGAGGATAACATTTATGATAATAGCACTTGAAGAAGCCAAGCGTAAGCTCGTCGCTCTGCGCGATGACGTAGAGGAGCTTGGCAACGCGCTTCGCATCACCGATCTTAAGGCAAAGGCTGCTGAGCTTGAGGCACAGACGCTCGACCCGAATTTCTGGAACGATCCGAGCGCGGCAAATAAAATAACACAGCAGATAAAGCAATCCCGCGATACTATCGAGGACTACGAGGGTCTTTGCTCACGCCTTGAGGACGCTATCGTTCTTGCCGAAATGGCGATCGAGGAAAACGACGAGAGCTGCGTTGAGGAGGTCGAAAGCGAGCTTGCTGAGATCGAAGCAACGGCAGAAAAGGAAAGAATTTCCGTGCTTCTTTGCGAGGAATACGACAAAAACAACGCCATAGTCTCCTTCCATCCCGGCGCAGGCGGCACCGAGGCTCAGGATTGGGCGCAGATGCTTTACAGAATGATCACCCGTTGGGCAGAAAAGTCGGGATTTAAGGTCAAGCTCATCGACTGGCTCGACGGCGACGCCGCAGGAATCAAGTCCGCGACCATCACGGTCGAGGGTATGAACGCATACGGATTCCTCAAGAGCGAAAACGGCGTTCACCGTCTTGTTCGCGTATCTCCCTTTGATGCGGCGGGCAGACGTCAGACCTCGTTCGCCTCTATCGAGGTAATGCCAGAGTTTGATGACGTCGACGCAGTCGTTCTCAAGGAGGAGGACCTCGAGATCACTGCGCACCGTTCGTCAGGTGCGGGCGGTCAGCACATCAACAAGACCGACTCGGCTATCCGTATCGTGCACAAGCCCACGGGAATCGTGGTCGGATGCCAGACCGAAAGAAGCCAGCTTCAGAACAAGGAGACAGCACTCAAAATGCTGAAAGCGAAGCTGATGGAGATCAAGCTCCGCGAGCGTCTTGACACTATCGAGGAGATCCAGGGCAACAAGACCAACATCGAGTGGGGCGCGCAGATCCGTTCTTACGTATTTATGCCCTACACTCTCGCCAAGGACACGAGAACAGGATATGAGGACGGCAACATTCAGTCTGTTATGGACGGAAATATCGACGGATTCATCAACGCTTACCTCAAGATGAATTCGAATAAATAATATTCAAAAAGAGCTTCACGCGTGAAGCTCTTTTTCTTTACTAAGCAAAAATAAACGACGGTATGCCTCGGGGAGTGAGTGTCCCTTAAACATACCGTCGTTTATTTTTTCGCTTTTCGTTGGGTTAGGACGACAAGCTATCTGATTTAACTGAAATTACTTCTGCATTCCGTTGATCGCCTTGGTGAACTGGCTCTTCTTGTGAGCAGCGGCGTTCTTATGGATAATGCCCTTGGATGCAGCAACGTCGATCTTCTTAGTAGCAGACTTGTATGCAACCTGTGCGCTTGCAACGTCACCGGATGCTACAGCAGCGTAGAACTTCTTGATCTCGGTCTTCATAGCGGACTTGAACATCTTGTTCTGAAGGGTCTTCTTCTTGATGACCAATACGCGCTTCTTTGCGGATTTAATGTTCGGCATTTTCTCAACCTCCATGTAAATTTTACATTTAATGCACGGATCGCCCTCCGTCTGAGAGGGTACATCGGGCATACCGCCGCATACTCATATATAATATCACATTTTTTCCACAAATGCAAGTGTTTTTTTGATTTTTTTGAAAATTTTTTAATTTTGTGTATTATTGCTAAAATTTCTCATTATCGCGGCGGGTATTTCCGACAAAACCACGCTTGCAGTCACCGAATATTCGCCGTATTTTTCTGTCGCAAGGTCGCCTGCGAGTCCGTGGAGGTGCGCGCCTACCGCGGTGCACTCAAAAACGTCCGAATTTCTAAAATTATTTTTCGACTCTCTCGCCAACAGCGCGCCGATAATTCCCGCAAGCAGATCTCCCATGCCTGCACTCGCCATTCCCGCGTTTCCGCTTTGGTTGAGATAAACTCTTTCTCCGTCGCTGATCGCGGTATGATGATCCTTCAAAAGACAGATCATCCCGTGATTTTCAGCAAAGCTTTTCGCGCATTTCGGGGTGTCGGACAGTATCTCGCCAATAGGATCGCCGCAAAGCCGCGACATCTCGCCCGGGTGGGGCGTGATAACGGTCTGAGCTCTCTGCTTTTCGTCAAGCAGACTCCAAAGGCCTTCGTCCTCGGAGATTATATTGAGCGCGTCGGCATCGATCAAAAGCGGACAGGCCGCGACCAACAAAGCAGCCCTGACAAGCGCCCTTGCGAGCGCACTCTTTCCAAGTCCGCAACCGATAACCACCGCATCCGAGCGAAAGATCGCCTCTGCCAACCGTGCCGTTACCGCATCGGCTTGATCCTCATATCCGTAAAGCGAAAAGATAGCCTCGGGCACAAGAGTCGCAAGTGCAGGATAGTTCTCTCTCGGCGTAAAGATCTCAACTATCCCCGCGCCCGTGCGATACGCCGCCGCCGCGGAAAAGTACGCCGCACCGCACATCGAGGTGCCTTGCGCGTTATACGAGCCGCAAACTACGAGCAATCTGCCCATATCGCCCTTGTTCGTTCTATCGGGCAGCTTTGAAAACAAATCCTTCACTCTGATTCACCGTCGCCTTTCTCGGTCTGTTATCTGACCGTTCTTCTACACGACAATTTTAACATTTATATAGGAAAATGTCAAGAATAAAAAATTTTGAGAAATAGAACTCACAACATCTGTCATAAAATAGATATAAAATCTTCTGCGGAGGTATTTATGGACACCGAATACAGACGTGCGGCTAATATTACTGTGATCGTTGCAGGATTTCTTATATTTTTCTGGCTCTTTTTCAAATACGCATTATCAATAGCGATGCCCTTTCTTCTGGCGGCTCTGATTTCCGTGATAATCTCACCCCTAGCCGCTTGGATATCTAAAAGGACCCACGCTTCGCCGAAATTTATCTCGGCTTTCCTTGTGATACTATTTTTTGGGATAATTGCAACGCTTTTATCGCTCGCGATCTCGCGGCTCGTCTCGGAGATCGGCAATCTTATCGACAGACTCTCCGCAGACCCCGAGATGATAAGCAGGTTTTTTGAGGATCTAGGCAAAAAGTTTGGCCCGATCGGTGAAAAGTTCGGCTTTATCAAACGCTTTTTTGAGTCTGAGCAAATGCAACAGCTCGGGCTTGACCTTGACGAGCTTATGCTTGACGCGCTCGGTAAGCTGATGGGCTCTTTAACGAGTGCCCTGCCCTCCGCCGCAGTCGGTCTTGTGGTAAAAATACCCGAGATAATACTGACGGTCGCGGTTCTTTTGATCTCCGCCTTTTATTTTTGCACCGATAAGGAGCGCATCGGCAAAGGCATCTCGTCCCTTATGCCCGATACAATGCGCTCAAAGCTCCCCGAAACAAAAAAGAAGATAACCCGCACGCTTACGAGCTATCTTAAAGCTTATCTTCTTATTATGCTCCTGACATTTTGCGAAATGTTTGTCGGACTTTCCCTGCTCGGCGTCAATTACGCACTTCTTTTGAGCGTCATCATCGCTATCGTCGATATTCTGCCCATTTTGGGAACGGGAACGATCCTTATCCCATGGGCGCTATTCTCCTTCGCCGTGTCAAATTCAAAGCTCGGCATAGGTCTTCTGATCCTTTACGCCGCGGTGTCGATAATAAGACAACTCATCGAGCCGAAGATCGTAGGCGATTCGCTCGGCATACACCCCTTGGCGACGCTTGCTTCGATATACGTTGGAATAAAGCTACTCGGGTTTGGCGGAATTTTCATCGGTCCGATCGTCGCGCTCTCTCTAAAAAGCTTTATGAAAACCGAATCATAATATTTGATCTTCATTTTTCATTCTTCGTTCTTCGTTCTCCCGATCACCACACGGCTTTCAGTTGCCTCCGCCTTCCCCTCTTCCCTCTTTTCCAGAAAGTTTTTGGAAGGTGTGAGGGGGTTTTAGGGGGAGAGAGGAAACCTTTTTCCCAAAAAGGTTTCCTCTCTCCCCCTATATCTCATCATCAACTCAACAGAGCTCTATCGCTTGCGAATTCGGCTCCGCTTGCCTTAGAGAAGGCTGCGAGGAGCGACTCGACGGTGAGCTTTTTCTTTTCCTCACCGCTGACGTCGATGATTATTTTGCCCGCGTTCATCATAATGAGACGGTTTCCGTGGGCTATGGCATCGCGCATATTATGAGTTACCATAAGCGCGGTGAGATTATTTTCGTTAATAAGCTTATCGGTTATTTCAAGAACCTTTGCCGCGGTCTTGGGGTCAAGTGCGGCGGTATGCTCGTCGAGAAGCAGAAGCTTCGGCTTCTTCATAGTTGCCATAAGCAAAGTGACTGCCTGACGCTGTCCGCCCGAAAGCAGACCCATTTTGGTGGAGAGTCTGTCCTCAAGACCGAGGTCAAGCTGGGCAAGAGCTTCTTTATAGCTCTCTCTGTCTTTATTCGTGATCGACCAACGAAGTCCGCGTCTCATACCGCGTCTGTCCGCGATCGCCATATTTTCCTCGACCCACATATCCGTGGCGGTTCCCATTCTGGGGTCCTGAAATACTCTGCCTATATACTTTGCCCTTTTGTGCTCGGGAAGTCTCGTAACGTCAACTCCGTCGATCGTGATACTTCCGTCGTCGGCAGGATATGCCCCCGCAACGATATTGAGCATAGTCGATTTTCCCGCGCCGTTTCCGCCGATGACGGTAACGAAATCGCCTTCCTTAAGCGTAAGGCTGAGTCCCTCGAACACCTTTTTCTCGTTGACCGTGCCCTCGTTGAAGGTTTTATAAATATCTTTTATCTCAAGCATGTTTGCCACCTCTCGCTTTCTTTTTCTTCGAGAAATAGATCTTCTTCACGTAGGGCGCGCCAAGGAAGCAAGCAACAACGATCGCCGAAAGCATCTTGAGAAGCTCGTTGGGCAGGCCGATAAATACGATGGTCTGGAAAACGAACCAATAGATTATCGAGCCTCCGACCACGCAAAGAAGTCTGAGGTAGAAGTTCGTAATAAGCTTCGGACAGAGCGCCTCTCCGATTATGATAGCCGCAAGTCCCGTAACGATCGCACCGCGTCCCATGTTGATCTCCGCAACGCCCTGCTGCTGTGCCAGAAGCGCGCCGGCAAGTGCGACTATTCCGTTCGACAGTGCAAGTCCGAACACCTTTGTAAGATTGGTATTTATTCCCTGTGCTCTGCTCATTTCGAGGTTGTTACCCGTCGCACGCAGAGTCGAGCCGAACTCGGTTCCGAAGAACCAATAAAGAATGGCTATGACGACTGCGATGAATACAGCAAGAATAACTATCGCTCTATAAACGTCGGATGCCTCAGAGGTAAAGAGCACCTTGTCGCCATACTTAAATCTCATTATCGGAATCTGCGGTCCGCTCATTATCAAAAGATTGACCGACCAGAGCATAAGCTGGGTCAGAATTCCCGAAAGAATCGCAGGAATTCCGAAGAAGGTGTGGAACCAACCCGTGATAAGTCCCGTGAGCATGCCCGCGATGAGAGCGCAAAGCATAGCTATCCATATATTTATTCCGCTTGTGACCATTACCGCGCAGACCGCCGCGCCCGTACAGATCGAGCCGTCGACGGTAAGGTCGGCAATATCAAGGATCTTATAGGTAATATAAATTCCGACCGCCGCGAGTCCATAGACAAGTCCCTGAGCAGCCGCGCCCGGCAGAGAGCCAAGCCAATTCAAAATCATGTTCATCTTAAAAATCCTTTTCATACAACTGACGCCGCCGTGGTATTACAACCACGGCAGCGGCAGAATTGTTCTTATTTAGTATTGGATGCGAGAGCGATATTATTCCTCGATCTCGATAGCAACGTAGCCTGCTGCCTCAAGAGCCTCGGTGTCGATTCCGAGACGGTCGCAGATCTCCTTGTTATACTTCTTGGTGAAGGTCTCTGCATACTCAATCTTCATCTCAGAGATGTCAGCCTCGCCCTTGAGGATCTTTGCAGCCATCTTGCCTGTTGCAACGCCGAGATCGTAGTAGCTGATGGTAAGAGTAGCGACTCCGCAGCCCGTGCATATTCCCTGCTCTCCTGCTATTACAGGAGTGTCGCCTACTACGCCGCCGATAAGCTCAGCAGCGTTTGCCGCAGTATTATCGGTGGGTATGTAGATAACATCTGCCTCTGCAGCAGCCGCAGACGCAACGAGGGAGGCGTCGTTAAGATCCGAGAAGGACTTATTTATAACGGTGATGCCTTTACTCTCAAGGTATTCCTTAACTACCTTTACCTGATATACGGAGTTTGCCTCGCCCGAGCAGTAAAGCATAGCAACAGTCTTAGCCTCGGGGAAAAGATCGAGGATCATCTGCGCCTGCTCTTCGAGAGGAGCGAGGTCGCTCGTTCCCGAAACGTTGCCGCCTACGAGTCCGTTAAAATTCTCAATTCCGAGAGCCGTGCCGTATTCGGTGATAGAGGTGCCAAGGATCGGGATCGAGCTTGTGCCGTTAACTGCCGCGGTGAGCGCAGGAGTAGCGTTAGCCATAATAAGATCGACCTTCTTGCTTACGAAATTGTTTACGATGGTAGTGCAAACAGGGATCTCGTTACCTGCGTTTTCGGTAAGGAACTCTACGTTCTCTGCGCCGAGCTCTGCAACAAGAGCGTCCTTAAAGCCCTGAGTAGCCGCGTCGAGCGCGGGGTGAGGAACGAGCTGACAGATGCCTACGAGGTACTTGCCGTCGTCCTTTGTGGGCGTATCACAAGAGGCGAGCACTACCAAGGATACACACATAAGTGCCGCCAAAACGATGCTTAACAGTTTTTTCATGGTCTTTTTCTCCGTTTCGCTTTTTCGCGCGTCTTTTTCATGATCGGGTCTACGCGCGAGTCAGATTTGCTTTATTAAAATAAAGTACTTCCATTATACCACTCTCAAAAGTCCGTGTCAATTAATTTTTATAAATTTGCTGATTTTTGGGGATATTTTACAAAATAAATATTACTCAATTATGCACTATAACGCAATCAAGGCGTCGGAAATGCTCCAACGCCTTGGTTTTTATTCATTTTTGTTAATATTTATTCGACTTTTCACCATTAATTATCGAGC
Source organism: Clostridia bacterium (assembly GCA_017411745.1). Taxonomy (GTDB): domain Bacteria; phylum Bacillota; class Clostridia; order Oscillospirales; family CAG-272; genus SVTX01. Next base: position 10,110 of record JAFQPM010000019.1, on the reverse strand, counting down.
TTTGCAACCTTGGCGATAATGTCGGCGCAGTTCTCGAGTCCTATCATTCCGCTGTCAAGCATAAGATGATAATTTTCAAGTGCTCCCCACTCACGCATGGAGAAGGATCTGTAGAAGACTCTGCGGCGAGCGTCCTTGTCCGTAAGTCGCTTTTCGATCTTGACGTCGGTCTCACCGTATGCCTCGAGGACACGGCGCGCCTTGAAATCCATATCCGCGCGGATAAAGACGTTGAGGCAATCGTCTCGGTCGCGGAGAATGTAATCGGCGCCTCTGCCTATGATAACGCACTTTCCTTCTTCCGCAAGCTGCTTGATAACGTTTATCTGTGCTATCTGCACGCGGTTGGCTATTGAAAGTCCGTTATAGCCGTCGCCGCCCGCATTTACCGCGATCGAAAAAAGGATACTGTTTTTATGAGTTGCGTATTCGTCGTATTTTTCTACGAACTCGCGAGAAATGCCGCTTTCCTTAACGACCTCGTTTATCAGCTCACTGTCGTAAAATTTATATCCGAGAGCCTCAGCGACCATCTTTCCGATAGTTCTTCCTCCGCTTCCGAATTCGCGACTGATGGTAATTACGTTTTTCATAATTATCTCTCCTTTTCGTACGTGGATTTCGGGGGTAATACGCTCTGAGCCTTGCCCCGAGGATCAATGCAAATTGCATCAACATCTATCTGTGATCATTATAGCATTTTTTTCATAGTTTGTCAAGTTTTCGGACGCAAACTTTGTGAAAAAAATGTCATACACGATTGAGTTCGCTCGTTTTTTTTCTATTTTTGATTTAATTTTCTACTTATTGTTTATATAGCCCGTCTGCCGTGTGCAAAAAAAGTCGAAATCTTTTTGTTGACGAGTTTAGTCACAAAAGAGCAGATCTACCTTATAAGCTTTTGCTTTTGCTCGAATATGCAAACTTCGTGTCGCACGATTTGGATTGACAAGCGGAATATGCCTTGATATAATTTTTTCAGGGTTTGCAGACACCGTTAAAAATCGGCTCCCACGCCGACAAAAACACAGGAAACAACAAAATGAAAGGACAAATTTATGAAAAAAAGAGTTTTTTGGTCACTAATAATTCTCGCGTTCGTCGTTGCCATAATTACGACCGCAGTCATATCCGTTGCCGTCACAAAAAGATCGCTGTCCAATTCCAACGACGTGGAAAACGACACCCAGGTCGGCACGCTTGAAGGCCCGGCGCACCTTTCTCCTTCCGAGACCACAGAACAGACCGAGATAGACAGCACAGAGCAGCCGTCCGAGCAGACCTCAAGTCAAGAAGAGACCTCGGAAGAAACCACCGAAGCAGAAACCACTCAAGAGGAGACCGCCGAGCCCGCACCTTCCTTAGAGTATGAAAGCTTAGGTAACGGTACCTGCGCCGTGGTCGGCATAGGAACGTATACCGATTCCTATATTACGATTCCCGAAAAGAGCCCCGAGGGACACATAGTTATCGCCATAGCAGAAAAAGCTTTTTATGGCAATTCCTTTATCAGAGCCGTAGAGATCCCCTCCACCGTGTCTTCCATCGGAGATCTTGCCTTTGCAAACTGCTCCGCGCTCGTTTACTTATCGGTCGATGATAAAAATATGATGTTTAAGGACATCGGCGGAGTTTTATATAATATCGACGAGTCAATGCTGATCTGCTATCCCTCCGCAAGCAGCTCTGCGACCCTTGAAATATCAAGCTCGGTCACAAAAATCTGCAGCATGGCTTTTTACGGTTGCGAGAACCTTAAGCAGATAAATTATTCGGGATCTATTGAGGATTGGGAAAAAATTGAGATACAGGAAAAGAATTACGGTCTATATACAGCAGCAATATCTTTCGCAAAATAATACGCTGTTTTGGGGATAATTTTACCTTTCGTCTTGACACTGACCTGCAAAAATGATATACTTAAATCAGAAAAAGCCGCAAGTGCGGCGATGCTGAAAGGAATTATATTATGTACGGAAAAAAGGTCTGGATGATAGCCGACGGCTATATGAGCAATACCGAAAAAGGAGATCTGGTCAGCCACGAGGCGATCTGCGTGCTCAATCTTTCGGGAGAGGACGCACACATCGATATTACCCTTTATTTTGAAAATGACGAGCCCATGAAGGGTCTTCACGCCGTTTGCAAAAACGAGCGCACCAACCACATTCGTCTTGACAAGATAGTTGCCGACGACGGTAGAAAGATCCCCAAGGACACGCCTTACGCCGTTCTCGTTGAAAGTGATCAGCCCGTGGTGGTTCAGGCATCGCGCCTTGACGTTTCTCAGCCCGAATACGCGCTGATGACTACTATTGCATATTGATCTTAACGAAGCAGTCGTGTCAAGAGGCTAAATTATGACGGCAGAAGCAAGAAGACAGGAGATATTGGCGGAGCTCTGTCGCTCGACAAGTCCCGTGAGCGCGACCACGCTTGCGGAAAAATACGGCGTAACGCGGCAGGTCATAGTTGCCGACGTTGCTCTTTTGCGCGCCGCGGGCAACGATATCCGCGCCGAGCACAAGGGGTATCTGCTTGAAAGATCGCAAGGCGAGATACAAAGGCTGATCGTTTGCAAGCACCCGAAATCGAGCGTGACCGATGAATTTTATGCTATCGTCGACAACGGCGGTAGGGTGCTTGACGTTCAGGTCGAGCACGCGATATACGGAATCATTTCCGCGAAGCTTTCGATCGCCTCGCGCTACGACGCCGACGAGTTCGTTCGCGCCGCAAGCAATTCAAGCGTATCCCAGCTTGCCGACCTCACGGGCGGAGTGCACTCTCACACCATCGTTGCAAGAGACGAGGAGACCTTCCGACGTATTTGCCGAAAGCTCAAGGAGCTCGGAATTTTGGTTGAGTGATTCGAAAATAACAAAGGAAAAGACCGCTTGGCGTACCTGCGATAAAGCAGGTACGCCAACGTGTTTCCTACTTATGGCTGGAAGAAAAAGCATCTATCAAACCAATAAGTTATTGTTTTTTTCTTACACAAATGCTATAATTTAAGCGTAGCTACATAAAACTATGGAGGTATGTTCAAAATGTTAAAAATAAGTAAAAACATTGCTGCTTTACGCAAGCAAGCAGGAATCACGCAAGAAGATCTTGCGAATAGACTTAATGTATCAAATCAAGCGGTATCAAAATGGGAAGCTGGAAAATGTTGTCCAGATATAGAAATTCTTCCCGAATTGGCTGCTTTTTTTGGAGTTTCTATCGATGAATTACTATTAGGTGAATGTCAGAATAAAACAAAATTGTATGATGAAACAAAAGATCCCTTGGTTTTGCGTACAATAAAAATAGCTCAAGAAAAAATTTACATATCCACATCTATTTTACAACGCTCTTTGAATATTGGATACAATACTGCTAAAAGAGTTATTGAGGATATGTGTAAGTGTGGATATTTGAAAAAAGACACAACTGCTCCCTACGATAGATATACGTATACGGAGAATACTGAATCAGATAGTTGAAATTTTGATAGACAAGAAATAAAAATATTATTGCTTTTGTTCCCACAAAGCAATGCTTTACAGAAAAAATGACAGCCTTGTAGGCGCGCATAAAAAGCCTTCCCCAGCGGGGGAAGGTGGCAGCCGTAGGCTGACGGATGAGGTGTGTTCTAAAAGCAAGGTTACTCCTCATCCACCGCTATCGCGGTCCCCCTTCTCCCACAGGAGAAGGCTATATTACCGCCCGGCAGTGCACCTATAAGGTGTAACTCACTAGACCTTGCAAGCAAGGCGTGTGAAAAGGAGTACGAACGAAAAATGTCCGTACTCCTTTTGTTGTAGGGCGGGGGCTTGCTCCCGCCGCTTTGTTAAAATTATGCCCTTTGTAACGGCGGCACCAAGGCACCGCCCTACAATGTTTCGGAAAGTCAATCTGCTCTATCGAAGCCACCCTTTAAGCGGTCTTTTTCTTCGTTACCATCTATTGAACTCCGAAAGCTCAAGGCCTTGGTTATTTTCAAGCGCCCAGTTTATCGCCCACGTACCCGGGAAGATAAGCAGGCTGTTGCCTCTTACGTCGACAACTCTGCGAGTGTCGCCTGAAAGTGTGAGGTTTTTGGGATCGCAGGGGCATTTTTCAATATATCTGATCTGATCGTGCGGCAGATCCATACGCGAGTAACCTACTCCGTACTCGCTCTGCATTCTGAATTTGAGGACGTCAAACTGAAGCAGACCGACGACGCCGACGATAACTCTCTCCATACCGCTGTCGGGCAGGAAGAATATCTGTATCGCGCCCTCCTCGGCTATCTGCTCCATACCCTTCTGGAACTGCTTACGCTTCATTGAATCGATCTGCTCGATGACCGCGAAATGCTCGGGAGCGAAGGTGGGGATTCCCTTGAACTGCACCTTGAGGGGCGGCTCGCAGATCGTATCTCCGATCGAAAAGATACCCGGGTCAAAAACACCAATGATATCGCCCGCATAGGCTTCCTCGACCATTTCTCTTTCCTGCGCCATCATCTGCTGAGGCTGCGAGAGCTTGATCATCTTACCCTGACGCACGTGCAGATATTCCTTGCCGCGCTGGAAGCGTCCCGAGCAGATCCTCATAAACGCGATACGGTCGCGGTGCGCCTTGTTCATATTCGCCTGAATTTTGAAGACGAACGCCGAAAAATGCTCATCAAAGGGGTCTACCTCGCCCGAGATCGTCTGTCTGACCAGAGGAGAGGTCGTCATTTTAAGAAAGCTTTCAAGGAAGGGCTCTATTCCAAAGTTGTTGAGTGCCGAGCCAAAGAAAACGGGAGAAAGCTTACCCGATCTGACCGCCTCCATATCAAAATCGTTGCCTGCGCCGTCAAGCAGGTCGACCTGCTCGCAAAGCTCGTCGGCAAGGTCGGCGCCGATGACCGAATCAAGCTTTTCTCTGTCCGCGATATCGCACTCGATCGCTCTGAGTCGCTCGCGACCGCCGTGAGAGGTGCTGAAGGTAAGGATACACTTCTTTTCTCTGTCGTACACGCCCTTAAAGGTCTGTCCGCAGGAGATCGGCCAATTCATAGGATAAGTGCCGATGCCGAACTCGGTCTCGAGCTCATCCATAAGGTCGAACGGGTCTCTCGCCTCGCGGTCAAGCTTGTTTATAAAGGTAAATATCGGGATATTTCTCGCCGCAACGACCTTGAAAAGCTTTCTGGTCTGCGGCTCGATTCCCTTTGCCGCATCGATCACCATTACCACCGAGTCTGCCGCCATAAGCGTACGGTAGGTGTCCTCCGAGAAGTCCTGGTGTCCCGGTGTATCAAGTATGTTTATGCAATATCCCTCGTATTCAAACTGCATTACCGACGAGGTGACCGAGATTCCTCTCTGCTTTTCAAGCTCCATCCAGTCGGATACGGCGTGCTTGTCGGTCTGCTTGCCCTTGACCGAGCCTGCAGTCTGTATTGCGCCTCCGTAAAGCAAAAACTTTTCTGTAAGCGTTGTTTTACCCGCATCGGGGTGCGAAATTATCGCAAAGGTTCTTCTTCTGTTTATTTCGTTTCTGAGATCTGCCACAATGTTCTCCGTTTGTTGTATTTTTTATCGCGGATAATATTATACTACGATTTCTGATTATTTGCAATAGATTTTCACATTTTATCCGTCAAGTTTTGCTTTTTTGAAGCTCTTGCTCGTCTTCGAACTTCTCGCACACGCAGTCCGACGGCTTGACATCGCTTTGCTTTCCTACGAGGTCCTCAAGCTTTTCTCTCGTATATTCGGGGTGCGCGGTGCGGTAATGGATATGGAGCACGTCACCCGCGTGCAATCCTCCGTGAGTTCTCGCCTCGGGGCTGTTGCTGACCGAAACGACTACGCAGGACGGCGGCCAGAGAATATCTCTGATCTCCTTGCCAACGGCAAACGCTCCCTCCTTGACGGTCAGATCGACGTCGACAGTGCAGACGCGTCTGCCGAAATTGCGCGCCTCGATCTTGGTATCAACGATCTCGTCGGTGAACGAGTGTATTCCAACCACCTCAATGACAGCGAAAGCCACGGTAACGCCGAGAGTCACGGGCAGCATATTGTTCGCGCAGGCAAGCGCCTCGACCGCAAACGCAAGTGCGGTGATCGGAGTGCGCGAGGACGCCGACAAAAACGACGCCATGCCGACTACGACCATAATTATGTAATATTGTTGCGGCAAAACGCCGATAAATACGAAAAAGTCTCCGCAAAGTGCGCCGAGTATCGCGCCGAATGCCAAGGACGGCACGAAAAGTCCTCCCGTAATGCCCTCGTTGTTCGCAACTATCAAAAGAATAGCGCGCACGCAGAAAAAGATTAGCAGAAAATACCAGACGCCGTGACCGTGAAGCAATTCTTCAACAAGGTGATGTCCCGTACCTATGCACTCTCCGCAGATCAATCCGATGACTGAAACCAGCACGAAAACGATAACCACCTTTGCGATAAACGGGATCTTGCTCGCGTATTTTATAAGCGCACGGCGCACCGAGCGATACGTCTTGGTAAAGATGATCGCCCAAAATCCGCAGATGAGGCCGACGAAAAGCGCAAGAGCGATATATTTCAGCGGCATTACCACCGAGATGTTGAATCCAAACAGCGACGACGATATGCCTGCCCACGAGCATAAAAGCTCAACGACCGCCATACAGACCGCAACGGTCATGGACGCCATCATAAATATCATCGCGGAGAATCGTCTGTGTGCCTCCTCAAAGGCAAAGAGGATGCCCGTAAGCGGAGCGCCCGTCGCAGCCGCAAAGCCCGCGCACGCGCCGCCCGTCATAATGTATCGCTCCCAAGCGGGCTGATTTTTGCCGAGGGTCTTCGAGGTGATCCAACCGACGACCGTTCCCATCTGAACGCTCGGTCCCTCCGTACCCAGCGGAACTCCGCAAAGGTAGGTCAGAAGCGAGGAGAGGAAAATTATCGGCAGACTGAAGGTCTTTTGAATGACCGTCGCTCCCTGCAAGGTCGCGATAGCGGTCGGGATCCCTCCTCCGCGGCAGTCGGGATCGATGCAAAGAATTATAGCCGCGACAAGTCCTATCACCGCCGCACCGACTATCAGCACGGGAATGAGCGCAGGAGTTGCGCGCACGAATGCGTAGATATCGCCCGACAGCTTTATGACTGCGCTTGACGCAAGCTTAAAGGCAAAGATCACCGCACCCGTGAGCACTCCCGTCATCACCGAGAAAAGCACAAGCGGCAGCAGTATATTTTTTACGTACTGTGTTTTGTTTTTGTTCATTTCAAATATTCCAATATTTCCGATGCGTTGGTATCAGGCTTTACATTCGGCATCACCTTTTCGATTATTCCCTGTTCGTCTATGATAAAGGTCGAGCGAACGACGCCCATCGATATTTTGCCGTAGAGCTTCTTTTCCTGCCAAACTCCGTACGCCTCAATGGCTACTCGGTCGGGGTCGGACAAAAGCACGAAGGGCAATCCGTACTTTTCTGCAAATTTTCTGTGCGATTCCACGCTGTCCTTGCTGATGCCGATAACGGCTACGTTTTTTTCTTTAAATCCTTCGTATGCTGCCGCAAAGGCACACGCCTGACGGCTGCAGCCCGGAGTGTTGTCCTTCGGGTAAAAATACAAAACTACTTTTTTCCCGAGAAAATCGGAAAGCGAAACTGAATTGCCGTCCTTGTCGGAAAGCGTAAAATTTGGGGCTTTTGTTCCTTGTTCTATCATAGGATCTCCATTCCGCCGCCCGTGGCGGCACAAATAGTAATCTGTGAATTTTGCCGTGAGCGCAAAATTCTTGCGTGAAAAAGTATGCCTTGCTATCAGATAAAAGTAACCTTCACGCTGTTCCTCCCGTTCTTTTTCGGTTATTATTTCCAAGTCAGATTACTAAAATTCATTTTCGTGCGTCTTGAAAAACTCGTGATACAATCGCACGTTTTCAAGCTCGGTCCATTTTTTCGACTCCACGGGCACCGAATCAAGATCGTAGACCTTCGCACCCTTCATTGAAAGCAAAAACGGCGAATGGGTGGAAATTATAAACTGACAGTTGTAAAATCTCGCCGAATCCTCGATGAATTGCCGAAGCTTGTCCTGCAGCGCTGCGGAAAGACTGTTTTCGGGCTCGTCGAGCAGATACAAGGCGTTTTCTTCTATCTGCTTTGTAAAATACAGATACGCGGTCTCACCGTTGGACATACCCGCGATCTCTTTTGGCAGTCTTCTGGAAACGTAGTCGGATTTCGTGCGGCGCTTGGTCTCGTTTCTGCGCTTGAATTCCTCAAGATCCTCAAGATCGCGGAGCAGATAGGCTTCTTCGCGGCTTCGATCGTATTCATCGAAAAGAGCCTCGCGGCGACGGTCTACGCCCTCGTTGATGGCGCGAACGTCTAAAAGCGAATCAAAAACACCGTCGCTTGTGATTATCTTGCTTCCCCTCGGCGCACGTTGACCAAAGGCAAGATCACATTCGCAAAAATTCAGATATTCCTCGATAAACGGTGTATTGTTGAAGGGAGCATTCCTCTCTATGCGAAGCTTTTCGGCGATCAGATTGAGGATCGTGGACTTTCCCGAGCCGTTGCCGCCGTAGATCACGGTTATCGGCTCAAAATCCAATCTTTCGAGTCTCTTTTGCGGAAAAATTTTAAAGGGATAGACGTTCGTTTGGGAATAGCATTGCATATCGGTCTTGCCGAAGCTCCACAAATAATCGATCTCGTCGCTCTCGCTTGCCAGCGTGAAGCTTTCAAGATATTTCATTTCCCTATCCCCCCTTGCTCTCAATACTTGATTACAGTATATCATATTTCAGCCCAAAAATCAATATTTACAGACAATATATTTCTTTTTGGAAGTTCTTGAAAGGAGTTGGGGGTATGGGGGAAGGGGAAAACCTCTTTCAAGAAGTTTTCCCCTTCCCCCATATTCACAAATCTTATCTGTTATTAATGATCTTAGTGAGCTCAACGGGGTCGACGATCTGGTCGCCCTTATAAACTCTCATATTGCCCGAGGCGATCTCGTCGATGAGGATTACCTCGCCGTTGTTATAGCCGAACTCGAACTTGATATCCCAGAGGTCGAGACCGAGGGTCTTAAGGTCGTCGGCAACGATCTTGGTGATCGCAAGGGTCTGCGCCTTGAGGCTCTCGAACATCTCGGGAGTCATAATTCCGAGCGCTACGAGACCTTCGCCCGTAACAAGCGGGTCGCCCTTTTCGTCGTTCTTGAAGGTGCACTCGACGTAGCCGCCCTCAAGTCTGGTTCCGTTCTTGATATACTCGCCGTATCTGCGGATAAAGCTGCCCGTAGCAACAAGACGGCAGATGACCTCAAGTCCGTTACCGCCCTGAGCCTTGCCGAAGCACTCCGCGGGGAGCACCTCCATAGTTGCGTTATCAAGGTCGGCAGAAACGTAGTGAGTCTTGATGCCTGCCTTTTTGCAAAGCTCAAAGTAGTAGATTGAGGTTTCGAGATTTGCCTTTCCGATTCCGTCGATGGTAAGACCTACGCTGTTTTCACCGGGATCGAATACTCCGTCCTTACCAGTGCAATCGTCCTTGAACTTGAGCAGAACGTTGCCGTTGTCGAGAGCGTAAACGTCTTTTGTTTTACCTTTGTAAAGCAGATTCATAATTACTCCTTTTACCTCTTTTTGAGGCGTCCGTTAATTTTTACGGAACCGAAAAAAATATTACGATATAATTATACTATTTTCTCCATTATCTGTCAAGAAAAACTTAATAAAAATGATTACAAAATTCGAAATTTGTAAATGCCTTTTTTTGTGAAGTTTTTGAAGGATCGGGGTGGGTGCAGGAGGGGGAAAGGAACCCTTTTCCCAAAAAGGCACCTGCGGTGCGGCTTTGGCACGTATGGCGCTCTCCCCAATCGGCAGTTCCACTCTCGACCTCCTTGCCCATTTTACAGGAAGTTTTTGAAGTGGGAGAGGGGGCGTGGGGGAGAGGGCGAAACTTTTCCCAAAAAGGCACCTGCGGTGCGGCTTTGGCACGTGTGGCGCTCTCCCGAATCGGCAGTTCCACTCTCGACCTCCTTGCCCATTTTACAGGAAGTTTTTGAAGTGGGAGAGGGGGCGTGGGGGAGAGGGCGAAACTTTTCCCAAAAAGTTTCGCCC
>JAFQPM010000018.1 GCA_017411745.1 Clostridia bacterium | reverse complement strand
GTCACTACGCTCACGTTGACTGCCCCGGCCACGCAGACTACGTTAAGAACATGATCACAGGTGCTGCTCAGATGGACGGCGCTATCCTCGTTGTTGCTGCAACCGATGGCCCTCTCGCACAGACCCGTGAGCACGTACTTCTCGCTCGTCAGGTTGGCGTTCCTGCAATCGTTGTATTCATGAACAAGAAGGACCTCGTTGATGACGATGAGCTTCTCGAGCTCGTAGAGATGGAGATCAGAGACCTTCTTAACGAGTACGAATTCCCCGGCGACGATCTTCCTGTCGTTTGCGGTTCTGCTCGTGACGCTCTCGAGTCCACCAGCAACGACATCAATGCTCCTGAGTATGCTTGCATTCTCGAGCTTATGGCTCAGGTTGACGCATACATTCCTACTCCTGACCGTATGGCAGACCTTCCCTTCCTTATGCCCGTCGAGGACGTATTCTCCATCTCCGGCCGTGGTACTGTTGCTACCGGTAGAGTTGAGAGAGGTACCGTTAAGGTTGGTGACGTTATCGAGATCGTTGGTCTTGAGGAAGAAAAGAAGAGCACTACCGTTACCGGAGTTGAGATGTTCCACAAGCTCCTTCCCCAGGCAGAGGCTGGTGACAACATCGGTGCACTCCTTCGTGGTGTAGCTAAGGACGAGATCGAAAGAGGTCAGGTTCTTTGCAAGCCCGGCTCCATCAACCCCCACACCAAGTTCGTTGGTCAGGTTTACGTTCTTACCGAGAAGGAAGGCGGCCGTTCTAAGCCCTTCTTCGCAGGTTACAGACCTCAGTTCTACTTCAGAACTACCGACGTTACCGGTGTTATCGAGCTTCCTGCAGGCGTTGAGATGTGCCGCCCCGGCGATAACGTTGATATGACTGTTGAGCTCATCAAGCCCATCGCTTGTGAGAAGGGTCTTCGTTTCGCTATCCGTGAGGGTGGTAGAACCGTTGGTTCCGGTGTCGTTTCCGATATCATCGCATAATTATCTTAGATAAATTTCGTATTCCTTCGTTGCTCCTCGAAAGCGGCTCGATGTAGAGAACTACATCTTCGCCTCGCTTTCTGCGGTGCGCCTCGGACTGCAAAATTTCTCGTCGATAATGACGAACAATTTATAAATATAGAAATATAATTATAAATAGACAAAAGAGCCGCGGCGGTTGTCCGCCGCGGCTTTTAAAATCAAATACTGTCAAATTTATTTTTGGGGATTGGTGAAATTCCATACCGGTGGTTTTCGCAAAATTGCGAATATACAGTCCACGAACGCGCAGTGAAATCGCAGTGCGCGCCGACAAGGTGAGATTCCTTGACCGACGGTTGTTTGTGAGGGCTATGAGGTCCACACGACGAAAGTCCGGATGAGAAAAGATAAATTTCGATTTTTTTGCGCTTATTCTCGCACTACGTCGATTTTTTCATCCCCCCTTATTCGAGAAAGGGGATTTTTTTATGTCTAATTTAACTTCAAGGCAGAGCTCTGCCCAAAAAATCAAAAACCTTTGTATGGCGGCGCTGTTCTGTGCGCTGGCGATCGCCTCAACTTATATTATGCACATCAAGGTAATGTTTCTGACCTTTGACGCAAAGGACGCGGTCATTACCATCGCGGGTCTGCTTTTCGGCCCGATATATTCCATCGCAATTTCTCTCGTCGTATCACTCATCGAGTTCATCACGATCGGTGACGCGGGATTTTGGGGATTTCTTATGGATTTTCTGTCAACCGCGATCTATTCTACGGTCTGCGCGTTGATCTACAAATATAAAAAGAACATCAAGGTTGCGGCGATAGGTCTTGTGTCATCAATTTTCGCAATGACGGCATTTATGCTCCTTTTCAACCTGTTCATCGTGCCGATCTACACGCCGAATTTCACGACTGCGGCAGTTGCAAAGATGGTGCCCACTCTGTTCTTGCCATTTAATCTGACCAAGGCAACTCTCAACGCGGCTATCGTGCTGATTCTTTACAAGCCCGTTTCGACTGCTCTTAAGGCGGCGAAGGTATTGCCGTCCTCGGCGAAATTTGAGGAAACTCGCGTGAATTCCGAACAGAGAAAGAAGAAAAATATTGTTTTCAGTCTTGTCGTAACGGCGGTTGGACTCGCAGTCGCGGCGCTTTGCTTCGTCGTATTCTTCGTATTCCTGCACGGTCAGATCGCATTTGGATAAGGTGTATAGGCTTTATAAAGGAAATATATTATGAAAACAAAGAAAACTTTCGTTATTCAGGCAATATTATGGGCTATTCAAGGCTTCATCGTTGGAATTGGTGCTATTTTGCCCGGTGTCAGCGGAGGAACTCTGTGTTACGCATTTGGAATTTATGACCCCGTACTTGACGTGCTGTCAGATCCCATAAAAGGATTGAAAAAACATTGGAAAATGATGATATTCGTCATTTTGGGCGGCGGTTTAGGCTTTGTGGGCTTCGCGGGCATAACGAACTGGCTTCTTAATCTCAACGAAGCCGTTGTACTCTGCGTTTTCGTCGGACTTATTGCTGGAACGTTGCCTGATATATGGAAGGATGCGGGCAAAAAGGGGCGCGGAAGTGGCTCGTATATCGCTCTTGCGATCAGCTTCGTCGCTATTGCCGCTGTGTTTTACGTATTCAAGAGCGTTTGGCATCTGACGATAGCACCAAATCTCGCAGGATGGCTCATTTGCGGATTGTTATGGGGATTGAGCTTTATCATTCCCGGATTCAGCTCATCGACTCTGCTTTTATTCTTTGGAATTTACGAAAAGATGTCGGAAGGAATATCCACGCTTGATTTCGGCGTAATCATTCCGTTGGGACTGGCTATGCTTGCTACGCTTTTGCTTTTCTCTCGGTTGATGAAGCTTGTATTTGACAAATTCTACTCGATCGTATCTCATTGCGTGCTCGGATTCGTTGTAGCAACCACGCTTATGATTTTGCCTTCGTTTGCAACCGAATGGTACAATATTCTTATCTACATCGGATGCATTGTTGCGGGCGGTGTGGCATCCTTCTTCTTCTCCAAGCTTTGCAACAAGATAAAGCCCGAATAAAAGAAGTATTGTATGACAAAACCTATTGACAAAGCGGCGGTGTTGTGATACAATACTATATGAAATAAATATCTTATCAAGAGTGGTGGAGAGACAGGCTCTATGAAACCACGGCAACCTACCGATACGGAAAGGTGCCAATTCCAAGCAGATAAGGCAATTCCGAGTATATAGCTCTGCTTGTTTGTCTGCAAGCAGAGCTTTTTATTCCCCTTAAACGTGTAAAAAATGAAAGGATACATAGAAAAATGAAAAAAGTACTGTTTACATCCGAGTCGGTAACCGAGGGACATCCCGACAAAATTTCCGACAAAATTTCCGACGCTATACTTGACGAGATGCTCCGTCAGGACCCCAACTCCAGAGTTGCTTGTGAGACCTTTTGTACTACGGGTCTTGTAAGCGTTATGGGAGAGATAACCACCGAGGCTTACGTTGACATTCAGGACATCGTTCGCCGCACTGTCCGTGAGATCGGATACACTCGCGCAAAGTTTGGCTTTGACTGCGACTCCTGCGCGGTCATCAGCTCTATCCACGAGCAGTCTCCCGATATCGCTATGGGAGTTGACAAGTCCTTTGAGGCGAAAGAGGGAACCGACACCGATGGTCTTGACACGGGTGCGGGTGACCAGGGCTTGATGTTCGGTTACGCTTGTGACGAGACTCCCGAGCTTATGCCTCTGCCTATTTCCTTGGCACACAAGCTTGCTCGTCAGCTTACGGCAGTCAGAAAGAACGGAACGCTTGATTATCTCCGTCCCGACGGAAAAACTCAGGTCACAATCGAGTACCACGATGACGTACCCGCAAGAGTTGACACGATCGTTATTTCTTCCCAGCATAGCGACTCGGTGACACTCGAGCAGATCAGAGCAGATATTATCAAGAACGTTATTGAGCCTATTGTTCCCGCTTCTCTTATGGATGCGGAGACGAAGATATACGTCAATCCTACGGGCAGATTCGTTATCGGCGGTCCAGCAGGTGACACCGGTCTTACCGGAAGAAAGATAATCGTTGACACCTACGGCGGATATGCGCGTCACGGCGGCGGCGCTTTCTCGGGTAAGGATCCCACGAAGGTTGACCGTTCTGCTTGCTACGCGGCAAGATACATTGCAAAGAACGTAGTTGCGGCAGGTCTTGCAAAGAAGTGCGAGGTTCAGGTGGCGTATGCTATCGGTGTTGCACGTCCCGTTTCGGTTATGATCGATACCTTTGGTACTGCTATCGTTGACGAGGCAAAGATCAGCAAGGCAGTAGAGGAGCTTGTTGACCTTCGTCCTGCGGCAATCATTCGTGATTTTGATCTTCGCAAGCCGATATATTGCGATCTTGCGGCTTACGGCCACATGGGAAGAGAGGACCTTGACGTAGCTTGGGAAAGACGCGATCTTGCCGAAAAGCTCAAGAAGGCTTGTCTTTAATATAAGATAAATTAACTTAAACCGCCGATACGGCATACCCTTATGTAAAACACATATGGAGGTATGCAGATGTATTTGCTTGTTCAAATCATCGTTTCCGCATTGGCGGTTTTAGGGTTTTATTTTCTGCTTAAGGTTATTGTCGGTCGATTATTTTCGGGGCGCTATATCGCCACGGCGGTGATAGTTGAGCGACACGAGCAGCTTGAGTCTCTTGACATTATGATATCTGAGGCCTTGTCTGCCGTCGTTTTTTCGCGGGGTAGGCGGGTGGCGGTGATCGTCCCAAGGGAGCTGCTTGATGCTTGTTCGCAGTCCGAGAAAAAGAAAATAAACGAGATCTTGGATAGCGTTGGAGCTGAAATTTATATTTTTTAGAATTTTTAGAGAAAAGGAGGTCGTTGTATGGGCGAGGAAAACAGAAATCTGTTTGGAGACATCGTTCCCGAGGATGATGGAAAGCTGATAAAGCTCTCGGGAAGCATTGAAAGTATTATATATGCAAACGAGGAAAACGGATATATGGTCTGTGATCTCGGCACTGATGACGACGACCTTATAACGATAACAGGTATTATGCCGTACGTTGGGGAGGGGGATTCCCTGATCGTTTACGGCGAATGGAAGCACAATCCCAAATACGGTCGTCAGTTTGTGGTTAAGCAGTACGAGCGCTATATGCCTGCGGACGCGAGCGCGATCTTGCGCTATCTTTCCTCGGGCGCGATCAAGGGAATCGGCAAGAAGACCGCCCTTAAGATCGTTGAGGAGTTTGGTGACAACACCCTCGACGTGCTTGAAAATCATCCCGATTGGTTGTCGGATATTCCCGGAATAAGTCTAAAAAAAGCCAAGCAGATATGCGAGGATTTCAAGGCGAAGGCGGGCATTCGCTCCGCGATGATGTTCTTCAGAGACTTTTTCGGTGCGGCAACGACCGTTAAGATCTACAAGCGTTGGGGATCTGCCGCGATCGATATTGCAAAGTCTGATCCTTACCGTCTTTGCGACGAGATAGACGGAATCGGATTTGAGCGTGCCGACTCTATGGCGATGAAGCTTGGAATCGAGAAGAATTCTTACTCCAGACTTATCAGCGGAGTAGCGCACGTGCTCAAATACAATGCGGCGCAGAACGGCCACGTTTGTCTGCCGCGAGAAAAGCTTATTTTTGCTTCGGCGCGGTTGCTTGAAGCCGAGGAGACTCAGATAAACACGGTCATTGACGATATGATAGCTATGGGAAGGCTCAAATATTCCCGATTTAACGAAACCGTATATTTATACGACAATTTCGCTTACGAGTGCGAAAAATATATTGCCGAAAAGCTCGATCTTATTGACAAGGTATGTCCTGCAGTCAGCACATCTGATGCTAATATTTTTATAGAAAACGAAGAAAGAAAGAACGGCTTTTCGTATGCCGTGATGCAGAAAAAAGCGATAATCAGTGCGCTTGAAAACGGCGTTATGCTGCTTACGGGCGGTCCCGGCACGGGTAAGACTACTATAGTCAAGGCACTTCTTGATATTTTCAGCAGCATGGATATGAAGGTCGCGCTTGCCGCACCCACCGGTCGCGCGGCAAAAAGATTATCCGAGGCGACCTCTCACGAGGCGAGAACTATTCACCGATTGCTTGAATTTGAATATGCAACCGAGAATGGCGACCGACCCGGATTCAGACGAAACGAGACCGATCTGCTTGATGAAAACGTCATTATTATCGATGAATCGTCGATGATAGACAACATATTGATGTCAAGTCTGCTTCGTGCGATAAAACCCGGTGCGAGAGTTATCCTTATAGGCGATGCAGATCAGCTCCCGAGCGTTGGTGCGGGAAACGTGCTTCACGATCTGCTTGAGTGCGGCAGGTTTGCCACAATCAGACTCAACGAGATATTCAGGCAGGCACAGCAGTCCTTGATCATCACGAACGCGCACAAGATAAACCGCGGAGAGATGCCGAGGCTTGATATAAAGGACAATGACTTTTTCTTTCTCGCGCGAAACACCGACGAGGAGATCGCGTACACGGTCACCGATCTTTACAAGAACCGACTCCCGAGGACATACGGCGCACAGACGGTCGGAAACATTCAGGTCATTACGCCTTCAAGGAAGGGAGATGCCGGAACAGACAATCTCAACGTGATGATACAGTCAGCACTCAATCCCCCTAACTCCAAGCGGCGCGAGCACAAGCACAGAGAGCGAGTTTTTCGCGAGGGCGACAAGGTCATGCAGATCAAAAACAACTATGAAATCGATTGGACTCGCGAGGATGACGAAACCGGAACGGGAATTTTTAACGGCGATATAGGAACTATTCTTCGCATCGACTCGTTTAACGAGTGCATGGAGATCGTCTTTGACGACAGACACGTGACCTATGATTTCACGATGCTCGAGGATCTTGAGCACGCGTATGCCATTACCGTGCACAAGAGTCAGGGCTGCGAATATCCGATAGTTATTATTCCTCTGTACCGCGCTCCGAGTATGCTTCTGACGAAGAATCTCTTTTACACCGCAGTCACGCGCGCGCAAAGAATGGTAATCCTTGTAGGAAGGGCGGACGTTGCCGAGGCTATGGTGTCCAACACCCATACGAGCGCAAGGTATACCTGCCTTAAGCAAAGACTACTTGTCAAATGATAAAAACCGAGAGAGAAGCTTGGCGGTTTCTCTCTCTTTGTTATTAAAGAGGTTTTATGAAGATCAATTTTTTTGAAATTTTGAAAAATCTGTTTTTTGTGCCCAAGTGCATTTCTTGCAACGAACGGCTATCGCCGATTTCCAAAGACGAGACCGGCGCACACGGCAAAATATGCTTTTGCGAGGATTGTTTTAAAAAATGGGAAAAGGCAAAGGGGGCTTTGTGTCCCGTTTGCTCTAATGTTTCTGCGCTTTGTTCTTGTCATCCGAGCTTTTTCAAGGATAAGCAACCGAATATTCCATCGGTCTGCTTTTACAATCCCGAGTCAAACAACGTTCAAACGAGAGCGATCTTGAAAATGAAACGCACGAACAACGCACAATATTTTGAATTTATGGCAGAGGAGCTCGCGCCGTTTCTTGAAAAAACGCTCGCAAGAATGGCTATAGATCCGAAGGATTGCGTGTTTACTTGGATACCAAGAACCAACTCTGCGATCGCTGAAACAGGATTTGATCAAGGCAGGGAATTGGCTAAAAATGTTGCGCTCAGCTTTGGTGCAACGGCTCAGCCCACATTTGTCCGCCAAAAGGGAAAAGAGCAAAAGCAACTTTCCAAAAAGGAACGAAGCAAAAATGCGGAAACCTCCATATTTTTGAAAAACCCGAAGCATAAAAATCCTTTCGGTTGTAAAGATAAACGAGTCAAGGCGGAAGATTTTGCATCGAACAAGGCGTTTGTGATAGTTGACGACGTGATGACTACGGGTGCTACGCTTCAAAGAGGAGTGGAGCTTTTGCAAAACGCGGGGGCGGAGACTGTAATCGTTGCCTGCATTGCAAAGACCGAGACAAAAACTAAAAAATAAAGCACGGTCGACGGCTTTCGAAATCAAAAAACAAAAAACGATGGGCTTTTTTATTATTCGATTTTTTGTTTTCTGTAAGTTAATGATATATTTATAAAAAATATTTGACTTTTGGTAATATTTTGTTGTATAATTAAAATGGCAGGGTGGGTTTCGTCGCTTTGTGCGGTCGGAATCGCCTGAAGCTATAAAAGATACAGACGGATGAAACACGGAGGAAATATCGGTGTTTAAAAATATAATTCTAAGCAGAGACATCGGAATAGACCTGGGAACTGCAACGGTGCAAGTCTACGTTCAGGGCAAGGGTATCGTTATGCGCGAGCCCAGTGTCGTTGCGATAGATAAGACGACTGACAGAGTCATCAAGGTCGGTAAGGAAGCCCAAGAAATGATGGGCAGAACTCCCGACGGTATTTCTGCGCTCAGACCTCTCAAGGACGGTATGATAAACGAATACGAGGTCACGTTGAAGATGCTTCAGTATTTCATTCGTCGCGCTTGCGGAAAAACTCTGCTTCCACCGAGAATTATGATCAGCGTTCCTTCGGGAATGTCCGAAATCGAGCAAAGGGCAATTCTTGATGCCGCGAGGGAGGCGGGCGCGAGAAAGACCTTTCTTATCGAATCTCCTATTGCCGCGGCTATCGGAGCAGGGGCAAATATACGAACCGCTGTGGGAAATATGACGGTAGATATCGGCGGTGGTATGACCGAGATTGCGGTCATCTCGCTTGGCGGAATAGTCGTTTCCAAAACTATAAAGGTTGGAGGCGACAGCTTTGACGAGGCGATCGTTGACTACGTGAGGGATAAATACAATATGCTTATCGGCGAAAGAACTGCCGAGAGCATTAAAATAAAGATAGGTCAGGTATACGAGCACGGAGAAGCAAGGCTTCTTGACGTCAAGGGCCGCGACATTTCAAGCGGAATGCCGAAAACTGCTACACTTTCATCAAAGGAAATGATCGGTGCGATGTACAAGCCGATGACCGAGCTTATCGACGGTATATGCGAAATAATCGAAAAGACTCCCCCTGAGCTTGTAGGAGATATACTACATAACGGAATCATTATGGTTGGCGGCGGAAGTCTGCTTGGAGGACTCGACAAGCTCATATCAAGAGTAACGGGGATAAAAACCGTTATTGCAAAGAATCCCGAGGCGTGCGTCGCTCTTGGAATCGGTAAAAAAATGAGTACTTTAAATAAACACTCATTTGACGATGACAATTATTATAAATAAGGTGAATTATGAATTACGTGACTAAAGGCTATGAGCCTAAAAGAGTTTTTGAGATATTTGAAGATATATGCGCTATTCCTCACGGCTCGGGAAACGAGTCAGGTGTAGCGGATTACGTTGAAGCATTTGCCAAGAAGCTGGGGCTTTTCTCTACTCGTGACGAGGCGGGAAACGTTTTTGTCCGCAAGGAAGCAACAAGTGGATACGAGGGCATGCCTGCGATCCTTTTGCAAGGACATATGGATATGGTATGCGAAAAGAACGCCGATTCGGATCACGATTTTCTTCGCGACGGACTGAAGCTTTCGGTCAAGGACGGATTTTTGTGGGCTGACGGAACAACGCTCGGCGGTGACAACGGTATTGCCGTTGCTATGATCCTTGCTTTGCTGGAGACCGATAAGCACCCCCTTCTTGAATGTCTTTTCACAGTTGAAGAGGAGACGGGACTTGACGGGGCAAAGGCGTTCGATTGCTCTGTCGTGACCGCAAAGAAGATGATCAATCTCGACAGCGAAGAAGAATGGCAGATCACCGCGGGCTGTGCGGGCGGCTGCAGAACCGAGGTGGATTTTAATTATTCGGATTGCGAAGCTTCAAATACCGCGACTGCTCTGAAAATATCGGTCACGGGACTTTCGGGCGGTCACTCAGGTGCGGAGATACACTGCGGAAAGACCAACGCCATCGTCGCGATTGCGAGAATTCTCGGCGCTGTCTGGGCGGAAGAAAAATTCTCTTTGGTATCTATCTGCGGCGGCGGCAAGGATAACGCTATTGCAAGAGAAGCATTTGCAACTATTCTTGTAGAGGACGAAAAAAAGGCAAGCCTTGCCGCTATCAACGAGGTTTGGGGAATCAGAAAAGAGCTTTGCGACGACGATAAGGACTTTCTTGTAAAGGTCGACTGCGCTGAAATTCCCGAAAAATGCATTTCTATTGCTGAAACAGAGAAAATTGTTGCTTTCCTGTCTTGTGTTAAAACGGGAGTGCTCAAAATGAGCAACGATATAAAGGGGCTTGTTGAATATTCGAGAAATCTCGGGGTTGCGGAAACAAACTCTCAAAGAATAAAATTTATACTTTCGGCTCGCTCTTCGATCGAGTCTCAGCTTGATCTTTCCTGCCGTGAGCTGGATATGCTTTGCGCCCTCTCGGGAGCCGAATGTGCACATTACGCCAGATATCCCGGTTGGGAATATGCGCCTGTATCCGAGCTTCGAGATGATTATGCCGCGGCATATAAGAAGCTGTTTGGTAAGGATATCTCCGTTGGCGTGATACATGCGGGACTTGAATGTGGGATCCTTTCGTCGAAGATGACGGGAATGGACGTTATTTCGGTAGGACCGAATATGCACGACATTCATTCGCCCGACGAGCATCTCGACCTCGCTTCCTGCGAAAGAGTTTGGAAGTTACTCATTGAAGTCATTACGAAAAAATAATCCAATATTATGAAAATTCTTGATGAGCAAAAGATAAAAAATAAGATTGAGAACCGAATAAACGAAGATATCGCCTCGGGGCGTGTCGGTGGCGCTTCAGTAATCGTGAAGCAAGAGGGAAAGGTCGTCTATCAGAACTGTTTTGGTCAAGCTGATAACTGTAAGCCCTTGACGAAATCGGCAATATTTCGTCTTGCCTCCCTGACAAAGCCGATCACTACGGCGGCGATCTTGAAGCAGGTCGACAGAGGGCTTGTTTCGATCTATGATCCTATTGAAAAATTCATTCCCGAATTTGCGGATATGGAGATCGGCGCTCTTGCCGAGGGCGACGAGATCGTCATCGTCCGCAAGGCGACCGAAAAAATTAAAATTTTAAATCTGCTCAATCATACAAGCGGAGTTGGCTCGCTCGAGCTTGGCGATAAGCTTTTTACAAAGCTTCTGCTTCACGAAAAGGTAGATCTTCAAAGCATAGCAAATGCTTATGCAAAGCTTCCGCTTGCATTTGAACCCGGAAGTGTGACCGCCTATTCTCCTCTCATTGCGTTTGATCTGCTTGCACGCGTAGTTGAGATCACTTCGGGAAAAGCGTATGATCAATTTCTCGAAGAAGAACTTTTCGCTCCTCTCGGAATGGTTGATACCACGTTTGTTCCCTCGGCGGAGCAGTGGAGAAGAATGGTCAATTTACATAACTTCGAAGATGGCAAATCGAGCTTTTTACCTCTTGACAAACACCATACGATGTCCGATCTTCCGCTTACGTATTTTTGCGGTGGAGCAAGTCTTGTTTCTACCATCGGCGATTATTCAAGGTTTGCCGAGATGCTGCTTGCAGATGGCAAGACCGAAAACGGCACACAGTTGATAAGCAGGGAACTGATAAAGAAAATGCAAACGCCCTCGCTCTCCGAGCAGATCATGCCGGGCCCGCAAAAATGGGGGCTTGGAGTCAGAGTTATAACGGGGGCAGATTATGTTCGTTTGCCCATTGGTTCTTTTGGCTGGAGTGGCGCTTACGGAGCGCATATGTGGGTAGATCCTGAAAATCAGATCACAGCCGTATATATGAAAAATTCGCTTTATGACGGCGGTGCCGGCGCTTTGACTGCGGCACATTTCGAAGAAGACGTATATTTATAAAAATAAACAATTATCCCCCGATATCAAAAAGATATCGGGGGATAATTGTTATGACTGTCAATTAAGATATTCTACAGTTAAGTTTAGTGCGGTAGTATCGCTTACTTTGGTGTCGTGTTTGTTTACGATGAGCGCGATCTCATCGCCTTGTCGGATCTGCAAAACAAGCGCGCCCGAAGCCACGTCTCCGTACGGCAGATATATAAAATCCTCGCCAAGCTCCTTTATTGGCTCGCCGTTAACGAGCACGGTGTATTCTATGCCGTCGCTTTCATCGGATGCCAACGAAAGAGTATAGGAAAATTCTACGTCTCCGTCTTTATCGGCTTTGAAAACTATTGCCGCATCATACTCGTCGGGGTGCACGCTTCCATTCATCACAAGCGTATACTCTGCTTTTCCTTTCCACATACCGTCGGAGAATTCCATATCAAAGAACCTTCCTTTCCTGTAGCTGCGGTAATACCAGCCGTTCTCTCCCTGCGTGCTTGAAAAATCTCCAGGGAAGGAATGGAAGGGGGGTATGGACCCACTCTCTACGTTTGATAGGTCATCTACTATACGGATATATACAAATTCTTTTTCCTTGCCTGCAAGATCCTTATATCTCACCAGATCTGCACCAAATCCTCCGCGTCTGAAACGGCTCAATAGAGATATCTCCAGGATCTGCGTATTTTCCGTGGTCGTCTTTACCTCGGGATGATCTTCTCCAAGCCAGGTGTCTGCTATATCTTTCCACACGTGCTCGTATTTGCGGTAATTTTCGTCGATCGACCAGTTTGCCGCGCTGACGTATGTCGCGCCGTGCTCAAACACGGTAAGTCCTTGATCGAGATATCTTTCGGGCGTTGCCTCATTCTGATGAGGGCCGTCGATCTCCTGCGCGAGCTTTACCTTGCCGTCGAGTGCGGCGCGGATATAATCCATAGACCAGGAATGATCGTACGTGGGTCCGTCGTCTACCCAAAGCACGTCTGCGTTTTCACAAAGATCGGTAAATGCAAGAGTTCCTCTCGTTGCGGAATGATCGTCAAATACGCTTCCAAACTGAACTGCAAATTCGGAGCTTGGCGCTACAGACTTCTGTGCTTTAGCAAGCCCGTCTATTACTGCCTTCAGCTTTTCGTGGCGGAAGCGGTACCAAAGTATTCCAAGCGCGTCTGCCTTATTGCAGGATGGGGGAATTACCGCCTCAAAGCTTGTATAGCTCGTGCCAAGTGCAGCGTTCATCGCATTAACGCTGCCGTATTCATCCTTAAGAAATTCCGAAAAAGCTGCAAGAGCAAGGTCTGAATAATCGTACTCTGCCGCTGCCCAATATTCAGTTTCACAATAGGGATTGAAGGCAGGGAGATAGAAAAGAACGTCATCTCCGCAAAGGCTTTCGTAGTGAGCGACTGCGATTTTGTAGAAATCTATCGCTTTTTGCACCGCGTAGTCAGAGCAGAAGGAGATAACTGTACGGTCTCCCGCGTGCGAGCCGCCGACACAAAGATTTCCGTTTATATCGCGCTGAATATACTCTTGTCCGATCAAGGCGTCGGTCTCTCTACGCGTAAGATCGACCGAGATCGCCACCTTCAAGCCCTTTTCATTGACCACGTAATCGACCATTCGGTCAAACTCGGAAAAATTCATAGTATTGGCATCGGGCTGAACGAGCGCCCAGGGGATATGTACCTTTATCGCGTTAAATCCGCTTTTTACCGCCTCATCGACCGTGTACTTGAAGCTTTGGTACGACATAATTGAAAAATTCCAGATACGGAATATAAAATATCTTTCGGTTACTTCGCTTGTCAATTCGGGGGCTTTCATACCGTCGCTCGTCTCCTCTTCCTTTTTCGTGGTTTCACTTTCTGAGTCTGTTGCAGATTCTTCTTTTTTTGTGGTTTCTTCACCGTTCGTTGTAACGTCCTCGGTCTCAAAGCTCTCTCCGCCTTGCACGCACGCGCACAACAGCATACCCATACAGAGTAAAATAACGATGATTCGGGCAGTTTTAAAAAAACGTGATCGTTTCATTTTCGTTTCCGTCCTTAATTGTTGTAAGATGGGTTACCCTATTTTTATTATAAATCATTCTGTGAAAAAGTCAATATCCATATTCATCAGAATATTTGATATTGATATGATTATTCACACAAAATCTCCACTCGCCGTATGGCGAGTGGAGATTTTAACTTGCTGGGCTAAAAATTTTTATCAGTTTTCGGGCTCGATAAGACCGTAGTTGCCGTCCTTCCTCTTATACACGACGCAGGTCTTTTCGGTCGTCGAGTCGTTGAACACGAAGAAGGTGTGCCCGAGCAGATTCATCTGCATGATAGCTTCCTCGGGAGACATCGGAGTATACTCAAATTTTTTAGTTCTGATGATAATATCGGATTCTTCGGGTTCTTCTCCAACGGATGCAGCCGCAATAGCCTCGTCTGAGATCAGTCCCTCGCGCAGCTTTTTGCGCAAGCGAGTTTTGTTCTTTCTGATCTGTCTTTCTATATTATCAATTGATTTATCAAGCGCTTCTCTGAAGGTTTCGGCATCTACCTCACTTCTGAATAAGGTGTTTGAGGCCTTAATCGTTATCTCAAGCGTGGAAAGATTGCGCTTGTGGCTCAGGGTGACGGTCGCGTTTCCTTCTTCGCCGAAATACTTGTCGAGCTTGGAAAGCTTTTCGGTGATCATAGCCTTTGTGTCTTCATACACGTTTAACTGTCTGCCGATGATGTTGATCTTCATAAGTAACCTCCTGCTTTTCTGTTTTGCCATCCATGTGGCACGATTGTGGACGGACCACCCTTTTGATGATCCGAGGCAAGGAGCTTGCGATACTTCGGTAGGTTGTATCGCATAACAGCCTGCCGTTAAACAAAACACTTCCGCATCTTGTTTATTTAATTATACCAATATTTTGGTGAACATAAATGACTAAACAATTAACATTGTGCAAATTTTATGAAAATTGGTATGGTTTGCTAAATTTTATTGTATATTATTTCAACATCTTTCAAAAATCAACAAAATTATCGCAATTTTTGCTTTTTTATTTAAAAAGTGTCAAAAAAATATGACATACGGAAGACAAATCAATTAAAAATAGTTATTTTGAAAAAACCTTAGTTTAGTGTTTTTTTCTCAAAAAAATGTGAAAAAAATATCATATTCGCTTGACATACTTGAGTAAATTTGATATAATTATTAGGAATGAATTTATTTAATAATTCTATTTTAAACGTTCGGTCTCAAAATAAAAATTGAGGCCCGGAAAGGAAAAAGAGAATGTACAAGATTATTAACAAGAAAGCACTGAACCCCACTGTTATCATGATGGACATCGAAGCTCCTCTGGTAGCAAAAAAGGCTGAACCTGGTCAGTTTATCATCCTCAGAGTTGATGAGAACGGTGAAAGAATCCCGCTTACCGTTGCAGGATATGACCGCGAAGCAGGAACCGTTAAGATCATTTTCCAGATCGTTGGCGGTACTACCGAAAAGCTCTCCCACAAGGAAGAGGGCGACTACCTTCAGGACTTCGTAGGTCCTCTCGGAGTTGCTACCCATCTCCACGGTCTTAAGAAGGTCTGCATCGTTGGCGGAGGCGTTGGTTGTGCTATCGCACTTCCTATCGCTCAGAAGCTTCACGAGATGGGCGCTGACGTAACCAGCATCATCGGTTTCAGAAACAAGGATCTTCTTATCCTTGAGGACGAGTTCAATGCTTGTTCCAATACCCTCCGCGTTATGACTGACGACGGCTCCTACGGCGAGCACGGTAACGTTACCGTTCCGCTTAAGGAAATGCTCGAGGCAGGTGAGAAGTTCGATATGATCATCACCATCGGTCCTCTTATCATGATGAAGTTCGTCGTTGCTACCGCAAAGCCCTTCGGCACCCCCATCACCGCTTCCATGAACCCCATCATGATCGACGGTACAGGAATGTGCGGCGGATGCCGACTCACCCTTAACGTTGACGGCAAGAAGGTCACCAAGTTCGCTTGTGTTGACGGCCCTGACTTCAACGGCTACGAGATCGACTTTGACGAAGCAATGTCCAGAGGCAGAATGTATGCAGACTTCGAGCGTCACGCTCACGATGAAGCATGCAATCTCTTCAAGAAGGAGGTAAAGTAATATGGCAAAGGCAAATATGAGTCTTACAAGAAACGCTATGCCTACGCAGGACGCGCAGGTACGCGCTCACAATTTCCAGGAGGTTGCTCTCGGTTACACCGAGGAAATGGCAATCGACGAGGCTATGAGATGTCTTAACTGCAAGAATATGCCTTGCGTTAACGGATGCCCCGTTAAGATCCACATCCCCGAATTCATCGGCAAGATCAAGGAGGGTGATTTCGAGGGTGCATATCAGATCATTTCCAAGTCCTCCTCTCTCCCCGCAGTTTGCGGCCGTGTATGTCCTCAGGAGGTACAGTGCGAATCCAAGTGCGTAAGAGGTATCAAGGGTGAATCCGTTGGTATCGGCCGTCTTGAGCGTTTCGTTGCTGACTGGCACAATACATATTGCACCGAGGCTCCCGTTCGTCCCGAAAGCAACGGTCACAGAGTTGCTGTCGTTGGTTCCGGTCCTTCCGGACTTACCTGTGCGGGCGACCTTGCAAAGAAGGGATATGAAGTAACCGTTTACGAGGCACTTCATACCGCAGGCGGAGTTCTTGTTTACGGTATTCCCGAGTTCCGTCTTCCCAAGAAGATCGTTGCTAAGGAAGTTGAAACTCTTGAAAAGCTTGGCGTTAAGGTTGAGACCAACGTCGTTATCGGTAAGACCCTTACCATTGACGAGCTCTTCGAAATGGGATATGAGGCTGTATTCGTAGGAAGCGGTGCAGGTCTTCCCAACTTCATGGGTATTCCCGGTGAGTCCTACAAGGGCGTTTACTCGGCTAACGAGTTCCTTACCAGAAGCAATCTTATGAAGGCATATCTTGATAATCCCGACACCCCCATTATGAAGGGTGGTAACGTTGCTATCGTTGGTGGCGGTAACGTTGCTATGGATGCTGCAAGAACTGCTCTTCGTCTCGGCGCTGAGCACGTATATATCGTTTACCGTCGTTCCATGGACGAGCTTCCTGCACGTAAGGAAGAAGTCGAGCATGCAGAGGAGGAGGGAATCGAGTTCCGTCTTCTTTGCAATCCTACCGAGATCATCGGCTACAATAATCCCGAGGATCCTCGCGATCCCAAGAACGGATTCGTTACCGGAATCAAGTGCGTAAAGATGGAGCTTGGTGAGCCCGATGCAAAGGGTCGTCGCCGTCCCGTTGCTATTCCCAACAGCGAGTTCGAGATCCCCGTAGACACCGTTGTTATTTCCATCGGTACTTCTCCCAACCCCCTTATCAAGTCCACCACAGAGGGACTTGAGGTTAACGACCACGGCGGTATCATCGTAAATGAGGACGGTCTGTCTTCTCGTACTGCGGTTTACGCAGGCGGTGACGTTGTTACCGGTGCGGCTACCGTTATCTCGGCTATGGGTGCAGGTAAGACTGCTGCCAAGGCGATCGATGAGTACCTGACCAACAAATAATAAAAAGCTTTTATAACATAAAGCAATAACGCAAGTGCTCGGAAATGCGGTTATCGTAAATTGAAATTCAGTTTGCAATAAACGATTTCCGAGCATTTTTTAAAATTACTATAGGAGGAAAAATAATGAATTCCAATTTCGATTATACCGTGATCGACAGAATTCTTGAGGATATCGGCTGCGAGCAGAAGCACACTATTGCGCTTTTGCAGGCAATACAGGAGCATTATCACTATCTTCCCGCCGAGATATTCCCATATCTCGCAAAGAAGATCGGTACAAGCGAGGCGATAATATACGGTACAGCGACATTTTATGAGAATTTTTCTCTTGAACCAAAGGGAAAATACGTTATAAAGGTCTGTGACGGTACTGCTTGTCACGTGCGTCGCTCGATCCCCGTTCTCAACGCTTTGAGAGGTGAGCTTGGTCTTTCCGAAACGAAATGCACCGACGACGAGCTGCTTTTCACCGTTGAGACCGTATCCTGTCTCGGCGCGTGCGGTCTTGCTCCCGCAATTACAGTAAACGGCAAGGTATATCCGTCTATGACTCCCGACAAGGCAAAAGAACTTATAAAAACTCTTAAAGAGGAGGCGGCTGCAGAATGATCAAAACACGTACAGAGCTTCAGGAATACAGAGAGAGCTGTCTTGCCGGACTTAACGCTCAAAAGTGCAGAGTTCTCATCTGCGCCGGAACGGGTTGCGTAGCAGGCGGAAGCATTGATATTTACAATCGAATAATCGAGCTTTGTAAAAAGCAGGGACTTGACACCCAGATAGTACTCGAAAAGCACGTTGACCATGAAGGAATCGGAGTTAAGAAAAGCGGCTGTCACGGATTTTGTGAAATGGGTCCTCTTGTCAAGATCGAGCCCTACGGATATCTTTACACCAAGGTAAAGATCGAGGATTGCGAGGAGATAGTTGAAAAGACTATTCTTCACGCAGAGCCCGTCGAAAGACTCTTTTATAAGGACAAGGAAGGCATTGCATACGAAAAACAGTTTGATATTCCTTTCTATAAAAAGCAGTCAAGAACAGTTCTTGACGAGTGCGGTCAGATCGACGCTGATTCCATTGACGAATATATAGCGTTCGGTGGATATTCGGCGTTTGAAAAGGCGCTGTTCGATATGTCGAGCGAGCAGATATGCGAGCAGATCGAGTTTTCCAAGCTTCGCGGACGCGGAGGCGGTGGATTTCCTGCAGGCGTAAAGTGGAAGCAGGTGCTTGCTCAAAAGGTAACGCCAAAATACGTAGTCTGCAACGGCGACGAGGGTGACCCCGGCGCGTTTATGGATAGAAGTATTATGGAAGGCAACCCTCACAGAATGCTTGAGGGTATGATGATCGCAGGAATTGCGACCAAGGCGAGCGAGGGATATATATACGTCCGCGACGAATATCCTCTTGCGGTGGCAAGGCTTAAGAATGCGATCTCTCAAGCAAAGGCTCTCGGTCTTCTCGGCGAAAAGATCCTTGGAACGAGCTTTTCGTTTGATATACATATAAACCGCGGTGCAGGCGCATTCGTCTGCGGAGAGGGATCGGCATTGACTGCCTCTATTGAGGGCAAGAGAGGTATGCCGAGAGTAAAGCGTCACAGAACGGTATCCCGCGGACTTTTTGAAAAGCCCACCGTGCTCAACAACGTTGAGACCTATGCAAACGTTCCTTTTATTGTTGAAAAGGGCGTTGATTGGTATCGAGGAATTGGAACCGAATCGAGCCCCGGAACCAAAGCATTTGCTATCACGGGTAACATCAACAATACCGGTCTTATCGAAGTTCCTATGGGAACGACTCTTCGCGAGATCATTTTTGATATAGGCGGAGGAATAAAAGGCGGTAAAAAGTTCAAGGCGGTTCAGATCGGCGGTCCCTCGGGCGGATGTCTTACCGAGGAGCATCTCGATATGCCTCTTGATTTTGATTCATTGAGCAAGGCGGGTGCTATGATAGGCTCAGGCGGTCTTGTCGTTATGGACGAGGATACCTGTATGGTCGAGGTTGCGAGATTCTTTATGAACTTTACGCAGAATGAGTCCTGCGGTAAATGTACCCCTTGCCGAGAGGGAACCAAGAGAATGCTTGAGATCCTTCAGAATATCGTTGACGGAAAGGGCAAGGACGGAGATATTGAGCTTTTGCTTGAGCTTTCCGAGACGGTATCGTCTAACGCGCTTTGCGGTCTTGGAAAATCTGCTCCCAACCCAGTAATCAGCACTATCAAATATTTCAGAGACGAATACGAGGCACATATATACGACAAGAGGTGTCCTACGGGTACTTGCCAAAAGCTCAAGAGATTCGTCATCGATCCCGAGCTTTGTAAGGGCTGCTCACTTTGTGCGAGAAACTGTCCTGTAGGTGCTATTACGGGTCAGGTCAAGTCTCCCTTCACCATCGATCAGGAGAAATGTATCAAGTGCGGCGCTTGTATGTCGGGCTGTAAGTTCAAGGCTATAAAGGAGGAATTTTAACTATGGAGACGAAAAAGAATACTATAATCGTTGACGGTATCGAAGTCGAGCTTCACGGCGAAAAGAACCTTCTTGAAGTTATCAGAAATGCGGGTATCGATATTCCCACGTTCTGCTATTATCCCGAGCTTTCGTACTACGGCGCTTGCCGTATGTGCGTTTTTGAGGATGAGAGGGGAAGAATAGATACGTCCTGCTCTACAGTTCCGCGTGCGGGAATGGTCATCAAGACCAACACCGAAAGACTCCGTAATTACAGAAAGGCGATACTTGAGCTGATACTTTCAACTCACTGTACCGACTGTACTCTTTGCCCCAAGCAGGGCTCGTGCAAGCTTCGTAATTTTGCAAAGATATACGGACTTACCGATATAAGATTCCCGATCACTCATGCAGAGCCTAATATTGACGAATCCTCAAAGTGCATCGTGCGCGACCCGAGAAAGTGTATTCTTTGCGGCGCGTGTGTGCGCGTTTGCGACGAGATCCAGAACGTCGGAGCGATCTCCTTCGTTCACAGAAGCTCAAAGGTCACGGTCAGCACGGCGTTTAATAAGCCACTGGCTGAGACTAACTGTATCGGATGCGGTCAGTGCGCGGCTTACTGTCCTACCGGTGCGCTTGTTATCAAGAATGAGACCAGCGAGGCTTGGAAGGCGATATCTGATCCGAGTAAGTACGTAACCGTACAGATCGCGCCTGCAGTCAGAGTTGCTATCGGTCAGAATTTCGGTCTTGACAACAGCGAGGATTGCATGGGCAAGATCGTTTCTGCTCTGCGTTTTATCGGCTTTGATGAGGTTTACGATACGACCGTTGGCGCTGATATGACCGTTATTGAGGAATCTGCAGAATTTATCGAAAAGGTCAAAAACAACGAGACCTTGCCAATGTTTACATCCTGCTGTCCCGGTTGGATACAGTATGCAGAGAACAATTATCCCGAGCTTTTGCCTCAGATATCCTCGTGTCGCTCTCCTATGGAGATGCTTGCTTCTGTTCTTCGTAAGAATATTGACGAGAAGGTCGCGGCAGAGGGTAAGACTCATTATCATATTGCCGTAATGCCTTGTACCGCTAAAAAGTACGAGGCGGCAAGGGAAGAATTTGAGGGCAAGGTAGATCTTGTTATCACCACGGTAGAGCTTATAAAAATGATACGTTCCTGCGGTCTTAACTTCAAAAAACTCAGACCCTCCAAGCCCGATTCTCTCTACGGTCCTACGTCAGGTGCGGGAGTTATATTCGGTGTTACGGGAGGAGTTACCGAGGCGGTGCTTCGTCACGTTTCCGACGCTAACGGAGCTGAGGCTCTTGAAAAGATATCCTATATCGGTGTCAGAGGTCTTTCGGGTGTAAAGGTGACCGAGGTACCCTTTGGGTCAGCAACTCTCAAGATAGCTATTGTCAGCGGCCTTGCCAATACCTCCAAGCTTATTGAAAGGATCAAGGCTGGCGAGCATTACGATCTCGTTGAGGTCATGGCTTGCCCCGGCGGATGTATCTGCGGAGGCGGTCAACCCAGACCCGAGGAATATAAGGAAAGAGTCAGTCGCGCGGACGGACTTTACAATTCCGATAAAAAATCCGAAATACGAACCTCGCGTGAAAACGATGCGGTCAGAGAGCTGCTCGATTCACTTGGAGAAGAGAAGCACGATCTGCTTCACGTAAGCTACGTAAAGGAATAAACAAGAATTCTCATAAAAGCAAAGGACTTTCTCAAGAGAGAAAGTCCTTTGCTTTTGTGTTTATTGTTCAATTATTAATCCACCAAATCTCTGCTTAATTAGCATTAAAGAGTGAATCCCAGTCTACGTTTCCGCCTGCATTTTCGCAATAGTAGATATAGGGATCGGTTATCGTTCCGTCAGCGGCAAGGGTAAATACCGTTCCTCCGATCAGGGGGGTCAATCTGGAATTATCGGATACCGTTATGTTTCCGGATTGATCAATATAATTTGCTCTGTCGTAGGTGGAGCTCTTCATTCCGTACTGCAAGCGCACGCCTTCATATATAATGCTTGCGCTGTTTGCGTGCTCGTGGCCGACGAATACCGAATCAAAATTATATTCGAGAAGGGTATTCCAAACCGTGAGATCGCTATCCCAAGGGCCCTTCATAGCGGCTCCGATATATCCGAAGTCACCTTCGTATTTATCTTCGGCATAATCTATGAGAACGTGATCAGTCGATCCGTTGGTACCGTATTTATCAAACGCCTTACCGAAGGTTGAGATCTGTATGTGGAACGCCATAGAGAATTTCGTTTCGGGAGATTTATCGGATATCAGTTCTGCGAGTGCGGTGTACCACTTTATCTGATCTTTGCCGAAGCCTGCGGAGGTCTTAGTATGTCCGTTTGCAAGCGATTCCTGACTTGCTGCTCCGCAGCCGTTGCTGTCAAGCATAAAGAAAACTCTCGTCAGCTTATCGCCCTGCTTTATTCCTACGGTATAGTTGCCATTACCGGTAAGCTGTCTTTGCAAGAACAAGCAATGCTCCGCATTTTCAAGCTGATCGCACTGCCAATCAGCGCCCATTTTACTTTCGTTGTCGTGATTTCCGAATATGGGTGCCCAGGGAATGCCGTAGCTTTCAAAAAATTCGATAAGCTCAAGCAGATTTTCACCGTTGTCATCAAATTCGCCATAAACTATATCTCCCGTTAAAATGATAAGGTCGGGATTGGTGCTTTCGATTATTTCGCGAAGATAATCATAGCAACGAATATCTTTTTTATCGGGTGACCATATATCCTTGCCCACGCTGCTGAGTCTGTCATCCGTACGGCACTGGGACGAGTCGATTATCTGCGGGTCGGTAAGCTGAAGGATAACGGGCTCACGGTCCTCGGGAACCTCAACGATAAAATCGACTATCTCGAAAACGCTCTTGTTTTCGAGGTCCTCCTGCTCGGCGTAAATACCTTCCCAATCGATCTTTGCACCGCCGTTTTCACAATAATAAATGTAAGGATCTACTATATTGCCGTCCCTGTCAAGACTGAATACTGATCCGCCTACCCAAGGAGTAGCCGTTGAATAAACAGTGTATTCGATCTCGCCCGAGGGACTTACGTAATTGAGACTATCGTAAGCCGAGCTCTTCATGCCGTACTGAAGTCTTATGCCATCGTAAACGATGCTTGAGCTGTTGCAGTGCTCGTGTCCTACGAAGATAGAGTCGACTCCAAGCTTTTTAAGACTCTTCCATATGCTGTTGTCCGTGTCGAATTCGTAATTATTCGTTCCTATATAACCAAAGTCGCCGTCTTGTTTATTTTTATTGTAATCAATAAAAACTCGATTTTCAATATCCGTCGTATATTTAGCAGAGGCCTCGTTGAACACGGCAAGCGGAATATGGAAAGCGAACGACAGCTTAGTTTCGGGCCATCTGTCCTTTATTTCGTCAGCAGTTCTGCTATACCACTTTATCTGATCCTTGCCAAATCCTACCTTTTTCTTTGTATGGCCGTTAGACAAGCTCTCATCACTGGCACTCGCAACGCCGTTTGAGTCAAGCATAAAGAATACTCTCGTTAGCTTTCCGCCCTGCTCGATTCCAACGGTATAGTTACCGTTTCCGGACATTTCTCTTTGTAAGAAAAGGCAGTTTTCCGCATTTTCAAACTGTGCGCTCTGCCAATCTGCCCCCATTTTACTTTCGTTATCGTGATTACCGAAAATAGGAGCCCAGGGAATATCAAAGCTCTCCATAAACTCTACGAATTCAAGAAGATTACTGCCGTTATCGTCAAATTCGCCGTAAATAATATCACCCGTAACGAGAATAAGATCGGGGGATGTGTTCGTTATGATCTCGCGAAGAAAATCGTAACATCTTACGTCCTTTTTATCTGCACCCCAAAGATCAGGAAGCAGACCTCCGAGACGGTCGGGAGTTCTCACCTGAGAAGCGTCGATTATTTGGGGGTCGGTAAGCTGCAGGATGACGGGCTCGCGCTCCTCGGGAACGCTTACAACAAAATCGACGTATTCTGAAAAATTTATCGTTTCCATTTCGCCCTCTGTGGTTTCCTCTGTGGTTTCGTCAGTAGTTTCTTCCGAAGTTTCTTCGGAAATTGTCGTTTCCGCTTCTG
Organism: Clostridia bacterium; assembly: GCA_017411745.1. Taxonomy (GTDB): domain Bacteria; phylum Bacillota; class Clostridia; order Oscillospirales; family CAG-272; genus SVTX01. Next base: position 28,351 of record JAFQPM010000018.1, on the reverse strand, counting down.
TTGTTTCGGTTTCTGTCGTTTGTGTGTCGTTACACGAAATTAAAAATAGAGCAAGAAGTGAAAACAAGGCTGCAAGTATGATTTTTGAAAGCTTCATAGGTGTACCTCTCTTATATTTTCTACATTTACATAGTAACATAAGGCAATGGATTTGTCAACATAAATATCTATAAAAAAATTATATACACCTTAAAGGTGAGGAAGGGATTCTGAACCAATAACTGAATTTGCGCGGCAAATTCAGTTGTAGGAGTTCTCTTGACCCTCATAGTATGCAAAAAACCCATACCACGAATGTGGTATGGGTTTTTTGGCGTGCCATGAGGGATTCGAACCCCCGACCTTTTGGTTCGTAGCCAAACACTCTATCCAGCTGAGCTAATGGCACATATTTTTGTCGTACCCATATATTATATCACATTTTTTTCTTTTGTCAATAGTTTTTTAAAAATTTTTTTTGTTTTTTTGCAAAAAAAGTATTGACAACCATAATTCGTTGTGATATAATGGTTCTACCTCTGCAAAGGGCTTTTTTGTTGTGCCCTGTGCGCAAAAGGACACGCGGGCTCTTCAGAGGGAGGTACACAGATCGCTTTGCGATCAAATAAAATTCAAATGGGAGGTGCCGAAATCATGGCTAATGATGCAAGAGTCAAGGTTACTCTCGTATGCACTGAGTGCAAGCAGAGAAACTACGACACAAAGAAAAACAAGAAGAATGATCCGGACAGGCTCGAACTTAAGAAGCACTGTAAGTTCTGCCGCAAGCACACTCTTCACAAAGAGTCTAAGTGATCGGGAGGGTAATATGACTGTCACAAATAAAAGAAGTCTTATCGCTTTTCTCCTGACCGTTGTGCTGGTCGTGTCACTCTTTACCGTAAGTGTTTCCGCAACCGACGTTGATTCATCATCTTCTACCGGCGAAACTACCGTCGTTACTGAAGGTACTACTGCTTCTGATGAGACCACCGACTCCGGTGAAACCACGAAGTCCTCTGAAACAACGGAAAAAGAGGAAGGAACCACTAAAAAGGAAGAAACCACAAGCAAGGAAGATGCTGATAAAGAAGAAGAAGAAGCTGCTAAAAAGGCTAGAGAAAAGACTAAGAAGACCCTTATAATCAACGGTATTATAATTGGTGCTATCCTTATTATCGCAGCTGCTCTTATCATCAAGTTCCGCGAAAAGCTCGGAGCATTCCTTCGTTCCGTAAAGAGCGAGCTTAAGAAGATCGTTTGGTCTTCCAAGACTCAAACTCGCAAGAGCTTCCTCGTTGTAGTAGTTGTTGCTATTGCTGTTGCTCTTCTTCTCTTTATAGTTAACACTGCTTTCACAAACGGTATCAGTATGCTGGCTGATCTCTTCTGATTAAGAGGAGTTTAGTTATGAGTGATATCGATAAAATGAACGTAGGCCTGAAATGGTACGTTGCGCACACCTATTCGGGATATGAAAACAAGGTAAAGGTAAACCTTGAAAAGATCGTTGAAAACCGTGGACTTGGTAATCTTATTTACGACGTAAAGGTTCCCGTTGAGACGATCGTTGAAAAAGACGGCGACAAGGAAAAGGTACAAGAGTTAAAAATTTTCCCCAGCTACGTTTTCATTAAAATGATAATGACCGACGAGAGTTGGCACGCTGTCAGAAACATCACCGGCGTTACCGGTTTCGTAGGACCCGGATCGCGCCCCACACCTCTTTCCGACAAGGAGGTTCTTGATATCAATCTTGAAAGTCCCGAGGAAACGAAGGTTCAGCTTAGCTTTAAGGTTGGAGATGAGGTCTCCGTTATTAACGGTCTGTTTGAGGGCTATGACGGAATTGTTCAGTCTATAACAGATGATCTCAAGATCGCTACCGTACTCGTTAAGCGCGGACGCAGAGACATGCCTGTCGAGATCGACACCGATATGCTTAAGCTCAAAACACAAAACTGATCTTTCTTTTGTTGTTTCTTTTTAAGATAACAGCCGTCGTTGAAACGACGTAAGTGGGAGGGAGAAAAATTTTGAATTCTCCCGCACAAGTACCACATTGGAGGTTAATTTATTATGGCAAAGAAAATAATGGGTTACATCAAACTGCAGCTCCCCGCAGGTAAGGCTACTCCTCAGCCCCCCGTAGGTCCTGCTCTCGGTCAGTATGGAGTTGCAATTCCCGTATTCACAAAAGAATTTAACGAAAGAACAAAGAACGATATTGGTCTTATTATCCCTGTCGTTATCACGGTTTACGCTGACCGTTCCTTCACTTTTATCACTAAGACTCCCCCTGCAGCAGTTCTTATCAAGAAGGCAGCAGGAATCGAATCCGGTTCCGCTAAGCCCAACAAGGACAAGGTAGCAAAGCTCACCAAGGAGCAGGTAAGAAAGATTGCAGAAACAAAGATGCCTGACCTCAACGCAGGTTCTATCGAAGCTGCTATGAGCATGGTTGCAGGAACTGCTCGTTCTATGGGCGTTCTTGTAGAAGACTAATTTGGGAGGTAAGTAATAATGGGTAAGAAATATACAGACAGCGTAAAGCTGATTGAAAAGAACAGACTCTACGATCCTTCCGAGGCTCTTAGTCTTGTATGCCAGACTTCTAAGGCAAAGTTTGATGAAACTATTGAAGTACACGTTCGTCTCGGCGTTGACTCCCGTCACGCAGACCAGCAGGTCAGAGGCGCAGTTGTTCTCCCCAACGGTACGGGTAAGACCTTGAAGGTTCTCGTTTTCGCTAAGGGTGACAACGTTCAGAAGGCTCTCGACGCAGGCGCAGATTACGCAGGCGGTCCTGAGTATGCTGAGAAGATCCAGCAGGAAAACTGGTTCGATTTCGACGTAGTTATCGCTTCTCCCGATATGATGGGCGTTATCGGTCGTCTTGGTAAGGTGCTCGGTCCTAAGGGACTTATGCCTTCTCCTAAGGCTGGTACCGTTACTCCTGACGTTGCTAAGGCTGTTACCGAAGCAAAGGCAGGTAAGATCGAGTACAGACTTGATAAGACTAACATCATCCACTGTCCTATCGGTAAAGCTTCCTTCGGTGAGGCTAAGCTCCAGGAGAACTTCGATACTCTTCTCGGCGCTATCATCAAGGCTAAGCCCGCAGCTGCAAAGGGTCAATATATCAAGAGCTGCGTAGTAGCTTCTACTATGGGCCCCGGTATCAAGATCAACCAGAGCAAGCTCAGCTGATAAGTTGATAAGTTAAATAGAAAGACACCTTAAAATCTTGGATTTTAGGGTGTCTTTTTTTATTTTCTACACTGTTTTTAGTATAATAAATGTTAAAAAAATGTAAATTTTAAAAATTTCTTTATTTATTAAGGAAAAAATTGTCCCAAATGAATCGGTTTTCTATTGAAAAACATTAGAAAGTGTGATATAATTGTGCTATATACTATATTAATATTATAATTATATAAATTATGACGTGATAAAATTAAAAGAAAGGATCTCTGTATATGGATTATTTAGCTGAAATAAAAGAAATTTGGTCCATGGTCCAGGACAAAATGAAGCAGCAGCTCGGTACCACTGCGATGAATCTGTGGTTTGGAGACATCGAGATAATTTCATTTTCAAATTATACCCTAACTTTGATGACGAGTACAGAATTCAAGATGCAGATAATCAATGAAAAATATCTCTCCCAGCTTGAGGATATTTTTAAGGATCTGATGGGATTTTCTATAAGTATATCAGTCGTATCAAAAAATCCTTCCGTTAACGTTGATAAGATAAAAAATCAAATATCAAGCGAGGATATAATTCTAAACAGAGAAGAAAGCGTTGAGCACATTGAAACGCCTACGGTGTTGGGCTCGACTATGCCAACAGTAAACTTTGAATACACGTTCGACAACTTTATCGTAGGAAGCTCGAACAAGTTTGCTCACGCCGCTTGTATTGCTGTAGCGGACAAGCCCGCGCAGGATTACAATCCCTTGTTTATCTACGGTCCCAGCGGACTTGGAAAGACTCACTTGCTTTATGCAGTTACAAATGAGATAAAAACTAAAAATCCTTTTGCTAATATTATCTACATCAAGGGCGAGGACTTTACCAATCAGATGATCGAAAGCCTTGCTAAAAAGTCGATGTCGAAATTCAGAGATAAGTATCGTACTTGCGACGTTTTGCTTATAGACGATATTCAGTTTATTGCAGGTAAGGAATCTACTCAGGAGGAGTTCTTCCACACGTTCAACGCTCTTTACGAGGAGGGTAAGCAGATAATACTTACCTCCGACCGTCCTCCCAAGGATATAAAAACTCTTGAGGATAGACTTAAGACGAGATTTGAGTGGGGTCTTATCGCTGATATTCAGCCGCCTGATCTTGAGCTTCGAATAGCGATATTTAAAAATAAGATATCACAGGCAGGTATAACGATCTCTGATGAGATCATTACATATCTTGCCGAAAATCTCAGATCTCACATAAGACAGATCGAGGGTGCGGTTAAAAAGCTCGTAGCGATCAAATTCTTGTCAGGAAGCGAGATCACGATGGATATCGCAAAGAACTGCATGACCGAGCTTCTCGGCGGCGCAGAGCCCGTAAACGTGACCGTAGACAAGATATTTTCAGCAATAGAAAAAAAATACGACGTTGGAAAGACCGAGCTTATTGGAAAGTCGAGAGTTAAGGACGTTGCACAAGCCAGACACGTTGCTATTTATCTTGTAAGAACGATCACGGAAATGTCCCTTCCTAACATTGGAAAGCTTTTCAACAGAGATCACTCTACGGTAATTTCTTCGATCGATACAATAGAGAAGAAGATTTCTTCTTCTCCCGCAATCGAGATCGAAATAAACGAGCTTATCAAGGAGATTAAAGAATAAAAATATATATCAACAGCTTTTGAACAGTCAGGTTTGATTTACAACAAATAGGATTTATTTGTTTTCAACATTTTAACAGTTGACAAAAATTGTTGAAAACTGAATTTTGTTGTAATTTTAAGAATTTTTGAGAAAATTTCCAGTTAAAATAAATTTATCATATAAAATTCGTATCAAAATCAAATATTTTCCGATATTTTGAGTGTATTTTATACATAGAGTTGTTGGTTTAAATGCTTTGCAGATAAAGAAAAATGTGGTGTTTTCCACATTTTAGTTACCCTTACTTCTAATACTATTAAATTATTATATCATTCTTTCGGTATATCAGTATTTCGTTATTCTTGCGCGCGACCGAAAGAGAGGCTAAATAAAAGAGTCGCCAGATTGGCGGCAGATTGGAGAAAAAATGAAAATAGTTTTCAACAGACAAGAAATAAGTAATAAGATAGCTCCTCTTATGAGCGTCGTATCTGGAAAAAGCACACTCACAGCAGTTGAGGGTATTCTGATCGAGGCAAATTCGCCCGATTGCTGCACACTTACTGCATTTGATCTTGAAAAGGGAATTAAGATCACTGTTGATGCGGACGTTATAGAGCAGGGCTCTTATATAATCAACGCACAAAAGTTCAATCAGACACTCAGAGTTATGAACGGTGATGAGATCACTCTTACCGTTGATAATAAGCTTGGCGTAGTATTCGAGTGCGGAAAGTCGTCTCACAGAACAGGAGCACTTAAGGCAGAGGATTTCCCCGAGATCCCCGACCTTCAATCTGAAAAGGGATTTATAGTTAATCAGGCGCAGTTTAAAAAGATGCTTTCAAAAGTATCCTACGCGATGGGTGTTAACGAGCCCAGACCCGTTCTCAACGGTTGTTATATAAAGACCGAGGAAGGCAAGATGAACGTCGTTGCTTGTGACGGATTTAAGCTTGCTGTATGCTCCGCAGAGTCCGAGCTTAAAAAGCTTGAAAACTCCGATAGAGGCGTTGAGTTCTCCTTCATCGTTCCCGTTAAATCGGTAAATGAGATAGTAAAGCTTCTTTCTGACGACGAGGAAGATACAGTAACCGTATATATGAGTCATAAGAATATGGTTATCGCTTTTGAGGGACTTACATTCTTTACTCGTCTTATCGTAGGTGAGTTCGTTGATTACAACAGAATTATCATCAAGAACCACAAGATCGAGGTCAAGGCATCAAAGCAGGATATTCTTGCTGCTCTTGAAAAGGCTTCCCTTATTACCGAGGAGAGAATTGCCGGAAGCGTTCGCTCTCACGTAAGAATCGAGGTTTGCGGAGATATTCTCAAGGTATCCGCAGTTTCCTCCGCAGGAAGCATTTACGACGAGCTTAATATTGAACACGAGGGAGACGATATCTCTATCGCGTTCAATAACAGATTCCTTATAGACAGCGTAAGAGCATGCAGAAGTGAGACTATAAAGCTTTCTATGTCCTCTCCCCTTATGGGTATAAACGTTGAGCCCTGCGATGAGGAGTCGGGAAGTGAGCTCTTTATGCTTCTCCCCGTAAGAACCAGAGATTGAGATAATTTATCTATTTGAAAGGGTATAAATGTTCTGCCGAAATATTTACATTGAAAATTTCAGAAATATAGCCTTGGCAGATGTTGATTTTTGCGAGGGGACTAACGTACTTATCGGAGAAAACGCCCAGGGAAAGACAAATCTGCTCGAAGCTATATATATGACAGCTCTCGGTAAGAGCTTCCGTCAGGGAACGGATAAGGACGTTATCAAATTTGGTGAAGAATACTGCTTTATAAAAAACAGTTATACCGACAGTATACGCGATATGGAAATATCGATGAGGGTATTTTCGGACAAACGCGCTAAAAGAGTAGAGCAAAACAGAATAAAGGTGGCTCGCACTTCAGAGATGGTAGGTTGCTTTAAGGTAGTTTTGTTCTGTCCCGAGCATTTGTCGATCATAAAGGACGGTCCGTCAATGAGAAGAAATTTTCTTGACGTTGCGATATCGCAGATAAGACCGCTTTATATGAGATCTCTGCAAAAATACGCTACGATACTCAAGGAAAGAAACGCTTTGATACGTGATGCAGAGGAAAATAGAGCTTCATTTGATGCAACGATAGATCTTTTTTCAGAGCAGTTAGCAAACGAAGCGGCATTGATCACTCTTTACCGTGTAAAATACATTGAAAAGCTCAGAAAATACGTATCTCAGTGCTTTTTAGAAATGACCGGGGAGAGAGAGCTGCCTGAAATAGAATATATATCGTCCTGCAAGCTATCTGAAGAGGATTGCTTCGATATAGAGCGTTGCAGAAATGCCTACAGAGAGCTTTATTTAAGTCACCACGACCGAGAAATCGGCGCAGGATCGACTTTGTGGGGAATTCACAAGGACGATATGGAGATCAGCTTGAACGGCAACAGAGCGCGAATTTTCGCCTCACAGGGTCAGCAAAGGTCGCTTTCTCTTGCCTTGAAGCTTGCCGAGGGTGAAATAATCAAGGATGAATGTGGCGGAGATTATCCCGTATTCTTGTTTGACGACGTACTGTCTGAGCTTGACAGCGGAAGGCGCGAGTATCTTTTATCAAATCTTCATGGCAAGCAGGTAATATTGACCTGTTGTGAGAAAAACGATATAAAAGCTGACAAGCTTATAGGCGTTAGTAACGGAATATTTACCTGATCGGAGAGTTTATGTATCTACACGTAGGAAATAACAAAAATATACGCGAAAAGGATATAATCGGCATATTCGATATGGATATGTGCACGGTTTCATCTATAACGAAGAAATTTCTCTCCGATGCACAAAGAAGCGATCTTGTTGTGTCTGCAAAGGACGAGATACCTAAATCATTCGTTTTATACAAAGAAAACGGAAAATATATGATCTGCTTTTCGCAGATATCAACCTCGGCTCTTTTAGGAAGAACCGAAAGCAATTTATAAGCAATTACAAATTTTTAAGCAAAGGAATAAAAAAATGTCTGAAGAAATCAAAAGGTCCGAAGAGATGGCAGAAACACATTACGGTGAAAATGAGATACAGGTGCTTGAAGGACTTGAAGCTGTAAGAAAGAGACCCGGTATGTATATCGGTACTACCTCTATCCGCGGACTTCATCACCTCGTTTACGAGATAGTTGATAACTCTATCGACGAGGCACTTGCCGGATATTGCGATCAGATAACCGTAACTCTCAATTACGATAACAGCGTTACTGTCGAGGACAACGGAAGAGGTATCCCTGCAGGTATTCATCCTAAAGAGGGTATCCCTACGCCCGAGGTCGTTTACACGATACTTCACGCGGGCGGAAAATTCGGTGGCGGCGGATATAAGATCGCGGGAGGTCTTCACGGTGTCGGAGCTTCGGTCGTTAACGCGCTTTCCTTGTGGGTAGAGCTCGATGACTGCTACGAGGGTAAGAGATATACCGAGAGATTCGAACGCGGCGTTGTAGCGAGAAAATTCGTATGTGAGGGAGATTCTCCAGAGCGTCCTCACGGTGTTAAGGTTACCTTTAAGCCTGACCCTGAGATCTTTGAGGAGACCGTATTTGATTACGATACTTTGCTGAACCGTATGAGAGAGCAGAGCTTTCTTAACGCAGGAATAAAGATAGTTCTTATTGACGACAGAGGAAACGAGCCTGTTGTAAATGAGCTTCAATTTGAGGGCGGTGTTTCAAGCTTCGTTGAATATCTCACCGAGACTAGACATAACGAGCCCGTCCATCCCGACGTTATATATATGCGCGGAGAAAAGAATACAAGTGTTTGTGAGATAGCTCTTCAGTATAACGACGGATATAACGAATGTCTTATGACATTTGCAAACAATATGAATACTATCGAGGGTGGTACTCACGAGACGGGATTCAAAGCAGGTCTTACGCGTGTTCTTAACGATTACGGAAGAAAGATCGGTGTTCTTAAGGATAGTGATAAGAATCTTTCGGGTGAGGACGTAAGAGAGGGTCTTTGCGCTATAGTCAGCGTCAAGCTTGAGGATGCTCAGTTTGAAAGTCAGACTAAAGCAAAGCTCGGAAACTCGGATATCAGAACTCTCGTTGACAATACCGTATCTCAAAAGCTTGCCGATTATCTTGAGGAAAATCCCAATACGGGACGAGCTATTCTTGATAAGGCTCTTGCCGCTTCGCGTGCAAGAGAGGCTGCAAGAAAAGCAAGAGAAGCGACAAGACGTAAGGGACTTTTTGAGGGCAGCTCACTTCCCGGAAAGCTTGCTGACTGTCAAGAAAAAGATGCTACGCTTACCGAGCTTTATCTGGTAGAGGGAGACTCCGCAGGCGGTTCCGCAAAGCAGGGAAGAAACTCTAAGTTCCAGGCTATCCTTCCTCTTCGCGGTAAGGTCCTTAACGTTGAAAAGACGAGACTTGACAAGGTATATTCTAATCTGTCACTTATTCCTATAATTCAGGCTCTCGGATGCGGTATCGGTGAAGAATTTGATATTGCAAAGCTTCGTTACGGTAAGATAATAATTATGGCCGATGCGGACGTTGACGGATCTCATATCAGAATCCTTCTTCTGACATTCCTGTTTAGACACATGCGTCAGCTTATCGATGAAGGTCACGTTTATCTTGCTCAGCCTCCGCTTTACAAGGTGTATAAGAAGGGCGCAAAGCAGGGTAATGAAAAATACGCGTTCTCGGATGCAGAAAGAGATAAATATATCGCAGAGCTCGCAGGAGAGAGTGGAAACACCTCAAACATCGAAGCAGACAGATACAAAGGTCTTGGTGAGATGGATGCAGAGCAGCTTTGGGAAACGACTATGGACCCCGCAAGGAGAACTATTCTCAAGGTCACGGTGGAGGACGCTATCGCTTGTGACGAAATGTTCTCGCTTTTGATGGGTGATAAGGTCGAGCCCAGACGTATATTTATCGAGCAGAATGCTACGTTGGCAGAAAATCTCGATATATGATAAAGTTTTCAACAGTTTCAAATTTTTAGCAATTTTTTGTGTTGAAAAAATGTGAGTATAATTATTTAAACAAATTTTTCCACATATTTTATCAACCATTTAAAAAGCTTGCGATTTTGGTATATTTTTCTTTGTATGTAAAGATTATACTATGATACGAATTAACTTTTACCATACGCAAACAAACTATTACTTGTGAAGTTTTAAACAATAAAAAAGTTTTCCACATAGTGTTGAAAATGATGTTGAAAACTCTGTGAGAAAATTTTGAGAACGATTTGTTGATATGAAATTTTTTAAAAATAAATTTTTCATCATCGTTATGTCGTTAGCGCTGTTTATTGTCATATTCGCGGTAACGCTTTCCGCAATGGGGCAGACAGGTCCGATAAACAATACGCTTAATATCGTTGCAACTCCGTTCAGATACGTAGGTTTAAAGATTGGCGAAGCTTTCCATGGTTTTTCAAAATATTTTACTTCCATAGACGAGCTTGATAAAGAAAATCAAAGTCTTATCGATGAGATAGAGAGACTTGAAGGTGAGCTTGCCGATTCTCAAGCAATCAAGGAAGAAAACGAAAGATTGCGAGAGTATATTGAGTTCAAAAAGACCTATCCCGATCTTGCTTTGACCGAGGCTTTGATAATCAGCTCGGAGTCTGAAAATCACAGCACTATTTTTACTCTTAACAAGGGAAGAGAAGATGGAATAAAGGTCGGTATGCCTGTAGTGATTTCAAAAGGTGTAGTAGGATCTGTTTGCGAAATCGGATCAACTTGGTGCAAGGTGAGAGTGATAACAGAGGCTTCGTCATCTATCGGCGCTTACGTTTCTAGAAGCGGAGAAATAGGCTTGATAGAAGGGGATATATCACTTAAGAATACGGGAGAGTGTATTTTGAATTATCTTCCTGCCGATGCTGATATTGAAGTTGGAGATCTTATCTATACAAGCGGGCTTGGAAGCGTTTATCCAAGAGGATTGCTTATCGGAGAGGTCACGGATATAAAAACCGATGAGTATCTTCGTGCGAAGATAGCACGAGTCAGGTGCGCGGTAAATTTCGACTCTCTTACTTATGTTATGATAGTTACGGATTACGACATACACGTTGAAGAATGATCTTCGATTGCGGAGGTTATTAAATGGCGAGAATTAAAGATAGCAATAGCAACGAAAGCTTTAATGTAAAAAGCATAGTTGCATATACTCTCGTTTTTTCGGTATTGATATTTTTCCTTACAGTGCTCCAGACCACATGTCTTTCATTGTTTGGAAGCACTCCGGCGCTGACGTTATCTATCGTTTGCGCTGTCGGATTTATTTTTGGAAGAAAAGCCGGAGCAATATCTGGTATTTATGCGGGCGCTCTTATGGGTATTCTCGGAGGAGTCGGCGCTTCACTTGCTCCTCTGCTTTATACGTTTTGCGGATATTTATGCGGAGCTGTGGTAGGTTGGTTTCTTTCAAAAAATCTTCCATCGTTTATGATCTACTCTATTATCGCGGGAATTTTACTTGAAATATCCACGGCAATATATTACGGTCTGTTTTCAGAGAGCTTTTTGCTCGGACAGATCATAACAAAGATACTTATACCCGAGTATTTTGCATTTTTAGTGTGTGCGATACCTGCATACGCGTTAACATTTGGAATTTATACGTTATTCAAAGGAAAGGACAAACGAAAAAGACGAAATTTTAATTGATCTTATTTAAAATCTGTCTTTTGGAAAGAAAGGAATTTGTTCAATGGCAATCGATAAGAACAAGCACGACAACGACGTTTACTTATTTGAAAATCAGAAGATCGTTGACATAAATATGGAGAAAGAGGTCAAGAAGTCCTTTATCGAGTACTCTATGTCTGTAATTATGTCGAGAGCTTTGCCCGACGTAAGAGACGGTATGAAGCCCGGACAGAGAAGAGTTATCTATGCGATGTACGAGGATCATCTGACTCACGATAAGCCCTTCCGTAAATCCGCTACTACCGTTGGTAACGTTCTCGGACGTTATCATCCTCATGGTGATAGCTCGGTATACGGTACTATGGTGCGTATGGCGCAGCCCTTCTCGCTTCGTTATCCCCTTGTTGAAGGACACGGAAACTTCGGTTCTGTGGACGGTGACCCTCCTGCAGCATACCGTTATACCGAGGCAAGACTTGACAAGATTGCTGACGAGATGACTCGCGATCTTGAAAAAGAGGTCGTTACTTTCGTTCCTAACTTTGATAACAGACTTCGTGAGCCTAGCGTGCTTCCCTCGCGTTTCCCGAACTTTTTGGTAAACGGATCTGTCGGTATTGCGGTAGGTATGGCTACTAACGTACCTCCCCACAATCTCGGAGAAGTCATCGACGGTACTATTTACCGTATGGAAAACCCCGAGTGCTCTATCCTTGATATTATGCAATTTATCAAGGGTCCCGATTTCCCCACGAGCGCAACTATCCACGGTACTACGGGTATTATGGACGCTTATACCACTGGTAAGGGCCGTATAGTAGTTCGCGCAAAGGCAGAGGTCGAGGAAGAAAATCATAGAATTATCGTGACCGAAATACCTTACATGGTAAATAAGTCTATGCTTTGTGAGGCTATTGCAAATCTGGTTAAGGAAAAGAGAATTGAAGGAATAACCGATCTTCGCGACGAGTCAGGCAGAGATGGTATGAGGATCGTTATTGAATATAAGAGAGATGCTAACGGTCAGATAATCCTTAATCAGCTTTACAAATATACGCAGATGCAGGATACCTGCTCGGCGAACTTCTTGGCTGTCGTTGGTCAGGAGCCTAAGGTACTTAATCTTGCACAGATCCTTGATTACTACATTGAGCATCAGAAGTCCGTTATTCGCAAAAGGACCGAATACGATCTCGAAAAGGCAAAGGCAAGAGCTCACATTTACGAGGGATACAAGATAGCTCTTGATAATATAGATGAGATCGTTGAGATAATGAAGACATCTGAGTCTATCAACGCGTCGAAGGCAACTTTGATAGAGAGATTTGGTCTTACCGATATTCAGGCTCAGGCGATCGTAGAGATGACTCTCGGACGTCTTACTGGTATGGAAAGACAGAAGATAGAGGACGAGCTCGACAGACTTCACGCTCTTATTTGTGAGCTTAAGGGCATACTTGCCGATGAAAACAAGATAAAAGATATCATCAAGGAAGAAATGCTTGAGATCAAGAGAAAATATGCCGACGAGCGCCGTACGAAGATAGAGCAGGCGATCGACGACATCGATCTTGAGGATATGATAGAGAAGCATAACTGTGTTATCACTATGACTCGCGCCGGATATATCAAGCGCTTGCCCTCCGACACATATTCGGCTCAGCACAGAGGCGGTAAGGGAATTACCGCAATGGCGACCAGAGACGAGGACTTTATCGAGCGAGTTGAGGTCGTATTCAGCCACTCAACGCTTTTGTTCTTTACAAATACTGGTCGCGTACAGGCTCTGCGCGGATTCCAGATACCCGAGGCGTCGAGAACCGCTAAGGGATCGAATATAGTAAATCTGCTTGCTCTTTCAAACGGTGAAAAGGTCACGGCTATGATAAGCGTGAACGAATTTACCGAGGGCGAGTATCTGACTATGGTCACAAGACAGGGTGTTATCAAGAAGACTCTGCTTTCTGAGTATGAATATCAGCGCAAGGGCGGTAAGATCGCTATCAATCTTGATGAGGGAGACGAGCTTTTGTTCGTTACCAAGACAAACGGTGAAAACGAGCTTATTCTCGCAACGAGAGAGGGTAATGCGGTCAGATTCGACGAAGCTAACGTTCGTCCCATGGGAAGAAGTGCGCGCGGCGTACGCGGTATCAGACTTAAGGGTGATGACTACGTAGTCGGTGTCGTTAACGTAGAGGATGACAAGAAGCTCTTGACCGTAACCGAGAACGGATTTGGTAAGAGAACCGATTTCGATGACTTCAGACTTATGAAGAATCGCGGTGGCGGCGGTGTCATCTGTCATAACCTTACCGATAAGACCGGTCTGCTTGCGGGCATTATTGCAGTCGACGATGAAGACGATATTATGATGATCACTGATTCGGGTATTATTATAAGAACTCCTGCAAGCGGTGTTTCCGTATATTCGAGAACTGCGTCGGGCGTAATTATGATGAGACTTGAAGAGGGTCAGAAGCTCGTCAACGTCACAAAGACGGCAAAGGAAGAAAAGACCGAGGAAGAGGGCTCTGAAGAAAATACCGAGGTTGTTGAGAACGCAGGTATAGAAAATGCGACCGAAGCTCAGACGACCGAGGAATAATATTTCGATAGCAGGTTTTTTATGAAAAAAATATTTATCGGTATAATCTCTTTTTTACTTGTATTTTCGGCAACCGTCACCTTGAGCTCCTGCTCGGGAAAGGCGCCGAATATAGAAGACGTGAACGAGAGATTCGTATATCTTATTGAGGAATCCAAGGAGCTTAACATTATATTTTTCGGCACGGGTCTTCCAATCTACAGAAGAGACGGTGAGCTGTCGGAAAGACAGATGGTTTATTATAACGACAAGGTTTCGGGATACAATAAGGTATTGCTTGATAATTCGGAATATCTTAGTATTGACGATATTAAGGCGGCAGCAGATAAGATCTTTTCAGACGAATATCTTTCCGAGCTTTACGAAAGCGCTTTCGACGGAATTATGGTAAACGATTCGAACGCGTACGTTCGCTTTTATGATAATACGGAATGGTTGTATCAGAATATCAACGCAGGTGAGTTTTCTCTATCCGAGCGTATATATGATTATTCGACCATGGAGATCGTTAAGCCCTCGAATTCCAAATACGTGACCGTATCGATAGAGAGCTATACCTTAAAGGATCCTAAACGCCGCACCGTCGATCTTACGTTCGTGTATGAGAACGGCGATTGGTTTTTGGATTCGCCTACCTATTAATAAAAACTGACCTTACGTATTTTTTGTAAGGATGTTTGCAAACTTCGGCAGAGAGATTGTTTTCTCTGCCGATTTGTGTTATAATAGATTTGGATCGTATAGCGCGGGCCTGTTTACTTGCATTATTTCAAACCTTTCTTATAGCATGAGCAATCCCCCCGATATATGATAAGAAATATTTAAATTTTTTAAAGAAAAGTAAAATTAAAAAGGTAAAATTTATTATGAAGAAATCAAAGAAAAAAACAAATTGGCAACAGTACATAGGTTTTGTCTTTGCGATACTTATTGGAGTAATTTGCGGAATCATTATAGTTTTTTATCTTGATAAATATAATGCCGGTACATCGTCATATCAAGAGCTCCTGTCTTTTGCAGGGTTGTTACTCGGTATATACGTTGCGTTTTTCTTTCACGTGATCGTTCACGAAGCAGGACATCTTATATTTGGACTGCTGACCGGATATAAGTTTAGTTCTTTCCGTATTGGATCTTTTATGTGGATGAAGGAAAATGGAAAATTGAAATTAAAACGAATGACAATAGCAGGAACTGTCGGTCAATGCCTTATGACTCCACCTGATCTGAAGGACGGAAAAATACCGCTTGTATTGTATAACCTTGGCGGATCGCTTATCAATATCATTTTTAGCGTCCTGTTCTTAATGATCTATTTAATTTGCGGTGATATACCGTTTCTTTCCCCGCTTCTTTTTATTTTTGCTATAATAGGATTGATGAGTGCTATGTTGAACGGCATACCAATGCGTACGGGAACGATTGATAACGACGGATATAACGCTTTTGCCTTATCAAAAAATAAAGAAGCAGTTAAGGCATTTTGGATTCAGCTTAAAGTGAATGAACAAAATTCAAAAGGTATTCGCCTTAAAGATATGCCTGCTGAATGGTTCACCGTTCCGACAGATGAAGCCATGAAAAACAGTATGGTGGCAACCCTTGGTGTGTTTGCCTGTAGCAGACTTATGGATGAAGAAAAATTTGAAGAAGCTGATGCTCTTATGGCGCACTTTCTTGATATTGATAGCGGAATAGTGGGAATTCACCGTAATATTATGATGTGCGATAGAATTTACATTGAGTTAATTGGAAAAAATCGCAACGAGGTCATCGAAAATATGATGACCAAGGAGCGAAAGAAATTTATGAAGGCAATGAGGCGTTTCCCGTCGATACTACGTACGGAGTATGTACTTGCTCTACTCTTTGAAAATGATACCGCAAAAGCTGAAACAATCAATAAAGAATTTGAAAATGTTGCCAAGAACTACCCTTATTTGCAGGATATTGAATCTGAGAGAGAGCTAATGCAGATAGCAGAGAATAAGTTTAATTTGATGCAGTAAAATAATTAAATCTAAATTTATAAAAAAACGACAGAAATTGTAAAATTCTGCCGTTTTTTATATTTATGATAAACTATTTTTCGGTTTACTTTTGTGTTTAATACAGTGAATCGTTACTGTGTATTTTATGAAGAACAGATAGAAGGTCTTCATCGTATGTCACGATTATTGAATAGTCCTCGCCGCTGATTTTTGCGAGTATTTCGATCTTTTGATTTGCCGCGAACTGCGTGTTGTAAATGAAGCGCTTCACGTCTTTATTTTTGCCGTTTTTCTTGCTTTGGGGAGTTATTTTTATTATATTCGTTACGTCCCGCATTTCAACGTGACAGACCTTTACACTCTTTTTTCCTCTGTTTTCGTAGATGACGAGGTCGTACCGTTCGGCAAGTGTCAGATCATCATCCTCTATGCTGTTTATCTGAACGGAGTAGGTGTAATTGCGAAGAAGATACGATGACGCTATATATATCGATGCGACCCAAAGAATAATACCGAGCAGTTGAGCCAAGATCGGTATGGCTATATATCCCGCTTGCGCGAGTATGAGCAATGCAGCTCCGCAGAGAAGACAGAGCGCGGAGGTTATCTTTGCCGCCGTATTTTTCGGCTGTATCTTTTTTTGATAGATATACATTTTATTTTCCTTTATTCATTTATCTCGGCTACAATAGAGAGTAGCTTGCTCTTTTCGTTGAGAGAAGGGTTTTTTATTACAAGATTCAATAGCTTCTGCATAATGCTTCCAATGCTTTTCGGAGTTATTCCGATGCTTATAAGATCGTTGCCGCTAACGGCGAGGTCGGATATTTTTACGCAGGGATTTTTTGCTCTTTCGGCAGAGATAACTGCCGATAGCTCGTGATTTTCCCTCAAAAGCGCTGCGTCGTTTGCCAACTCTCCGTATTTTGAAAGCATAAGTCTTGCCTTGACGTCGGTGTGCTCACTTGAATTGGTAATTTCGGCATACAGACCGTCGTCACATAGCAATTTTACCTGTGATGTTATCTCATTTGAGAGCTTCATTACAGAAAGATTGGGTACTCCGTGAAAAAGCGATGCCAGACGTGTCGAAAAGCTTTTGGGCAGGGAGGAGATAGCTGTTTTTGGCGAGCTTATCGACGGGTGGATGTATTTTGCAAGGTCAAGATCGAGAAGAAGAGATATTCCTCTGTCTGCGTTTTTGGAGAGAAGTGTTTTTTTTAGCTCCACGGATTTTCTTTCGGCAGAGACATCTTTGAGTCGGCTACCGAGCAATTTTGCCGCCGATTTTGTTTCGTCGTCTATTGAAAAATCAAGCGTTGTTGCGAATCTTACGGCGCGGAGAATACGCAAAGCGTCCTCGGTAAATCTTTTTTTGGGATCTCCGACGGCGCGGATGATCTTGTTTTCAATATCGTCTTGGCCTCCGAAAATATCGGTGATATCATCGCTTGAAAGCGGATCTCCTGCCATTGCATTGACCGTAAAGTCGCGGCGGCGCAGATCCTCGGAGAGCTCGGGAGTAAAGGTCACACTATCGGGGTGGCGCGAGTCGGTATAGCTGCCGTCAATTCTGAAGGTCGTACATTCGTATGCTTCGTTTTCGATAAGAACAGTCACAGTTCCGTGCTTAAGCCCCGTCGGAATGGTGCGAAGACCTGAATTTTCAAATATTTCAAGCATTTTTGAGGGAGGGCAGTCGGTGGTCATATCCCAATCGGCAGGCATCTTTCCCATTAGAGCATCGCGAATGCAACCGCCCACTGCGTATGCTTTATAGCCGTTTTCAGATAGTATTTTTGCTATTTTTATCACGTTTTCAGGGTATTTGATCATAACGCGGAAAGCTACCTCCTTTGCTTGATATTATATCCTAATTATAATAAAATTTTCGTAAATTGTCAATAGAAACAAATGTTTTATTGACATAAGATATAAATTTAGACGATTTATCACAAAAACACTTGACAAATTCGTAATTATATTGTATAATAAATCGGTTTGAGGATATATGCACCGCGCAAAAAAATATTTTTGCGCTTGTTTTTGTGCATGAAGAATATCTAATTAATAAATTTATTATGACGGAGGAGTATGGTGCATGAAAACTAACGTAGCGATAATAGGCGGAGGTATAGGCGGTCTCATGGCTGCTTATCAGTTAAAGGTCAACAAGCCCGAGATAAACGTGACGATAATCGAGCGAGGCTTTGAGCTTGAAAAGCGTCATTGTCCTGCGGGTCATAATAAGGCTTGCGTTCACTGTAAGATCTGCTCTATTACGGGCGGATACGCAGGCGCAGGCGCGTTTTCCGACGGAAAATTTAATCTCGGAACGGCTTACGGCGGTTATATGGGCGAAGAGCTTGGCGAAAGACTTGCGATGACGTATATAAACGGTGTAGACGACGTACTCAAGTCCTTTTCGGACGATTATCCCGAGCTTTACCGATCAAGCGAGGAGCTGAAGCTCAAATGCTTGCAGAACAATCTTCGTCTGCTTGATATGAACGTTCGCCATCTTGGAACCGATAAGAATTTCAAGACTATGCAGGCGCTTATCAAGCATCTTGCCAAGGTCGGAGTGAATATGCTTTCGGGAACCGAATGTACTTCAGTCGATAAAACCGAGAACGGATATGCGCTCTCTATTCGTACCAATAAGGCAGAGGATACGATCGAAGCGGATAAGGTCATAATCGCGACGGGAAGAAGCGGCGCGGAGTTTGTCAGCACCTTCTGCCAGAAGTTTGGCATAAAGATGAACACCAACTCGGTCGATATCGGTGTAAGAGTTGAAATGAAGGATATTATCTGGAAGGAGTTTTCCTCGCAGATCTACGAGCCGAAGATCCTTTGCAGGACCAAGACCTTTGAGGACAGAACCAGAATGTTCTGCTTTAATCAGGGAGGTATAGTTTCGGCAGAGAACAACCACGGTGTAATTACCGCAAACGGACATAGCTTCGCAGAACCAGAAAAGAAGACCGAGAACTGCAATTTTGCGATCCTTTCTTCGATCCACTTCAACGGAAACTTCAACAAGCCCACCGAATACGCCGAGAACATCGCGCGTAATATGAACTTTGCGGGCGACGGCAATATTATCGTTCAGAGATTTGGAGATCTCGTCCGCGGAAGAAGGACCAACGAGCACCGTTTGGCTGCCAACACGGTCATTCCTACCCTGAAGGCATATCCCGGCGACCTTTCGATAGTTCTTCCTTACCGTGCGCTGACTAATATCATCGAGACTATCTACGCGCTCGACAAGGTTGCTCCCGGAACGGCAAACCCCGACACTCTGCTTTACGGATGCGAAAATAAATATTACAGCATTCGCCCCGAGCACAACGGACATTTTGAGGTCATGGACGGAGTTTATATGATCGGAGACGGAAGCGGAATCACGCGCGGACTTTCTCAAAGCGGCGCGATGGGACTTTTCGTGGCAGATCATATCTGTGGTATAGAGAAAAACTAAATAAAAAACTGCTGAGTCACAGACTCAGCAGTTTTTTATTTAAGCCCAACTCATTGTTGAAGGCTTCTTGTCGTATATGATAACGTCCTTTAAGAAGCTTACGGCTTTTGCAAGACCCTCGTCGATAGACATGTAGCTGTCCTCGTGCTCGATCGAGAGAACGCGGTCGTAGCCGCAGAGCTGAAGATTTGAAACAAGATCTCTCCAATAGGTCTCGCCGTTGCCGTAGCCGACCGTTCGGAATACCCATGCGCGATGGAGCTCATCGCCATAATGCTTGGTGTCAAGCACGCCGTTTTTCGCGGTGTTGTATTTGTCTAGCTTGGTATCCTTGGCGTGAACGTGATATATTGCGCCCGCAAGCTCACGGATAGCGGCTACGGGATCGATTCCTTGCCAGATCAAGTGGCTCGGGTCGAGATTTGCGCCGATCACGTCGCCAACCGCCGCGCGGAGCTTCAAGAGAGTTTCGGGATTGTAGACACAGAAGCCGGGGTGCATCTCAAAGGCTATGCGTACGCCGTGAGATCTTGCGAATGCGCCAGCTTCCTTCCAATAGGGAATGAGGACCTCGTTCCACTGCCAATCGAGAATAGCGAGAAAATCCTCGGGCCAGGGGCAAGTTACCCAGTTTGGATATTTTGAATTTTCAGAGTCACCGGGGCAGCCCGAGAAGGCAACTATAGTGTCTACTCCGAGCTTTTCGGCAAGCAGGACTGCTTCTCTGAAATCCTTATCGTACTGAGCCGCGATCTCCTTATTGGGATGCACGGGATTTCCGTGGCAGGCGAGAGCGCAGATCTCGGTGTCGTATTTTTTAAAGGTTGCGACAAATTCGTCGTATTTTTTGGTGTCTGTAAGAAGCTCTGCAGGGTTGCAATGAGCCTTTCCGGGATAGCCGCCTGCACCGATCTCTACGGTGTGAACTCCAAGGTCGGTAATTATTTTCAAAGCCTCGTCAAGCGGCTTTGCTCCATAAAGATTTGCAAGAACGCTGAGTTTCATTTTTGTCCTCCTAATTAAAAGCGGTAGATGTCGCCAGTTTCGGCAGATTTATATATGCCCTCAAGGATCTTTGTAACTACAAGCGCCTGCTCGGGAAGAACGCAAGGGTCTTTGTCGTTGATGACAGCGTCTATCCACTGCGCTGCCTCCATTATCTCGGGGGAGGTACCGGTGACGCCGTCAAAGAATGCCGCGCCCTGAGGATTGAGTGAGGGCTTGAGTACGTATTGGCTGTTGTTTCTGATGCCGTTTATACGAACACCGTCGTGCATATCTCCACCTGCGAGCGTTCCGCAGACGAGAGTTGTTGCCTCGCGGACGTCGAGAGTGTTGAGTGCCCAAGAAGCCTCAAGATTTATAGTCGCGCCGTTTTCCATAACGACAAAGCCGAATGCAGAGTCCTCAACGGTGAACTTTTCGGGATCCCAGTTGCCCCACGCGTTGCCCTGATTTGTCTGATCGTTGAGCTTGTGGAACTTTGTTCCTACGCAATATTTGGGCTTGTAGTTGTCCATTATCCAAAGAGTGAGGTCAAGACTATGCGTTCCGATATCGATAAGAGGACCTCCGCCCTGCTCGTATTCATTCAAGAATACTCCCCAGGTGGGAACGGCTCTGCGACGGATCGCAGTCGCCTTGGCATAATAGATATCTCCAAACGTGCCGTTGAGAGCCTCTTGCTTAAGAAACTGCGCTTCGGGATACTGGCGGGTCTGGTATCCGATGGTAAGCTTCTTACCCGTCCTTTTTGCCGCTTCGAGCATTTTTTCCGCCTCTGCTGAATTGATCGCCATGGGCTTTTCGCACATAACGTGCTTGCCAGATTCGAGAGCGTCTACCGTTATAAAGCTGTGCGAACGGTTAGGTGTGCAGACGTGCACGACGTCTATGGTCTTGTCCTCAAGCAGCTTTTTATAATCTGTATATACTTTTGCATCGGGATTGCCGAAATTCGCCTTTGCCTTCAGCGCTCTTTCCTCAATAATATCGCAAAACGCGACCATTTCAGCGTTGGGAAGACTTTTAAGAGAGGGCATATGCTTCGCGTTGGCTATTCCACCGCAGCCTATAATACCTATTTTTACCTTGTCCATTATCTATTCTCCTTTTGTAAGAATTGGTTTTCTATATGCTAATTATATCGCGTTTTATCCCTTTTTTCAAGGGCTTATCATAACAAAAGTAAAAAATTGGTTATATGCACAAATAATCATATCGTTTTTTGGGGAAAAGGTCTTGATTTGAGAGTGAAATAATGTTAAAATATAAAATGGAAGTATGTGTATATATGGGGGTTTTTTATGTTTGTCGATCTGCTTGGAAAAACGAGAGCAAAGCTTGGCTTGCACATGCATACCGATCTTTCCGACGGCTTTGTTTCACCCGAAGAGGCGGTACGCTTTTACATCGAGCAAGGATACGATGCCGTCGCTCTGACTGATCATTGGATATATAGGGAAGAAGGCGAGATCGAGGGTCTCAAAATAATCTCGGGCTGTGAATACGACGTGGGTAAAGATGACAGTGCAAATGGAGTTTACCATATAGTCGGAATCGGAATGACCTCCGACCCGAAGATACCTGAGGACTGGAGAAATATGGTTAAGACCTCCTCATCTAAAGCCGCCGAGATCATAAAAACGATAAAGCTTTATAACGGTCTTGCGATAGTTGCACATCCCGCATGGAGCCTCAATACTCCCGAGCAGCTTTTACAGCTTGGTGACTTTGACGGACTTGAGATATATAATTCGGTCTCCGAGCACGGAATGAGCGACAGAGCCTATTCCGATGTGATCGCTGATCAGTTGGCGGCACATGGAAGGTTGACTAATCTTTTGGCGACCGACGACGCTCATTATTACGACGGAGATCAGTGTCGCGCGGCAATTATGGTCGAGACCACGGATATGGACACACAAGGACTTGTAAGAGCCATTCGCGCAGGCAGATTTTACGCGACTCAGGGGCCCGAGGTACACATTGAAAAAGTCGCGCCCGATAAGGTAAAGGTCATTTGCTCGCCTTGCTCCAAGATCGTTTTCCAGAGCAACTGCGTGTGGTCGCAGGGAAGAGTGGTCAAAGGAGAGCAGGTTATCGAGGCAGAGTACGTAAAGTACGGAAGCGACCGTTTCGTTCGCGCCGAGGTGACCGATGCGGAGGGCAAAAAGGCTTGGACGAATTACGTTACGTTCGATTGAAGCCGATCGTAAAGCATAAAAGGAAACATATAAAAGAAGGTAAAAAAATTGGCAACAGTCAACAGCGAAGCACAATATAAAAAAATGACCGAGCAATCGGTCTGGAAATTGGTAATAATCTTGGGCATACCGACCACGATCAGTATGCTTATCACCAATATCTACAATATGGCGGATACCTATTTCGTCAGCAGTCTTGGAATCGCGCAGGGCGGCGCTCCCAGCATCGTTTTCAGTATTATGGCGCTTTTGCAAGCGTTTGGATTTATGTTCGGACACGGCGCGGGCAGTCACGTCAGCCGACTTTTAGGAGCGAAGAGGGAAGATCAGGCAGGTAGATTTACCTCAACGAGTCTCTTGCTTTCGACGCTGTGCGGCATTATAATTATGATATTCGGTTTGATCTTCCTCGAGCCGCTTATGTGGTTTTTGGGCAGTGACAGCGAAATATTGCCGCATGCTATGGATTATGCTAAATACATATTCATCGGCGCTCCCGCATTGACGGCATCATGCGTTTTCAATAACGTGCTCAGATATGAGGGCAAGGCGACCTTTGCTATGGTAGGTCTTACATCGGGCGGAATACTTAATATTCTACTTGACTACATTTTCATCAGTCACGTGGGCTTGGGAACGGCAGGTGCAGGTCTTGCTACCGCTATATCGCAATACGTCAGCTTGATAATTCTCGCCGTTCCTTATATGATTGGAAAGACACAAAGCAAGATCAGCTTTAAGCGTGGATTTATGTCGTTCAGAATTGTCTGGGATATTGTGACTACGGGATTTCCGAGCCTTATCAGACAGGGTCTTGGAAGTGTGTCCACCGCGATGCTCAATACTCAGGCGAGAGCGTTTGGCACGGCGGCAATAGCGGCTATGGGATACGTTTCAAAGACGGTTCAGTTCATATTCTGTGTCGGTCTTGGTATCGGCCAAGGATTCCAACCCGTTTCGGCGTTTAATTACGGTGCGAAAAGGTACAGTCGAGTCAAAAAAGCAAGCTACGTTACGATGTTTTTGGGGCTGATATTCATCGGAACTCTCTCGGTGGTATGCTTTGCCTTTGCTCCTACGATAATTTCGCTTTTCAACTCCGAAAAGTCGGCTCTTATTGAAGAAATAGGTGCACAGGCGTTGCGTTTTAACTGTATGGTGCTTTGGGTCTTGCCGTTTACGGTGGTCGGAAATATGATGTTCCAGAGTATAGGCAAAAGAGTGCCCGCGATACTTTTGTCGGCGCTTCAGAACGGCGTCGCGTTTATACCGATGATATATCTGCTTCCGTATCTGTTTGAAAAGTATAACGGAAACGGCTTGACGGGTCTTGAGCTCGCGCAGCCTGCGGCGTACGTTATAACGGCGGCGATCACATTACCGTGTACGGTGATCTTTTTGTCAAGGCTGCCGAAGGATGAGATAAGTCAAGAATAACTACAAACCTCCCTCAAGGAAAATCTTGAGGGAGGTTTGTGCAAAATGTGCTATTTTTTATGAATTTGCGTAAATTTATATTGCACATTGACAATTTTATAAAAACGTGATATAATAAAATTACAAAACAAATCACAAGGAGGGATAACAATGAAGAAAATTAATATCCGTTTGTACCGAATGAATAATATAATTATCCCTCTTCTCTTACGGTCCTTGGGCGTGCCGGGCTGATTTTTGTAGCTCACACGCTTCTTAAACGGTTAAGCATTTGGGATATTTGCAAAAACGCGTTTTAGCCACACAAGATGGCGAGGAGAAAAATATGAAAATAAAGAAAGGATTAAAGCTATTATCGATATTTCTTGCAATTTGTGCAATTACACTTTATTTACCAAATAACATAACAATAGTTTCTGCCGAACAATCACAAGAGCCGGAGTATGTGGAAGAAGAGACCTTGTGTATTGATACAGAAGAATCCGAAACCGAAACGGATATTGGCATTATCGGAGGCATGACGGAGATACCTTCCGTGGGAGAAAACACCTCAGATATATTGTCTAATGATTTTGTTCACATAAAGCTTCTTGATGGCGGTAGTGGCGGCGCGTACCGTATTCAGGATGGAATATACGCCTTTGAAAACTTGGGTAACGATGGACTTTGGATGGATATTCAACAAGATAAGTATTTGCCGGGCTATCATATGCAGCAATACGCAGCGGACGGTAATCCCGCGCAGACCTTTGACCGTTCTTGCTTGTTTAAAATAACAAGAAGAGAATCAACAGATTCGTATATTATCCGTTCAATGTTGAATAATCGGTTAACGTTCTATTTTTCAGGCAATGAGGTATTAACTAAAGAAATACCGCCAAATGATGCTGATGTGAGTGTTAACGATACGTTTAAATTGGAATACAACCCAATAAGGGAATGCTTTGTAATAAAACCGTATTCAAGCAGTAACGCTGTAGCGGCAAATAATACGACCGCATCGGGAATGGCGGGGGCTCCTAATTCGTATCTCATAAAGAGTACGGAATCGACCTCTGGCAATCAAGCAAGATGGTATATGTATCAGTATACAGGAGAAACGCATAGTGGAGTTATACCCGTGTTCTCTCCAACCACTACAAGCGGGGCGTTAATTCAAAATAAAACGTACAACATCAAGATAGTTACTTGGACAACGGAGATAGGCAAAAACACACCGTATGCTTTGGTTCATCCTGATTCTCAAGGGATGGCAACAGGAACGTGGGATGCTTCGACTTGCACACTAACGTTGACTACAGAAAAAGCAGGACCTTTTAAGTTACGGTCAATAATAAGATCAGACGGTACGACCACCGCGTTCCGCACATATTATGGAAACTACCCGATAATTCCTGATATTATTGGCGACACAGGATTTTTGGAAAATGTTGCAACGGGAAAATATGTGGATATAGAGGGACCGTCAACTGCCGAAGGTGCTTTTATACAGCAGTGGCAGTTTAATGGTAAATTGCAGTCGAAGTGGTTGTTTGAAGTACAAAGCGGCGGATATTTTACGATAAAATCACCGTACAGCCATTTGTACGTTGGAGTAGATCCAACTAACACGGAATATATACGTCAATATGACTCTATAGAGAATAACACTCTGTGGAAATTTGTTGAAACATCATCAGGAAATTATAAGTTAGTATGCAAATCACTTGAGGTGAGTGGCTACGTACTTGCAACCCAATCCCAGACAAGCGGTAACGGCTCGAATCTTATGATGACTCCGTATAACGACGACACTAATTATAGTGATGAGTGGAGCACACATATATCAAGAGGCGCGGCGTTACTTGCGGTTGAGGAGTCATATGATCGTTCGAGTTATTTTGACACTATTCAATCTAAATTAGAAAGTATCGGATACACCGATTGCTTCAATAATCATTCTACCCTATCCAATGGGGTAATGAGGGCCGATTTCTTGGAGTATATGCGATATTCAAAAATCACATTGATTCGCACACATGGCTCAAAAACAGTAGTGCAAGCATCGGATGGATATCTTTCGGTTTCAGATTTAAACGCATTACCGTCAAATTATTTGATGTACTCTGATCTGATTATTTATGGTGCTTGTTCAACTGCGGAAGGAGGAAAATACGATACCACAAACCTAGTTAATGCCACTCTTGCAGGAGGAGCAAAGACTGTTATTGGATTTGAAACATCTGTAGGGTATCTTTCATGTAATTATTGGTGCCAATACTTTTTCGAATATTATGCTCAGAATTATGATGTAGAGGGCAAAACATTCCAGGATGCATGCAACGATGCATACGATAGAGTGTTAGACAATCCAAAATGTACTAGCGCTTCTTCTGTGGAAGACAGTGTAATCGTTGGTAACGAGTATTTTCAATAGATTTTGTGAGGAGAAATAAATATGAAAGGCAAGATTAGGTATCTTTTGCTCGTACTGTGTACGACGATATTATTTTTGGGATGTAAAACTGAAACGTACAATCCAAACAATACATCTGAAACCAGCATTGAATCAACAACAGAAGCAAGTTCCATTGAGATTAATACGGAGGATGAAGGGAATTCGGAGTGCATAATTGTGTCTGACATTGTTTATGGATCGGGAATAGTTGACTGCAAAGGCTCAAATGAGCTTGAACCAATCGTATATATTGATAATTCAGTTCCTTTGACGCGTTCTGTGACAATAATGGGCAAAAATTATGATTTGCTATATGATGAAACAATTGAACACCCCACGCTTGACACAACTATTCATGTATACACCGTGTATGGAGAAAAAGAGTTTTATTCATCAATTTCTTTTGATGCGGAAACAGACAAAATAGTTAAATATTGTCTTAGGTATGATGCTGTTCCAACTTCTGAGCAAGAATGTATTAATTTGTTAATGTCCATTATCGGAGAAAACTACAATTTATCTGGATATGAATATTTGTTTAAGACGAATTATTGGTATTATGGGGAGAATTACTCAGAGACGAAATATAAAGAGTATTTTTACATTTGTGGTGATAATGAAAAATGGCGTAACTACTCTATTGAATACACAAGAGACATTTGTGATATAGAGACAACAGAGTATATTATTGCGTTCTTTAGGGAGCATTCATTTGTAATTGATGTGTACGACTTGGGATATACATTTGATATGTTTGAGGAGAGTCTTAAACATATTGACAAGTTGGAGGAATCTATCAGCGAAAGCCTCAATGTGCATATCAAAGAAGGATTCGTGGTAAATGACTTCACAATAGAAAAAAAGACTATGTTTTTGCGAAATGGAATTACCAATATTGTTTCGGACGTCGTAGTGACAGTTGCAGACACCGATAATAACGACACATATGATGTGAGTATGCAAGTTTTAACAAAGTTTATGCCGGAGTAGTTTGTTATTAAAGTTGTTTGGCGAAAAATGAAACTTTTTAATTCTATTAAAAAGAAATTTACATAGCTATTATCTAAGAGCGCTATTTGGGAAACAGTTATAGCACAAGAGCCCCGCCGTTTCGGCGGGGCTCTTGTGCTATATACGTTTGGAGAGCTTTTCTAAAAATCAACTCCGCAACGCACGTTATTATTCATAAAGCTTGCCCATCTTCTGAAGTCTGTCGTACTTAGCCTTAGCGCTTGCTTCAGCCTTAGCGAAGAGAGCCGCTGCTCTTTCGGGGTTAGACTGTGCAAGGCGAGCGTAACGGGTCTCAGACTTGATGAAGTCAACGTAGCTGCCGGAAGGCTCCTTGGAGTCGATGGTCAGCTTATTGGACTCAAGAGTGGGGTTATATCTGAAGGTCTGCCAGTAGCCTGCCTCAACTGCCTTCTTCATTTCGAGCTGGCAGTTCTGCATGCCGCCCTTGACACCGTGCATCTCACAAGGAGCGTAACCGATGATAAGGGAAGGACCGTTGTATGCCTCAGCCTCGGTAAGAGCCTTGAGGAGCTGGTTCATATCGTAGCCCATAGCGACCTGTGCAACGTATACGTAGCCGTAGGACATTGCGATCTCGGCGAGGTTCTTCTTGCCGATCGCCTTGCCCGCCGCCGCGAACTGCGCGACCTGACCGATGTTCGAAGCCTTCG
>JAFQPM010000017.1 GCA_017411745.1 Clostridia bacterium | reverse complement strand
GACAGGACTTAGAACCCATACACTCGCTTCGCTCGGTGGCAGATTCAAGTGGGACTGCTCGACCATACGAAAAATACGCAGCAGGGATAAACCCTACTGCGTATTTTTGGTGCGGGCGACAGGACTTGAACCTGCACGTCGAGGGACACCAGATCCTAAATCTGGCGTGTCTGCCATTCCACCACGCCCGCGAATTTATGAGTGGGCTGGTGGAATGAATCCACACACGCCCGCGAACTAAATAATTTTACCACACAAATTCCCTTTTGTCAACCCAAAAAGTGCCCATTCTGCCCTTTTATTGAAAGTTTTTGAAGGTAGGGTATGGGGAGGAAACCTTTTTCCAAAAAGTTTCCTCCCCATAATCTATCCCTCTTACTTAACCTTAGGAAGACTTGCAGCGGCGATAGACTGACCTACGCGGCGGCTGCTCTCATCGGGGATATGGATAGTGATCTTCTTTGCAAGCTCGGGGAATTCCTCTGCGAGAACCTTCTCTGCGTTTCTGTGGAGAATGTTACCGCCCTCACCCGAGGAAACACGACCCATAAGAAGCACGTGCTTGATATCGTAGAACTGCGCGTAATAAGCGACAGCATAGCCGAAGTACGCGCCGATAGTCTCGTAGATCTTAGCTGCGCGCTCGTCGCCCTCTGCCATAAGCTTCTGAACGACCTTGAGCTTTTCTGCGGGAGAAGCGCTCTCGTCGAGCTCGATATTTGCCGCGGGAGCGAGCTTAATGACCGCATCCTGCGAGAAATACTTAACGCCGCAGCCGTAGTCACCCGACCACTCGTCAACCATAGCGTCCTTGTTGAAGTCTGCGGGAACGAAAGCAAGCTCGTTGAGCCAGCCCGTGATATTTCCGTTTCCGTCAACGTATCCGCCTGCCTCACTCGTACCCATAGCAACGCCGAGCACGTTGTTGTCGTTAAGGTCCATAGCGCCTGCCAGCGCGGTAATGTCTCCGTCGTTCGCAACCTCTACGGGAACGTCGCCAAAGGTCTTTGCGATATCAATATATATGTTCTTAACTACCTTTTCAAAAGCCTCGGGATTCTCACTCTTTACCTTAAGGAAGAGCGAAGACGCCATAATTCTGTTACCGACTACAACACCCGCAGTCGAAACGCCGATACCGTCAACACGGGGCATCTTGGACGCGGCGGTGGTCATAGCGTCGAGAATTCCGTCGTAGTGATACTGAGGATCGTTCTGAAGCTTCGGGAACCAAACGACCTCCTCGGAGTAGATCGCCTCACCCTCAACTACAGCGGAGACCTTGCGGTCACTTCCGCCCGCATCAAAGCCGATACGGCATCCGTCAAGGTGACGTCCAACGGGAGCAGGAGATTCGTGAGCCACGGGCGCCTCTTCAAAGGGCACGTGAACAACCTCAAAATCAGCCTCGTAAATACCCGACATAAAGTCGCGGTCGAATTCACGCTCGCCGCCGACCTTGTAAGCCTCTTTTAATCTGTCAGCGATGAGCTTGGAGCCCGCGATAGTCAGCTTGTAGCCGCCGCGCGCCCAAAGCATAGTCTTTGCAAGTCTTTCAACGACAGCATAGTTTTCCTCGTCGTGACCCGTGCCGTCCTTAAATACCTCAAGGGTGTAAGTCGAGGTCAAGCCGTCGTTTCTTTCAAGAGCGATGGTGAGCTTGTCGCCGCCAACCGCCTTAACGGCAGCGTCAAAATCACGGCAAACAACGGACATCGGCATAAAGCCGGGATCAAGCGGTGCATTAACCTTAAGCAACATAAACAGTTTTTCCTCCCTTGATGGTTCTTATGATCTGAATATTTTCATCTGTGATAATAATATCTGCGTCCTTACCTGCCTCAAGCGAGCCCTTGCGGTCAGAGACGTGAATAGCAGTCGCGGGATTGAGCGACGCCATATTGAAAGCCTCGTTTATAGCGAGATCGGTATGCGCGAGCACGTTCTTCACCGCGTCGTTAAGACGGAGCACGCTGCCCGCAATAGTTCCGTCGGCAAGACGGCACTCGATTCCCTTAAGGAAGATCGGCTGACCCCCAAGCTCGTATTCGCCGTCGGGCATACCGCCTGCACGTACGCAGTCGGTTATAAGCACCATCTTTCTGCCCTTGAGCTTTGCAACGATGGTGTAAAGTCCGGGATTGATGTGGAAGGTATCTGCAATGACCTCAACAGAGACCTTGTCAGATGCCAAAGCCGCGCCAACGACACCGGGATTGCGGTGTGCGAGAGCCGACATCGCGTTGAAAAGATGAGTTGCGTGAGCCGCGCCGTCCTTTATAGCGCTCATCGCCTCGTCAAACTTCGCGTCTGTATGACCCATCGAAATAAGAACGTTAGACTCTGCGGCAAGCTTCTTGATGCACGCGTGGTCCTTGTCCATCTCGGGCGCTATCGTCAGTGAGGTGATTATATCAGCGTTTTCAAGCACGAAATCAGCATCGGGGGCAAGGATATTTTCCTCTGCCTGAGCACCCTTCTTGGAGGGATTGATAAACGGTCCCTCAGCGTGAACTCCGAGAATTTCCGCGCCGTCCCAGCTCTTGCTCTCTGCCTTGGCCGAGCGAACCGCGTCAAGAGTTGCGATTATGTCGTCCTTTGCCACGGTCATAGTGGTCGGCAAGAAGGAAGTAACTCCATTCTTTGCGATACCGCACGCGATAGTCTTAAGCCCCTCGGGATCTGCGTCGCAAACGTCCTGTCCGAGATATCCGTGAATATGTATGTCAACCAGACCGGGCGCAACGTAATGACCCTCAGCGTCGATCACCTTTGCATCGGCGGGTACGGAGTCGCAAAGTCCTGCGATCTTGCCACTCTCCTCGCAAAAAGCGAGCGCCTTACCCGAAACGATCGCGTCGGGAAGAACGATCTTTCCATTGATGATATACGTCAATGCCATAATTTAATACCATTCCTTTCAATTCAGTTTTTATGCTACGGTTTTTATAGGAATGCCGAGCGTGACCCGCGTTTTTCGGAAAATTTGACCGATTTTTAAAGCGTTTTCACGCATCGTATAATTGATCCGTATTCAAGATAATTTTATCACATAAACAAAGCTTTGTCAAGCAAAACAAGGCTCCGATTTTCCTTTATTTTAGCACATTTTTCATCAAATTCAAAACAGAGAGAGGACTTCGAAAAAATCCTCTCTCTACGTTTGTCAATCATCAAATTTTATAGCCTGACCGAGTCTATCGGACTCAAAGCAAGCCTCCATAACGCGCATAACGCGGCGCATCTGGGGGTGTGTGACAAGCTGAGTTGCCTTGCCGTCGATTGCAAGACAGAAATTGCGGTAATAATCGTGAACGTCGCTTGCGGGGCGTTCAAGCTCGTATTCGTCCATTGTCACGCT
Organism: Clostridia bacterium; assembly: GCA_017411745.1. Lineage (GTDB taxonomy): Bacteria > Bacillota > Clostridia > Oscillospirales > CAG-272 > SVTX01. Next base: position 60,169 of record JAFQPM010000017.1, on the reverse strand, counting down.
GTCGCGAGGAGCCATAGTCTTGGTAAGACCTGCCGCAGTCTGCACGGGAATGACCTCACTTTCGTGCCAGTGGGTACATTTTGCCACCTTACACTTCTCTCTCCAGTCGGTGATGATCGCCGAGCCCTTTTCGGCGCGCATATAGAAGCGGGGCATCGAAATAAAGTTGTAGGTGCCGACCTCAACGTAAGCACTCTTACCGCCCTCAAAATAAATGGTCAGCTTGAAGCCGTCGTCGACCTCCTGGTTGGTGATGTGGTCGAAGGTGCAGTAAATTTTCTCTATCTTTTCATCAAATATCTGAAGAAGCTGATCGATAAGATGAACGCCCCAGTCAAGAAGCATTCCGCCGCCGTGCTCCTTCTCGCCGCGCCAGTCGCTCGGGATACCGCGGCTACCGTGAATACGCGATTCAATGTTAATAATGCTACCAAGCTCGCCCGACTCCTTGATCTGCTTCATAGCAAGGAAATCGACGTCAAAGCGTCTGTTCTGGTGCACGGAAAAGACTCTTCCACTCTCCTCTGCCGCCTTGATCATCTGGTCAAGCTCAAAAGAGTTCATCGCAACGGGCTTTTCGCAAATGACGTTCTTCCCTGCCTTCAGCGCCTTGACTACGACGTCAATGTGCGAGTCGTTTGGGATCGCGACCGTAATAAGATCTACCTTTTCGTCGTTCAGAACGTCCTCAAGCGAATCGTACGCGAAAATACCGCGCTCGCGCGCAAGAGCGCTCTTTTTAGGGTCAATATCGTAAATTCCCGCAAGGGAGACAACGTCACTTTTAAGCGCGTGCTGGGTATGCCAGCCGCCCATTCCGCCGTAACCGACAACAACAAGATTTTTCTTCATATTTAATCTCCATTCCGCCGCTTGCGGCGGCATAAATAGTAATCGATGAATTTTGCCGCAAAGGCAAATTTCTCGCGTGAAACAGTTCACTTTATGTTTAAATAAAAGCAACTTTCACGCGGCTTTCCTTTCCACATAGAAAAGTTTTCTATATCCTTACATTTCATTTTAACATAAATACGTCGTCTGTCAAGAATTTCGCTCAAAAACAGCAATATTTGTCCATATTTTTGCAATTTCAGACTACTTCGATAAAACTCCGCCCAATAGCGCCGCCTTGCTTGACAACTATATGCCGTTCGATAATAACGGCACCGTAAACGTAAACGCACAAGCTCCGCAGGCTACAGGCAGCGTAGCGGTCGGTTACGGAAAGACAGTCTGTATACGAATGAAATCCGATATGGCTCAAGATTCCGCAGGCGGTATATACGTCCTTATCGGCAGCTACGGATTTTTACTTCGCGGAGGCGAATTCCGCACCGTACAGATGACAAGCGACGGCACTATAACCGAAACGGCGCGTAATCTCGGATTAAATTACCCCAATACAGCGTTCAACGGCAAAAACACGTTGCTCTACCTCCGTGTTGAGATAGTCAATGAAAAACCCGTCCTTACGATAAACGTAGGAAATGACGCGGATATGAAAACCTTCAGCTACACATATAACGCCCGTATAAGCGGCGAAATACCAACCGAGGACGCCAAGGTGACCTTCGCGATCAACACCTCCGCCGTCACCTCGCTCACGGTCTACAACACTTCCGCTTGGACAAAATAATTTTATAAGATACATAGGGTGCTCCGTTTCGGAGCGCCCTTTTTTCTTTTCCGCAAAAATAAATTTTCAAGCCGCCGCAAAACGACACTATTTTCAACCCCGACACCGTATAATATAAAAAGATAACAACGTAAAGGAAAAGTAAGCTATGCAACAGGAAGTCTACGCCGATCTGCTCTTTCTCATCAATTTCAGTATGGACTATCTCTGCCTGTATATCTGTGTGCGGATACTGCGTCGCAAAATGCGGCTCGGGCGTATGCTGATCTCGGCAAGTATCGGCGGCATATACTCGGTAGCATCGCTATTTCTGACCACATCTGCACCGATCTCCCTGCTGATCGACATCGGCATCAGCCTTATCATGTGCGCCATCGTCTTTTCGGATAAGGGCAGAAAATTCTCATCCACCCTGCTCTGCCTTTTTCTTTTCATCGGTATCTCAATGATGACGGGTGGGTGTATGACGGCAATATTCAACCTCCTCAATCGCCTTGACCTACCGCTTGGCGACATAGAAGCAGACGGCATCTCGACCTATCTTTTTGCAGCACTTGCCGCGATCGCTGGACTGATCTCCCTCGGAAGCGGCGAGCTGATATCAAGACGCTCGGCGGTAAAGGAATGCTTGTTGACCGTCACGGTAGCAGGCAAAGCTCTCACGCTCCACGCTCTCGCAGATAGCGGAAATCTCGTCAAGGACGCGCTCTCGGGCAAGGCGGTCATACTTATCGACCGCGCAGAGCTTGGCAAAATTACCGACCTCAAGCAATTCGACGATTTTGCGAGAGGAATAGAGCCAACCACGCTAAAAATCAGAGGGCTACGCCTGATCCCGATCAATACGGCAAGCGGCAGAGGAATGCTAGTCGCCGCCTTTGCCGACAAGCTGACCGCCGAGATAACGACAAATAAAAACGAGCAGCTCTCGATCGAGCTTGACGCCCTCATCGCCCCCTCCGATATACAAAACAGCGCCGCAGGCTGCGGCGCGATAATCCCCTCCGAAATATTAAAGCCATAACCGGCGGCACCGTGAAGAAAGGAGACCGTATGTCCACCAAGATCAAGATCATTTTTATGAGAATTCGACGCAGATTGCTTACCCTTATCGCCCGACTCACAAAAAAACGCGGAATTTATTACATAAACGGCCCCGACCTGCTCCCCGCCCCGCTTACAAGAGAGGAGGAGAGCGAGATGATAAGCCGCCTACCTGACGACGAGGACGCACGACTCACGCTCATAGAGCACAATCTGCGCCTCGTAGTCTACATAGCCAAGCGCTTCGAAAACACGGGAATAAACATCGAGGACCTCATCTCGATCGGCACGGGAGGACTGATAAAAGCGGTCAATACCTTTTGTGCCGACAAAAACATCAAGCTCGCAACCTACGCATCGCGCTGTATCGAGAACGAGATATTAATGTATATTCGCAAAAACTCGGGACGAATGGGAGAGGTATCGATCGACGAGCCACTCAACGTCGATTGGGACGGCAACGAGCTTTTGCTGTCCGACGTACTTGGGAGCGAGGAGGAGTCAGCCGCCGAGGAAATAATGCACCGCGAGGAGATCGAAACCATACGTCAGGCAGTAAATTCCCTCGAGCCGCGCGACCGACAGATAATAGTCCTCCGCTACGGACTCGACGGATACCCCGAAATGACCCAAAAGGATGTGGCTGACTACCTCGGAATCTCGCAATCCTACATCTCGCGACTTGAAAAGCGCATAATCGCGCGCCTACACGACGACCTCGTCGGCAAGCTTTAAAATATCAAAAAAACAACGGAGAACGGCGCTAAATTACTGCCTTCTCCGTTTTTTTGCGCTCAAAAACGCCTCAACAAAGCAAATTCCCACAATCACCAAAAAAATTTCAACTTTTTTCAAAAAACACCAAACCTTTTCGCAAAAAAATACACTATATAAATGAGAGAGCGTGAGAATACCATAACATCACACAGCTCAACCAATGCGACAGTCAATTCAACCAACGGTCTATTGACTCGCCATTTCACATCCTATATAATTTATATATAGAAAGCTTCACGGAGGAAAAAATGAGCGAAAAAAAGAACTTAATGCAAGAAAAAAGCAGTGTAAATTACTTCAAGAAAAGCGACACCCTTCAATATGTCGGCGGGGGACTTCTGATAGTAAGTCTCATATCTCTATGGCTCGGGTGGGGCATGATCTCGTACATATTCGCGATCATCGGCACGCCCACGGGCTTGATCCTCTTTCTCGTAGGCGCGTCGGGCAAGGTCTCGGATCAGGATATGGATAATTACATCCAAAATAAAATGGCAGACCTGAAAATAGACATAGACAGCGACCGTCATTATCAGCTTAAGCTTCTAAAGCACTTAAAGGAGTACACCGCCGAAGGATATTTACTCCACGACGGCGTTATGCTCAAAAAACGCAAGGACGGCAGTATTCGTTCATCAGAATTTTCAAGAGCGAAAATAAGGATACTTTCCGACAGGCTCTATATCGTCCATCGCCAAATATCCTTAATATCCGAAGAGGTCGTAAGCAACAAATATGAAATAGCGTACGACTCAATAAGCTCGGTCACAGTCGAGCGCGATAGCAAAAGAATGATATTCAACAAAAACACGTTTATCACCAAGCCTTGTTGCCTCCGCATAGTCTACGGCGAAAGCGAACTGCTCCTTCCCATCGCGGACGCGATAACCTCGGATGAGCTTGCCGAGGCGATAAACAGACAGATCTCGATATATAAAGAGAAAAAATAAATCAAATATCTCCTTTAACTGATGCCACGGCATCGCAAAAATCTCCCGCGAGGACACCCTCGTGGGAGATTTTTTATTGCAGCAAAAGGCGGTCGCAAAAGCGACCGCCCAAAGCTTTTTAATTATTCCGCCGTCAAACCGGAACGTTCAATACCTTCAACGAGATATCTCTGCAAGAAGACGTACATAATAACAAGCGGAAGAATGATCATAATACCGCAAGTATTAAGGAACGCCGACTCATAGAGGTTCTGTCCTGCGTAATTAAACTCCAAAGACGATCTTGAGACCGCAGTTTCCGTCAGCTGTGCAAGCATAAGCGGGGCCTTGTTGGAGTTGATGAAGAACAGACCCGTATAGAAGTTATCCGTCCACTGCCAACAGAAAGCAAAGAGGAACACAGTGATCATCATAGGAATGGAGATCGGAAGAATGATCTGAATAAAGGTTCTGAAGTCGTTCGATCCGTCGATATACGCGGACTCCTCAAGGGAGTCGGGGATACCGCGGAAGAACTGTCTGAGCATGAATATATACAAACCGTTCTTAAACGCCAGACCTGTTACCGAAAGGATCACAAGAGGAACGATCGTGTTGTTGAGATTCAAGCCCTCGGGCAGATTCAAAATTTTGATAGACGCCAACACGTTATCGATCGCTTCTATGCCGACCGATGCTCCTCCGCTGAGGAAGGAAAGAATGCCGCCGATATCAAAATAAGTAAACTTAAGCGACATAGAAGCCTGCAGCGTTCTGTGAGGAATAAGCATCGTAAGAACTACGAGCAGGAAGATAAAACCGTTTCCTTTGAACTTGTACTTTGCAAGACCGTAAGAGATCAAGCAGCAAGTAAAGGTCTGAAGGAGTGCAAGCAAGAGCGAATAGAGCAGCGTGTTGGAGAACGCCTTCATATAGTTAAGATCTACCCAAACCGACTTGTACATATCAAGTGTCCAGTTTTTAGGGATAAGACGAACCGTCGTATCAACGAAGTCCTCAGGCGCCATAAACGAACCCGTGATCTTCGTAAAGAAGGGATAAAGAACGATATAAGCTATACCGAGAAGGAAGATAAATCTGAACAATTTGATCACGACTGTCTGGATGAAGTACATATTAAGGAACTTCGCCTTCAGTCTTTCCTTAAGAGGAGTACGTTCAAATTCAGCTCTGATCTTGTTTTTGGTTTCTTTTTTAATCTTTGCAGTAGAATTATCCATTGTAGCTCCTCCTTTCTTAATCCTTTCTCTGATAGAATACGAACATCGACATAACTCCCGCGACTATCAACAAGATCAGTATAACGATAAGGAAGTATATCCACGACATCGCGGTACTTACTTCGTCGCCGACCTTATTGGTGATCGAGGTGATATAAGACATAACCGTGTTCGATTCAGTAGTAAACGAGTCGATGATAGTATACACCGCGTTAACCAAGATCATAGGGGATATCATCGGGAAGGTTACCTTCCAGAAGGTCTCCCAACCGGTCGCGCCGTCTATCTTACAAGCCTCGTAGATCGCAGGCGAGATCGACTGCAGACCCGCAAGGAATATAAGCATCTGAACGCCCGAACGGTTAACGATGCCGTATATACTGTTAACGATACCAACGACGTATCCTACGAGCTTGGTTCCGACCTTCATCGAGGCGAACAAGGTCTCGATATCTATCGCCGAAACGATGCTGTCCGCCGCACTCGAGCCCGAGCCGTCGTCTATACCCGAGGTCTCTCCCATATAAGCACCGAGAATGTTCTGATTCTCGATGGTTTCCATAATACCTGTTGCAAGAACAACGGGGAGGAAGAAGATCGCACGGAATGCTGCGCGTCCCATCATCTTCTGGTTCAGAAGGATAGCCATAAAGAGCGAGAAGAGCAGGATCGCAGGCACCTCAAGAATAAGACTGCCTATACCGGTGATCAGCGTCTGGATGTACGTTGTTCCGTACTCTCCAAACAACGCCTCACCGTAATTTTTAAATCCGACGAACTCAAGAGTATAACCACCGTTCTTTACGATAGTCATCTCGTTGAAGGAAAGCATCAGCGAATCGAACAGAATAGGAAGGTAGACAAGGACGAAACCTATAATAAAGGGCAGTATGAATATCCAACCCACACGAGCTTTTCTCTTGTCCAGGGAAGCGATCTTTCTCCTTTTGGGAGCTTTCGCCTTTGTTTCGAGCTTAATTTCGTTAGTCATAAGCTTCCTCCTTTCTTACTTCGTGATAACGACGAACTCATAAGCGGGAATGGTGTATTCAACACCATCGTATACTACGCTTACATAGTAGTCGTTGTAGTTGAGAATAATGGTCTTGTAATCCGAGCCGTCGTCGTTACCGTAAGTAACAGCAACGATGTTCTCGGTTGTATACTTAGAAGTGCCTTCGAGATCGGTATCGTCATCATCGTCACCGTCGTCGTTTTCGTCGTCGCGGTTGATTCTGTTTTCAACCTGCTCCTTAAAGGTGGTGTCTCCCGCAGCTGCGGTAACTCCGTAAGAAGCGTCAAACGCAGTCTTAACGTCAGCAACCATGCTGTTGTAGCACTCTGCAATAGACATCTTGTACTCGTAACGAGTATAAGTTCCGTCCGCGTTTACAGAATAGTAAACGTCTCCGTCAACGTAGATCTTGGTGCCATCTTCAAGAGTAGCAACCTCGACTCCGTCGTAAACGGTGGGCTCTGCGAGCTCGTAAACACCCGAGCCGTAGTAGCTGTTTTCAACAACGTACTGATAATACTGATGTCCGTTTGCTTCTTCAGCGATGATGTAGAAGATCTTCTTATTGTTTTCGGAATACATACGAACGGGAGATCCGTTATAAGATCCACCGACGAGCTGACCGAGGTGGTAGATCGAGCACTCATACTCGCCTGTAGCCTCGTCAACGGTAACGGTGTAGTAAGAATAACCGGTCTCGGGATTTCCGTAGTAGTAGTATCTGTCACCCGAAGCGGTTCTTCCGGGATAAAGCGGGTGTCCGTTAACCTCATATCCGCTGAGTTTACCCTCGGTGATTTCCTCATAAGAGCTTACGTAGAGATAATCGTAAACTGCACGAGCTCTGTCGATAGCCTGAAGCACGATCAAAGAATCAATCTCATCGTAGTTGGTAATAGCGTAGGGATTGTTCTCTGCGGAATATTCAACGTCAACGTTCTCAATTCCCGCAAGCAGACCGATCGCCTTCATAGCGGAAGCAAAGTGCTCTTCTGCGGTCTCGAACAGCTCCTTGAGAGTTCTTACAGCAGAGCCCTGTACCTTTTCAAGTGCCTTGATAGCATTTGCTCTGGTAGAAGAAACCTGAGTAGATACGGTATTGTAAATATCCTTGTTCCACTCGGGAGCATTGTCCTTGTATCCAAGCTCTTCGATAGCACCAAGCTTTGCAAGAGCGTCGATATAGTTGTCGACCTGACCCTTTACGCTTCCTGCCGCAATTACAGCGATCTCTGCGTCTGCCTTATCCTTGGCAATAGCCTTGTCGGCATAACCCTTGAACATAGCGTTAACGTTGGTAAACCAGCTCTTAGCACACTCTGCGTATTCGCCCGTAGCGTCTGCATAAGTGGTATTAGCGTGATCTGCCTTTGCGAGATTCTTGTATACAGAGTAATACTCACGAGCCGCATTGTAATCGTTGTAGATCGCCATATATTCAGCAAAATCAACGTTAAATCCGGACTTTGCAACCTGAGCAAGAGCCTCGGAAGCAGCCGTTGCGGTAAGATATGCCGCTGCACTGTCAGAAAGGATAGCGGATGCAAGGTCTACCTTCATCTGAGCTCTTTCTGCGTTTGCCTTGACTTCCTTGAGGTTTGCCTCAGCCTTGTCAAGATCAGCCTTTGCCTTAATGGTGGAATCAGCATCAGCACCGTCAGCTTCAAGCTTCTCATTGTAAGCACTCAAAGCCTTGATGTACTTGGAGTAGTAGTTGTTGTAGTTGCCAAGTGCCGAGTTGAATGCGGAGTGCGCACCGGAAATAGCAACTCTACCAAAGGTAGTAAATACGTTTTCAGCGATATCTCCGTAAAGGTCAGCTGCAACGTCGTTTGCGCAAAGGGTAATAGCCGAACCAAGCTGATCCTTAGTGGTGACAGTCTGCTTAAAGAACGCCTTGAGCTCTTCAAGAGAAAGCGCATTGATCTCATCGTCGTTATATGCATCTCCAAGAACTTCGTCAATAACAGACTTCATCTGTTTTTCGCTAAGTACGCCAACACAGATATTGTTGAGTGTAGCAACGTCAAAGTTCTCTGTGAAATAAGCGGAGAGCGTAGCGGAGAGAGTTGCCTTGTCTTCCTTGAGGTGACCGTCATAGATATGAGTAGCAAGACCGGCTGCAAGAGCCTTAGCCTCATCATCGGTCACGTACTGTCCGAGAACAAGAGTAATTGCACCCTCAAGATAGCTCTTGTAAGCTGTCATAAAGGTAGCGTTGAAGGTTTCATCTGCGAGAGCTGCATTGTAGGTTGCGATTATCGCCTGAATAGCCTCATAAGCGCCGCTAACGTCATCGTAAGAGCGATGGAAGTTAACTATCGCCTCAACAACGTAACGAGTGTAAGTAGCCTCGTCGCTCTTGGAGCCGTGAGCCTCAACTGCCGCGTAATAGTCAACGTAAGCTTCCTTGATGTCCTCATAATAGCTGTTGGTAACGTCAAGACTTACTGCGGAGTCGATCAAGCCCTGAATGCTTGCATAGTTTGCGAGAGCTGCGACGATAGCTTCAGCAGCATACGCCTCCGCTTCTCTTCCCGCCTCACGAGCCTCACTTGCGATAAGGGTCGCTTCCTTCTGGAGAATGGAAACGATATTTTCCTGAGTAATAAGTGCCTCGAGGTATTCAGCCAAGAGGTCAGCCTCAAGCTCGTCAGCGTCGGGAACACGAATACCGGTAAGGAATTCATGATTTGTAATGTACTTGTTTTGAACGTCTGCAAGAACGCCGTTAAGAGTGTCGTAAACGTCAACGATATCGTCCTTCCAAATGTCGTATCTTACCGAATAGTACTTACTCAGGGTGGGATATTCCTTAAGGTTCTGAGTATTCTGGTAAGAAAGGATGAAGTAAGGCGAAGCTCCGTTTTCAATAGCCTTCAAGATAGCGTACTGAATATCGCCCTCCATGTTTAGAGCCTCACCGGTGAAGCTTACGGAACCGTGAAGAACTACACCAATGAAAGGAACGGAATAGGAAGCGAAGCTGTAACGGGAGGAGTCGAGCGCCATGCCGAGCATGTGATCAACGTATCTCCAAACGTAAGCATTAGCCTTGTCGGTCATAACCTGACCGTAGGTCTTGTCGAGATATTCGAACGCTTGGGTGGTAAATGCCTTGGAGTCCTCGCGGTTGTAAGGCTCATCCTCGTCAAAGTCGGAGTTGAGCGCGGAACCGAGAGTAGATACCGATATACCCTGAATGTTCTGGTACTCGTCTGCGTAATTCTTGGTTATCTTCTTATAGATAACGTCGAAATATGCAGGGGAGATAATGAGATCGTAGTAGTTGACGTGCTTCTGCTGTGTAGCACTGTACTCTCTTCTTGAAGCATATCTGTCGTCGATAGTCTTTGCAGCGTGATCGAACTTAGAGTAGCCGTTAAAGAGATCGTCTGCGATCTGGTAAGCAATATCAAAATCGGGATAGATTCCCATATTGCTGTTTTCGTCCTTATTTACGTTGTTAGCGTAGTCGAGGAGCTCCTGGAAGCCCTGCTTACCGCCAACAGCCTTTTCAAACTTGACCTTGGTAGGAACAACGTAGAACATACCGTCCTTGGTGTAACCGGTAAGCTTGAAGTTGACGTTCTTAATTCCCTGCTTCGACAGCTCCTCATACATCGTTTCGATATTGTCGAACGAAGTGAGCGCGGTCATTACTTCAACGGGAATAGAAAGGATCTTTTCAGTAGTCTCAACCGCACCGAAGGTCTCGATGTAAAGAGGAATGCTGTCAAGAACCTCATCATCTGTGAGTTTCGAGATAACACCGATATCGGTAAGGTAATCACGGTAAGCTACCGCCATTCCGAACCAGGAAGCATCATAAGTATCCTCCGCAACGTCCTTGTCAAGAGACTCGGTGTCGGAAAGGAGAACGTACTTGATAGAGTAAGAGCCGGTGTACTTTCTGTCACTGACAACGGTCCACTCGGAGTCGGAACCTACAGAGATAGAATCCTGAAGGTTGTAGGAGTCCTTAGGTCTGGGTGTAACCGACATCATAACGGCATTATATGCACTCAAAGGACCTGCGTGATAGGTAGTAAGAGAGGTAAGCGCATCTCCCTGCTCAATAATAGCCAGGAAGCCCTGCTTTTTCTCGTATACTTCTTCAACAGCGTCGGGGTAATTTACGATACCCAAGTACTTAGAAGCAATAGCAGCCTCCTTACCCTTGGTAGATACCGTCGTTTCACCCTTTTCGTGTGCTCTGACACCGTCAACGAGGATTCCCGCAAGAGTAGCCTCTTCAGAGATCTCACCCGTCTCGAGATCAGTTACGTAGAAGTGGTGATACTTAGTCTTTTCAACGATACCGAATACGGGATAGGAAATAGACTCCTGATAAGCACCGCTTATCTTGTGGTAAGAGTAGTCGGTACCGTATACCTGACCCGTAACGGTCTGGGTAATGCTATAGTCCATATCGTCGTACTCAAAGAGTGCGCCCGATCCGTCGGGATAGAAATTGTAACCCGAATAAGCGTTGTTTCCTGCACCCATATAAGGAAGGATCTTGATTGATTCAAGAGTATAGAGCGACTCGTTGAAACGCACACCGTTTGCGGGAAGTCTTACGGAAAGACCGTCCTCGCCGATAGTGTACTCAAGCGCCATTCTGAATACAGGGGGATTTTCGTCCTGAGATACGTAGTCGGTGATCGAGTGGTCGTACTCGAGCTCCTCGTAAGTGTACTCGGGACAGTACATAAGGATTATTTCCTCACAGGTTGCGATCTCGGCTTCACTCGCGTTAGGCTTGAACACGAGGAATTCCATAGAATCTATGATCTTATAGTCTTCTCTGATCGCAAGATAAGTATTTGCAGAGGAACTGTACAAGTCGTCGTAGATACCGCCGAGAGCGTCACTGAGCTGCTTGTATTCCTCGTTCGACATACCGTAAGTATCCTTCAGCGATTCCTTCGCGTAAAGAATGTAGTATGTCAGGAACTTCTGAACCTTTGCAACGTCAGGTCTTATGGTGTTGATGTTGTAAAGCTCGTCTCCGAATTCCTCATAAAGAGGAGTCCAGATCATATCCATAAATCTCTCGTAGGAAATAAGACGAGGAACGAGAGTTTTAGCCTGCTCACGACCGATAGTATATTCAACACGGATACCGTTCTTGATATACTCAACTGCGAGCTGCTCACGAAGAACTGCCTGCTCGTAGCTGGTAAAGGTCTTTGTCTGACCCGTGGTATCGGTAAATTCAACTATGATCTGAGAAAGGATCTCGTACTTTGTAGAATCACTACCGGTGGAAGCGCCAACGTCATAGGGGTTGGTAAAGAGCTTATCTCCGGTAATAGTGTTAACGAATGCTACCTCACCGGAGACGTCGTCAACGTAGAGCTGATAGCCGTTTTTCTCAATGGCAAGTCTCATCGTTGCGATCTTCTCATCGGGAGTTGCGTAAAGCTGATTGATATAGTCGGTGGATTCAGGTATTACTACCGAATCACCGCCCCCGGCAGTCGTGCCCGCGGTGGTTTCCTCGGTATTACCCGAGTCGGCAGTGCCCGTAGTAGTTTCTTCGCTATCGTCCGCGAAGACCTGAACGGTAAACATAACCGAGAATGCGCTTATCAGCATGAACACAGCCAGGAGCATCGATATTATTTTATTTAAATTTTTCATTTTATCACTCTCCTGTCTTGATTACATTCTATACTGAAGCTCTGTAACGATATTGGTAACAAGGCTTATCATCTTTCCGATGAGCGTCGAGAACAGCAATACTATAAACATAATGAATACCATACCGACGGCAGTACCGAGTATCGTGATTATGTTCTTACCCATCGTGTAGTCGTGAGTGACCTGAGTTCCGAAGAAGATCAGAATACCGAGCCAGATAAACGAAATGGTCGAGATCATCGTGACTATACCAAGCTCCGAGGTAGTAACGAAGTTGGAAAGGATGGTAGCGGGGATAAGAAGCAGCGGTACGGGGAGCAAGCTGTACGAGCAAGCCACGAAGATGTCCTTGAAGCTTCCCTCACCTTCAAACAGGGTGGTCAAACACCAGTTTGCAAGAACGAAGAGGAGCAGCGGAACAAGAACGCCGATGGCCTGTACCCACAAGCCTGAATAATCGCCCGTAGGATTGAGCATATAACCTTGGCCTATAGCCTGATAGTAGAAAGCGAGAATAGTGACGACAACGTACACGAGAGCACCGCGGACCGAGCCTCTGCGCTCGTGCTTAAGATCCCAGAAGCCGTCGAAGGGATGAAGCATCAGATGGAAGCCGTAGAGCAATTCCTGAACGAACGTCCTCTTTCCTCCCGCCGTAGCGGTCTCGCGGTTGATCTTCTGTATCTTCTTATTAATTAATATGAAGGCAACTATGAGAACGACTATAATGATGATGAGAACGAAGAAGTAATCGGACATCCACGCCTTTCTTATTTCAGCGAAGGATTTTGACCAGTTGTCAGTATCGTAAGCAGCCTCGAAGTATTCAAGAGAACCTTCGTAGTTGCCGTTACGGTACATAGCCTGACCGATACCGACGTACGCCGCATCAAAGTTGGAGTTCTGCTTAAGGACCTCGGTCCACATGTTGATCGCGAGATCGAAATCCTGAGAATTTTCAGCTGCGATAGCATCGACGAGCAGATCTCCGTACTCGGTTCTGCGGAACACGGTAAAGGACGCCGTACTCTTATCGAGAAGGAGCATCTTGTCGCCTTGATACGTAATAGCCTCTACCTGCGTGATAGCTCCGAGAACGCTACCTGTGATAGTAGTAGTTTCACCAAACGCGAACAACAAATTACCGTTGCTGTCGTAGGTGTAGGTTCTCTGTCTCTTGGAGTCGATTACCGACCAAGTTCCCTCGTCACCGATAGCAACGTCAACGAGAGACGAAACACCCGTGATATCGTCGGTAGACTTGATGCTGTAATCTATTTCACCCGCAGGCGGCCAGAAGCCGTTACGCTTCATGATCTCGTCGCCCTTCGAGTTGAGCATCTTAACAGGAAGATAAGTTCCGGCTTTATCATGGTTTTGAATAGCAGTCACAACCTGATTTTCATCAATGTAAGGCGTGACTATGTAAATAAATCCGTCCTCATCAATAGCGATGTTCTCGTAGATTACGGAAACGTATTCAACCGAAACGGACTTCTGCTCTTCGGTTCTGAATCTTCTCCAGATGATCTCCCAGATACCGAGAGAAACCGCCTGTGCACCGATGTATCCGGTGAACTCGCCTTCCTCGGTCATAACGATGATACCGTCGGTGGTAGACGAGGAGACTATAAAGAGTCTGTTATACTGGTCGACCGCCATAGCAATGGGAGTGAACGCGAGAGAGGAGTCTGTAAAGAGCGCGGAGCTGGGCGCGTAGATAACGCGATCGAAGTTGCCGTCGATGTCGAAAACTACGATTCTGCTCTTACCGGTATCGCAGACCCAGATCTTGTCGTCAGTAACGTAAAGACCCTGGGGAGCGAGGAGAGCATCGGAAACACCCTGTCCGTTAACGAACGTGCTGATAGTGAACTTGAGCTTGTAGTAACGGTCAAGGCAAACGATTCTGTTATTATCGGTATCAGCGATATAAATGTTTCCCTTGCTGTCAGCGAACAAGTCGTTAGGGCTGGAGATAGCAACGTCGAGCCCCATATAAGCGGAGTCTATGACCTCGCTTGCGACGTAAGCGTCAGGAGAATAGAGCGCGTAACCGTCTATCGAATAAGTATAGGTCTGATAAGCGGCGCTTGCCGAAGCACCGATTGCAAAACAGGACACGATCATAACGATAGCAAATATCGCGCAAAGAATTCTTGCTGTATTTTTCATTGTTATAACCTCCTGTTTTAGTCTTTCATTCCGCTGGATCCCATCGTTTCAACGATATTGGACTGCGAGAATACGAATACGAGTACCGGCACGAGCATCATAACGACCTGAGCCGCAGCCGCAGCTCCCGCACGCTTGATACCTCCGGCAGTGATCTGACCGATAGCGTAGTTAAGGGATTTGAGCTCCTCGGAGTGAATGTAGTTGGAAGCACCCTGCTGCCAGAGAGCCTGGAAGGAATAAACGATAAGTGTCAGCCACGCGGGCTTAACCATAGGCATTGCGATTACCCAATAGGTTCTGAGCTCTCCTGCGCCATCAAGACGCGCGGACTCAAGAACGGTGTCGGGAACGTTGGTATCCATAAACTGCTTCATAAGGTAAAGACCGAGAGTCGAGCCCCAAGCGGGAACGATGATAGCCCAGTAAGTATCGAGCATCTTGAACGCAGAAAGCAGGATAAAGGACGTGATCGCCGTAACCGTAGAGTTAAACATAAGCGAGGTCTGAACCGTCTGGAACATCAGCTGTCCACCGGGGAATCTGATCTTCGCCATCGTGTAAGCCGCCAAGGAAGCGATAAACAGATGTCCGAAGGTACCGCCGACGGAGGTGAGCACCGTGTTGAATATGTATCTTGAGAAAGGGACCCAGTTTGTACCCATCAGCATAAAGAGCGATTTGTAGTTATATCCCGTGATCTTCTGAACGAGGAATCGGGGAGGATACATCCACAGCTCGTCAAGCGGCTTGAGGGACTGGCTTATTGCGTACACCATAGGCAGGAACATGAACACGCCGAGAATGACCAGCAAGAAGGTAATACCGGCGTCGCCACCTGCAGAACGGGCAAGTACGACTTTATGATTTCTTGTTCTTAATTTTGCCATATTACGTACCTACCTTCGAAATGATCTTCTTGACCAAGCCGTTCGCACCGACCATTATCGCGAACAGAACGACCGCGATAGCCGAGGAATAACCGATCTCATATCTGATGTTACCGTAGTCTTCAAGATGGTGCATAATGGTGTGTGCCGAATACTCGACCGAGGGGAATCCGCAGAGCGCGGTAACTATCGATCCGAAACCGAACGCACCGGTGATAGCCATAACTGCACCGAACATAAGCTGAGGCTTCATAGAGGGGAGCGTGATGTAGTAAAGCTCCTGCCATCTGTTTCTGACTCCGTCGACCGCGCCTGCCTCGTAAAGCGAACGGTCAACACCCTGCAATCCTGCGATAAACGAAAGGAACGCAGTACCAAGAGAGGTCCACAGAGCAACTACGATACACAGAGGCATAACGTAAGCAGCATCCTGGAAGAACGGGATCTCCGTGGGGATTATACTGTATTTAAGCAATATTGCGTTTACCCAACCGTAAGAGTCGGAAGCAAAGAGTGTCTGCCATACCATGAATACCTGGCCCGAGATAGACGGTGCGTAGAATACGAGAGTTACTAACGCACGGATCTTCGGGGGGATCTCGTTGATAAACCAAGCAACGAGGAAGGAAAGCAGGTAAGAAGCAGGACCGACGATACCCGCAAAAATGAGAGTATTGGTACATGCCGTAAGGAATATGTCGTCATCGAAGAACAGATTGATATAGTTATCAAAGAAAACGATATTGGGCATTTCCAGCATGTTAAAATCTGTAAAGCTGATAACTACCGAAAGCACGACAGGCAAGATAGTGAACAGGAGGAAAATGATCATGTACGGGGCAACCATCACGTAAGCGACCCAGTTGCGCTTCATTTCCTTCCATATCCACTGTCTCATCGTCATGTCTTTACGGGAAACAGCCTTCTTTTGTGCCGTTTTGTTAGACATTTTTGATCTCCTTTATAGATATTAAATGATGGAAACTAATCAATACGAATCCATTGCGTCAGCCGCACCTGTGAGCGCCTGAGCAAGATAGTAGAGGAGTTTGTCTTCATTCATTTTTGAGGTGTCGGGGCTTGTTGAGATCTTAATGGTGTCGGAGTAATCTCCCTTGACCATTTCAAGAACGTCATCCGCAAGAGCGTTAAGCGTAACGCTGTCTTCGCTTCGGATCGCGGAATTGACCTTCTTTTCAAGCTCTGCGTAGGATTTATCCTTGTCCGCGAGCATTTCGGCTACGTCCTTTGCCTGAGCGCAACGCTTTTCAGCAAGAGTAGCATAACCCTCGAGAGTTTCAAGACCGAACTCTGCGCGCTTACGGCTTATTTCCTTATTAATAATAGGAACGTAGCCGAGCAACGCCTGAGCAGCGCCTTCACCGTCGTTGTAAGCGGCGAGGAATGCGAAGCTGAGATAACGGTCGATAATGTAAGAGCCGGGGTAGTTGGGGATAGATGCGAGGTTATCGAACTGAGCCTTGATTCTGGAGTATTCGTCGGTAGTCCAGGGCAGGCTTGCGAGAGCCTCGATATTAGCAGTGTTGTGCTTAGCCGAGGGACCCATGATAGCAACCATCTCGTTGGAGTATTCTATCTGGCACTCGGGGCCGGTGAACCACTTGAGATATGCCCAAGCCGCGTCAGCCTTGTCTTCACTTCCCTTTACGAGAACGGAAGCGTTGACCGCGGATACTGCGCAGTTGTTGATCGTGCCGTCAGGCATCTTGGTGCCGGGAACGGGAACCATTACCCACTTACCTTCGATTTCGGTAGCAAAGACCTTAAGCTGATTGTAAAGACCCGTGTAGTCACCGATAAGTATCGGCATCTCACCGGTTCTGAAACGGTTAGCAGCGTTATAAACGTAGGGGAACCCGTAGTCTGTAAAGTATTTACACATCTTCGCGAAGGAAGTCAGCGCAAGCTTGGAGTTGAGGTTAACTCTCATACCGTCGTCTGCGTAAAGCTGACCGCCCGCCTGATAAAGATGGATGTAAGTATCGGTAGTAAGACCGATCTCCATGTTCTTCGCCTGGAGCTTAGGAACAGCCTTCATAATATCGTCCCACGTCTCAGGGATCGGAACTCCGACCTCTGCAAGAACGTCGATACGAACGAACATCATCGCAAAGCCCTGCTGCTCTGGCAGACCGTAATAGTGCATCGTTCCCTCTGCATCTGCAAGACCGAGAACCAGCATAGCCGCCTCGTTGAAGGAGGTCCTTACGGTATCAAAGTCCTCAAATCCTTCAATGGGAAGGATAGCAGAACGGATAGCGTAGTTGATAACGTCTGCCTGTCCCATTCCGTGATAAACGTCAGGGCCCTGATTTGCAAGGATGGAGGGCAGAAGCGTATTGGGAGCAACGAGCTTAAGCTCTACGGTATGATCCGTAACGGGAGTAAAGTCACTGTTGATAAGGCTTCTGATAACCTGGAACTGGTCACGACCGGTAGCGAGCCATACTTCAAGGCTCTCGTCGGAAGTTTCTTCCATAGCACCTACGTGGTCGTAGTCACGGAAGAAGGACCAGAAGAAACGGGATATCTCATATCCAAAGGATACGAAGAAATTAGCGTTCGCCTTGGGAAGCTTTGCCTCCGCGGGCTGAACGAGAATATAGTCGAGCTGAAGAGGCTGAGTCTGTGCATCGGACAAGAACGTGCCAAGCGTACCGATGTAGGTCTTAAGTCTCTCGAGCGAGGACGCGATCTCGTCCTCATCGCTACTCATATCTTTAAGAATGTCTGCAACCTTCTGCAGAGTACCGACGTTGGAGGATTTCTGACCTGCCAACGCTGTAAGTCTTTGAGCGACACCAATAGGATAGCCGTTTTTAGCATCCTCCTCGTTGTCAAGAACGATAGCCTGGAGAGCCATATCCTTAAGCGTATCGGGAATGATTCTGGAGAATCCGTAGTCACGGTAGCTGTCAGGCTCGGTTCCCGTAAGCTGAAGAATGGTAAGGTAGTCGTCGTTTATATGGTCAAGCGCAGACTGTACGGTATTGATTATATCAGCCATATCGCCGAGAGTTACCTCAAGCTTGAGCGTGTAGGTAGTTCCCTCCTCAAAATAGAAGCTGAAGGCGGTCTCGCCTGCCGTTGCGGAGGTCACCTGCCAGTTATCACCGTAGTTGTAAGTAACGTTGCGAGCCTCTTCGAAGGGTACGCCGTTGTAATATCCGTCAGCGTCCTCTGCAAGGCCTTCGCTGTAGAGAGAAAGCGTACGGCTGACGAACATACCGTCGAGCACGTCCTGCTTGAAGCGGAACACCAGCTCGTACATACCCGACTTTTCCACGCGGAACTTGTAGGTCACCCACTGACCTGCGTTCTGCCACTTACCGCCACCGATAGTGTTAAGAACGGTTCTGGACGCATCGTGAGGAGAGGTGAGTGCGCTTGCGCTGTCCTCGATGGGATATATGGTCTTGTCGGAAGCCGCGTCGGTATATTCGGCCTCGATCTTGATCGTGCCGCTGCCCTCGGGCTTACCTGCGTATTTGTCAGAGTATTCCTTGTAAGTAAGAACGTCCTCTGCGGGAGAGAGAATGATCTCGGATATCGCGATCGTTCCGTTCTTTCCTTCAAGGGATATTTCGTTTGTGCCTTCTGTGAGAACGAACTCAAACGCTTCGGTGTGGAAGCCGGTGGAGTCGATCATAGTGTACTCAGACCAAGTAGGAGTCTGCGAAGCCGAGGGGCGAAGCTCGTTCTTATCAAGGTCGAGCGTAGCGAATCTTATATCGTACTCCTTGCAAAAATCCGTAATGGCGGCTGTCCATACCGCAGGATACTTGATCTTGAGCTGATCTCCATCCATATGGCACATAAGGCCCACGCTCTCCGCCTCGGTCTTGACCGAAGCTGCGTCCTTGCCCGTGTAGATGGCATCCTCGTAATCGTTGACCCAATTCTTCTTTATGGTAAGGTAACGAGCCTCACTGAAAGGAAGAGAGCCGTTAATACCGAACACGCGCTCGATCGAGCTCGCCTTGCCGTCGTCAAGAGTGTAAAAGACGATCGTGATCGTATATCTCGCCGTTTCGGGAACGTTAACGCTCCAAGTCAGCGTTCCGTCGCCGGGAGCCTCAATAGCGGTTATGCCCTCGTACTCACCGACAACGTAATCGGCGTCGGACTTATCAGCTATAAGATCGTTCACCGCATCGATACGAACGGTCTGCTTAGCCGCATCAGCCTTGAGAAAGTCACTCGTCAAGACGTATTGGTCGTAAGAGATCGTACCGAGCAGCTCGATCATATCGTCGATACTGTAGTCGGGCCCCGTCGTGCCTGATCCGCCTGTTGTTTCTCCGTTCGCGCCTGCCTCACCGTCGGTAGCCGCCGCATTTACGGAGAAAGCGCCAACAACGAATATCAAGCAAAGCAACAAGGCCGCAAGTCTTCGAAATTTCGTTTTCTTCATAAAAAGTTTCCTCCTGCTGTTTTTGGATAAGACCCTTTCTTATCCGTGTAAGGTAAATGCTCCGTTAATAACACCGTGCGCAACGAGCAGAGATGCAATCGTTACCAACCGCATGACGCTCTGTCTCGCGCGCATTCCTTTGGTGAGCTCCGAAGACGGTGTTATACGGAGGTATTACCAACGGTTGCGGCACGACTCAGACTCGGCATCGATCTTCTCGCGACCACGCACGCACACGCGTACGCGAAAGCAGAAGACAGCCGATGATCATACTGCAGCAGCATTATCACTATGCAATTTAGGGTGACCCGAGAGCACAATGAACGCATCAGCATTGGCACTTGCCGAAGAATTGACTGCAAAATCGGATCGAAATTTGATTTTATCGAGCATTTTCGCTACATTCAATATATGCGTAGCATAAAAGCCAATAAAAATTCGGGTCATCGCGCTCACTTTTACAGCTCGTACGACACCCCAAAAGTTGTTAATATATAATAACATAAAAAAAAAGACTTGTCAAGCGTTCCAAAGTTTACAAACCTTAACAAACTTGCCTTGTAACCAAAAAGAAAATCACCATTTTTGACACTCTCAAAAAACCTCAAGTCAAGCATTTTGGCAAGTTGTTAGGACTTGCAAAATCCCTCGCTTTTCAGGTAAATTACATTTACCTCGCTTGGCAGTATTTTGCGATATTTTGAGCAAAAAAACCGTGTTTTTGTTAACTATGCCACTTGATTTTTTAAACAAAATCCGTCCCAAACGATGTGGTAAATTTAATTTACCCAAAAATCCAAACAAAAAGAACCTCGCAAATTTTACAAGCAGGAGGCCCAAAAGTGCCGTTTTTGTACCCTTTGCACAAAAACAAAGCGGCATTTTTCGTCACATTTAAAATTGTTAATATTTTTTGAATTTTCACGAAATCATCAAATCGCCTTCTGCTTTTTACCCCACAAAAGCAACTTTCTTTCACATGTTTGCCGAAAATTTCCTAAACCGCTGCCGTTTTTACATTAATTACCATTTTTCAAATCCCGCTTTTTTCTCCAAAGCTCACTGTAAGCTTTGGGAGATTATTACGAAATAACCACCGTAGCGCTGCGTTTTTAGCAGTTCTCACGTCTTCACTCTTCACTTTTCACACCCCACACCTCACACCTCACTCCTCTCGCCTTGCACTCACTCCTTGCGTTGACGATTTTGATTCCCACCTCGCGAATTACATCCCCACATCTCACTTCAACTCATTTAAGCCTCACTTCACTTTCGCCTTACTCCCCATTCCGCACTCTCTTTTCGTTTTTGCCCGATCTAACTTTGCATTTTCACCTCGCGATAGGATCTCTCTACTCCACACACACCCCCCTCATCCTTCAACCCCCTTCCACTCTTCCCCCCCAAAAAACCGATCCAATGGCCATCGTCCAAATATTCGATTTGCCCCACGCATCTTTAACCCCTCCTTACAACCCCATCTTACGCACCGTTTTATAAACTTATTATTTAGTTTTCTACTATTAGTTTATTTTAACACAAAATATTAACCACAATAAGCAAAAAAAAGACGGTCCTCCGAACAAATCGGAAGAACCGTCTTCAAATCAATTATCAGAACTTTTCAATATTAGCCTTTACATATTTCAGCATCTTGCTCTGAATATATTTCTTGTTGTCTGTAAGGAACTTTGCCGTGCGTTCGTAACTGCCTGCCGAATTCTCAAACAAGAACTTAAACGCGTTGCTAAGCTCCGCATCTCCGTTAAGCTCAAGCGCCGCAGATATATCTTCGATCACAAGAGCATCCGCAGAAAGATACGCTTGCCATGCGTTATCGTTTGCCCTCTCTGCGAGATCATAAAGGATCTTGTAAGCAACAAGAGGAACCATGGCCTCGTTCTCACGAAGAATGTCACTGTTCTGTGTAAAGATCACTCTTCTCGACCAAACGTCGGTGGCGCTTTCCGCGAGATTTGTCATAATGAAGGTCATCTTCTTGTCAATTCTCGCAAAATCCAATTCATCAAGAGAAATATTAGCCCCCTTCTTGCCGTCATACAGGAAGAAGTTTGCAGGCTCAGATTCACCCATAACAATGGTAAGGAATGCGACTGAGCAAGCAAGCAGCTCAAGAACGATACCGAAGATAACGAACAGCACCTTCAAAAATCCGTCGCTCTGTCCTCCGCCGAGCACTATAACGAGAATTCCCGTCACGACCAGAAGGCCAAACAGTACAAACAATATAAGTTTCAGATTTTGCCTAACAAAGCTTTTCAATTTTTCCATAAATACTCCCAAAGTTAGCGGCGCTTCAGCGAAAGACAACGCCAAAATCTCATTATATATAATTATATCATATCCGATTTCGTTTTGCAAGCGTTTTTTGCCATTTTTTTATATTTCTTTATCTAAAGGTCAAACAAAAGCAGTCGCGTATATCACAACAAACGCCACGCACAAGTCAACAGCACAGAAAGCGTAAAAAATTTTGTAATAGCCGCAAAAAGCCATAAAAAAGCAAAGAATTTACTTGACTAAAGAACGGACAAATGGTATAATGAAAAGGATTAATGTTATTATCTTTAACAATCCCTCGGAGGTCAATATGATCAAGCTTATTGATAAAGGTGTGTTCTACGAGAACGGCAATATCAGCAAAAGCTCGTCCGTCAGCTCATCGGATGCAAGAAAAAACACCATTGCCTATCAGATCCTTTCATCTCACAACGTATCTGGCAGCGACAACGCCCTTAAAATAAAATTCGACGCAATGGTGTCTCACGACATCACCTACGTCGGCATTATCCAAACCGCGAGAATCGGAGGATTGACCGAATTTCCGATCCCCTACGCGCTTACCAACTGCCACAACTCGCTTTGCGCGGTCGGCGGCACGATCAACGAGGACGATCACGTTTTCGGTCTCTCGGCGGCAAAAAAGTACGGAGGAATATACGTTCCCGCAAACCAGTCTGTAATTCACTCTTACGCACGTGAGGAGCTTGCAGGATGCGGCAAAATGATCCTCGGCTCAGACTCGCACACAAGATACGGCGCGCTCGGCACTATGGGAGTCGGCGAGGGCGGTCCCGAGCTCGTAAAGCAGTTGCTTAAGGACACCTACGATATAAAAGCCCCCGAGGTAGTCCTCGTTCATCTCACAGGCAAAGCCCCCAAGGGGATCGGACCTCACGACGTGGCAATAGCGCTCGTCGGCGCGACCTTTGGTTGCGGATTCGTCAAGAATAAGGTGCTTGAATTCGTCGGCGACGGCATCAAATACCTCCCGATCGACTTCAGAAACGGTATCGACGTTATGACGACCGAGACCACCTGCCTCTCGTCAATTTGGGAAACAGACGAGGTGGTCAGAAAGCATTACGAAACGCACGGCAGACCCGAGGAGTACAAAGAACTCAAACCCCGAGGCGTAGCATATTACGATTCCATGATCGAGATCGACCTTAGCAAAATGGAATCGATGATCGCTCTGCCCTTCCATCCCTCTAACGCTTATACTATAAAGGAATTTTTGGCAAACGCCAAGGAAATACTCGCAAAGGTCGAGGCAGAAGCAAAGGTCAAATTCCCGAAATGCAGCCTTGACCTCGTGTCCAAGGTTCAGGAAGACGGCAGCGTGCTTGCCGATCAAGGAATCATCGCAGGCTGTGCGGGCGGTATGTTCGATAGCATAGTCGAGGCGTCCGAGATTCTTAAAACGGGTAACGTCGGCAACTCCTACTTCAACCTGTCGGTCTATCCCACTAGCATCCCCGTCTCTCTCGCATTGACCCGCGAGGGAGTCACCGCAGATCTGCTCTCAAACGGCGCAGTGATCAAGCCTTCCTTCTGCGGTCCCTGCTTCGGCGCAGGCGACGTTCCCGCGAACAACGGACTCTCTCTCCGCCATACCACCCGTAACTTCCCCAACCGCGAGGGCTCGAAGCCGGGTGAGGGACAGGTCTCGGGCGTTGCTTTGATGGATGCAAGAAGCATCGCAGCGACCGCGGCAAACGGAGGTAAGATAACCCCCGCTACCGATATCGACTACAACTATACCCCCGTCAACTACGAATTTGACAAATCGGTCTACGATAAGAGAATTTATTACGGCTACGGCAAGGCAGATCCCGAGACCGAGCTCATTCTCGGACCAAATATCACAAGCTGGCCCGATCAGTACGAGCTGGGCGAGAATCTGCTCGTCGAGCTGACCGCCGTAATTCACGACCCCGTCACCACCACCGACGAGCTTATCCCCTCGGGCGAGACCAGCTCCCTGCGCTCCAATCCTCGCAGACTTGCAGAGTTCACCCTCTCCCGTCGAGTCCCCGAGTACGTAGGGCTCTCAAAAGTGGTTGCCGCCGAGGAAAAGGCGCGCAGAGACGGCAACGCGAGCGAAAAGCTTGTAGCCACGCTTTCTAAAGTCGGCGACGCAAGCGAGCTGATCAAAAACACCCAGTTCGGCTCGTGTGTATTCGCAAATAAGCCGGGAGACGGCTCCGCGCGTGAGCAGGCAGCCTCTTGCCAGAAGGTGCTCGGCGGATTTGCCAATATCTGCTACGAGTTTGCTACCAAGCGCTATCGCTCCAACTGTATCAACTGGGGAATCCTTCCCTTCACCCTCGACCCCGAAACTAAATTCGAGTACGAAACAGGCGACTGCGTATTCGTCCCCGATATCAGAAAGACCATCGTCTCGGGCAACGAAACCTTCAACGCCAAGGTCATCCGTAAATCAGGTGCCGTCGAAGACCTCACCCTCTACGTCAAAGGCCTCACCGCCGAAGAAAAGGATATCCTCCTCTCCGGCTGCCTGATGAACTATTATAAAATCAAAAACAGCTAAGGAAGACGCGTTCGAGAAACTTTTTGAAAAAAGTTTCTCGAGCTCTTCAAAAACTTCCCCAAGGATAGTAGAAAACACTACATCTTATCCTTCTAAGCTTAAAAGTAATCAAACCCAATCACCCCTAGCCCCTTTATCAAAAGTTTTTGAATTCTTAAAACTTTTTCCCAAAAAGTTTTAAGCGGGTGCAGGGTGGAACCCTGCAGGAAAGGCAAATATGGAAAAGATCAGAATGACGACGCCGCTGGTCGAGATGGACGGCGACGAGATGACAAGAATAATATGGAAGATGATAAAGGACGAGCTCCTCTATCCCTTCATCGACTTAAAGACCGAATATTACGACCTCGGCTTGCCCGAGAGAGAGAGAACGAAGGATCAGGTCACGTTCGACTCGGCATACGCGGCGCAGAAATACGGCGTTGCGGTCAAATGCGCGACGATAACACCCAACAAGCAAAGAGTTGAGGAATATAATCTCACAGAAATGTGGAAATCGCCCAACGGCACGATCCGCGCAATAATGGACGGTACGGTATTCCGCGCGCCCATCATAATCGACTCGATCAAGCCCGTGGTCCGCAACTGGAAAAAGCCGATCACGATAGCGCGCCACGCATACGGCGACGTGTATAAGGCAACCGAGTACCGCGTGCCCTCGGCAGGCAGAGCAACACTCTCCTTCAAGGGCGAGGACGGAACCGAGTTCTCCAAAACAGTATACGACTTTGAGTGTGCAGGCGTGCTTCAGGGTCAGTACAACAAGGACACCTCGATAATAAGCTTCGCGCACTCCTGCTTCAAGTTTGCGATCGACACCAAGCAGGACCTCTGGTTCTCAACCAAGGACACAATCTCCAAGCAGTACGACCAGACATTCAAGCTCATCTTCGAGGATATCTACAACAATTACTATAAAGAACAGTTCGAAGCGCTTGGAATAACCTACTTCTACACCCTGATCGACGACGCGGTCGCGAGAGTGATCAGAAGCGAGGGCGGCTACATCTGGGCATGCAAGAACTACGACGGCGACGTAATGTCGGATATGGTATCCACCGCATTCGGCTCGCTCGCGATGATGACCAGCGTGCTCGTTTCCCCCGACGGCAAGTTTGAATACGAGGCGGCTCACGGCACAGTCACAAGACACTACTACCGCTACCTCAAGGGCGAGGAGACCTCGACCAATCCCATGGCAACGATCTACGCTTGGTCTGGAGCGCTCCGTAAGCGCGGCGAACTCGACGGACTTGACGAGCTCGTAAGCTTCGCAAACAAGCTCGAGGAAGCCTGCATCGATACTCTGAACGACGGAATAATGACCAAGGACCTCGTTGGTCTTGTCGACGAAGGATTTGCCGCCACCGCAGTCAATACGATCGATTTCATCAAGGCTGTCAGAACTCGCCTTGAAACCAAGCTTTAAATCAAAAAGAGCATATGCTTTCGCATATGCTCTTTTTCTAATATCAGGTATTTTTCATAACGATCGAGCCAACGCATTCGCTGACGTGCTCGCAAGCATCCGAGCAAGCCTCGAAGCAATCGTATATCTTGCACCAAGAAAGGGTGGTAAGAACGTCCGTAGAATTCTTGGTAAGCTCGTGCATCGTAGCAAGATAAAGCTTGTCGCACTCCTCCTCCACGTCGTTTGACGCGACGATAAGAGCATGAAGCTTCTTCGATTTCTTGAAGTTTTCAAACTCTGCTATGATATCACCAAGGATGTCGCAAGCTTTTACGAGGCGCTTTGCATAATCGATCGCGGCAGGCTCTATCGTCTTGATATTATAAATGTACATCTTCTGCAGTACTTCCTCAATAAGATCAAGCACGGTGTCGAGCTGTTGGCTCATCAGATCGAGGTCTTCTCTGTCGACGGGAGTTACGAATGCCTTTGCAAGCGCTTCGTTCATTTCGTGCTTTTTCATATCTGCGCTGTGCTCAAAAGTGTGCATTTCTTCAAGCATTTTTTCGATCTTGCTCAAGTCATAGTTTTCAAGGCACTCAACGAGATAATCCGCCGCCTTCTTTGCAAGAGATGCACACTCCGCAAAATTATCATAATAGAATTTATCGCCTTTAGCCATTTTTATATTTCCTTTCAGTTAGTTAAAAATAAGTAAGAACAATTTTGTTACTAAGAATGCCAGCAGTCCACATCCGGGGAAGGTAAGTATCCAGGTCATGACCATTTCCTTTACCACGCCGAAATTAATGGCAGACACGCGTTTAACTGCGCCAACACCCATGATTGAGGTGGTCTTCACGTGGGTAGTAGAAACGGGGAGACCGAATACCGAGCAGAACACGAGCGAGATAGCAGACGCAATATCTGCCGAGAAGCCCTGATATTTTTCAAGCTTGACCATATCCATACCGACGGACTTTATGATCTTCTTGCCGCCTATCGCAGTTCCTGCCGCCATAACGAGTGAGCAAACCACCATAAGCCAGGTCGGGATCGCAAAGGTCGCCGCCGCGCCGCCCGCGCCTTGCAGAGTAAACACGCAAAGCAGAATAATTCCCATAAATTTCTGACCGTCCTGCGCTCCATGCATAAACGCCATTGCCGCGGCTCCCGCGATCTGTGCGCCCTTGAAGAACGGCTCTGTTTTGGGTCTGTCCATCTTGTAACAGATCATAGTGACGAGCTTACCTATAATCCAAGCCAAACCGAATCCGAGCACGACCGAGATCACGATACCGATAAGCACCTTGCTCCATTCGCTCCAAACTATCGCATCAAACCCCGTAAGAGCCATAGCTCCACCCGTCAGGCCCGCGATCAAAGCGTGGCTTTCACTCGTCGGGATACCAAACACCCAAGCGAGCGTTGCCCAGATAACGATAGCAAGCATCGCAGCACATAAAACTATAATGATCGTCTCGCCGGTATTTTCTCCGAAATGCACCATGCTCGTAATAGTTACGGCAACCTTGTTGCTGATCTGCGTCATTACGAAAACGCCGAGAAAATTGAACACCGCCGCCATAAGTATCGCCGCCTTCGGTGGCATACACCTCGTAACGACGCAAGTGGCGATGGCATTTGGCGCATCCGTCCACCCGTTTACCAGAATGACACCGAGAGTCAGTGCCACAGCGACAAACAACAGCGGATTCGCCGTCATTTGTCCCCAAAATTCTAAAAATTCCATAGATTGCCTTTCCTTTGTTGTTCTATTTTTGCTCCTTAACAGGAAAATTTAACGTAATACTATAATCGTCGCTCTCGGCAACGACCGTCACACTGCCGCCCATTCGCTCCATGATACGCTCGCAGGTCTTAAGACCTATACCGTTGCTCTCGGCGCGATCCGAGCTCTTGTCGATCTTATTTCTGAAGGCAAGCGTCAGATTTCCGTCCTTGATCTCCGATTCAATATAAACGGGCGCGTTAAGATCGGCGTATTTTTGAATATTGGCGAAGACGTTGTCAATGACGCGACCTAGATAATCCAGATTTACCGAAATAGTCACGCTTGGCAGATCGTGAGAATATGACAGCTCAAAGCCGCTTTCTTCAAAGAGGATCACTCTCTCGGCTAACATGTGCTCGATAACCTCGCTGCCAACATCGATCATTTCGCCATCCAGAGCATCTTTTTTCCCAAACACAAGAAAATAAGAAAACATATCGTCGGAAAGCCGCTTCAATCGCAAAGCATTGTCCTTGCATGCAGCAACGTATTCCGAATCAATATTGGATTTCTCCTGCATCTCCATAAGCTCAAGATATCCGAGCATAACGGTAAGCGGAGTGCGGATATCGTGTGACATAGCCGTGATAAGCTCGGCATTTGCCTTCCACGCCTGCTGCTCCTTGGTCATAGTGTCAACGACCGAGTTTCTCATGCTGTTAACGTCCTCGGCAAGCGAACTCAGCTCGTCGTGACCTCTGATAGCGATCGGCAATTCAAGGTTGCCGCCCTCAACGAGCCTTACGTCCCTCGCAAGACGCTTAATCCTCGAAGCCGTTGCAGAGAAATTCAATATCATAATTATCGCAAGCACGATCAATGCCAGCAGCAGCGCCGCTGCAAACACCAGACTGTACACGAAATCCTCGGTGTAGTCAATAACTCTCACAAGCAAGGTTCCGTCAACGAAATAGACCGACGAAAGATCGCTGTTTTCATCGAGAATATCCTCAAGCCTTTCAAGATAAGCAGTCCTCGCCTCCTCGGTAAGATACTGCTCAAAGTCTCGGTCTCCCGAAAAGTAATCCTGCGGACTGCTTGAATCAATAAACCAATCGGGAGCGTAAACCAGATTTTTGTCCTTGTAAACGATCATATCGACGTAGTTTCCACCCGACCACGCGGCGATCTTCTTTGAATCGTGGATCGAAAGCTTTTTGTTCTTAACGTATTTCTGAAAATCCTCAATATAATTTTCAGCTCTTTCTTGCTTGGTCTCCTCGTCAAGATAATATTTCCAGACCAAGAAGTCGCCAAACTGCTTGCACGTCACGAATACCACGGCGGCAGTAATAAGCGCCAAGATCAGAATAAGTATTAATTTGCTTTTGAGAGAAATAAAAAATTTCTTTTTAGACAAACTGATACCCCTTTCCCCAAACGGTCTTGATTATCTTCGGATTAGACGGATCGTCCTCCAGCTTCTTTCGCAGACCCAGAATATTGACCGTCACGTTGTTAGCGCTCGAAGCAAGAGCCCTCTCTCCCCAGACCGCTTCAAAAATAACGTCAGGCTCGACTGTATTGCCGCGATGCTCGAGCAAATAGAAGAAGATCGCGCTTTCCTTATCTCTCAGATTAGGATCCTCTCCGTTCTTGGTGACGGTCCTTTTGGGAAGATCCACCTCAACTCCACCGGGAAGAGAGATTATGCCGTCAGTCCTTTCCTTGCCCTTGTAGACGGTATAACGACGCACGAGCGATTCAACCTTCATAAGCAGCTCGGCGGACGAAAAGGGCTTGACCACGTAGTCGTCACCGCCGCTGCCGTAGGCTCTTTCCTTGTCGGAAACAAGCGATCTTGCCGTCAAAAACAACACCGGCGCAACCGAAAGCTCTCGTATTTTTTCGGTAGCCTCAACGCCCGACATCTTGGGCATCATAATATCCATAATAATAAGGTCAACGTCGTCTTGCTTCACAGCCTCGATCGCCGCGGCGCCATTAGACGCCTCAATGACAGAATAACCCTTGTTCTGCAAAAGCAAAGAGACCACCTTGCGTATATCAGCCTCGTCGTCAACCACGAGTATCTTTATATCGGAATTTGCCACGGTTACACCTCCGTCCAAAAATATCCTAAAACAATTATACCACAACAAGCCGCAAAATACAAGAAAAATAAGTTCTCGTTAATAAAAAATCAGAAAGAAAGAGGATCGAGCCACACTCACAAGCCCGATCCTTTATCAAAAATACGATTATTTCTTCACATTCGGCATAAAAAGACCGCCGAAATTGATATTTTTAGCACCGCAGATATAAGCGGCAACTATCACGGGCAGAGCTGGCAGAACCGTGAGAAAATGCACAAACCAATAGGAGTTCAGCGGCGCGCCTCCTACGTGCGACGCAAGCAGACCCGTGTACATTCCCTCAATGATCATCTTGATCATTGTCGCTCCTCCCGAAACCGAGGATAACACTCCACCGTTACCAAACCAAACTCCAAGTGCTATCAAAAGCGCGAGAAGAAGATTGAGCGAGTTTGCCAACAGCCAGACCTTGAACGGAACCGAAAGATCAAGCTTTCTCTTGCCAAGATCGGCAGACATCTTGTCCTCCGCACCGATCCTCCACGCCGAAGCAAATTGCATAAACAAGAAGAAGATCACCGAAAACACGCCCGTGACCACGCGCAAGGTCTCGTTCTCGGCGATTCCAGAAGCAAGCGCAAGCACCAATCCAAAAAGTCCTATGACAACTTGATTTATAAATAAGCGCACACTTTCGTACGAATATCTCTTAAAAAATTCTTTCATTATAAAAGTCCTTTCTCTTCCGTCGCCCGAGGGCATACTTCCAATGATACATTATATACGATAAATGTGTATTTTTCAACAATTCCGTGTGAAAATTTAAAGAAAATCAACAATTTATCATAAAACCAAGACAATAGCGCCTTATTATACAAAATATTACGATAAAATTTACAACTCCTTGAAAAATACAAGAAATCTATTGAAAAACAAAAAAAGATTTGGTATAATTAATATATAAACACCGAAAGGAGATCAAGGACTATGCCCTACCGCGTAAATATCGACGAATTCCCTCCGATCATTCGTGAATTCGCATCCTATAAGCTTGCAATACAGGGTTGCTCTCAAAAGACGGTCGACGAGTACCTGCTCGATCTGAGGACCTTCTTTCGTTATATCATCGCCAAGCAAAACGGCATAGACCCCGACTCCGACGAATTTTGTGAGATCAGTATAGTAAATATCGACGTAGAATACATAAAAGATATATCCACCGAGCAGATATACGATTTTCTGCTCTACACGGGCAACGTCCGCAAGAATATGTGGGCAAGCAAGGCGCGAAAGCTCTCCGCCATAAAGGGACTTTTTAAATTTATGACGGTCAAGCGCGGATATCTTGAGGAAAACCCCGCCGCCAACATCGAGTCGCCGAAGCACAAAAAGACCCTGCCGAAGTTTCTCTCACTCGCCGAGGCTAAGCTCCTGCTTGACACCGTCCGTAACGACGTCGAGTCGAAAACAAGACTCCGTGACCTTTGCATAATCACGCTCTTTCTCAACTGCGGAATGCGACTGAACGAGCTCGTCGGCATCAACCTGACCGACCTCGACCGAGAGCTCAGCCACGTCCGAGTCCTCGGTAAAGGCAGTAAGGAAAGAATAATCTACCTCAACGACGCCTGCAAGGTCGTGCTCGCGGATTATCTCCGAAACTATCGCCTTATTGAAAAAAATCATAATATTTCCGATAAAGCGCTCTTTTTGAGCAACCGAGAAAAGCGGATAAGCGACAAAATGGTGCAGGCTATGGTCTATAAATACCTTGATCTGTCAGGTCTTGGCTCAAAGCATTATTCTGTCCATAAGCTCCGTCACACCGCCGCAACGCTGATGTATCAGACAGGCAACGTAGATATCCGCGTGCTCAAGGACATTCTCGGCCACGAGCAGCTCAACACCACGCAGATCTACACCCACGTCAGCGACAAGAATATGATGAACGCGATGGCGCAAAATCCCCTCGCCGACGTCACTCAAACAAAGGCGGATAAAGCAGACGAATAATTTATCGTCTTCAGATTTTGATTTTAGAACCCAAGAAATTTAGCTAACTTCAACTTTAAGTAACAATAAAATCAGTTGCACTATATCGGCTGGGTTCTATACTGTTAGACGTATATTATCTCAGTAGGCTGAAATTTGACTTGTCAAATTTCAGCGTCACCTCACCCTAATCAGAACCCAAAATATCGGAAGTTTCTCTGCATACTTTCTTTTCAAAGAAAGTATGTTGCCGAAGGCGCGCTTCCCTCGCTTCCCCCGCGCCAAATTGCAATTTATCAACAACAATATTGGTGGAAATATGAATAATAACAAAAACCTACACGAAATACCCGTAACAGCGCTCCGCGGAGTCGGAGGGGTCAAGGCAAAAGCCTACGCCGCGGCAGGCGTGCACAGCCTCCTTGACCTGCTCTACTACTTCCCCCGCGCCTACGAGGACAGGGCAAATATAAAGCTGCTTGCCGAAACCTCGCCCGAATATAAATCGGCAGTCGTTATGACCGTAGCGACCGAGCCGAAGATAGCAAATATCAAGCGAGGAATGTCGCTTTTAAAATTCCGCGCATTCGACGAAAGCGGAGTCTGCGAGATCACCTATTTCAACCAGAATTACTATAAAGACAAATTTTCGGTCGGCTCGGATTTTCGCTTCTACGGCAAGGTCGAACGAGTAAAAAGCCGCTACTCTATGACCTCCCCCGCGGCTGACCCGTGGGTAGAGGAGCTGCCTCCCCCTCCCTTTTTCTCGGTCTATAGGCTCTCCGAGGGGCTGACGCAAAAGCAGATCTCGCAAAACGTCGCCGACGCGCTCGAGCTTGCAAGCCAATCAATGCCCGACCCTCTCCCCGAGGAGATACGCGAGCGAAATAAGCTCTGCACGATATATTACGCCCTCCGTCAGATACATTTCCCCGAAAGCTATGCAGCGCTCGCGATCGCAAAAAAAAGACTGATATTCGACGAATTTTTCCTTTTCGCCACAGGCCTTGCGCTCTCGGGCAGGAAGATCCAACGACTCTCCGCCCCCGCCTGCAAGAATACCGACATCTCTCCCCTGCTCGCGCGGCTTCCCTATAAGCTGACGGGCGCGCAGGAAAGAACGATTGCGGACATCGCACACGATATGAGCAAGGGCGAGCAGATGAGCCGTATAGTCATCGGCGACGTCGGCTGCGGCAAAACGATCTGCGCCACGGTTGCCATGTATATAGCCGTCAAAAACGGCTACCAAGCCGCTTTAATGGCGCCCACGGAGATATTGGCAACTCAGCATTATAACGACCTCTGCGCAATTTTCGAGGCTCTGGGGATACGTTGCGCGCTCCTCACGGGCTCTTGCACCGCGGCAACCAAGAGAAAGATCCACGCGGCTATGAAGTCGGAGAACCCCGACGAGCGCCTTGATATCGTCATCGGTACGCAAGCGCTCCTCTCCGACGGCGCGGAATTTATTAATCCGGGACTCGTCATAACCGACGAGCAGCACCGCTTCGGCGTAAATCAGCGTGCCCTGCTCTCCGAAAAGAATAAACACACCCACGTCCTCGTTATGAGCGCGACCCCGATCCCGAGATCGCTGGCGCTCGTGATGTACGGCGACCTCGCTATGTCGAAGATCGACGAAATGCCCCCGGGACGTCAAAGAGTTGACACCTTCCTCGTCGACGAAAGCTACCGCCCCCGCCTTGATGCCTTTATCCGAAAAAACGTCGATGCAGGCGGTCAGGTCTACGTCGTCTGCCCCGCAGTCGAGGAGAGCGAGCTGGAGGAGGGCGAGATCGACCTCTCCGAGATTGCAATTTACGGCGAGGAGCTCGTAAGAAACGAAAAACCGCCCTTAAAGGCGGCGGTACAGTACGCCGAGGAGCTCTCCGAGCGCCTGCAGGGCTATAATATCGCATTCGTCCACGGCAAAATGAAAACGGCAGACAAGGACAGAGTAATGCGTCGCTTCGCCTCGGGCGAGGTGCAGATCTTGGTCTCCACGACCGTCATCGAGGTCGGAGTCAACGTGCCCAGCGCCTGCCTTATGATAGTAGAGAATGCCGAACGCTTCGGTCTTTCCCAGCTTCACCAGCTGCGCGGTCGAGTCGGACGCGGACAAAGAAAGTCCTACTGCGTTCTGGTCAGCGGAGCAAAGGGTCGCCTTGGCGACACCGCAAAGCAGAGACTGCAAACGATGTGCAACTCCTACAACGGCTTCGAGATCGCCGAGCAAGACCTCAAATTGCGCGGTCCGGGCGACTTCCTTGCCCTTTCGGGCAACGCCTCGATCAGACAAAGCGGAACGCTCAGCTTCAATATCGCCGATATGTGTGAGGATAGTGAGCTTATGACTACCGCCTTCTCCGAAGCCCACGAATACCTTAAAACCGACCCCAACCTCCAAAACCACGCTCCCCTGCGCCAAGCCGCCGAGCGTATGTTTGAGGTTCAGGGGGATATAATTAGTTAAGATGAATGAAGATGCGAGGGGGAAAACTTCTTGAAAGAAGTTTTCCCCCTCGCACTCCCCTTTTCAAGAACTTTCATAAGAGGAAAATGGGTTTAATTTCATTTAGTTAAAAGAAGTGAATCCAAAACCTTCAATGGAATGGCAAGATCTTTTAGCGCGGATCGCAATTATAGGTAATGGTTGCGTTTTTGAGCTTATCGTTAGTCGCGCCGATGCTTATCATATCCCATTCGGATGCGGTTCCGCCGTAGTATACGTCCGTGATACCCGTACATCCCGAGAACGCCTTATCGCCAATGCTTGTGACGCTCTTGGGAATAAATATACGCGTAAAATTGTTGCAATCTCTGAACGCGTTTTCCGCAATGCTTTCAGCGCTTGTAATAACTACGGTTTTAAGCGATGTGGGTATATAGCTGTTCTGTCCGCGGTAAGCGCCCGCGCCGAATAAATGTCCGATGTGGGTTGCGCCCGTGCCGTCTTTTTTCTCACCGATAAAGGGAATGCTTATTCTTTCAAGATTCGTACAACCCACGAACACGCCGCCGACAATGGTCGTCACGCTGTCGGGAATGGTTATATCCTTAATTCCCGTGCAGTTTTTGAACGCGCCGCTGCCGATAGTCTCAACGCTTTCGGGAATCGTTATATCGGTAATTGCGGTACATCCGTCAAACGCGTTGCCCATGATCTCGGTAACGCCGTTACCAAGATCGATATTTTTGAGTCGGGTGCAATACTGGAACGCAAAGTTTCCAATGCTCTTTACGCTGTCGGGGAGCTTGATGCTTTCAATACCCGTGCAGCTGTAAAACGCGTATTTGCCAATGCTTGTAACTCCACCCACGAGCTCTACGGTTTCTATGCCCGCGCAGGCGTAGAACGCGCCATCCTCAAGGCTTACACTCTCGGTTATAACTATTTTTTTCAGCGACTGAGGCACGTAGCGGTTACTGTTTCCGCCGTATCCGTCCGCGCCGAATATGTATGCAAGACAAGCGTTTTTAGCGTTGCCTTTATTTTCGCCGACAAAAGGAAGGGTCATGCTCTCAAGCGACGAGCAATTATAGAACGCGTGTTGACCAATGCTCGTAACGCTATCGGGGACGGTTATGCTCTTAAGCCCCGAGCAGCCCGCGAACGCGTGCTTTCCGATCGTTTCAATGCTATTCGGAATAATGACCTTGGTAATCGACTTATCCTTGAATGCGTTATCGCCGATCACTTTTACGGGAGCGCCCTCGTAAACGTCGGATACCGTTACGCTCGTTTCGGTTCCCGTATAATCAACTACCACTGCGTAAGCGCCGTTTTCACGCAGCTCGTAAACTATGCCCGAGGTGCTGTTAACTATCTGATTACAGATCAGACAACAGCCGTTCGAATCGGTTTCATGAGATTCCTTGGCATCCTCCGCGCCGCATACCGAGCACTCATACCAGTGATATTCTCTGTTAAAGGTGTATTCGGTCTTCCAGCTATGAGGAGCATATCTCTCGGCCTTCGTGCTGTAGCCGCATCTCGCGCAGGTCTCGTATGCGTCCCAACCGGCATCGGAGCAGGTGGGCGCTTTTGCTGCGTGGTGCACCGTGTCGTGTCCGAGGGCATCTATCGGCTTGGTTCGCGTCTCTCCGCAAGAGCATCTTCTTTCCTTCTCGCCCTCGACTGTGCAGGAGGGATCTCTCGTCACGATCCAATCGCCGTAGGAATGCTCGTGATCCTCCGTGCTATCGTTACTCGATTCTTCACTTGAATTTTCGGTGCCGTCGGGCTTTTGGACCGATTCCTCGGTGACCTGCTCCGAGCTGCTCTCGGCAGTCTCCCGAGACTCCTCGTCGTCTTTTTCGGTCGATTCCTCGGTTAAGTTGTCGACCGAGTTATCGCCGTTTCCCTCGTCGTCGCCAGTGGGATCTTGATTTCCTTCGGAAGAAGGCTCCCCCGACATCTGAGATTCGTCTCCACCAAGCGGACTGCTTATCAGCATGCCGCAAGAGATGAACATCGACAAACAGAGCAACAGAATTAAAGTGAATATAAGGATTTTTTTCATTTTGTCCTCCAACCGATTTTGGGTTCGGCGTGAAATAATGGTATATACAGTATTATACACGGAATCGACTCGTTTGTCAAGTCGATTTATCTACATGACAAAAGCCGCTTGGCTTAAAAGCAAACGGCATCGTCATAATCCTTGTTTCAGCGTAAGAATCGTATTTTCCCGCTATTGATCATTTCGATGACCCTCGCGATAGCATGCTCCTCGTTGCTCACGGTGATATAGTCCGCCACCGCCTTGACCTCGTCGACCGCATTTGCCACGGCAACGCCGACTCCCGCCGCGCGAAGCATCGCAACGTCGTTGTAGTAGTCGCCGATCGCCACGACCTTCGATATATCTATACCCAAAGCATCGGCAAGCCGAGGCAAAGCAGCACCCTTGTTGACTCCCTTGGGCACGACCTCGTAAAGAATTCGCTCGGTTCGGATAAAATCAAACAGGTCTGCTTTCGGATGAGCGTTCAAAAGCTCAATAGCACGCAAAATATGTTCTTCATTATCGTCGCAAAAAACGATCTTTGCCAAGGGCTCATCAACCGCCCTGTAATCAGCGACGAGATTAGGCGTCCCCGTGGCTTTTCTGTACTTAGCCGACGCACCGTTTTCTCGGCAATAATAGACCTTGTCGGGCGTGTTGAGATGAATTCCAATGCTGTCAACGTTTTTATCAACGTGCTCCACCAGCTCGATAATGCCGTCAGCGAGAGTCTGTAGCCATAAATACTCGCCCTTTTCATAATCGTAAATACCGCCGCCATTAACGCACCCAACGGGAGCATTAGCCCCGACCGCATCGTATACCATTTTAGAAAAATACGGCATTCTTCCCGTAATAAAGGTAAAATATCCGCCCTCTGACTTAAAATATTCGATCGCGTCAAGATTTTCCTGCGAGATCGACTTGTCAGACCGAAGCAACGTGCCGTCAAGATCGGTGCAGATCAGCACCCCGTCAAATTTTCCCATATCCAGCTCCAATAAGTTTATACTTCATTTTATCACAAATTTCCTCATTTTACAAGTCCAAAACGCAAATCTTCCCAAAAACCTCACGTCCACAGACAAACTCCACTCCAAAACCATTCTTTTATTGAAAGTTTTTGAAGGGTGAGGGGGTGCAGGGGGAGAGGGGAACTTTTTTCAAAAAGTTCCCCTCTCCCCCTGCGTATATAAAAATTAATACATACCACCCATGCCGCCTGCTGCGGGAGCAGCGGGCTCGGGCTCCTTGATATTGGAAACTACCGACTCGGTAGTAAGAATTACGGAAGCGATCGAAGCCGCGTTCTGAAGTGCGGAACGAGTCACCTTCTTAGGATCGACGATACCCGCGCCGACCATATCAACGTACTTTTCGTTGTAGGCATCGAAGCCGTAACCGACCTTCTTGGAGCTCATGATCTTATCAACGATGACCGCGCCGTCAAAGCCTGCGTTAGCGGCGATCTGACGAACGGGCTCCTCAAGACCCTTAAGAACGATCTTAACACCGGTCTTTTCATCGCCGTCAACGGTCTTAAGCAGCTTCTCAACTGCGGGAATAGCGTTAAGGTAAGCAGTACCGCCGCCTGCAACGATACCCTCCTCAACAGCCGCCTTGGTAGCGTTGAGAGCGTCCTCGATGCGAAGCTTCTTTTCCTTCATTTCAGCCTCGGTAGCCGCGCCGACCTTAATAACTGCAACACCGCCCGAAAGCTTTGCAAGTCTTTCCTGGAGCTTCTCGCGGTCGAAATCGCTGGTGGTGTTCTCGATAGCGGACTTGATCTGCGCTACGCGAGCTCTGATCTCGTCAGCGGAGCCTGCACCGTCAACGATAATGGTGTTCTCCTTCGTGATCTTGACCTGACGGGCGCGACCGAGCATCTGGATAGAAGCATCCTTAAGCTCAAGACCGATCTCGCTCGATACGACCTCACCGCCGGTGAGAATAGCGATATCGCGGAGCATTTCCTTTCTTCTGTCGCCGAAACCGGGAGCCTTAACGGCAACGCAGGTGAACGTGCCGCGGAGCTTGTTGAGTACGAGAGTAGTCAGAGCCTCGCCCTCAACATCCTCAGCGATGATAACGAGCTTTCTACCCGACTGAACGAGCTGCTCGAGAAGAGGAAGAATGTCGTTTATAGTAGAGATCTTCTTGTCAGTGATAAGAACGAGAGCGTCGTCGATGACCGCTTCCATCTTATCGGTATCGGTAACCATGTAGGGAGAGAGGTATCCGCGATCGAACTGCATACCCTCAACGACCTCGGAATAGGTCTCTGCGCTCTTGGATTCCTCAATGGTGATAACGCCGTCAGCGGTAACCTTTTCCATAGCGTCTGCGATAAGCTCACCGATGACCTCGTCGCCTGCGGAAATAGTACCAACGCGAGCGATATCCTCCTTGCCGTTGACCTTCTTGCAGTTCTCTGCAAGTGCCGCAACAGCCGCGTCAACAGCCTTCTTCATACCCTTGCGGATGACCATGGGGTTAGCGCCCGCGGTCACGTTCTTCATACCCTCGCGAACGAATGCCTGCGCGAGAAGAGTTGCGGTGGTAGTACCGTCACCGGCAGCGTCGTTGGTCTTTGTAGCAACCTCACGAACGAGCTGTGCGCCCATGTTCTCTGCCTCGTCCTCAAGCTCGATCTCCTTGGCGATGGTAACGCCGTCGTTGGTGATGAGGGGAGAGCCGTATTTCTTGTCAAGCACTACGTTTCTGCCCTTAGGACCGAGAGTGATCTTGACTGTATCAGCAAGCTTGTCGATACCGCGAACGAGCGCGTTTCTTGCTTCAATTCCATAAAGAATATTCTTTGCCATAATAAATCTCCATTCCGCCGCCAAAAGCGGCATAAATATGTTTTGTTCAATTTTGCATCAAAGCAAAACTTGTAATGTCCTCTGATTACTCAACGATCGCGAGTATGTCGTCCTCGGAAAGCACGGTGTATTCAACGCCGTCCATCTTAACGATAGTTCCCGCGTACTTGCTTGCGATCACGCGCTCGCCGACCTTAACTGTCATAGGAACGAGCTTGCCGTCCTCGACCTTGCCGGGTCCAACCGCAACGATCTCTGCGATCTGGGGCTTTTCCTGCGCGGAAGCGGTGAGAATGATACCGGACTGAGTCTTCTCCTCAGCCTCTGCAAATTTAATTACAACTCTGTTGGATAACGGTTTGAGTGTCATTTCAATATCCTCCTTAAAAAATGCACCTTGGCATATTGATACTTGATAATTTTAGCACTCTTTCGATTCGACTGCTAATCACAAAGTATATTGTACCACAAACGCGGCAAAAATCAATAGCTTCGGCATATAATTCACATATTATTAACAAAGTTTTCCTTTACACCAAAAAGCTTTCTTCTAAAAATCGACTCCCTCGCATATAATTGTGTTGAGGCAGGAAAAAGTATCGGATCTTTCGTCGAAAAGCGCCTCTGAAGCCATCCCGAAAAGCACAACTGTAAGGTCAAAGATATGCTTGAATTTTTAAATGATAACCTGATCAGCGCGATCACCCCCGTCCTTCTTATTCTGGCGGGACTGTTCTTCTCGTTCAAACTGAAATTCTTTTACATCAGACATCCCTTAAAGATCATAAGATCAATGCTCACGCGGCAGAAAAAGGACGGTATATCCCCGTTCCGCGCAGTCACTCTCGCCCTCGCTGGCACGCTTGGAGTGGGAAATATCGCGGGAGTCGCCTCCTCGATAGCAATAGGCGGCTTCGGCTCGGTCTTCTGGATGTGGATAAGCGCACTCGTGGCAATGGTACTCAAATATGCCGAAATAACGCTCGCCATCAGACACCGAAGGACCGACTTCTCCACGGGCGAGCACCGCGGCGGCGCTTCGTATTATATATATGATCACTTTGCGGAAAACGGCAAAAAAAGATTTGGCAAAGCTCTCGCAATCTTCTTTGCCCTGCTCTGCATCGTCAATGCGATCACTATGGGCTGTGTCATTCAATCAAACGCGATCTCGACCTCGTTTGAAGGCGTTATGAATATCCGACCGTGGATAATCGGAGCTGTGGTTGCCCTGCTTTCTGTCATAGTGATATCGGGAAACGCAAAATGGATAAGCTCGTTTTCCGAGATGACCGTCCCGATAATGACCGTCGGCTATATCCTCCTTTCCGCCGCCGTCCTTGCCGCGCGCCGTGAGCTCATCGGCGATGCATTCGCCGCCATATTCAAGGATGCATTCAACCTCAAAAGCGCCGCAGGCGGCGCGGTGGGCTTTGGAATATCAAAAGCTCTCAAGGCAGGCACTATGCGCGGACTGATGTCGAACGAGGCTGGCTGCGGCACTGCGCCAACAGCGCATGCCGCCGCTGACACCGACAGTCCCGCAAAGCAGGGCTTTTGGGGAATCTTCGAGGTCTTTATCGACACGATCCTGCTCTGTACCCTCACCGCCCTCGTGATCATCGTCTCTATCCTTGGCAGCTCGACGCAAAGCATTCTCTCCTACTCCGAAAACCCGATGATGATGACGATAAAAGCCTATTCAAGCGTGCTCGGTGGCTGGTCGGAGTATTTTATGGCGATATCCGTGCTGCTTTTCGCCTTCGCCACAATGATCTGCTGGGCGCACTACGGCAAGGAAAGTATCCTATACATAACGAAAAATCGCGCATTTACCACCGCCTATATCCTCATATATTGCCTGTTCATCTTCATCGGTGCGCTGACCGCCCCGAAGCTTGCGTGGCTCGCCGCCGACCTCGCACTCGGGATCATGACGATAATAAACCTCGCCGTCCTATTCCTTATGTCCGACGAGGTGAAATGCGAGACCGACAAATTTTTCAACCAAAATGGGAGAAAGCCGTAATGCATTCTCCCATTTTATATTCGTTTATATTCCAAGCGCAAGCGATGCAATAGCGAAATAGACCACAAGCGTGATGATATCAACAACCGTGGTAATAAACGGCGACGCCATAACTGCAGGGTCAAGACCGATCTTCTTCGCTGCCATCGGGAAGATAACTCCCACGACCTTCGCGATAACCACCGCAAAGAACGCAGTCACGCTGACTATAGCGGCGATTGCAAGATTGTTCTGCACCGCACCCGTGGTCAGAACCTCCTCGGTCTGCAAGCGAAAATCAATGACCATAGTCTTGATAAAGCAAACGATCGAAAGGCATGCCGCGCAAAGCAACGAAACTCTGAATTCCTTCCAAAGAACCTTAAAAAAGTTTTTCATCGATATCTCGTCAAGCGAGAGCGCACGAATGATCGCAACCGACGACTGACTTCCCGCGTTACCACCTGTGTTCATCAGCATGGGGAAGAACGCGGCAAGTATAGCGTACGTTCCGATAGCCTCCTCGTAGTGCGTAATGACCATACTTGAAAATACCGCCGCGATCATCAGTATAAGCAACCACGGAAAACGCTTTTTCCAGGTCTCAAAAACGCCGGTCTTGAGGTAAGGCTTGTCGGTAGGCGTAATACCTGCCATGATCTCGATATCCTCGGTAGCCTCCTCGTTAATGACGTCGATAGCGTCGTCGACCGTCACGATACCGACAAGTCTCATTTCCTTATCAA
Source organism: Clostridia bacterium (assembly GCA_017411745.1). Lineage (GTDB taxonomy): Bacteria > Bacillota > Clostridia > Oscillospirales > CAG-272 > SVTX01. Next base: position 18,199 of record JAFQPM010000017.1, on the reverse strand, counting down.
CGATAGGAAGCGCAAGCAGACCGTACTTCGCGATCGTGTCCGCCGCGTATTCTCGGTCGTCCACGGTGGCCGCGTAGATCGGATCCTCGGTCATCAGATCCTTGATAAGAGTGTCGCCCCTCGAGAAAAGCAGATCCTTAAAGGATACAGTTCCCTGCAAGACCCTGCGCTCGTCGGTGACATACGCATAGTAGACGGTCTCCTTGTCAACACCGGTCTTACGTATATACTCGATTGCCTGTGCAACGGTCATTTCAGCGCGCAGATTGACAAATTCCGCTGTCATTTCGCTTCCCGCGCTGCCCTCGGGGTACGAAAGATAACGATTGATCTCCTTTCGGGTCTCGGGGGTTACGTTTTTCATTATTCGGGTAACGATGTTTGCAGGTAACTCGCTGATCGTCTCGGCAGCATCGTCAAGCGCCAGCTCCTCGATGATTCGAGTGATCTCACGGTCGGTCATCGCCTCAATGATATACTTCTGCATATCGCTGTCAAGCTCTGCAAAAACCTCGGCGGCAATATCCTTGCCTAAAAGCTTGAATACCGCAGGTATTCTCTTATTGTCAAGCTCTGAAAAGAAATCCGCAACGTCAACGGGGTTCATTTCACCTAACTCGTGAGCAAATTTGGAAAATTGTCGCGCATCAAGCAACTCGTTAAGCTCGCCGAAACGGCTTTCCATCTCTTCTTCACGTTGCTCTTCCGCGCCCTCGAATTCTTCTTCCTCAACCTCGACCTTTTCTTCCTGGTCCTTGTCGAAATCTTCCATTTCTTTTCCTCCTTTGCATTCATTCGATCCGTAAAATCGACTTACTTATACGAACGACGGATCAGCGTCCGTAAGCCTGCGAAAAATCAATTATAGTGCAAAATATTTCTTCTGCATAGCAGGGATCTGACCCTTCATAGTGCGGAGAATTTCTGCCGCACGGTCATCGCCCGCAAAATAACGGCGCAAGTAATATCCCTCAGCGCGACATGCTTCATCGTGTATCGGAAAATAATTTTCCATCAAAAAGCAACCGTAACGGATCCAGCGGAAATCACCAACAAGACGGTACTCCGCGCTGATGGTGTCAACAGCGACCGAATATTTGTCCTTGATCGCAGAGATCAAGCTCTCGCGCTCGTTTTCTTTTGCAAAAACGATGGTCGAGCAGATAAGCGCGTTGCGGTTGTGCTCCGATACGGAATTGTGACTGTCCGTAGAGCCAACGATGGGATGATCGTATCCTTCTCGCCTCATCTGATAGTAAAGCGCAGTCTGAAAACCGTTATGTGCGAAATAATTTTCTCCGCCCAAGACCTCAAAAGCGTCAAAGGGCTTATTTTTGTATATAAATTCCGTATACTCCTCGGGAAGCTGCATAAGCGGACAGAGCCAATACGGGTGCGGAAAAATTCCCAAGCCTCCGTTTTTCTGCATATGCTCGTATATCCACTCAAGAACTGCATAGCTGATGCGCTCGCTTTCGTGCTCAAGCGGAACGCTCTTGGCGCGCTCCTCAATAATAGCCTTGAACTCCTCTTGCGATACGGGATCCGGCGCGTTTCCGTCAAGACTTCGCCACGCAATATCGTCCCCCGCCATCTCTTCATTAAGGTTGCCCGATACCAGCGCATTGATACTGTATTTGCCGCCAAAATTAACGTAATGCACGTCGTTAAACGGCATATGCACCTCTTCCCCGGGGATTATCGCAACGTCGCTGATATCTCCGTAACGTCTGATTGCCTCCAAAGAAGGATAATATCGACTGTGATCCGAAATAACGGCAAAATCATATCCGTATCCGCGATAGTTCGCAATTACGTTAACGGGATCATCGTGTCCGTCGGATCGGCAAGTGTGCAGATGCAAGTCACCCCTCAATGGTATTCGCCCTGCCATATCCTCATGCAGACAATAGACCGACAAAGAAACAACAAAGCGTTCCCCCTCAAAAACAGTTATGTTATACTCGCCCTCGCCCTCAAAATATGCACTAACGCGAATACAACCGTCCGGATCGGGATTACAAGACAAAGTCGTTCTGCCGCTGCGCTCAGGATATCTGGCAATATGAGACTGATCAACCTTGTGTGCCTCAACGGTATAAGCCTTCTCCACAGAGAACGCGGAATTTACACCCAAAGACTGTATGGTAACGGTGGTCTCACGGTCTCCCAAAAACACCTTGGGATATACGTCGTAATCATAAAATTCCTGTTTCATAAAGCCGTCTCCTTGGCGAAGTAATATTTTCAAAAAACGATCTAACTACTTTTATAGGATAACACTTTTTTTTAGGTTTGTCAACTGTTTTTTGTCGAAGTGTCCGCAGAAAAAATCGGTTCAATGCAAAGAGAAAACAAGAAATCTGCACAAAAATAAAAAAGGCCTATCCGGCGAGTCAAAGCTCACGGACAAGCCCTTCGGGGAGCTATCTCCAATAGCCCACGAGATCTCCTATCGGGTCGATCTCCCACGCGATCATCAGAATATTTCGACCGACGAAAAACAGTGCAAACAATACCGCAGTAAGCCATATCAGCCAATTCGGCATAGCGAAAGCATCATCTCTGCCGCGGAACGCACAGACACCCACCTTAACGTCGTAAGCAATAGCCGCGAACGCAAGATAAAAGATAAACGAGTTGTATCTCAGAGCGCCAAGGACGTCAAGCTCAAGCAGAGCAAATATTGCCCTCGTTCCGCCGCACAAAGGACAGTAAAGATGAAAGAATCTATAACAAACGCAGTCAAATATCGGCAAATTCAAAAAAGCGATCAGCACAAAGACTGCAGCGACCGCCACAGCACCTGCGTTCATCAGAAAAAATTGCCGTATCAGATTTTTTCTGCCGTCCTCCATCATCCTATCCTCCCTTCGTATCAAAATCCATAAAAATTTGAACAAGGGGAGAGCTCCTCATCAAAGATAACTCTCCCCCAAAACATATATTCAGATTACTCTGCCTTAGCTTCCTCGTCGATAAGACGAACGATAGCCATTTCAGCAGCATCGCCGCGGCGAGCGCCGATCTTGAATATCTGAGTATAACCGCCCTGTCTTTCTGCATACTTAGGAGCGATCTCGCTGAACAACTTAGTTACAACGTCTTCCTTAGTGATGTATGCAAGAGCAGCTCTGCGGCTTGCAAGCGTGTTCTTCTTGCCAAGTGTGATCATTTTTTCTGCGATGGAACGAACCTCTTTAGCTCTGGTGAGAGTGGTCTCAACCTGTCCGTTCTCAAGCAGCAGGGTAACCATTCCGCGAAGCATAGCTTTTCTGTGTGCGGTAGGTCTGCCAAGTTTTCTGGTTCCGGGCATTTCTAATTCCCTCCTTCTGCTTAATTAATCTAAATTTCTTACTCCTCTTCGCGCTTAAGGTCAAGACCAAGCGAGTGGAGCTTCTGAATAACTTCGTCAAGCGACTTCTTACCAAGGTTTCTGACCTTGATCATATCCTCTTCGGTGCGATTTGTAAGATCTTCGACTGTATCAATGCCTGCTCTCTTCAAACAGTTGAAGGAACGAACAGACATGTCAAGTTCCTCAATGGTCATCTCAAGGACTTTCTCCTTGATGGTCTCTTCTCTCTCAACCATAATCTCTGTCTTCTTTGCATCATCCGAAAGATCTACAAACAAGTTGAGATGCTCATTGAGAATCTTGGCTCCGAGGGAAACCGCTTCTTTAGCTGAAATAGTACCGTCGGTAAGTACCTCAAGCGTGAGCTTGTCAAGGTCGGTGTTGCTACCGGAACGGGTGCTTTCAACAGTGTAATTTACCTTATACACAGGCGTGTAGATCGAGTCTGTGTAAATGGTGTTGATCGGCATAGCGGAATTCACACCCATCATATCGTTGTAGATCTGCTTGTTGCGCTCCTGAGAAACGTAACCTCTGTCGCAGTTGAACGTAAGCTCCATATAGAATCTTTCGTTCTCAGCAACGGTAGCGATATGGTGTTCGGGGTTGAGGATCTCAATATCCGAGTCCTGCATGATATCGCCTGCGGTAACGTCATGCTCACCGACAACGTCGATGAAAACGGTCTTAGGACCGGTGCAATGAAGCTTAGCGGTGATACCCTTAACGTTCAGAACGATCTCTGTAACGTCCTCAGTAACTCCTGGGATAGTGGAAAACTCGTGAAGAACTCCGTCGATCTTAATATTTGTTACCGCAACTCCGGGCAGCGAGCTGAGGAGGACTCTGCGAAGAGAGTTTCCGAGTGTCGTGCCAAAGCCTCTTTCAAGGGGCTCAACGACGAAGGTTCCAAATGAACCGTCTTCGCTCATTTCAGCGGTAGTAATATTGGGCTTCTCTATCTCAATCATTCCAAATAAAACCTCCTATAAAAATTTTAATAAAGCACACTTTTGCTTTTGGGGAAACGGATACTCGCGGCAAGCAATACCGCACGATTCCGATTTTTATGCGGTATTACTTGGAGTAAAGCTCGACGATAAGCTGCTCGTTGAAATCGTAGTCGATATCGTCTCTTGCGGGGAAGGAAACGACCTTAGCCGTAAGATTTGTCTTGTCAACGTCAAGCCACTTAGGAGCAGTCTTGCTCTCAAGAGCTTCAGCAAGAGCCTTGAACTTTGCAGAGTCGCGGCTTGCTTCCTTAACGGAAATAACGTCACCGGGCTTTACAAGGATAGAAGGAATGTTGACCTTCTTGCCGTTGAGTGTGAAGTGAGCGTGGAGAACGAGCTGACGAGCTTCCTTGTGGGACTCAGCAAGACCCATTCTGTAAACGGTGTTGTCGAGACGTCTCTCAAGGAGGATGAGAAGGTTCTCACCAGTCATACCCTCTTTGCGATCTGCTTCCTCGTAGTAGTTCTTGAACTGCTTTTCAAGAACACCGTAGTATCTTCTTGTAGCCTGCTTTTCACGAAGCTGGATACCGTATTCACCCATCTTCTTCTTAGCTGCACCGTGCTGGCCGGGAGCTGTGTTTCTGCGCTCGAGTGCGCACTTACCGCTAGTGCATCTCTCACCCTTAAGATAAAGCTTTTTGCCTTCTCTGCGGCAGAGCTTACATGCGGGACCTGTATATCTTGCCATGACTAATACCTCCTGTAAAATTATACGCGTCTGCGCTTAGGCGGTCTGCATCCGTTGTGGGGGATGGGAGTAACGTCCTTGATGAGAGTGATCTGAAGACCAGCGGTCTCGAGAGCACGGATCGCGGATTCACGTCCCGAACCGGGGCCCTTAACGTAAACTTCAACAGACTTAAGGCCATGCTCAACAGCAGCCTTAGCAGCAGTTTCGGAAGCGGACTGAGCAGCGAAGGGAGTGCTCTTTCTGGAGCCCTTGAATCCAAGCTCGCCGGCAGAAGCCCACGAAATTGCATTTCCGTAAACGTCAGTAATAGTTACGATCGTGTTATTGAAAGTAGCCTGAATGTGAACAGCGCCTTTTTCAATATTCTTTTTTTCGCGGCGTTTTTTAACGACTTTTTTAGTTACCTTTGCCATTTTTATGCCACTCCTTTATTTCTTCTTGTTTGCGATGGTCTTTGCGGGACCTTTTCTTGTTCTCGCGTTGGTCTTGGTTCTCTGACCTCTAACGGGGAGACCCTTTCTGTGTCTGATACCGCGGTAGCAGTTAACCTCTACCATTCTCTTGATGTTAAGAGCAACTTCTCTGCGGAGGTCACCTTCAACAGTGTAAGAGTTTTCGATCTCATCACGAAGCTTAGCTACTTCTTCCTCGGTCAGATCCTTAGCTCTGGTATCGGGATTGATACCGGTCTTTGCAAGGATATCGTTAGCACTCTTGCGACCGATACCGTAAATGTAGGTAAGAGCGATCTCAACGCGCTTGTTATTAGGAATATCAACACCTGCTATACGTGCCATTCTGTATTACCTCTCTGTTTAGATTGAGTTGGATCAAAGTCAATGTATCTCGATCAACCCTGCTTCTGCTTGTGCTTGGGGTTTTCGCAGATAACCATGACTTTACCTTTTCTCTTAATGATCTTGCATTTCTCGCAGATCTTCTTAACGGACGGTTTAACCTTCATTTTTGTAAACCAACCTTTCTTTAGAGTATTTTTAGTAAAATCTTTTTATAAATTATTTGGAGCGCCACGTGATTCGGCCTTTAGTAAGGTCGTAAACCGAAACTTCAACGGTTACGTGATCGCCGACCAAAATTCTGATATAGTTTTGTCTCAGCTTACCCGAGAGATGAGCAGTAACGATGTGCCCATTGGGGAGCTGGACCTTGAAGTTGGTGTTGGGCAGAGCCTCGATCACCGTGCCTTCAAATTCAATAACGTCGTCCTTCGACATATTCCTTCTCCTAACTGATTCTAATATTTGACTGGAATCTTAAACTCAAAAATCCGATTCTATCTGAGTCATTACGATAACTCCGTCGCTCGTAAGAGCCACCGTGTTCTCGTAGTGGGCGGAGAGCTTACCGTCAGCAGTCTTGACCGTCCAACCGTCGCTCATTTCCTTGACTCCCTCGACACCCACGTTGACCATAGGCTCGATTGCAAGAGTCATACCCGCGCAAAGTCTTGTTCCCCTGCCCTCTGTTCCGTAATTGGGAACGTCGGGAGATTCGTGAAGCTCACGTCCGACTCCGTGACCGATATATCTCTTAACGGTAGAAAAACCGTTAGCGACTACCAAAGCGTCGATCGCGTGACCGACGTCACCGAGTCTGTTTCCGACCTGTAGCTTCTCAATGCCCGCAAAAAAGCTGTCTCTCGTGATCTTGATAAGCTTTTCCGCCTCAGCACTGACCTTGCCGACTGGAATCGTTCTTGCGGCGTCTCCGTGATAACCCTTATAAAACGCACCAACGTCGACCTTCACAATGTCGCCCTCGCGAAGAATAGTCTTCTTTGAAGGGATACCGTGAATGACCTCGTCGTTTATGCTTATACAAGCGCTTCCGGGGAAACCATGATATCCGAGGAAGGAAGGCTTAGCACCCTGCTTTTCGATATAATTTCTTATGATCGAGTCAAGCTCGTAGGTGCTAATGCCCTCGCGGATGTGCTCGCGAGCCACAAGGAGCGCCTCGCCCGTAATTCTTCCTGCTTCTCTCATTTCTTTGATCTGAAGCGGATTTTTTAACTGTATCATCCGTGAACCTCGGTTTTTCTTACGCGTTTACTCTGTCAAGAGCAGCGAAGACGAGAGCGGTCGTATCAGCGACCTCCTCCTGACCTTCAACTGTTGCCAGAATACCCTTAGCCTCGTAGTAAGTCTTAAGAGGCTCGGTCTGCGCGTGGAAGGTTTTGAGTCTGTTAGCAACGGTCTCAGCACAGTCGTCAGCTCTGATATAAAGCTCAGCGCCGCACTTATCGCAGATTCCCTCTACCTTGGGAGGAATGTAGTCAACGTGGTACGAAGCACCGCAGTGACAAACTCTGCGTCCACTCATTCTCGCGATGATCTTGTCATCGGGAACCTCAATGGAGAGAACAACGTCGATCTTAACGCCCATAGCGTCAAGCGCCTCTGCCTGAGGAATGGAACGGGGGAAACCGTCAAGAATGAAGCCGTTTTTGCAGGCCTCAGTCGAAAGATAATCCTTAATGATACCAACGACTATCTCGTCGGGAACAAGCTTTCCGGCATCCATATAACCCTTGGCAGTCAAGCCAAGCTCGGTTCCCTCCTTGATCGCACCGCGAAGAATATCTCCGGTCGCAATCGCGGGAATGTTATACTTTTCGGAAATCTTTGCGGACTGTGTACCTTTGCCCGCACCGGGAGCACCCAATAAAATTAATTTCATAAATTAATCTCCGTTTAGATAAGTGTTCGTTATCAATCAAGGAATCCCTTGTAGTTGCGCATGGTAAGCTGTGCCTCGAGCTGACGAACAGTCTCAAGGATAACACCGACTACGATGAGTACGGAGGTACCTGCAAACGCAACGGTAAGGAAGGAAGTGGAGCCTGCCTTGTAGAAGTTGACGATAGCGTTGATAACAGCGCCGGTCTCTACCTGTGTAGCAGCAATCTCCTTGATGGTCTCGAAGATCGCAACAACGACCTTCGGGATCTCGGAAACGATACAAAGGAATATCGCACCGATAAATGTGATACGGTTGAGTATCTTCTTAATATAGTCGCTCGTGGGGCGTCCGGGACGAATACCGGGAACCGCACCGCCGTTGTTTCTGATATTGTTAGCCACCTCAACAGGGTTGAAGGAGATCATAATATAGAAGTAAGCGAAAGCGAACAAAAGAATAATGGACAACAAAACGTAAAGGGGTTTTGTGTAGTTGAAATAGTTGTTTGCAAGACCACTGATCCAGTTTACGTTGGGCCAGATGGTAGCGAGCGTTCCGGGGATCGAAACGATCGAGTTAGCAAAGATAACGGGCATAACGCCTGCCATATTGAGCTTAAGGGGAAGATTGGACGACTGACCGCCGTACATCTTACGACCAACAACTCTCTTTGCATACTGAACGGGAATTCTTCTCTCGGAATCGGTGAACCAAACGACCAGATACGAAAGACCGAGCAGAAGCGCAACGATAAGAACCGACCAAACAATAGAAATGATAATGTTGGTAACGCCCTTAGCCGAAGCGATCATGCTGTAAAGGTTAAGGATGGTGTTGGGAATTCTTGCAACGATGTTAGCGAAAAGGATGATGGAGATACCGTTACCGATACCGTGCTCATTGATCTTTTCAGCCAACCACATAACGAGAGCCGCACCTGCGCAGTAGCAAGCAATGATTACGATGAAGTAGAAGAGATCGCTGCCTGTAGCACCGAAGAACTTCATATCAACAGACTTGCCTGCAAGCTCCTTACCTGCAAGAGCCGAATAAGTCCAGCCCTTTGCGGTGGAGTATGTGTAGTTCTGCATATAGGTAACGACCTTGTTGCTTACGAGAAGCGTCGTGTAACCGAAAGCAGTAATAGCTGCGAGAGCCATAGTAACGATTCTCGTGATCACGTTGATCTTCTTCTTACCTTCCTCACCCTCTTTAGCGAGACGCTCAAGAGCAGGGATAGCAACGGTAAGAAGCTGAATAATGATCGATGCGGTGATATAGGGGGAAACCGAAAGGGCAAACAAGGTAGCCGTGCTGAACGCATCACCTGCTACAAGCTGAACTGCGTAGTTGAAGCTTGTGTTGATGACACCCGCCATCTGTGCGGAATCAACGAACGGTACAGGAATGCAAGAGCCCAAGCGGTAAAGGATAACGATAAGCAATGTGAAGAGAAGCTTTGTTCTGAGCTCCTGGGTCTTCCAAGCATTTTTTAACGTCTGAAGCATCCCTTATACCTCCTCTGCCTGTCCACCTGCTGCTGTGATCTTTTCCTTGGCGGTTGCAGAGAAAGCTGCCGCCTTAACAGTCAAGTTCTTTGTGAGCTCGCCGTTACCGAGAACCTTGAGTCCGTCGAGAGACTTGCGAACTATCTTCTTTGCGAGGAGTGCCTCGAGATCAACTACCGCACCGTTCTCAAATACGTTGAGCTCGGATACGTTAACAGTAACGTAGTTGGTAGCGAATCTGTTCTTAAAGCCTCTCTTAGGAAGCTTTCTGTAAAGAGGAAGCTGACCTCCCTCAAATCCGGGTCTTACGCCGCCGCCCGAACGAGCATTCTGGCCCTTGTGACCCTTACCTGCAGTCTTACCGTTACCGGAGCCTGCGCCTCTACCCTTTCTCCAAGCGTCCTTAGCGGAGCCTGCAGCGGGCTTAAGTTCATTAAGTTTCATTCTCTGATACCTCCTATTAGTCTTCTACGGTCTCAACCGTTACGAGGTGAGCGAGAACCTTGATCTTACCTGCAAGAACAGCGTCGTCAGCGTGAACGATGTAGTCACCGATCTTGTTAAGACCGAGGGACTTTGCGGTTGCGCGCTGATTGGGCTTGGAAGCGATAAGACTCTTTGTAAGTGTAACCTTTTTCATTTCGTCTTACCTCCTTATTAACCCTTAACCTGCTCTACGCTGATTTCACGGATCTTCGCAACCTCTTCAGCAGTGCGGAGTTCCTTAAGACCTTCCATAGTTGCCTTAACAACGTTGGTAGGATTGTTGGAACGGAGGCACTTAGCTCTGATGTTGGAGATACCTGCAGCCTCAAGAACTGCTCTTACTTTACCACCTGCGATGATACCGGTACCGAGAGCAGCGGGCTTAAGAAGCACCTTACCTGCGCCGAATACACCGACAACTTCGTGGGGGATCGTGGTTCCCTTAAGGGAAACTGTGATCATATTTTTCTTCGCATCTTCGATTCCCTTGCGGATCGCTTCAGGAACCTCTGCGGCCTTTCCGAGACCTACGCCAACGTGACCGTTGCCGTCACCGACAACCATGAGCGCTGCGAAACGTGCGATACGTCCGCCCTTAACGGTCTTGGAAACACGGTTCAGCGAGACGAGCTTTTCAGTAAGCTCAACCTCTGCCGGATTAAATTTCTGTGCCATGTTAAATTCTCCTCTGAAATGTTCAAATAAATGTTGTTTGAACAGTGTACAAACCGGTTACTAATCCGAGAAGGATTAGAACTTCAGGCCGCCCTCGCGAGCGCCTTCAGCCAATTCCGATACACGTCCGTGATAAAGATAGCCGCCTCTGTCGAATACGACTTCTGTGATGCCCATAGCAACTGCCTTTTCAGCGATGGTCTTACCGACCTCGCGAGCAGCAGCCTTGTTACCGCCGTTACCCTCGAAGGATGCGCCGTAGGTAGAAGCGGAAACCAGGGTCTTTCCTGCAACGTCATCAATGATCTGTGCAGAGATGTTAGCGTTGGAACGGTAAACTGCAAGACGAGGACGTGCTGCAGTACCGGAGATCTTTGCTCTGACTCTCTTATGTCTCTTAAGACGAGCCTTGTTACTGTCTTTTCTTGATACCATGTTACTCCACTCCTTTCAATTATTTACCGGTCTTTCCGGCCTTACGACGAACGTGCTCGTCGATGTAACGGATACCCTTGCCGTGATAGGGCTCGGGAGGACGCTTGCCTCTGATAACAGCAGCCATCTGGCCAACTTCCTGCTTATCAATACCCTCAACAACGATGATAAGACCGCCGTTGATCTTCTCGGTGGTCATCTTGTCGATGCCCTGAGCCTTGATCTCGCCCTCGTTGGGAACGGAAAGCTTAACCGTATCAGTGTCGCTAACGATGTATTTAGCCTGGGGAGTACCCACGCCGGGCATAAGCGAATAGCCCAAGTAGAGCTGAAGATCCTTGCCGGTCTTAACAGCCTTGTAACCAACACCGATGATCATAAGGATCTTCTTATAACCGGTGTGTACACCTGTTACCATGTTCTGCACGAGAGCACGGGTGAGACCGTGAAGGCTTCTGTCTTCCTTTTCATCTGTGGGTCTTGTAACGAGTACCTGATTACCCTCGACAGCAACAGTGATTCTCTCGCTGAAGCTCTTGGTAAGAGTACCCTTGGGACCCTTAACGGTAACAGTATTACCGTTTACTGTAACTGTAACACCTGCAGGAATTTCGACAGGCATTCTACCAATTCTTGACATATCAGTATACCTCCCGTTCGATTACCATACATACGCGAGGACTTCGCCGCCAACCTTAGCAGCGCGAGCCTTCTTGTCTGTCATGATTCCTTTGGATGTGGAGACTATCGCGATACCAAGACCGTTCATAACCTGAGGCATATCCTCGTAGCCTGCGTAGATACGGAGACCGGGCTTAGAAACTCTCTTGAGACCTCTGATAACCTTTGTCTTACCGATGTACTTGAGGGTAACTCTGATAGTACCCTGCTTGCCATCTTCGATAACGTCATAGCCCTTGATATATCCCTCTTCAACAAGGATATCAGCTATAGACTTCTTCATGTTGGATGCAGGAATGTCCACAGTCGCGTGCTTAGCGTTGCTAGCGTTACGAATTCTTGTGAGCATATCTGCAATTACGTCTGACATTTGCATTTTCTTTTCCTCCTGATGCAAGTATGAATTTTCTTGCTGCCGAAATCTTCTCGGCGGCATATCGGCGGTTAAGTCGGACCCGGAATCAACACCGTAAGTTTAACTTCCTTCCGATAGTTAGGGGTTTTATTGAAAAACTCTCATTATTTAAGAGTTATTTCACGTTTTTGCGAGATTTTCATTAAATCTCACTTAGTAAGATTAAATTTTTAGGTTAGAGGCGTCGTTTTAGTGGCGCCGGGCGTACTGGGTACGTCAAGCCACTAAAAACGGCGAATATAACCAAAAATTTATTACCAAGAAGCCTTCTTGACGCCGGGGATCTCACCCTTGTACGCGAGGTTTCTGAAGCAGATACGGCAGATACCGTACTTACGCATGTAAGCGTGAGGACGTCCGCAGATCTTGCAACGGTTGTACTCGCGAGTGGAGTACTTCTGGGTCTTCTGCTGCTTGAGTATCATTGCTGTTTTAGCCATTTTCCATTACCTCCGATTATTTTGCGAAGGGAGCGCCCATAAGAGTGAGCAGCTCTCTTGCCTCATCATCTGTGTTAGCAGTAGTAACGAAGCAGATGTCCATACCGCGGATCTTCTCTACCTTATCGTACTCGATTTCAGGGAATATAAGCTGTTCCTTGAGACCGAGGGAGTAGTTTCCACGACCGTCGAAAGCGTTGGGGTTGATACCCTTGAAGTCACGAACTCTGGGCAGAGCGAAGTTGAAAAGTCTGTCCATGAACTCGTACATCTTCTCACCGCGAAGAGTTACCTTTGCGCCGATCTTCATGCCCTGACGGAGCTTGAAGTTTGCTACGGACTTCTTAGCATAGGTGGGAACTGCCTTCTGACCGGTGATGATGGTGAGGTCGTTGATTACGGAATCAATAACCTTGGTGTTATCCTTAGCGTCGCCTGCACCAACGTTGACAACGATCTTGTCAAGCTTGGGGATCTGCATAACGCTCTTGTAGGAATACTTTTTCATAAGGGCGGGAGCAACCTCGGCCTTGTACATATCATTAAGTCTTGCCATTGTTCATTCCCTCCTTAGTCAAACTTGTGTCCGCACTTGCAAACGCGGATCTTCTTACCGTTTTCAACGGTGTGGTGAACTCTTACACCCTTGTTGCACTTGGGGCAGTAGAGAGCGACCTTATCAGCGTACATAGCGCCCTCAGCGTCTACGATACCGCCGGTCTCACCCTGTCTGCGAGCCTTAACGTGCTTGTGGATAATGTTTGCACCTTCAACGAGTACCTTGTTCTCCTTAGGGGAAACGGCAATAACCTTGCCCTGAACGCCCTTGGAGTTACCGGAGAGTACTACAACGGTGTCGCCTGTTTTAATATTTGCCATCGTTCGTTACCTCCATTAAAGTACTTCGGGAGCGAGGGAGAGGATCTTAAGGAAGTCCTTCTCACGGAGCTCTCTTGCAACAGGGCCAAAGATACGAGTACCCTTGGGAGTGTTGTCTTCTTTGATAATAACTGCTGCGTTCTCATCGAACTTGATGTAAGAACCGTCAGCACGCTTCATGCCGTGTGCGCTTCTTACTATAACTGCCTTTACGACGTCGCCCTTCTTAACCATGCCGCCGGGGATTGCCTTCTTAACGGAGCAAACCACGATGTCACCGATGTTGCCGTATCTGCGGCCTGTTCCGCCGAGAACGCGAATGCACATCAGCTCCTTAGCGCCGGTGTTGTCAGCGACCTTCATAAGAGATTGCTGTTGAATCATTGTTTTTTCCTCCTACTGTTTCGAGTACGCTTCGACGTACCTACTATTCGAATTCAATTATTTAGCCTTTTCGATCACTTCAACAACTCTCCATCTCTTAGTCTTGGAGAGGGGTCTTGTTTCCATGATTCTTACCTTATCACCAACACCGCATTCGTTGTTCTCGTCGTGAGCGTGAACCTTAAGAGTGCGCTTGATGATCTTACCGTATACGGGGTGCTTGACGTTGTCCTCGATAGCGATGACGACCGTCTTGTCCATCTTGTCGCTGACAACCATGCCAACTCTGACTTTTCTAAGTGCTCTTTCTTCTGTCATGACTGCCTCCTTATGCGTTCTTCTCATTGAGAACTGTCATTACACGAGCGATATCACGCTTGACCTCAGTCATCTTGTGAGTGTTTTCAAGCTGATTAACTGCGTGCTGGAAACGGAGGTTGAAAAGCTCTTTCTTGAGTTCAACAAGCTTAGCGTTGAGCTCTTCAACTGTCAAATCTTTAATTTCAGCGATTTTCATGAGCTTATGCCTCCTTTACTTCTTCTTTAACCATGAACTTGGTCTTGATGGGGAGCTTGTGGCCTGCAAGACGCATAGCCTCACGAGCAACCTCTTCAGAAACGCCGTCCATTTCAAACATTACACGACCGGGCTTAACAACTGCTACCCAGTACTCAGGGCTACCCTTACCGGAACCCATTCGAGTCTCAGCGGGCTTTTCAGTGATAGGCTTGTCGGGGAATATCTTGATCCAGACCTTACCGCCACGCTTGATGTAACGAGTCATCGCGATACGGGCAGCCTCGATCTGATTGCTTGTGATCCAAGCGGGCTCAAGTGCTACGAGACCGTAGTTACCATTGGTAATGGTGTTGCCTCTAAGCGCCTTACCCTTAAGTCTTCCGCGCTGTACGCGACGGAATTTTACTCTCTTAGGCATTAACATTATTTAGCACCTCCGTCTCTGGGAGCTCTGTCAGCTCTGGGCGCTCTATCGCCACGACCCTGACGGTTGCCACCGTTTCTTCTGTCGCGTCTGTCGCCGTTGTTTCTGCGATCACCGCGATTGTCTCTGCGCTCGCCGTTGCGTGCAGGACGGTTTACTTCGTTGAGGACCTCTCCTCTGTAGATCCAGACCTTAACACCGATCTTACCGTAAGTGGTGTTTGCCTCCCAGAAGCCGTACTCGATGTCAGCTCTGAGTGTCTGAAGCGGGATAGTACCCTCATGATAGTGCTCGCTTCTTGCGATCTCGGCACCGCCAAGACGTCCGCTGCAAGCGATCTTAATACCCTTTGCACCAAGTCTCATAGTGTTTCTGATAGCCATCTTCATAGCGCGGCGGAAGGTAACACGCTTCTCAAGCTGAGAGCAGATGTTCTCAGCAACGAGCTGAGCGTTGAGGTCGGGCTGTCTTACCTCAACAACGTTGAGGGATACGGGCATGCCAACCATCTTCTCGAGCTGTGCCTTGTACTTCTCTATCTCAACACCGCCCTTACCGATAACCATACCGGGCTTAGCACAGTGGATGAAAACTCTTACTCTGCGGCTGTCACGCTCGATCTCGATCTTGGGAACGCCTGCGTCCTGAAGCTCGCTCTTAAGATATTTTCTGATGTTGTAGTCGGATACAAGAGTGTCGCCGAAAACTTCGTCTTTTGCGAACCATCTTGAATCCCAATTCTTTATAACGCCTACTCTGAGGCCGTGGGGATTAACTTTCTGACCCATAACTCTTGTCTCCTCTCTTAGTTTCTTTCTTCAACCGCGATAGTTACGTGGCTGGTTCTCTTAAGGATTCTGTCTGCGCTACCCTTAGCTCTGGGCATAATTCTCTTGAGCGTAGGACCGGGGCATACGAAGCACTCGGATACGTAGAGCTTGGTGGAATCCATGTGGAAATTATTTTCTGCGTTTGCGATTGCACTTCCCAAAAGCTTGATAAGGTACTCAGAAGCGCCCTTGTGGGTGTTCTTGAGGATAGCCATAGCTGCTCCTACATCCTTGCCTCTGATGAGGTCGAGAACGATCTTCACCTTACGAGGGGAAATTCTCGCATACTTAAGATATGCATATGCTTTCATTTTCTAATTCCTCCCTTGATTACTTACCGTTGTTGGATGTCTTGGAACCTGCGTGGCCCTTGAAGGTTCTGGTGGGAGCAAACTCACCGAGCTTGTGTCCGACCATATCTTCAGTAACGTATACCGGAACGTGCTTTCTGCCGTCGTAAACCGCAATAGTGTGACCGACAAATTCCGGGAATATTGTGGACGAACGAGACCAGGTCTTGATGACCTTCTTTTCGCCCTTATCATTCATAGCGCAAACACGAGTGTAGAGCTTTTCTTCTACAAAAGGCGCTTTCTTAAGGCTTCTGCTCATTTTATATTCCCTCCTTATTTAGCATTTCTGCGTCTTACGATGAACTTGTCAGTGCGAGCCTTCTTGTTTCTGGTCTTAAGACCGAGAGCAGGCTTGCCCCAAGGAGTCATAGGATTAGCATGACCGATGGGAGACTTACCCTCACCACCACCGTGGGGGTGATCGCAGGGGTTCATGACGGAACCGCGAACTGTGGGACGAATGCCCTTGTGTCTGGTCTTACCTGCCTTACCGACCTTAACAGTGTCGTGGTCGATATTGCCGATCTGACCGATAACTGCCTTACAGTCAAGGCGAATGAAGCGAACCTCGCCGGAAGGAAGTCTGACCTGAGCCATACCGTTAGCTTCCTTGGAGATGAGCTGTGCCATAACGCCTGCAGAGCGAACGAGCTGAGCGCCCTTACCGGGGTAAAGCTCGATGCTGTTGATGAAGGTACCTACAGGAATGTTTGCGAGAGGAAGTGCGTTACCGGGCTTGATGTCTGCATCTGCGCCGGAGTAAACCTTATCTCCAACCTTAAGGCCTTCGGGAGCTATAATGTAGCTCTTAACGCCCTCTTCGTTCTGAAGAAGAGCGATATAAGCGGTTCTGTTGGGGTCGTACTCGATAGCGATTACTTCAGCGGGGACTGTAGAAAGTCTCTTGAAGTCGATAATTCTGTACTTAACCTTGTTTCCGCCGCCTCTGTGACGAACAGTGATACGTCCGTAGCTATTACGGCCCGCGTGCTTTTTCTTGATTACTACAAGGCTCTTTTCAGGAACGTCCTTAGTGATGATATCCTTGTAGACAGGAACGGACATGTGTCTTCTCGCGGGTGTCGTAGGTTTATACTTAAGTGTTGCCATTTTATTCGACCTCCCTCTTAGTTCATGCCTTCAAAGAACTCGATGGTCTTGGAATCAGCAGTCAAAGTAACGATTGCCTTCTTCCAAGCGCTTGTGTAACCGAAGTGTACACCGTATCTCTTGGGCTTTCTCTTCATATTGATCGTGTTAACGGCCTCGACCTTGGTGCCGGGGAACATAGCCTCAACTGCCTTTGCAATCTCCGCCTTATCAGCAGTCTTTGCTACCTTGAAAACATACTTTCTCTGAGCGATAAGATCCATCGAAGCCTCAGAGATAATAGGCTTAATAATTACATCTTCAAGCATTCTCATTATGCATATACCTCCTCGAGCATTTTAACAGCCGCAACGGTAGTGATGAACGTATCAGCGTTCAGGATATCGTATACGTTGATGGTGTTGTAGAGGCAAGTCTTTGCGCCGGGAATGTTTGCGCAGCTCTTAACTACGAGTGCATCGACCGTGGGAAGAACTACGAGGGGCTTTCTCTCTGCGCCAAGAGCCTTGAACATGTTGACCATGGTCTTGGTCTTGTAAGCGTCAAGCTTGATATCGTCAACAACGATGAGCTTGCCGTTGTTTACCTTGTCAGTAAGAGCGCTGATGAGAGCGAGTCTCTTTGTCTTCTTGTTGAGGTCTGTACGGTAGCTTCTGGGCTTAGGACCGAGAGCGATACCGCCGTGTGTCCACTGAGGAGAACGGGTCGAACCCTGACGAGCTCTACCTGTACCCTTCTGTCTCCAGGGCTTTCTACCGCCACCGGAAACCTCGGAACGAGTAAGAGTGGACTGAGTGCCCTGTCTCTGATTGAGAAGGTAAGCTCTTACTGCAGCGTGGAGGACTGTGCCGTTTACTTCTCCTCCGAACAATACGTCGGAGAGCTCCATGGAACCGACTTCAGCGCCGGCCATATTAACAACTTTAATAGTAGGCATTATTTATTTCCTCCTTCCGATTATGCTTTGACCGAGTCGCGAATGAATACGATACCGTCCTTCGCACCGGGGATAGCACCCTTAACTGCGATGAGGTTCTTTTCGCTGTCGATCTTTACAACTTTAAGATTCTGAACAGTTACCTGTTCGTTACCGTACTGACCTGCCATCTTCTTGTTCTTGAAGATTCTCGCGGGGTCAATAACACCCATAGAACCGGACTGACGGTGAATGGGACCTACGCCGTGAGTAGCGCAGAGCTTGTGAAGATTCCATCTCTTGATAGCGCCCGTGTAACCGCGACCCTTTGTCATACCTGTTACGTCGACCTTGTCGCCTGCGGCGAAGGTATCG